>NZ_JBVHQD010000033.1:60543-66476 GCF_055567595.1 Streptomyces sp. NPDC026515
GCGACACCGACGGCGCAGATCCAGAACCGGTCGGCACGCCCGTCTGCGGACCAGCCACAGGCCCCGGAGCCGATCCGGGCGAAGACGACGACGCACCCGCCGGAACCGCGGCATCGGGCCGGGGCTGACCCTTGAAGGGGATCTTGCTGCTGAGGCTGTCGACGCCGCGTGCGACGCCGGCCCGGCCGATCGCGCCGACACCGAGTTTCGAGGCCGAGTTGGCGATCTCGCCGGCAGCGACCGCCTTGGGGTCACCGCCCTGGTGGATACCGACGCCGATCTTCGCTCCGAGGGTGGAGCCCTCCTCGACGATGCTGCCCAGTTGGTCCGATGCCTGCTTACCGAGGGAGTCTCCGACCGCCGGTTCCGCGGTGTCGCCGAACTGGCCGCGCGGATTGCCCCGACCCTTGCCGACGGCACCCACTCCCCCCTTGAAGATCGCTCCGGCCACGGCGCCCGCCGCGGCTCCGGCAAACACGCCTTCTGCCGTGACCTTGTCGCCGTTGGCGGCCTTGGCGGCTGCTTCCTGTGCCGAGTCACCGAGGAACTTGCCCACGACCTCCGTCGCGGTCTTGCCCACGGGATGGCTCAGGAAGCCTCCGACGACCTTGTTGTTGGTCAGGGACTCACCGATCTTGGTGATGCTGCCCGAGGCCTGCTTGATCAGACCCGAAGCCTTCTCGATCGCCGGAAAGACGGAGCCGAGGGACTCCACGGCGCGACCGCCCAGCTTGAGCAGCGAGCCGCCGGGGACAATGCCCAGCAATCCGGTGATGAAGTCGCCGGCCTTGATCCCGCCCGTCTGACTGGCCACGACTTGGTTGAAGACGAACAAGAGTCCGCCCAGCAGGGCGCCGACCACCGGGAAGAACACCGCAACCACCGCGATCAGCAGGGACAGCAGGATCTGTACGAACGGGAAGTCCTTGAAGAAGTCGGCGATCTTCTGGAAGACGTTCCGCTCCGGGATCGCCTCCTCCGCCGCCCGGTCCAGCACTTCGGCGCACCGCCGCTGCGCGCTCTCGCGCAGGGTCTTCGCCTGCTCCGCCAGGCTCCTGGCCGCGCTCAACTCGGCCTGGCCCGCGTCGATGGCGTCCTGCGTGGAGCGAGCTTGCGCCTGCTCCTCTGCGGTCGGGGTCGTGCTCAGCTGCTTCGGGGTCTGGCTGGCCTGCGGTGCGGCGGCCCGCGCCCGGTCCACGGCCTGGTCGAAGCGGCCCTGTGCCTCCAGCAGCCGCGGTATGTAATCGGTGTAGGCCTGGGCCGCGTCGTGGTACGACGTCATGGTCTTGGTCAGCTTGTCCGGCAGATCGTCACCGATCTTCGCGTTGAGCTTGTCCATCGCCTCGCCGGAGCCCTTGGATATCGCCCCGCCCTTCTTCAGGACGTTGAGCGCCGTCTCGGCGGCGTCGCCGATATCCCGGTAGCGCTTGACGATGTCCTGGATGATCTCGGGGTTGCCGGGCGTCGGGTCCGAGTCCATGCCCAGGAGCTGGAAGTCCTCGGGACTCGAGTGCCGACGTGCCATTGCGATCCCCCGGTCCGGTGCGTGTATCTGACGTGCGATCCCGAGGTACACGGCACCGGGCTCATGGAGGGTTCAATGAACTTCGCGTCCGCGTCGAACGTTTCTGCCCGGCGGCCCCGTGTAGTCGGTGCAAGCAACGTCGGACGACATGGGTGGACACGATGAGCAACGGCACGGGCCGAGTGCCCGAGCACCGGCCGAGAACCGCGGCGGGGCACCCGATCCCGCAGACGCTGTTGTACGCCCTGGCAGCTCTGTTGGCGGCGTGTGCCGTCGTGTTCGGCACAGCCCGCTCGGCCGAGGCGGCGCCGCCCGCCGATGACCTGATCAAGGTGTTCGTGGTGCAGGATCCCGTGCAGACCGGCGGGCAGCCCGCCACCCTGCAGTCGATCGCCGCGGCGACGCTGGGCGATGCGGGGCGGGCCGACGAGATCTTCGGACTCAACCGCGGTCAGGCGCAGAAGGACGGGTCCGCCCTCAACAGCCTGGACGACCAGTTGCACCCGGGCTGGATCCTGCGACTTCCGCAGGACGCATCGGGTCCCGGCGTTCAACTGGCCAAGGACACCGGGGGCGGAAACAGCGCCTCCGCTCCCCCGGCCACAGGGACGTCCTCGCCGGGGACGGGCGCCACGCGGTCCACGGTGCTCACCATCCCCCTGGCAGCGGTGCTCGCGCTGCTCGGGGCCATCCTGCTCGCTCTGATCACCGCGGGCATCGTGGGCCGTCGCAAGGTGCGGGTCGCGGCCGGCGCCGTCGGGCGGGGTGTCCGCGCGCTGGGCGCGCCGGTGCGTCGGCGTCGCAGGCTGGCGCAGCGGCAGGCGACGAGCCGCCGCTTCGACGCGGACGGCGACTCGGTGCAGCGGGCCTACAACACCCTCGGCGAATTCGCGGCGACGGACCGGGAACCGGAGAAGCCGGTGCACGCGCTCAGCGTGGACGACGCCGGGGTGACGGTGTGGCTGTCCGCTTCCGATGCCGCCAACGCCCCTTGGGCGAGCATCGACAGCACCCGCTGGCGTCGTCCCGCCGGCGCACCCGGTCTCGGTGTTTTGGGTGGCGATGCCGGCGTGACCTCACGGTCCGCCCTCACCAGCGCATGTCTGGTCCGGGCGGGCACGGACGAGGCCGACCGGCCCGTGTTCGTGGACCTCAGCCGCCTGGATGGCGTCCTGAGTGTCAGCGGTGACAGGGTCGTTGCCCGCGACGTCGTGCAGAACCTGCTGGCGGAGATCGCTCGTACCAGGCCGAACCTGCCGGTGACCGTGCTGCGGGGCTCGGCCGACGCACCGCCGCTCGCCGTGCCGCCGAGTCTCCAGCAGATGCCACAGGCCGCGACGTCCTCGGTGGCGAGGCCGTTCCCGTCGTACGGCACGGTGCGCGCGGCCGCGTCACGCAAACCGGTGAGAGGGCTGGTCGTGGTGTCGGGCGCGCCGGGTCCGCAGGAGGAGGCCGAACTCGCCGCTCTGTGCAGTGTGGGCTGGACGGGACTGGTCTGCGGCGAGACACAGGAGGCTCACTGGCGCTGGTACACCGACGGTGACGGCCATGTGGACATCCCGGTGCTGGACCTTCAGTTGACGGTCCCGGCCTGAGCTCCGTGTCTGACGCTGCCGGAAGAATCCGTGGTTCCGGCAGCTGATCGGTGTCGCCGTGCGGCTTCTCCCTTGATCGCAACGCAGGAGGCCCGCTCCGCCGGTGGGAGCACGTACCGGCGGGGCGGGCCATTCTCCACCTGCCGCCGGAAGGGACGGCAGAAGAAGAGAACCCGGCACGCTACGGCCACGATGCCGGGTCCTTCCCCCGCTCACTGCCGTTGCCCCCATGGCGAAGCAGGAACGGGAGGTCTGTGAGCAGCGATCCGTGCGTATCGGCATCGGCACGCCTCGCGCGACCTGGCGTCGTTGAGCGAGACGGGGACGGGGCTTCCTGTCACACCCAGGAGGCATGGGGTGGCGGCCCGCAGCACGTCATGATTCTCCGTGGGGGACGTGGAGTTCCGGAACGCCGCGGGTACTGAACTGCTCGATCAGCTGCTCCGCCTGTCCATCAGACCGACGCATTCGCTGCCGATCGGGCGGGCTCGGTGAGCCTTGCAGCGCAACGCCCGGCCCGACAGGGCCGGTCGAAGGATCCTGCCCTCAGGGGCCTTGTGCATGACCGGTCAGGCAATCCAGGCTCTGTCTGAGGGGCGCTCAGGTCAGCGTCGGCGTCCCGGTACCCGGTCGCCAGGAATGACCGGCGATCGGCCCAGACCTGGCGCTTCATGGCCGCGTGGGCGCACAGGCCCATCGTCGAGGTCAACGCTCCGCACCGGCAATGGTGACGGATCCCAGCCGGTGACAGCCTTGGATCGAGCGCGCCGCGCAAGCCACGAGAACGGCCCACCGCGCAGAACGCCAGGTTCACGGCAACTGGCTCAAGGGCTCCTCGCCTCCGAAGGCCGGACGTCCGGGTGCCTTGACCGGGGTGCCCGGCGGACCGTCGCATGACAGAGCAAATAATTGATTGACTAATCCATAAAGCGCGCTAGCCTGTCGCTATGGCTCGTACCAGGGAGTTCGACATCGACCAGGCGGTCGACCGCGCCATGGATCTGTTCTGGCGGCGCGGCTACGCCGAGACATCCCTGCAGGATCTGCTGAAGGAATTGTCGATAGGCAGCGGCAGCTTCTACGCGGCCTTCGGCTCGAAGGAGGAACTCTTCCTCCGCTCTCTCGAGCGTTACACCGCCCTCCAGGCCAGCGGCCTGGAAAAGATCTTCGAGGAGACGGCCGAGACCAAGCCCGCCGTCCGGCTGATGCTCACCTCTCTGATCGAGGCGGATCTGGCCGAGCCGACGCGCGGCTGTCTCGTGGTCAACGCGTCCGCGCAGTGCGGCGACCTGCCCGCGGCGACCGAGCGCGTGACCACCGCGATCCGACAGGTCGAGTCCTTCCTCGCCGGTGTTCTCGAACGGGCCCAGGTGCGCGGCGAACTCTCTCCCGAGAAGGACCCGCGGGAGTTGGCCCGGTTCCTGACCACGTTCACCCAGGGCATCCGCGTCATCGGTCGGGCCCGCATGGGACAGCGGTTCGTCGAGGACGCCCTGACCGTCGCGATGCGCGTATTGGACTGAGCACCACAGCAGCCCCCTCGCTCGACCGCGCCATCAACCCGTGTTCGGCCTACCATAGTTTTGTATCGATCACTCCAGAAATGGGATCGGCCTGGCCGTGGTCGAGAAACTGGCCGGCGAGGGCGTCAAGGTGGTGGCGGGCAGCCGCACCTCCACCCCCGAGCTGGACGCCCTGGCGGCAACGTACGACGTCACGGTCGCATCGGTCGACCTGTCCACCGCGGACGGGGCCGAGCGACTTGTCCAGCAAGCCGTGCAGCGCTACGGCCGCGTCGACATCCTCGTGAACAACATCGGAGCCGCCGAGCCCCGGGAGTCGTTCCTCAAAGTGAGCGACGCGGACTGGCAGCGGATCTTCGATCTCACCTTCTTCAGCGCCGTGCGCGCCAGCCGCGCGGCTCTCCCCCACCTCGTCCAGGACGGCGGCGGGGCAATTGTGAACGTCGGTTCGATAAATGCCCGGCTGCCCTTCCCGATGGTGGTGGACTACTCGGCGGCCAAGGCGGCGCTGACCAACCTGAACAAGGCGCTGTCCGAGGAGTTCGCCCCGCAGGGCGTCCGGGTCAACTCGATCGCGCCGGGCCCGGTCCGCACCCCCTTCTGGACCGCTCCCGGCGGCTTCGCCGACGCCACCGCCGCGGCCGCCGGAGTCACCGCCCAGGAAGCGCTCGACGTGGTCGTGCCGCAGAGCATGGGTATCACCTCGGGGCGGGTCACCGAGGCGCACGAGGTCGCCGACCTCGCCCTGTTCCTCACCTCGCCGGTCTCCGCCAACATCACGGGAACGGAGACGCTCATCGACGGCGGCCAGACGAAGGCCCTCTGACCCTGCCCCGGCGAGCACCTCGCGCCGGGGGTGTCACGGCGCACGTTCCGTGACGCCGTGAGGCCACGAGCCGGTGAACAGGCGGCGGGCGCGAGGCCCCGGCCGGCGGGTACGCGACCGGCCGGCGAAAGGTCTGCCCGTTCGCACATGCCCGACCTGACCGATCGCGCAGGAGCGCGACGCGGGTGGCCGCATCGGGAACGCCGACTGCTCCCCCGGTGTCATAAAGCGTGGCGCCCGGCCCCTGCTCACGTCCGGCCCGCCCACTCGAATCGCCCCTCTGCGGCGGCACCTTCACAGCAGCCGCCCGGACGGGCGTGTTCAAAAATATGTTTATGCTTCAACTTCCTCGATCAAGTGGAGAGCACGACATGTCGGTCAACGACCCGATCACCCCTGAGCCGTTCCTTCAGCTGGGCCTCGGCTTCATGGCTTCCAAGACCCTTCTCAGCGCGGTGGAGCTG
>NZ_JBVHQD010000034.1:0-65965 GCF_055567595.1 Streptomyces sp. NPDC026515
CAGCAGCCTCGGCTACCGCAGTCCCGCCGAATACGAGACCGCACTCGCAGCCTGACCACCACACCGATGGTGTCCGTCAAAGCGGAACAAGCTCAGAAGGGCCTGATCTCTGGCTCGGTCGCGGTCTGTTCCGAGAGGTTCTGTGCGTCGTCCAGGTCCGACCAGGCGATGAAGCCGGGCTCGCTGTCTGCCAGAAATCCCTCGACGACCGGACCGAGGTCGTCGGAAGCCACATAGGTACGGCTGAACGGCAACGCATCCGGGGGCACAGAACCGGTCGAGCACCGGAGCTGTCCTGCCTGCCTGTCGTGCCACACGTAGAACGTCGCCACCCCGGAGAAGCCCAGATCGCGAATGCGTTCCTGGATGGCAGCAGCAGTCCGCTTGAAGGCAGCCACCACCTCGGCAACGGACAACGAACTCCTGTCCTCGTCAGCCGCACCCAGCGACCAGGAGTTCGTCTCCCACTCCATCCGCCGGTCAAGGGGTTCCAGCACCAGAGGCTCGTCCGCCACCTCAGCAATCCACGTCAACAGCACCACAGCAGTATCCCTGCACAGCTCGGCTCGCGAACCGCCAAAAGAAACGATGCCTACCCAATGCCGTTGCGTTAGGGACTGTCAAACGAGCGGCTCTGGCCCGTAGTCGGTGGTGACGTCGAGTAGCTGCCGTTGATCATGATCTTGTGGTGGATATCAACTCCCTTATGGGACGGTGTTTTCGGGGCTGTCAGTGCTGGTCGTCGAGGACGTGGCGGACGGTGGTGACGCGGTGGTGGTCTCGGCCCGGACCCGGACGTGGCGGTGCCGTGTCCGGTGTGCGGGACGCCGACGGCGAAGGTGCACGGTTATCACCGCCGAACGGTGAGGGACGTGCCGGTCGACGGCCGCCAGGTCGTCGTCCACCTGCGCGTACGGCGGCTGGCCTGTCCGGTCCTGGGCTGTCGGCGGCAGACCTTCCGCGAGCAGATTCCCGGACTGCTGGAGCGCCATCAGCGCCGTACGGTGTGTCTTGCCGGGCAGATATCCCAGGTGGCGCGGGAGTTATGCGGCCGGGCGGCCGCACGCCTGGCCGGCTTGTTGGCCGTGCCCGTTTCCGGGAGTACCGCGCTGCGCCATCGGCGGCGCCTGCCGCTGCCGGAGCAGGCGGTCCCGCGGGTGATCGGCGTGGACGATTTCGCCCTGCGCCGCCGCCACCGCTACGCCACGATCATCACGGATGCCGAGACCGGCCGGCGCGTCGCGGTCCTGCCCGACCGCGAGGCGGCCACTCTGGAGTCCTGGCTGCGCGAACATCCTGGTGTCGAGGTCATGTGCCGGGACGGCTCGGCCACCTATGCCGAGGCCGTCCGCCGCGCCCTGCCCGACGCGGTGCAGGTCAGCGACCGATGGCACCTCTGGCGAAATCTCTGCGACAAAGTCCAGCTCGAGGCTCGCGCCCACGTCGGATGCTGGGCCACCATCAACCCGCCCCGCCCCGGCGGAGTACGCGAGCAGACCACCCGCGAACGCTGGAACAAGATCCACGATCTCCTCGGCCAAGGCGTCGGCCTGCTCGACTGCTCCCGCCGCCTCAACCTGGCCCTGAACACCGTCAAACGCTACGCCCGCATGCTCGAACCCCAGGCCCTGCGCATCGCCCCCGCCTACCGGCCTACCCTCGTCGACCCCTACCGCGAGCACCTGCGTCGACGCCGCGCCGAGGATCCCGCGTCCCGGTCACCCACCTCCTCCAAGAGATCCGGGGGAGTTGGGCTACACCGGCAGCGCCAACCTGCTGGTCCGCTACCTCAACCAGGGCCGCGCCGAAGGTGACCGCCCCGTCACCACCCCACGCCACGCCAGCCGTCGCCTGCTCACCGACCCCGAAAACCTGTACCCGAAAGAAACGACCCTGCTGGAGAAGATCGCCGAGGCCTGCCCGGAGATGACCACACTCGCCGATCTCATACGCGGCTTCGCCACCCTGCTGAAACCGGCCGAGGGCAACGACGTGAAACTCACCGAGTGGATCACGACCGCCCGGGCCATCGACCTGCCTCACCTGCACAGCTTCACCAACGGTCGCGAAATCGACCGGTCCGCCGTGAACGCCGGCCTCACCTTGCCCTACCACAACGGCCGCACCGAAGGCGTCAACACCCGCACCAAGAGGATCATGAGACAGATGCACGGACGCGCCGGCTTCGACCTCCTCCGCCACCGCATCCTCCTGCCCTAACTGCTACTCGACGTCACCACCGACTACGGGGCAGAGCCAAACGAGCGGTGTAACTGGGGTAGTTGAGGGTTACTGTCGGGCGGCTGAGAGACGGCCCTCGAAGGTGATGTCGAAGACGTTCAGTGCGGTCTTCCAGCGCATGGTCCAGCGGGCCTGGCCCTTGCCGGTGGGATCGAGGGACATGATCGCCATGTAGACGCATTTGAGGGCGGCCTGCTCGTTGGGGAAGTGTCCACGGGCCTTGACCGCTCGGCGGATGCGGGCGTTCACCGACTCGATCGCGTTTGTCGGCGTACGCGTCCTGGTCCCCAGATGGGTACTGACGAACGTGCTCAGTTCGCCGGACGCCACAGTAGTCAGGGCAACCGGTGACCCACGACGTCATCGATCTGGACGAGCACCACCGGATCGACGATCTGCCTCCGCACCCCGGCCGCCGGACAAGGTCGCCTACCGCCAAATCAGACGCCTTCGCGCAGGTACAGGTCGCGCAACAGGCCGATCTCGCCCCCGTGATGTGTGACCTCTTTCAGAGCGTGCAGCGCGAGTTTCAGATAGGTCTCATCAGCCCAACCGCCTGGGCCCATGCCTATCGGCGCAAGGAGGCGCTTGTCGCCGAGGGCTGCGATACGGGAGATGAAGTGCTCCCAGTCCTCGGCCAGCGCCTGGACGCCCTCTTTCGCGGTGCCCGGCCACTCGTGGCGGTCGCCGAGCTCGGGAACGTCCTCGAAGAAGTGGGTCACATAGCCGCGCAGGCAGAGGCTGCCGATGTGCCAGATGCGCCAGGCGATCGTCGTGAAGGGGTCCGGTGCCTCCGGACGCGATTCCGGAAACAGCGTGGCGACGCGGAAGACACCGTCATCACCGGGGCTGATGCTGATACAGTCGCGGACCGGCTCCCAGTGGTACTCAGCGTCGGTCAGATCCTCCAGGCGGTCGAACAGCCGGTACCGTACGTTTTCGAAGATCGCGAGAATGTCGCGCGTGATGGGGTCGGCCACAATCACGTCAGCCATGTCAGCTCCAGGGCACGGTGGTTCCGGGGTGGTCGGGATGATCAGGATGGGCGGGTCGGTCGGCTCGGTCAACCGCCGCCTCCTCGGTCTTGCCCCCATGAGGCCACGATCCCCCACCGCTCGACCGCAAGGGAGTCCGCGTCAAGGCCTCCTGTCCCAGTTGACTGGGGGCAGGGCGGGGGTCTGACCTGCGGTGCCTACGGTCGAGCGGGACAGAGTGGGTGGTCGGTGTCCCGTTCAACGGTAGGCACCGCCCTTAGAATTCCTAACAAAGTGGCCTTGGAATGTGGGGAGTTACGGGGCTGTTGACTGGTACATCAGGAAGGGTCAGCAGCCGCCGTGGATCGTTCCGGATGAGCTGTGGGCGCGGATCGAGCCGTTACTGCCGGTCGTGCCGCGCCGACCGGATCACCCGGGCCGCAAACGTCTGGATGACCGAAAGGTGCTGTCCGGCATCCTGTTCGTGCTCTCCACAGGTGTCCCGTGGGAGTTCCTGCCCCAGGAGCTGGGCTTCGGTTCGGGGATGACATGCTGGCGGCGCCTGCGTGACTGGAACGACGCCGAAGTCTGGCAGCGTCTGCACGAGTCGCTGCCGGCCGAGCTCAACGCCGCCGGCGCCCTGGACTGGTCCCGGGCGGTGATGGACGGCTCCCACGTCCGGGCCCTGAAAGGCGGCCCAAAACCGGACCGAGCCCGGTCGACCGTGCCCGAACAGGCTCCAAACACCATCTCATCAAAGCGCACGGCATTCCGCTGGCCGTGTCACTGACCGGCGGCAATCGCAACGACGTCACCCAGCTCATCCCTCTGATCGAGGCCGTCCCGCCGGTGCGCGGGCGACGCGGGCACCCCCGCCGACGGCCGGACACCATCTACGCCGACCGCGGTGACGACCACGACAAGTACCGCAAGCAGGTCCGGGCTGTCGGAATCACCCCGCTCATCGCACGGCGCGGCACCGAACACGGATCAGAGCTGGGCGTGCACCGGTGGGCGGTCGAGCAGCGCTTCGCGCTGCTGCACCGGTTCCGCCGGTTACGCATCCGCTGGGAGATCCGCGACGACATCCACGAAGCCTTCCTCAGCCTGGCCTGCGGAATCATCCACTGGCGCCGACTCAAGAACCTCGCACTTTGTTGAGGAGTTCTTAAGCCCGCGACTTCCGGCGCATCACACCAGCGGGCTGCGTGCAGCAGCCGGCCGTCGCCCCCAGCGCTCGTCGACGCACGCCAGGGCGCCGAGTGGCACAAGGCTTGATCAGGCGGCATCTGCCAGGCAGTTCTCCCGGCCGACGTGCCGCAGTCCGGAGGAACTCCCGCTCCTTCGCGAGATTACTGCTCTGCCCACGCCGTGATGCAGCAGGTGGGCGGATTGCGTCGGCTGACCTCGTAGGCGTAGCAGGGACCACGACGGTCCGCGCGCCCGCTGATCGGCCTGGCCCTGTGCGAGGCGCTCGATCATCGTCCGCGCCCGCTGTTCTGGGTTGCGGTGATCCCAGCCGACGCCTCGACCGCCCGGGTCGCCGCCGTCCGCGACCCCCGCTCCCCCCGGAGCCCTCTCCGACCGGGTGCCCCGCCCGCTCATCCTCGCCGCCGCACTCCTCTTCTTCGCCATCGGATACCTCGGCCCCGCTCTGGTCGACGCTCCCTGGGCGGTGTTCGTGGTGCTGACGCTGTACGGCGGCTTCAACGCCTGCACCGACGGCCTGGGCAAGGCATGGATCTCCAACCTAGTACCCGACCGCCAACAGGGCACCGCCCAGGGCCTCTACCAGGGCGCCACCGGCTCGGCGATCCTCCTCGCCGGCGCGTGGGCGGGGCTCGCCTGGAGAAGCGGCGGCCAGGTCCCGCCGCTGATCTCCGGCAGCACCTCGCCGGCCCTCGCCGCCCTTTCGCTCCAGACCTTCAGATGAGCCGCCGACTCCTGACAGCGGCTTCGTGACAGGTTACGTTCAAAGACTTCTCCAAACGTCGGCCGTTCCCGCCCGCGCGTGATCAGGTCTCCCACGACGGCAGTGCGACCACCCGTTTTCGGAGGATCTGATGTCGGAACCAACCCATAGAAGACGATGGCTCACAATCTGTGCCATCACCGCGTCCGCCGGCCTCATCGCGATACCCGCGAGCGGCGCGTCCGGCGGCAACGGCAGCCCCTTCGGGGTTCGCGCGCTCAAGCAACTGGCCGCGGAACGCGCGCAGTCGGTGGGGGCCCTGAGCCCGAAGGTGAAGGCGGAGGACGGCGACGACGGCAACGAGGCCGATGAGATAGCCGAGGGCGCGGACCAGTACGCCGAGGCCCGCACCTCGCCCGGCATCGTCGCGCCGGGCGCGTACGGCGCCGCCTGGAGCAGCTTGTCCGCCCTTCCCAGAACCGGCGGGAGTTGGCGTAACGTCACCAACCTTCCGTACGACTCCGACGACTCCCGCTACCGCGACATCGACTCCAACTCCAGCGGCGGCTCGGGCAATGTCACCGGCCGGATGGCCGCGATGGCCGCCGACGACGACGGATACGTGTACGCGGGCAGCGCGGGCGGTGGCGTCTGGCGGTCCAAGCGCGGCGGCGGGCACTGGAAACCCATCAGCGACAAGCTGCCCTCACAGTCCACCGGAGCGCTCGCCCTCGATCCCGGAGGCCGGCTGTGGCTGGGTACCGGCGAGGCCAACACCAACGCGGACGCGTACCTCGGCAGCGGCGTCTACGTCCTGTCCGACCCGCACCACGGCACCTTCTCCTCCCGCAGCCGGGTCGGCGGCGATCAGCTGGAGTCCACCACCATCCGCCAGCTGCGGTTCGGCGGCGGCAAGGTGTGGGCGGCGACGAGTGAGGGCGTGTGGAGCCACTCCACCAAGACCCTGAAGGGTGCCTGGAAGCTGGAGTACGCGCCCAACCCCGAGTATCTGCCGGGCGGTTCGAAGGCGGCCGACGACAGCGCCGCGTACAAGAACATCACCAACGACATCGCCATCGACCCCAAGGATCCCTCGAAGGTGATCCTCGCAGTCGGCTGGCGCAGCGGCGACGACTACAACGGCTTCTTCGCCAAGGACTCCAAGGGCACCTGGACACGGATCACCAGCGGCTTCGGCGACCTGCCGACCGACGCGGACAACGTCGGCACGGTCACCTTCGCCCGCTCCGCCGACGGCTCGCGCTACTACGCCATCGACCAGTCACCCGAGCAGCTGGCATCCAACCCGGACAGCGGCCTGGAAGGCATCTACAGCGCCGCCTCCCCGTTCGGGCCCTGGACGAAGGTCGCCGACTACAAGCAACTGGCCGCCGACAACTCGGCACTGACGACCGCCGGTTACATGCCGGGCGTGCAGGCTTGGTACAATCAGTTCCTCACCGTCGACCCGGCGAACCCCAAGCACGTGTACGCGGGCCTGGAGGAGGTCTACGAGTCCAAGGACGGCGGCAGCACCTGGTCGACCGTCGGTCCGTACTGGAACTTCACCTTTCCCTGCTGGAGCATCGACCCGGCCGAGCAGACCGGCGACTGCAACCAGACCACCCACTCCGACCAGCACGGTGTCGCCATCGGCCGCTACCACGGCAAGAGCTTCGTGTACGTCGGTAACGACGGCGGCGCCTACAAGCGCCCCGTCAACGGCTCCCAGGACGCCTCCGGCCACGCCACCGACTGGACCTCCCTCAACGACGGCACCATCGACACCCTCCAGTACTACTCGGTCGGCATCGGCAACGACCTGGACCACGGCGGCGTCTCCGTCACCGGCGGTCTGCAGGACAACGGCCAGTCCGTGCTGCGCAGCAGCGACACCGTGATGGGCTCCAACTTCGGCGGCGACGGCGGCGACACACTCACCGATCCCACCAACGGCTGCAACATCGCCGAGGAATACGTCTACCTCGCCGTCCAGATCACGCAGAACTGTGCGGTCAACAACGGCAGTTGGATTACCGACGCGAGCAAGGCCACCTCGTACAACGTCGCCCCGGCCGACAACGCCACCAGCGAGGCCCGCTTCATCGCCCCGCTCGCCACCGATGCCAAGGACAGCAACACCTGGATTGCCGGCGGCCGGCACGTGTGGGTGCAGACCCATGGTTACGCCATTCGCAGCGGCTCGGAGTGGAAGAGCGCCTACGACCTCGGTGCCGGACGTACCGCGACCGCCGTCGCCGCCTCGGGCGGCAAGGTCTACGCAGCCTGGTGCGGCCCCTGCAACGACCAGGGCTTCGCCCGCGGCATCTCCGTCGGCAACGCGGACGGCACCGGCTGGCACGACATCAGCCTGCCGGCCACCGGCACCGTACCCAACCGCTACCTCAGCGGCTTCGCCGTCGACCCGAAGGACTCCGACCACGTCTTCCTCGCGGTCAACGGCTTCTCCCGGCACTGGACCGAGGGCCCCGGCGCCGGCGTCGGCCACGTCTTCGAGTCCACCGACGGAGGCACCACCTGGAAGGACATCTCCGCCAACCTCCCTGACGTGCCGACCAACTCGGCGATCGTCACCCCGAACGGCGGCCTCGCCGTCGCCACCGACCTCGGCGTGGTCTACCGCGCCCCGGGCCACACCAAGTGGCAGCGCATCGGCTCACTCCCGGCCGTCGCCGTGCTCCAGCTGAAGCTGAGCCCCGACGGCACGACCCTGTACGCGGCCAGCCACGGCCGCGGCATCTACTCCGTCAAGGTGCGCGACTGCGACTGAGCGCAGCAGCAGCGGACGGAGCGGTGATCCCGGCTTTCGGGGTCACCGCTCCGTCGTGTACGGCACCACACTCACGTCGAGCGTGAAGGCGACCTTCGCCGCGCCCGCCACATCCGGAGCCTTGGCCAGCGCGGTGACCTTGGCCGTGCCGCCCCGGGTGCCTGCGCAACGCAGCGAGGAGTGGGCGTTCCCCTTCCCGTCCAGCTGCCATCCGGACGCCACGACGAACACCGGCGCAGAGCTCTGGACGGCCGTCCACCGCCTGTCGTCCGTCCGGGGCTTGAGGACGAGGGACACCACGATCCCGGGCCGCACACACAACCGCTGTTCGGGCGCGTCACCGGGAGAGACCGTGACCTGTGCATGTCCGGCGGCGCAACCCGGGGACGCGGAGGCCGTCCCGGGAGGGGGGGAGGGTTGTTTCGAAGGGGGCGACGGCGCCTTCGTCGAGGCCGTTGGGGACGGCGAGGGCGGGGATCCGGGTGTGCCGGAGCTGCTCTCCGAGGGCGTGGGGGTGACCGGACGGGCGGAAGGGCGAGACGACCGTGTCGAGTCCGCTTCCGAGCCGCCGCCGTTCCCGCAGGCAGTCACGAGACAGGAGAGGGCGACCAGGGCGGCTCCGAGCCAGGGCCAGGGTCCTCGACCGTGTCCGCAGTCCTCCCTCATCATGACCACTCCCTCACGTGACCGGACACCACTGCGACGTCCTGGACCATAGTTCGGTTCCGGGGAGGAGGGGCTCAGCGGATGCCCAGGTCGAATGAGACGACGATCCCACTGGTGACGGTGACGGCCACCGGCTGGGCGACCGGCATGACGGCACCGGCGAAGGCCGGCGGGGCGGACGGTGTAAGTGGCCCGGCGCCAGCGCGGTACGGCAGCGGCTGTCGGCGCCGCGGGTGGTCTTCCTGACTGTACGTTCACGGATCGCCGGGTGGTGACGGTCAGTCGGGCGCTCAGGGGCCGGCCGGGCAGGGGCTGTACTCGCGGACAGTCCGGCAGCCGTCGTCGACCATGGTGCGGCCCTCGATCCCGGATTCGGAGGCGCCGCAAGTGGTCCTGCGGGAGCGAACCGTCCGGCGTCATACCGTAGATCATGCCGGGGCGTGCGAGCCGGGGCGCCGCCGGCGGTGGCGAAGTCGACGGTGACGCTGGTGTCCGCGGCCCCGGAGGGGGCCCCGACTCGGCGGAGCCGGGCGGCGGGGCGAGCACCAGGGTCGAGGCCAGCGGCCAGGCGGACGGCGCCGGACGCGGCCGCCCGACCAGGTCCCGTCCGGAGCCGGGGGTGTGTGGCAGGCGGCCGGTCAGCGGCCGTCCCGGCGTGCGTGTGCCTCCGCGAGGAGGAGGTAGCTGCTGGCGGTCCAGGTGTAGGCGCGGTCGCGCAGGCCCGTTCCGGTGACGGCGTCGAAGTTCTCGGCGAAGCCGTGGGTCTCGCACAGGGCGCGGAACCGGGCGCTGACATCGTCGGCCAGCCGGTGGTGTCCGGCGCGACGCAGGCCGTCCTCGACTAGGACGGTGGCGGGGGCCCAGATCGGGCCGCGCCAGTAGCCGTCGGCGAGGTAGTGCGGCGAGGTGGTCAGTTCAGTGGCCAGCCCATACGGGGTGAGGTGGGCCTTGATGCGGTCGGCCAGCACACTGCTGATCTCGTCGGGCAGGTGCTCGCCCAGCGCGATGGGCATCAGGTCGAGGAGGCTGGCGCTGGTCCAGGTGTCCCCACTGGCGACCCCCCGGGTGACGAACCGCTCTCCGGTCCAGAGCTCGTCGAGCAGTGCGGTCTGTGTCTTCTCGGCTGCGGCCGTCCAACGGCGTGCCACGTCCTCCTTGCCCAGTTCCTCGGCCAACTGAGCGAGTTCGTGCAGTTGGAGCACGAGAAAGGCGGCCAGGTCGGCGGTGACGACCACGCGCTCGGGGTCGAAGGGGGTGGCGTTGTCCCAGCCGCTGTCGTTGCCGTGCTGGTAGTGGGCCAGTTCGGCGCCGGGGGTCCGTCGCGCGGTGAGCCAGAAGGCGGTCCAGCGCTCCAACCGGTCATACACCTGGGTCAGTTGCTCCTGGTCGGGAGGTGTCGGCAGGAAGCGGCGGAGGTGGCCGAAGGCCCAGCCGTGGATGGGCGGCTTGACGAAGTTGTACAGAACCTCGGAGTGGGTGACCGAGTCGGGCAGAGCGCCGCCGGCGTCCTGGTGGTCGAAGGGCAGGGCGAACTGGTCCAGGGCGAGTTCGGGACAACCACGGGCCAGAGCGAGGGCGTTGAAGCAGTGGTCCCAGCTCCAGACCTTGTCCATCCAGTGCTTGGACATCAGCACGGCGGGCCGGGTGACCAGGCCCGCCGGCCGTACGGTCGCCGACCAGACGACGTAGGCGGCGAGTTCGGCCGCCGGAGTGGCGGCCGAACGCCAGGGTGCCACCGCGTCCACGAAGTCCGCGAACGCACGCCGCGCGGACTCCACGACGTCGTCGAAGGTCCCCGAGGACACGTACGGCGGGCGCGCGGTGTCGAGTTCGTCGATCGCGATCTCCCAGGTCCCGTCCGCGTCCACGGTCACGGCGACACCGCGGTCGGCGCTGCCCAGGGCCTGCGCTCCGGCCACCTCGGCCAGGGTGCCGGACAGCAAGGTGACGCGGTAGCGGCGCCCGGTCTCGTACGACGTGAACACGTGCCCGTCCGCCGCCGGGTCGTGGAAGAAGTACGTTCCGCTGAACGGTGTCAGGGCCTTGGCGGCGGCGAAGACGCCGATGCCCAGGCCGCTGCCCCGCAGGCGTACGATTTCCGGCGACTCGTACGCTAGGTCGACGCGCCCGCCCTCGCCGATCCAGCTGAGCAGGCACGGTGTCGCCTCGACGCGAGCCTCGGCGCACTCGCCCTCAGCCGTGGTGTTCAGCGGGACCAGGCGCAGGACTCCGTGCATGCCGTTCTGGTGCGACACGAGGTGGAGGTCCTCGGTGTGTGTCTTCTCCGCCACCACCGGTGAGATGTCGAACCAGGATCCGTAGGTGCTGAACGGGATGTCGTGGACGGAGAAGGCCGGGCCGGACGAGGCGGCGGTCATGGTGGCGTGACTCGTTTCTGGAGCAGGGGGCAGTAGCGGACTGGCGACTGGCCGGTCGTGCCGGCGGGTTGAGCGGTTCAGTCCTTGACGGCGCCGGCGGTCACCCCGGCGGCGACGTACCGCTGGGCGAGGACGAGGATCACCGCGGCCGGAAGAGACGCCACCACGGCGGTGGCCATGATCGCGTTCCACTGCTGGTTGTTGTTGCCGATGTAGTGGTAGATGCCGAGGGTGATCGGCTCATGGGCGCCGCCGTTGACCAGGGTGCTGGCGAAGACGAAGTCGGACCAGGACCACAGGAAAGCGAACAGGGACACCGTGACGACGGCGTTGCGGCTCATCGGCAGCACGACGGACCAGAAGGTGCGCAGGGCCTTGGCTCCGTCCACCTGCGCGGCCTGGAGAAGTTCGCCGGGGATGCCGGACATGAACGCGGTGAAGATCAGCACCGCGAAGGGGACGGCCAGGGTCGAGTCGGCGACGATCAGGCCGGGGACCGTCTGGAGCAGGCCGAGCTGGAGGTAGATGGCGTAGAAGCCCATCGCCATGATGATGCCGGGGATCATCTGGGCGGCCAGCAGGACGAAGCCGAGGATGCCGCCGCCGCGCGGACGCAGCTTGGCCAGCGCGTAACCGGCGGGCGCGGACAGGGCGACGGACAGGACGACGGTGCCCAGACCGATGACGAGGCTGGTGCCGAGGTAGGGCAACTGGTCGTCGAGGACCGTGCGGTAGCCGGCCAGGGTGCCGTGCAGCGGCAGCAGGTCCGGGGGACTCTTGCGCATGTCCTGGTCACGGGTGAGGGAGACGTTGACCATCCAGTAGACCGGGAAGAGCATGATCCCGGTCAGCACGACGCCGATCGTGGTCCTGACCCAGGTACGCCTGCGTATGCGGCTCATGACAGCGCCTGCCTTCTCTGTACGCGGACGTAGACCAGGCCGAAGACCAGGGCGGCGACCACGAGCAGGTTGCCGACGGCTGCGCCCGGGCCGAAGGCCGGCAGGAGGTCGCCGAAGCCGAGCTGGTACGACCAGGTGGCGAAGGTGGTGGAGGAGTCCGCCGGGCCGCCCTTGGTCATGATCCAGATGATGTCGAAGACCTTGAGCGTGTAGACCAGCCCCAGGAGCAGGGTGATCGCGGACACCGGGCGCAGCAGCGGGAAGGTGATGGACCAGAACCGGCGCCAGGCTCCCGCCCCGTCGAGGGCGGCGGCCTCGTACAGGCCGGCGGGGATGGACTGGAGGCCGCTGTAGAGGACGACCAGGTTGAACGGGACGCCGATCCAGATGTTCGCGATGATCACCGAGATCAGCGACCAGGAGGGGGAGGTCAGCCAGTTCACCGGCCCGATGCCGATGGCGTGCAGGACGGCGTTGACGACGCCCGACTCGCTGTTGAGCATCCACGACCAGGTGGAGGCCGACACGATCAGCGGCAGCAGCCACGGTACGAGGAACAGGGCGCGCAGGGTCCCCGACAGCCGGAAGTTCTGGTTGAAGAAAACGGCGAGGACGAGCCCGATGGCGTACTGGAAAACCAGGCACACGGCGGTGAAGACCGCGGTGTGCAGCAGGGCTGGGGCGAAGGTCGGATCGTCGAAGACCTTACGGTAGTTCGCCAGGCCCGCGAACGGCGCGTCGCCCTGGACGAACGAGCGGACGGTGTAGTCGCGCAGACTCAGGTCGAGGTTGCGGTAGAGCGGATAGGCGTAGAAGAGGGCGAGATAGAGGGTCACCGGGGCAAGGAATCCCCAGGCGGCCCACTGGGAGGAGGTGGGCCGGGGGCGTGTCCCGCTGCGGGCTCGGGGCAGGGTGGCGGCGGGTGCCGCCCCGTTCCGGACGCGCTCGGACCGGTGGTCCGGCGGATGTGTCGTCTGCTTCATCGGTTCGTCACTTGGCCCCGGCCTGCGCCGACGCCAGCGCGTCCTTGGGCGACGTGGACCCGCTGAGGGCGGACTGGACGGCCTTCCACATCTGCTCGGAGATCTTGGGGTACTTGGTGCCCAGGTCGTCACTGGTGCGGCCCCTGGCCGCCTTGACCGCCTCGACCCACGGCTTCAGCTCGGCGTTCGCGGCCACCTGCTTGTCCTGGACCTCGCCGGTCGGGGCCACGTAGGACAGGGTGGTGTCGGTGGTGTAGAGGTTGGCGGTGCTGGTCAGGCAGGTGGCCAGCTTCTGTGAGGTGGCGTAGCGGACGGTGTCCTTCTGGACCGGGATGGTCACGAACTCGCCGCCGGTCGGGGCTGCGGCGTTACCTCCGTTCACGCCGGGGATGGGCAGTACGCCGTAGTCGAAGCCGGCCTTCTTGGCGTTGGCGAGCTGCCAGGTGCCGTTCTCGCTGAACGCGTAGTCGCCGCTGGCGAACTCTTGCCAGCTGGTGGTCTGGGTGTTGTTGAGGACCGAGTTGGGGGCGTAGCCCTGCTTCAGCCAGCCCTTCCACAGCGAGAGCGCCGACACGGCCTGGACGGAGTCGAGTTCGGTCAGCTTCGCGCCCGATCCCCAGAACCACGGCAGGAACTGGAAGCTGCCCTCCTCCGTGCCGATCGCCGAGAAGGTGATGCCCTTCTTGCCGGCCTTCTTGACCTTGGCCAGCGCCGCCGTCAGCGTGTTCCAGTCCTTGATCGCGGCGATGTCCACGCCGGCCTCCTTCAGCACGTCCTTGTTGTAGTAGAGGGCCAGGGTGTTGGCGCCGATCGGCGTGCCGTAGGTCTTGCCGCCGGACTGACCGGCCGCGAGCAGGTTGGGGTCGATCTCAGAGGTGTCCAGCTCGTTCTCGTCGGTCGTGGTGAGCACGCCCGCCTCGGCCAGCGTCGACACCACCGGGTTGTCGACGATGAGAATGTCCGGCGAGTTGCCCTGCTGCGCAGCCAGCAGCGTCTTGTTGCCCAGGTCGCTGGTGTCGAAGCCGGTCCGCTTGATCTCCACTCCGGCCTTGGTGCCGCACTGGTCAAGCAGCTTCGCCCAGTCCGAGGTCTTGTCGAACTGCGGGTACGGGTCCCAGATGGTGTACGCACCGCTGTCGGCGCTGTTCCTGTCGCTGCTGCCCGAGCCGGAGGAGCAGGCGGTGGCGGTCACGGCCACGGCGGCGACGGCCGCGGCGGTCAGACGGCGCTGTCTGGAGGTGCTGTTCATTGTGACGGTTCCTTTGTTCTGGGCATGCCGGTGACGAGGCACGGGGCGGCGAGGAATGGCGGGTACGGCGAACGGCACTGTCGGGCCGTTCGGGCGTGCGTGAGGTGAAGGGAATCGAGGAGCGGAGCTACGCGGGTACGGTCAGAGCGCGGTACCGGTCCCTGCGGGCCCGGTGCTGGCCCGCAGGGAGATCGGCGGGGCGAGGAGGTGGTGCCGCGGCGACGCGTCGGGATGGTCGAGGCGCTCCACCAGCAGGTCGACGGCGCGCCGACCCATTTCCTCCGCCGGTACGTCGGCGGCGGTGAGCTGCGGGGTCACCGTCTCCGCCCACCGGCCGGCCACGACTCCGGTAACGGAGAAATCGCGCGGCACATGACGGCCCGCCTCGGTGAGCCCCCGGTAAAGCCCGCCCAGCGCGGCCTCGTTCAGCGTGACCAGACCGGTGGTGGCCGGCTCGTCGTGCAGGATCTTTTCCAGGCAGGCCTGGCCGGATGCGGCGTCGTCCCCGCAGCTGTACGTCCGCACGGTCAGACCGCGCTCGGCCGCGGCCTTGGTGAAGCCGTCCAGGCCGCGGTGCGCGGACTCGTACCCGGCCCGCAACAGCTGTTCGGGCCGGTTCACGAAGGCGACCCTGCGGTGGCCGAGGTCCGCCAGGTGGTGCACGCACGCCGCGGTCAGCGCGGTGTGGTCCAGCCCCACCCACCAGCCGCCCTCCGGGTGGGCGGTACGGCCGATGGCGACCGAGGGAAAGCCCAGTTCCGCCAGGTGGTCGACCCGGTCGTCCGCCAGCCTGATCTCCATCAGGATCGCACCGTCGACCCGTCGCTCCCCCAGCAGCCGTTGGAAAGAACGGTCGCTGTCCACACCGCTCGGCGACAGAAGTACGTCGTAGTCGTAGGCCGCCGCGGCCTCCACCACACTGCCGATGAAATCCAGCTGCATCCCGGTGTAGTGGTTGCCCGCCGGCGGGAAGACCAACCCGATCGTGTTGGTGCGGCCGTTGGCAAGGGCCCGGGCGCTCGCGTTCGGGCGGTAGCCCAACTCGTCGATGACCTGCTGGATCTTCCGGCGCGTGTCGTCCGAGACCGGGCGCTTGCCGCTGAGCGCGTACGAAACGGTGCTCCGCGAGACACCGGCCTGCCGGGCGATCTCACCGATGTTCACGCTGGCTCCTGGCCCGAACCGGTTCGACTTCTCGGTGGAGAGAGTACTCATCGGCTCATGAGAGTGGGTGGTGGACGTGACGCGGATCCGATCGTCGAACCGGTTCGCGTGAAGTGAAGGTAGGAACAGCGGCATCGACTGTCAACGCCCCCGACGAGACTTTCATATCTGGTAGAAGGTTCGGTTCTCTTTCCAGTCGGGGGATCGATGGCCAGGATTCCGCAGTGCCAGCTTCCCCGAACCGGTTCGATGACGTGATCCTTCCGGCGACCGCAGGGCGTTCCGCTCCTCCGTGGGAACCGAGCGGCCCACCCTCCCGCCGGCCGGACGACTTCTCCTGCTGCGGCGGGCTCTCGATCGAACCGGCTCGACATTTCGTCCGGCGGAAAGTGACGGTCCGGCAGTTGTTCCATCGGTTCGCGAGGCGCGGCTGCCGCTGCGGGACGACGTCGGGGCAGGGAGCGATGACGGGACCACCGGCTATCCGGGGGCGGCGATGCCCTCGGTGGCGTCGGGGTCGTTGACGAGGCCGGACCAGACCGGGCCGGCGCCTGCGGTGCGGGCGGCGGCGGCGGCGGAAGGCTGGACGACGATCACGTTGGCGTGTTCGCACACGTCGAGGCAGTCCGAGCCGCGAGCGGGTACCACCTCGGCCAGGCGCGCGTGCCGTCGGTCGGGATGCACGCCGAAAAGACATCTCCTGCCAGGAGGAGGCGGGGCTCGGCACCCTCGTGCCTGGCGAGGCCGAACGCGACGACGTGGACCAGTACTTCGCCGAGCAGTTGACGGGATACCTCGCGACGCAGCACGACTGGGTGCACTCCTACGGCAGCCACTGCGTCCGTCCGCCGATCCTGGTCCGCGACATCTGCCGCCCTGAGCCGATGACCGTGCGCTGGACGACGTGTGCCCAGTCGCTCACATCGGGCCCGGTCAACGGCGTGCTCACCGGACCGGTCACCGTGCTCGCCTGGTTCTTTCGTCCGCGGCAACCAGTCCCTCGGCGACACCGCCCGCAAGGTCGGCCTTGCCCCGCGCGACGAGATGGGCGACCCAGAAGCCTCCGGGATCTTGAGTGATCCAGGTCGACGGGCCCGCGCCGTGCGTGACGCTCGCGCTGCGGGCCACCGATCGACCGGCCTACTGGGCATGGGCCACCAGGGCGTTCCGGCTCAACCAGCGGAGTTGGGTCGCACACCCAGATCCACACCCACATGTGCCACGCCCAGTTCGGCGACCTCGTCCGGGCCATCGACAACCTCGACGCCGACGTCATCAGCCTTGATGCGGCCCGCTCGCACAGGTGACGCCCCGACGGGCACCCACCGGTCAGCCCGGGGCGCGCGGACGCGCTCTGATCGGCTTACTGCCGCACACCCTGGCGCGCACCGGCGCGGCCGCCGACCGGTGCGGGCGCAACAGACATCCCATCACAGGTTCATCATATTGATGGGATGGATCTGTCATCGACATCCCATGATACGGCCCTCGATTCGACGTTCTAGTGGATTCTCCGGCGCCTTCACCCCGCCTCTAGACAACCCAGTTAGGCCCGGCCTATAAACATCCCATCTCTCAGCCAGCGACACCCAACCGTCGCATCGGCGTAACAACCCCGCTCCGGGACCAGCGCGAGGAAGTACCCATGAGACTCAGAACCGCACTCAGCTCCACCGCGTCCGTCGCCTGTGCGCTGACGCTGCTCAGCGCGTGCAGCAGCGGCTCCGGCACCTCCGCCTCGTCGAGCGACAAGCCGCTCGTGGGCGTGGACTACCCTCGGTCGGACACCGACTTCTGGAACTCGTACATCAAGTACACGCCCGACTTCGCGAAGCAGCTCGGCCTGTCCCTCAAGACCACGAACTCCCAGAACGACGTCGCCAAGCTCACCGCCGACGCGCAGACGTTCATCAGCCAGGGCGTCAAGGGCATCGCGATGGCGCCGCAGGACACCGCCGCGATCGCGCCGACCCTGGCCCAGCTGGAGGCGAAGAAGATACCCGTCGTCACCGTCGACACCCGTCCCGACAGTGGCAGGGTGTTCATGGTGGTGCGGGCCGACAACCGCGCCTACGGCGAGAAGGCCTGCCAGTTCCTCGGCACGAAGCTCGGCGGCAAGGGCAAAGTCGTCATGTTGGAGGGCGGCCTCGACTCGATCAACGGCCGTGACCGCACCGAGGCGTTCAACGACTGCATGAGGAAGAGCTACCCCGGCATCAAGGTGCTCGGCGAGGCCACGAACTGGGACGGCGCGGTCGCCGCGCAGAAGCTGCAGACGGACCTGACCGCCAACCCGGATGTCAAGGGCGTCTACATGGAGTCCAGCTTCGCCCTGTCCGGCACGCTGCAGGTACTCAAGCAAAAGGGCCTGCTGGTAGATCCGAAGGACGGGAAGCACGTCTTCATCGTGTCCAACGACGGCATCCCCGAGGAGCTCAAGGACATCGCCGCCGGCAAGATCGACGCCACCGTCTCCCAGCCCGCCGACCTCTACGCCAAGTACGCCCTGTACTACCTCAAGGCCGCGATCGACGGGAAGACGTTCAAGCCGGGCAAGACCGACCACGACAGCACGATCATCCAGGTCCGTGACGGTCTGCTGGAGGACCAGCTCGCTGCTCCCCTGGTCACCGTCGACGGCGGCACTTACGGCGGCGTCCCCAGCGTCAAGAGCGACGACACGTCGCTCTGGGGCAACCACCTCGGCTGACCTGCCTTTTCAGGGTCCCAACGGCTATCGAGAGCAAGGCGGTTGAGATGAGCGACGGGGAGCGTCCTGTCACCCCCGCGCCCGCCCCGGCGGACGACGGGCGGGCCCCCGCGGCCCCGCCCGTCGTCGAGGCGACGGGCATAGTCAAACGATTCGGTCCGACGGTCGCCCTGAACGGCGCACGGATCACCATCAGGTCCGGCGAGACCCACGCACTCGTCGGCCGCAACGGGGCCGGGAAGTCGACCCTCGTGTCCGTCCTGACGGGCCTGCACGCCCCCGACGAGGGGACGGTCACCTTCGGCGGCGACCCCGCACCACGGCTCAGCGACCGCGACGCCTGGCGCCGACGCGCTGCCTGCGTCTACCAGAAGTCGACGATCATCCCCACGCTGACCGTCGCCGAGAACCTCTTCCTGAACCGGCACCACCACGGCCCCCACCGGCTCATCAGCTGGACCGGCGTACGCCGCCGGGCCGAGGAGCTGCTGTCGGCCTGGTCGGTGGACGTCGACCCGCAGTCCCCGGCCGGCGACCTCAGCGTCGAGCAGCGCCAGTTCGTCGAGATCGCCCGGGCGCTGTCCTTCGGGGCCCGGTTCATCATCCTCGACGAACCCACCGCGCAGCTCGACGCGGCGGCGATCAACCGGCTCTTCGACCGTATCCGCGACCTGCAACGCCAGGGCGTGACCTTCCTGTTCATCAGTCATCACCTGCAGGAGGTCTACGAGATCTGCGACATGGTGACGGTGTTCCGCGACGCGGCGCACATCGTGACCGCGCCGGTCGCGGAACTGCCCCGCACCGAGCTGGTCGCCGCCATGACTGGTGAGACCGCGGCCGACCGTCGCCAGGAGCGCGTCGGCAGCCTGGACGAGAGCACCGCGCCCGCGCTGTCCGTGCGCGGCCTGGGCAGCGACGACACCTACACCGACGTCACCTTCCAGGTGGGCGCCGGGGAGATCGTCGGCCTCGCGGGCGCCGCCGCCAGCGGACGTACGGAGGTCGCCGAGACCGTCGTAGGACTGCGCGCCGCGGCGACCGGGGACCTGGAGATCGCCGGGCGCCGGCCCCGGCCGGGCAGCGTGCCCGACGCCCTCGCGGCCGGCGCCGGGTTCGTTCCGCAGGACCGGCACCACCAGGGTTTCGTGCCCGACATGTCGATCGCCGACAACGCGACCCTGTCCGTACCGAAGCGGCTCGGGAAGAACGGCTTCCTCAGCCGCGGACGGCGCGACCGGCTGGCCGAGGGCATGATCGCGAACCTGGCCATCAAGACCTCCGGACCGCGGCTGCCCGTCTCCGCCCTGTCCGGCGGCAACCAGCAGAAGGTCGTCATGGCGCGCGCACTGGCCGACGACCCCCGCCTTCTGGTCCTCATCAACCCGACCGCCGGCGTGGACGTGCGCTCCAAGGAGTTCCTCCTCGGCAAGGTCGAGGAGACCGCCGAGTCCGGCACCGGAGTGCTCATCGCCTCCGACGAACTCGACGACCTGCGCATGTGCGACCGGATCCTGGTGATGTTCCAGGGCCGCATCACGACCGAGATACCACGCGGCTGGCACGACCACGACCTCGTGGCCGCGATGGAAGGAGTGGATCTGCATGCCTGAAGTAATCCCTGAAACCGTCCTCGCGGACGCCGCCGCCCAGGCCGTCGAACCCAAGCAGAAGCGCACCGCGCTGATCGGCGGCCGCATCCCCCTCGCCCGGCTGCGCGACCTGGCGCTTGTCCCGGCGATCGTCGTCATCGCGATCGTCGGCCAGATCGTCAACCCGGTCTTCCTACAGGCCGACAACCTCATCAACGTCCTGCAGACCATGTCCGAGATGGCCCTGCTGGTCCTCGCCCAGACGATGATCCTGATCGTCAAGAAGATGGACCTGTCCCTGGAATCCACCATGGGCCTGGCGCCGGGCGTCGCGGCCTGGCTGGTCGTCCCGGCCGGCGCCGGGCACGGACTCGGCCTGCTCCCCGGCGCCTGGTCCATCCCCATCACCCTCGCCGGGGGCGCGCTCGTCGGCGTCGTCAACGCGCTGCTGATCATCCGCTTCGGCCTCAACGGCTTCATCGTCACGCTCGGTATGCTGATCGTGCTGCGCGGCATCCTCACCGGCATCTCCGGCGGGCAGACCTTCTTCCAGCTGCCGCAGTCGATGCTCTATCCCGGCACCGCCGAATGGTTCGGCATGCCCGCCTCCATCTGGATCTGCCTGGCCCTGTTCGCCATCGCGATCGTGGTGCTCGGCTGGACCAGCTTCGGCCGCTCCCTGTACGCCATCGGCGGCAACGTCGACGCCGCGAAAGCGGCCGGCATCCGCACCGACCGGGTCCTGTGGATCGTCATCGTCACCGGCAGCGTGCTCGCCGCCCTCGCCGGACTCATGCTCTCCGGACGCCTCGCCTCGGTCGCCTCCGCGCAGGGCAACGGCTACATCTTCACCGTCTTCGCCGCCGCCGTCATCGGAGGCATCAGCCTCAACGGCGGCAAGGGCACCATGTTCGGCGCGTTCTGCGGCATCCTGCTGCTCTTCATGATCCAGAACGTGCTCACGCTGGCCGGTGTCCCCGCCCAGTGGATCGGCGCCCTCAACGGCCTGATCATCCTGGTCGCCCTCGCCATCTCCCGCATCACAGGCGGCAAGGTCCAGGAGTGACCCGGGCGGCCCACCGGCCGCCCTGCCTCCGCCGCGTTCACGACTCGTCGCAGGGGACCCATCTCCTCTGCCCCTGACAGGAGTTGCCGCCATGTCCTCCCCCCTGCCCCCGTCAGCCCGCATCATCGCCCTGGACGTCCTGGACGTGCGGTTCCCGACCTCCGAACACCTCGACGGCTCGGACGCCATGAACCCCGAGCCCGACTACTCCGCCGCCTACGTGGTCCTGCGCACCGACGCGGGCGACGGGCTGGAGGGCCACGCCCTGGCCTTCACCACCGGACGCGGCAACGACGCCCAGGCCGCCGCCATCGCCACCCTCGCCCCACACGTGGTCGGCCTGTCCGTGGAACAGGTCTGCTCCGACCTCGGCGCCTTCTCCCGCTCCCTGGTCCACGACCCCCAACTGCGCTGGCTGGGGCCGGAGAAGGGCGCCATCCACATGGCGACCGGAGCGGTCGTCAACGCCGCCTGGGACCTCGCCGCCAAGCGGGCGGGCAAGCCGGTGTGGCGCCTCCTGGCCGAGATGTCGCCGCAGGAGCTGGTCGCCCAGGTCGACTTCCGCTGGCTGTCCGACGCCCTCACACCCGAGCAGGCGCTCGAGATCCTGCGCCGGGCCGAGCCCGGCCGTGAGCGCCGCATCAGCCACCTCCTCGGTGAGGGCTACCCCGCCTACACCACCACCCCCGGCTGGCTCGGCTACTCCGACGAGAAGCTGGCCCGGCTGTCCCACGAGGCCGTCGCGGCAGGCTTCACGCAGATCAAGCTGAAGGTGGGCGCCGACCTGCAGGACGACATACGGCGCCTGCGTACGGCCCGCGAGACCGTCGGCCCGGACATCCGGATCGCCGTCGACGCCAACCAGAGATGGGACGTCCAGCCCGCCATCGACTGGATGCGGGCCCTGGCGCCCTACCACCCCTACTGGATCGAGGAGCCCACCTCCCCCGACGACATCCTCGGCCACGCCACCGTCCGCAAGGCACTCAGCCCCATCAAGGTCGCCACCGGCGAACACATCGCCAATCGCGTCGTGTTCAAGCAGCTGCTGCAGGCCGGCGCGGTCGACATCGTGCAGATCGACTCCGCCCGCGTCGGCGGCGTCAACGAGAACATCGCCATCCTGCTGCTGGCCGCGAAGTTCGGCGTGCCCGTCTGCCCGCACGCCGGCGGCGTCGGCCTGTGCGAGATGGTGCAGCACCTGTCGATGTTCGACTACGTCGCCGTCTCCGGCACCACCGAGGACCGGGTCATCGAGTACGTCGACCACCTGCACGAGCACTTCGTCGACCCGGTCCGCATCGTCGGCGGCCACTACCTCGCCCCGACGCTTCCCGGACTGAGCGCGCAGATGCACCCCGCCTCCCTCAAGGAGTACAGCTATCCCGACGGCCCGGTCTGGTCCGCCCGTGTCTGAACAGCTACGCCTGGTCGACGCCCACCACCACGTGTGGGACCTGGACCACCGGCCCCAGGCCTGGCTCGACGAACCCGGCCACGAGCCGATCCGCCGCAACCACGGCATCGAGGACCTGCGACGGGCCGCCGACCGGCCCCTGGCGGGACACCGGCTGACGAGCACGGTGGTCGTCCAGTGCGTCACCTCCGTCGAGGAGACGGCGGAACTGCTCGACCTCGCCGCCCAGACCCCCATGGTCGGCACGGTGGTCGGCTGGGCGGACCTGACCTCCCCCGCGATCGGCGACGTACTCGACGAACTGCGCTCCAGGCCCGGGGGCGGGTATCTGCGGGCCCTGCGCCACCTGGTGCAGAGCGAGTCCGACCCGCAGTGGCTGCAGCAGCCGTCCGTCGAGCGGGGCCTGCGCGCCGTACAGGACCGCGGCCTCGGCTACGACGTCCTCATCCGCAGCCACCAGTTCGACCAGGCGATCCGCCTCGCCCAGCGCATCCCGGGCCTCCCGCTCGTGCTGGACCACGCGGGCAAACCACCCATCGGTCAGCCCACGTTCCCCGACTGGGCGCGCAAGCTGCGCGTGCTGGCAGGCCACCCCCAGGTGCGGTGCAAGGTCTCCGGACTGATCTCCGAGGCCGAGCAGGACACGTGGACGCTCGACGACATCCGCCCGGTCTGGGACACCCTGCTGAGCGCCTTCGGCCCCGAGCGGCTGATGTTCGGCTCCGACTGGCCCGTCTGCGTCCTCGGCGGAGGCTGGGCCCGCTGGGCCGCCACCGTCGAACAACTGCTGAACGGCTGCTCCCCGCACGAGAGGCAGGCGGTGCTCTGCGACACGGCGACCGCCTTCTACCAGCTGTCCGACCACGCGAACGACACGTACGACAAGTAAGGAGAGGACTGCGTGCTGCTGACCGAACTGCTGCACCCCGGCATCCTCGAAGCACTCGCCGGAGCCGGGCACGGCGCCCGTGTCCTGCTCGCCGACGGCCACTATCCCGCCAGTACCGCCGCCGGTGAACGAGCCAGAACCGTCCACCTCAATCTGGCACCCGGCACCCTCGACGTCACCACCGTGCTGGACGTGCTGCTGCGCGCCCTGCCCGTGGAGTCGGCACAGGTGATGGTGCCGCCCGAGGGAGAGCCGGAGCCCGCGGCCATCACCGAGTACCGCTCCCGACTGGCACCGGTGCCCGTCGACCCACTCGGCCGCTGCGCGTTCTACGACGCCGCCCGCTCCCCCGACCTGGCCCTCGCCGTCGTCACCGGCGACACCCGTACCTACGCCAACCTGCTGCTGACCATCGGCGTCCGCGCGGAAGGGACCCTGACCCCACGATGACTCTCGCCGTCCGATACACCTCGGCCCGCACCCTGGACACCGCCCCCGCCACCGTCTCCGAGCCCGGCCCCGGCGAGGTGGAACTCGCCCCCGCCTACGTCGGCATCTGCGGAACCGACCTGCACATCTTCCACGGCGACATGGACGCCCGGGTCGCCGCACCCGCCGTGCTCGGACACGAGATGGCCGGCCGGATCGTCCGCGTCGGCCCCGGCGTCGAGGGCTGGCAGCCCGGCGACGCGGTGACCGTGATGCCCCTGCGCTGGGACGGGACCTGCCCCGCCTGCAAGGCCGGCCACGAGCACATCTGCCAGCACCTCGACTTCCTCGGCATCGACTCCCCCGGCGCCATGCAGCAGCGCTGGACCGTGCCCGCCTCCACCCTCGTCCGCCTGCCCGCCACCCTGCCCCTGGACCAGGCCGCCCTCGTAGAACCAACCGCGGTGGCGGTGCACGACGTGGGCCGGGCGGCGGTGAAGGACGGGGAGAAGGTCGTCGTGGTCGGCGGCGGCCCTGTCGGCATCCTCATCGCCCTGGTCGCGCGCGCCGCCGGCGCCGAGGTGCGCGTAGTCGAACTCAACGCCCACCGCAGGCTGCTCGCCGAGGAGTTGGGCCTGCGCGCGTGGGACCCGGCCGCCACCGACGTCACCAAACTCGTCCAGCAGTGGACGGCCGAGGCGGGAGCGGACGTCGCCTTCGAGGTCTCCGGCGCGGCGGGCGGCGTGGACACCGCCGTCGACGTCCTCGGCGTGCGCGGCCGGTTGTGCCTGGTCGCCATCCACCCACGGCCCCGCGAGATCAACCTGCACCACTTCTTCTGGCGCGAACTCACCCTCGTCGGTGCCCGGTTGTACGACCGCGGCGACTTCGAGCGGGCCGTCGCCCTGGTCGCCGACGGCACGATCCCCGCCCAGCGCCTGATCACCAAGATCACGCCGCTGACCGAAGCACCGGCCGCCTTCGAGGCGCTGGAGAGCGGCGGAGACGTGATGAAGATCCTCGTGGACTGCACCGACGACACCCAGGGAGCGGCCGTATGAGCGCCTTCGACCTCACCGGAAAGCTCGCCGTCGTCACCGGCGCCCGCCGCGGCATCGGCCGGGCGATGGCCCGCGCGCTCGCCCAGGCCGGCGCCGACGTGATCGGCGTCAGCGCCCACCTGGAGGAGTCCGGCAGCCAGGTGGAGAAGGACGTCCTGGCCGCCGGGCGCACCTTCGAGGCGATCCGCACCGACTTCGCCGACCCCGCCGCCGTACGCGCCCTGGGCGACGACCTCGCCGGGCGCGAGCGCCCTGTGGACATCCTCATCAACAACGCGGGCACCATCCGCCGCACCCCTGCCGTCCAACACAGCGACGCGGACTGGGAGTTGGTCCTGCAGGTCAATCTCACCGCGCAGTTCGCGCTCACCCGGGCCGTGGGCGCCACCATGGTGGCCCGCGGACACGGCAAGGTCGTCTTCACCGCCTCCCTGCTCAGCTACCAGGGCGGCATCACCGTCCCCGGCTACACCGCCGCCAAGCACGGCATCGCCGGACTCACCAAGGCACTGGCCAACGAATGGGCGCCGCACGGCGTCAACGTCAACGCCATCGCCCCCGGCTACATCGCCACGGATAACACCCAAGCCCTCCAGGACGACCCGGCCCGCAGCAAGGCCATCCTGGAGCGCATCCCCGCGGGACGCTGGGGCACCGCCGACGACCTCGCCGGCGCCACCGTCTTCCTCGCCTCCCCCGCCTCCGACTACATCCACGGCACCACCCTGCCCGTCGACGGCGGATGGCTGGGCCGATGACCGCCGACCTGGCGTCCGTACTCGCGGGGTCGCGTCTCCTGCCCGTGCTCACCGTGCCGTCCGTCGCGAGTGCCGGCCCCCTGGCCGACGCACTCGCGGCGGGCGGCGTCCGCTGCGCGGAGGTCACCTTCCGCACGCCGGACGCCGAGCGGGTCGTGAAGGCGATGGCGGCGCACGGCGCTCTGACCGTCGGCGCCGGCACCGTGCTCACCGCCGAGCAGGCGGAACGGGCCGTGGCGGCAGGGGCCCGCTTTCTCGTCTCGCCCGGCTGCGACGACGACGTCATCGACAAGGCACGCGAGTTGGGAGTTCCGATCGCGCCGGGCGTGGCGACGGCGACCGAGTTGATGCGCGCGTTGAACGCGGGCCTCGACACCGTCAAGCTGTTCCCCGCCGAACCACTCGGCGGCACCGGCATGCTCCGCGCACTCGCGGCACCCTTCCCGCAGGCGCGCTTCGTCCCGACCGGCGGCATCGGCCCCGACCAGCTGACCCATCCGTCGGTCCTCGCCGTGGGCGGAAGCTGGATCGCCACCCCCGGCCACCTCGAGCGCGGCGAGTACGACGAGATCCGGCGGCTGACCGCCGAGGCATGGGAAAGGACGGCACCGTGACCGACGTGATCGCCCTGGGCGAGGTCATGCTGCGCTTCGACCCCGGCGAGGGCAGGATCCGCACCGCCCGCACCTTCCAGGTCTGGGAGGGCGGCGGCGAGTACAACGTCGTACGCGGACTGCGCCGCTGCTTCGGCCTGCGCAGCGCCGTCGTCACCGCCCTCGCCGACAACGCGGTCGGCCGACTCGTGGAGGACCTGATTCTCCAAGGCGGCGTCGACACCTCGCACATCCGCTGGGTCGCGGCGGACGGCATGGGGCGCACGGCCCGCAACGGCCTGAACTTCGTCGAGCGCGGATTCGGCATCCGCGGCGCGCTGGGAGTGAGCGACCGCGCGAACACCGCCGTCTCCCAGCTGCGCAAGGGGGACATCGACTGGGACGCGGTGTTCTCGGCCAGCGCGCGCTGGTTCCACACCGGCGGCGTCTTCGCCGGACTGTCCGACACCACCGCCGACGTCGCCGACGAGGCCCTGGCGACCGCCCGCCGCCACGGTGTCACCGTCTCCTACGACCCCAACTACCGGCCCAGCCTCTGGGACGGCCGGGGCGGGGCGGACCGGGCTCGCGAGACCGACCTGCGCCTGGCCCGGCACGCTGACGTCGTCGTGGGTGCGCTCGGACTCGCGGGCCCGCGCCCGGGCTCCGTACGGCTGACCGACGACGAGGTACCCGACGCACTCACCGCGGTCGCGTCCCAGTTGCCGCAGGCGACGGTGCTGGCGACGACCCTGCGCAAGGTGCCCTCGGCCGGGGTCAACGACTGGACCTCGCTGGGCCGGTCACCCGAGACCGGGCTGGTCAGCGGCCCCCGCATGCCCGGCCTGCACGTCCTGGACCGCATCGGCTCCGGCGACGGCTTCGCCGCGGGCCTCGTCTACGCCCTGCTCACCGGCGCAGGCCTGGAACGCGCCCTCGCCTACGGCACCGCTCACGGCGCCCTCACCATGACCACGCCCGGTGATGTCTCCATGGCCACCCTCGCCGAGGTCGAGGCGCTCCTCACGGGCGCCACGGCACACGTCCGACGCTGAACGACCCTCCCAGGAGCACCCCTTGCGCCGCCGTACGATCCCCAACACCGCCGTCCAGGTCACCGAGCTCGGCTTCGGCGCCTCCGTCCTCGGCAATCTCTACCGCACCACCACCGCCGGGGACGCGGCAGCGGCCCTCGACACAGCCTGGGACGCGGGCATCCGCTACTTCGACACCGCCCCGCACTACGGCCTGGGCCTGTCCGAACGCCGCCTGGGTGCCGCCCTGCGCACCCGCGCCCGTGACCAGTACGTCGTCTCCTCCAAGGCCGGACGCCTCCTCGTCACCAACGAGAACCCCCGCGGTGTCGACACCGAAGGCTTCGTCGTCCGCGACGACCTGCGCCGCCAGTGGGACTTCAGCCGCGACGGCATCCTGCGCTCCCTCGACGACACCCTCGCCCGCACCGGCCTGGACCGCCTCGACATCGTCTACCTCCACGACCCCGACGACCACTGGCAACAGGCCTCCTGTGAAGCCATGGCCGCCCTCGCCGAGCTGCGCGACCAAGACGTCATCGGCGCGATCGGCGCCGGCATGAACCAGTCGGCCATGCTCGCCCGCTTCCTGCGCGAGACCGCCGCCGACGTGGTCATGCTGGCCGGCCGCTACACCCTGCTCGACCAGTCGGCCCTGGACGACGTCCTGCCCGCCGCTCAGGAACACGGCAAGGGCGTAGTCGCCGCCGGCGTCTTCAACTCCGGCCTGCTCTCGCGAGACCGGCCCACCGAAGGCATGAAGTACGACTATCAGGCCGCCCCGCCCGAACTCGTCGACCGTGCCCGTGCCATCGCCGAGGTCTGCGAGGCCCACGGCACCACCCTGCCTGCTGCCGCCATCGCCTTCCCCCTCACCCACCCCAGCGTCATCAACGTCACCCTCGGCATGCGCGACCCCGAACAGGTCCGGCGCAACGTGCGACTGCACCAGCGGCGGATCCCCCAGGACCTCTGGCACGATCTGCGTGACCGGGGAATCCTCCGCCCCGACACACCCCTCGCGGACGGCGCGGGCGTTCCGGCGCCCGGCGAGAGGATCTGACCGTGTCCCTCACCGACAGGGCCATCACCCAGATCCGCGAACTCATCGCGTCCGGTGCTCTGCCTCCGGGCACGAAGCTGCCCCCGGAGCCCGAGCTGGCCGCCCAGCTCGGGCTCTCCCGCAACCTCGCGCGCGAGGCGGTCAAGGCGCTGGCCGTGGCGCGCGTGCTGGAGATCCGACGGGGCGACGGCACGTATGTCACCAGCCTGCAGCCGAGCCTGCTTCTGGAGGGCGTCGGTGGCGCGGTGGAACTGCTCCAGGGCGACCCCGGTGCCGTACTGGACATCATGGAGGTGCGGCGGCTGCTCGAGCCCGCCGCCACCGCGCTGGCCGTCGCCCGGCTGTCGGACGACGGACTGGCCGAGGTGAAGCGGCATCTGGACGCCATGCGCTCGGCGCGCGACGACGTGGAGCGGCTCAACGCGCATGATGTGGCGTTCCACCGCGCCATCGTGGACATCACCGGCAATGAAACACTGATCACCCTGCTGGAGGGCATCTCGGGCCGCACCTTGCGCGCCCGGATCTGGCGCGGTCTGGTGGACACCCGCGCGGCGTCCCGTACCCTCACGGAGCACGAGGCGATCTACGCGGCCCTGGCAGCACGTGACGCCGTTCTGAGCCACGCCGCGGCACTGGTGCACGTCAACAGCACCGAGCAGTGGCTGCGGGAACACCTGGAGTCCACGGAGTTCCTGCCCGTGCCGTGATCCCAGGCATGAGACGGGAGCGCCCGCACCGCCGCCACAGCGAGCGAGTGGATGCCCGGACGGTTCTCCGCCCGGGCATCCACTCGGTTCACCGGTTTCTCCGCCCTGTCACTGGGCGGTGAAGGTCCCCAGGAGGTTGGTGCTGTTGCCGTAGGTCCACTGCTTGGTGACAAAGCCGGAGGCCACGCTCCCACCGCCGTCCGGGACCAGTCGGGTGGCCCGGTTGGCGATGGTGCGCATGCCTTCGCCGCGGCGGGTGACCGTCCACTGCTTGGTTGTTGTTGCCGTTCCAGGCCGCCTGCCGGGCCGTGGAGCCGTCGGACGTGGCACCCCAGTTGTCGGCGGCCATGCCATGATCCGGTTGATCAGCTCGTAGTAGCCGCCGCCGACCTCCACGAGCTGCCACTGGAGGTTGGAGCTGCCGTCCCACGTGTACTGCTTCAGGCTGGACCCCGAGGCGAGGTTCCCGCCGCGGGCCAGGGCCAGACCGTCGGTGACGTTGGTGATGCGGAAGTAGGCGGACGGATCGAGCTGCACCGTCAGGGAGGTGATCTGGTCGTTCTGGCCGGTGACCCTGAGGCCGGGGTTGTCGGCGGTGAAGGTCCAGGACGTGCCGGTGAAGTAGTCGCCGCTGTAGTCGACGATCTGAATCCCGGCCGCCGGCCTCACAGAGCAGACGCTCCGGGCGTTTCGCCCGGTCAGCGCCAGGTGGTCCGCCGTGTAGTTGCCCCGGTCGAGCACCGCGTGGTTCGCGGAGTAGTTGACATCCTGGTAGACGACGGCGCCGGCCGCAGGGCGATCGGACCGGAGAAGCTGAGCTTGAGGACAGAGGTGCCCGCGCTGAACGGCGCCGAGGAGGGCAGCGTCACCGTCAGCCCGGAGGAGTCCCGCGTCGGTGCGGCCAGGTTGATACAGGTACCGGCCGTCGAGTCGAGCAGCTTCACCGAAGTGAGCGACGACAGACTGATGCGGTCCGAACTCAAAATCCTGATCCTCAATGAACTGCCGGGCCAGCCCAGGACCGTGGCGTACAACGCGGTGCCCGCCTTGTTGCGGGTGCAGCGGATGTCCTGCGCGGTGCCGACGAGTGGGACGAAGAACGCGCCGCCGCCCATCCGAGTCGGGCCCTCGCCATATTCCGTCCAGGCCCGCGTCACGTACATCGGCTCCCCGAAGCGCTTCAGGTAGTCGCCGATGCCGAGCAGAAGGTCCTTCTGCTCCTGACGGATCGAGCCATCGGCCATCGGCGCGATGTTCAGCAGCATGTTGCCGTTCTTGCTGACCCGGCCGATCAGGGAGTGCAGCATCTGCTGGATGCTGTAGTAACCGATGTCCTGGATGTAGCACCAACTGAGCTGGAGATGCTGTCGTCGGTCAGCCAGTACGGCGCGGTCAGGTCTGCCGGGCCGCCGCGCTCGCAGTCGAAGACCTCGCCGTGGCCGTTGAACCCGTCCTTGTAGGTGGCAACGACCTCTTTGCCCCAGGAGTCGGCCTGGTCGTAGTAGTACGACAGGAAGTTCAGGCGCTGCGTCTCGTCGACGGCGTCCAGCTTGAAGTCCTGCCAGAGAATGTCCGGCCGGGCGCGGTCGACGACCTCCCTGAGCTTGTCGTACCAGAGCTGGTTCTCCGCGGTGGCGCCCAGATGCCCGCAGAGCTTCTTCAGACTGGGGTCGGTCTGGGCGGGCACGTGGTCATAGAAGCCGTTGAAGTGGTAGGCGTGGTACATCGCCACCAGCAGCTTCAGGTTCTTGGCGCGGATCGCCGTGGTGAACAGGTTCAGCAGGTCGAGCTTGGGGCCCTTGGCGACCGAGTTCCACTCGTTGACCTCGGAGTCCCACATGGAGTACCCGTCGTGGTACTCCGCGACCGGTCCCGCGTACTCGGCTCCGGCGTCGACGAACAGCTGGGCCCACTCGTCGGAGCCGAAGTCCCCTCCGGCGGACTTGAGTCTGGGCGCGAACTGGTTGAGGCGGCCCGCCTTGTCGTTCGCTCCGTTGATGAAGTCGTGGAACGGCCATACAGAGGGGTCGCCGTAGGTCGCGACGCGATGCAGTTGGCATGGCTCCCGCTGATGTACATATTGCGGGGACACCACTCGCTGTCGTAGGCGGGGACACTGAAGGCGCCCCAGTGGAAGTAGATGCCGAACTTGGCGTCCTGGAACCACTCCGGGGCGGGCGGGTGCTGGTTCACCGGACTCCATGCGGGTGTGTAGGTGCTGGGGCCGCCTGGGCGGATCCGACGCCGAACATCCCCCCGCGGCGGTCACGCAGCCGGCGCCGCCCAGGAACTGACGTCTCTTGATCGAACTGGGCATGGGGCATCCCTGTGACGGACGGAGGCAGAGAGGCGAGATCGGCGCGACGGACACCACCCGCTGCGTCGGCTGTCACGGAAGAAGGTCCGCCATGTGTCCTCGCCATGCCAACGGGCATGCAGGATGAAAAAGCCTCCCCTCTGCCGTTTTTTATCGGTGTGCATATTTTTTGATTATTTATTAATCGGCAAGCATAGAATGTCCCCGGGGTGGGAGCTGCGACACCGCCAGCCCGTCGCGCCCCGTGTGGCGGAGGCACACGCCCACGGCGGACCCTCCACGGCCCCGGTATCATCGGCGCCACACCTGACGCACCGCCCCGGTCACCCGCGCACCGGACCGCGCGCCGCGCTCACGGAAGGAGGTCACGTTGTCCCTGACAGACAGGGCCATCGGGCAGATCCGTGAGCTCATCCGCTCCGGTGCACTGCCGCCGGGCGCAAAGCTGCCCCCGGAGCCGGAACTCGCCGCGCAGCTGGGCCTCTCCCGCAACCTCGCCCGCGAGGCGGTCAAGGCACTGGCCGTGGCCCGGGTACTTGAGGTACGGCGCGGCGACGGCACGTACGTGACCAGCCTCCAGCCCAGCCTGCTGCTGGAGGGACTCGGCGGTGCGGTGGAGCTCCTCCAGAGCGACACGGGCGCCCTGCTGGATCTCATGGAGGTCCGGCGGTTGCTCGAGCCGCTCGCCACCGGACTGGCCGCCGCAAGGATCACCGACGACCAACTGGCGGAGGTCAAGGGCCACTTGGACGCGATGCGGGAGGCGAGCGACGACGTGGAGCGGCTCAACTTCCATGACGCGGCCTTCCACCGCTCGGTCGTGGCGGCCACCGGCAACGAGAGCCTGCTCACCCTGCTCGAGGGCATCTCGGGTCGTACCCTGCGCGCCCGGATCTGGCGGGGCCAGTTGGACGACCAGTCCGCCGGACGGACCCTCGCCGAACACGAGGCGATCTACTACGCCCTCCGCACCCGCGACGCCGCAGTGAGCCAGGCCGCGGCCCTGCTACACGTCAGCAACACCGAGCACTGGCTGCGGGAGCACCTGCGATCAAACGCCGATCCGACATAGCAAATGGTAGGACGCTTCAGAAGCCGTATCTCAACCGAACGTGATCCCTTGATTTCCGCTGGTCAGGCAGGGTTTCGCCCGGGGTGAGGGGAGCTGTCGACGTCTTGCGTCCGCTTAGGATGCCGTCGGGGTCGTAGCGCTTCCACGGTTCAGCGACGCTGGTGCCGGTCGTCCCGGAGTAGGAACGGGCGAACGTCTCTTGGTTCGGGTTGCTCTGGAAGCTCGTGTACGCGGCGCCGGTGTGAGGGCCGATGGCGGCCCCTCCGGACGACAGAACTCGCCGTTCGTCCGGAGGGAACGCCGAAGCGGCGACAAGGGTCTGGTGGTCGCGATGGGCGAGGCGGTGGCGGACGGAGTCATGTCGTTGACCGCGCCGACCAGCCGGCGCATCTGCACCAGAACCGGCTCAGGTCCGCCGGATGCCGCGACCCGCCGCGAGTCCGCAGAGGCGGCTGTGCGGGAGTTCGGCGTCGAGGCGGCCTACGACAACCACGCCGAGCTGCTGGCCCACCCGGGGATCGACATCGTCGTGGTGGCGGTCAAGGTCCCCCACCACCGGGAGCTCATCTCCGCGGCGATCGACGCCGGCAAGACCGTCTACAGCGAATGGCCGCCGGCTCTGAACCTCGCGGAGGCAACCGAGCTCACCCAGCGCGCCGATGCCGCTGGGGTGCGCACCGCCATCGGCCTGCAGGGGCGCTTCCACCCCGAACTGCGCTACGCGCGCGACCTGATCCAGGACGGCAGGATCGGCCGGGTCATCGGCACCTCCCTCGTCGCCTCCGGCATGGTCTGGAACGGGCAGACCACCAAGGCCCACACCTCCTGGTACGACGAGTCCCAGGGCGCCACCCCCCTGTCCGGCGCCGCCCTGCACGCCATCGACGCACTCAACGTCACTCTCGGGGAATTCGACCACCTGTCGGCCAACCTCGTACACGGCCGCACAGAGGTGACCGTCACCGACGACGGCAACACCGTGTTCCCCGTCACCGCCCCCGACCAGATCTCAGTCATCGGCACTCTGAAGAACGGCGCCGCGGCCTCGGTCTTCTACCGCGGCGGCGCCTCCCGCGGAGACAACTTCCGCTGGGAGATCAACGGCACCGACGGCGACATCGTCCTGACTGCCCCCTGGGGCAACATCCAGGTCACCGACCTCACCCTCGAGGCCGGCTTCGACGACGACGCCACGGTGTCCAAGCTCGCGGTGCCCCCCCGAGTACTTTGCCGGTATCCCCGAGGGCCTCGTCGGCCCCGCCAGGAACGTCGCCGCGCTCTACACCCACCTGGAACGAGCCCTACGCGAAGGCACTCACACGGCCCCTGACTTCACCTACGCCCACTCGCGCCACGTACTGATGGAAGCCATTGACAACGCCTCCCGGCAGCAGATCGCACAAACCCTCGGCTGACCCGGCGCGGTACGCAATTTTCCTCCCTTGTGGTAGGGACGCCTGCGGGAAAACTTTAACGAACGCTCGCTATCGTATCGGTGCCGGCTTGCCCCCTCACGAGGCTGACTCAAGAGTCCGACCGGGTTCGCCGCCGGCGCCGATTCCCCACTCTTCGGATGCCGCACGCCCCGAAAGCCGGCTGCTTGCAGGCGGGGACATGCCAACCTGAGAGCTAACAAGGAATTACCACTTATCAGTTCATTGACGGAGGAGGTCGGTGTCGGCAGCGTTGACAACATTGCCGACGTCCCGGACTTCCTCAGTCGCCAATCCCCGACTCGAAACACCGACAGGTCCCTTGCCGGGGCCGAAACGAGAGGTGTCAACCGGCTGTCTCCGACCGACGTCGAGAGCCATTTGAATGACCACGACGGAGAAGACACGTATGCACAGCACCACGTCCAACGGCATGCCCGTCGGCCCGATCGAGGCCATCCCCAAGGCCGTGCCGGTCGCAGCGGCGGCCGCGCTGTGCCCCTGTTGCGGAAGCACGCCACTCCCGGCGACAGGGACCACGTCGTGCCGTCAGAGGTCGTCCGTGCGCCGTCCGACGCAGGAGTCTTCCGCCTGCTGACACCGAAGCGGTACGGCGGCCAGGAGGCGAATCTGCGTACCCTGACCGACGTGTCGGAGGCACTCGACGACGCCGACGGCTCGGCGGCCTGGGTCGGAATGATCATCTCCGTGACGAACCGGCCGGCGAGCCTGTTTCCGGATCAGGCGCAGGAAGAGGTGTTCGGAGCCGACCCTGATGCGCGGGTGACCGGCATGGCGGCTCCGACGGGTATGGGGGAGCCGGTGCCGGGAGGCTGGCGGATCAAACCAACGAGTGAGCCACATGGTCTGACGCGGCGACCGGACAGGGGTACGCGCCCCGGTCGGCCGCGACTCCATCCAGGTGTCACACAGGTCCCGTCCCGACTGGAAGGGCAGCACGTTATTCCCTGAGGCCGTGCAGTCCCATGTAGGCGATGGGCTGGTTGCCGCCGTTGCAGCCGCTGAGGTTCGCGCCGGAGTAGACCGCGACGGCGCGGAAGACGGTCGCCCGGGAGAAGGCGAGGGCGTAGGACATGGCACCGCCTAAGCCCTCGGAGAACAACTGGGTGGTGTCGACACACGGGCCTGCTTCGATCTGGCTGACCATGGCGTCGACGAAAGCCAGGTCCTGACCACCGGAGTTGGCCCAGCCGCTGCCGGTGCCCTGCGGGGCGACGAAGATCGTGCCGTTGTCCGCGGTGTCCGCGAGGCGCCGAAGGCCGTAGTAGGACCAGTTGTATCCGTCCGTTCCGCCCGAGTCGACGTCGCCCGCCGTGCCGCCGCGCCAGTGGAAGCCGAAGATCAGCCGGTAGGGGTGGCTGCTGTCGTAGCCGGCCGGGCCCCGAAGGGTGTAACTGCGTGTCTGGCCGCCTCTCTGGATCGTGTGGGTACCGCTCGTCAGCGTGGGGGCCTTGCCGCAGCCGGCGGTGGCCGAGGCGGCGGCTGTGGCCGACCTGAGGCTCCCAGGCCGTTGCCGATCGACGTGCCGGCAGCTGACAGGACGAGGAGTATCGCGGCCGCGAGAGGCAGTAAGTACCTGCCGGGAATCAACTTGCCGGTTCTGAGTCTTCACACCGCAGGTCAGCGGGACATACCTGCGTGTTGTTCTTCTGTAGGCCCTTAAGAGTGGTGTGCGTTTCATGCGCGCTCCTTCTTCCGTGGTCGAGGGAGGGGCTTGGGTCACGGGGGCGGTTCACACGCCGGTGATGGTCCATTCGTTGTTGGTGCTGGAGTTCGGTGTCCACATCACCGTGGCCGAGCCCACCGTGGTGCTGCCGCTGCCGTCGAGGGCGGTGCCGGTGCCGCGGTTGATGATCTGGTAGCGGTTGTCGCCGAGGCTGTTCAGCGACCACTGCTGGTTGCTGCCGCCGTTCCACGCCTCCTGGCGGGCGGGAGCGCCGTTGGCGGAGTTGCCCCAACTGTCGGCGGCCATGCCGTTGGCGCGGTTCATGATGCGGCAGTAACCGTTTCCGAGGTCGACGAGCTGCCATTGCAGGTTGGCGCTTCCGTCGTAGTTCCACTGCTTGAGGTTGGAGCCGGAGGCGACGTAGCCACCGCTGTCGAGCACCAGTCCGCTGGTCACGTTGGCGATCTTCACCCAGGTCGTGGAGCCGCCCGGTGCGCCCAGGACGGGGATCTCACCGGAGAAGGTGAGCTTGACCGTGTACGCCAGGGCGTTGAACGGCGGGTTCGTCGAGGGCATGGCCAGGTGCAGGCCGGAGGCGTCCTGGGCCGGTGCGGGCAGGTTGACGTAGGTGCCGGCGGCGTTGTCCAGCAGTTGAGCTCCGGTCAGGCCGCTGAGGTTGATCTGGTTGGAGTTCAGCGTGGTGATGGTCATGGTCGTGCCCTGCCAGCCCAGCGTGGTGGCGTAGAGGACCTTGTTGTCCTGACTGCGGGTGAAGCGCACGTCCTGCGGTTTGCCTGCCACCGGTCCGCTGAAGGAGCCGCCGCCCATCTTGGTGGGACCCTCGCCGTAACTGGACCAGGAGCGGGTGCCGTAGACCGCCTCTCCGAAGCGGCCGAGCCAGTCCCCCATCCCGAGCAGGATCGACTGCTGTGCGGAGGGGATGGTGCCGTCGGCCATCGGGGCGATGTTCAGAAGCATGGTGCCGCCCTTGCTGACCCGGTCGATCAGCGAGTGCAGCAGCGCCTGCGTCGTGTAGTAGCCGATGGCCGCCGTGTAGCACCAGCTGGAGGAGGAGATGCTGTCGTCGGTCAGCCAGTAGGGGGTGAGCAGGTCTGCCGGGCCGCCGCGCTCGAAGTCGTAGACCTCGCCCTTGTTGTCGAGCCCGTCCTTGTAGGTCGCGACCACGTCCTTGTTCCAGGCGACCGCCTGGTTGTAGTAGTGCGCGAGGAACTGCAGCCGGTAGGGCTCCTGCACCAGGTTCAGGTCGAAGTCCTGCCAGAGCAGGTCGGGCTGGTAACCGTCGATGACCTCGACCAGCTTGTCGTACCAGAGCTTGTTCTCCGCCGCCGAGCCCTGCTGTCCGTAGAGGATCCGCAGGGCCGGGTCGGGCTGGGACGGCACGTGGTCGTAGTAGCCGTTGAAGTGGTAGGCGTGGTGGAGGGAGGCCATGAACTTCAAGCCCTGGGCGCGAATGGCCCGGGCGTGCAGTCCGACGAGGTCGAGTCCGGGTCCGTGCTGAACGGAGTTCCACGGGTTGGCGCGGCTGTTCCACATGGAGAAGCCGTCGTGGTGCTCGGCGACCGGGCCGGCGAATCGGGCGCCGGCGGACTTGAACAGCCTGGCCCACGCGTCCGGGTCCCAGCTGCCGCCCTGCGAGGCCAGTTTGGGGGCGAACTGCACGAAGTTGCCCGCTTTGTCGCGGGCGCCGTCGATGAAGTTGTGGAACGGCCACTCCGAGGGGTCGCCATACGTGGCGACGTGGTGCTGGTTCTCGTTCGAGCCGCCGACGTACATGTTGCGGGGATACCACTCGTTGCCGAACGCGGGAACGCTGAAGGCGCCCCAGTGGTAGTAGATGCCGAACTTGGCGTCCTTGAACCAGGCCGGGGACGGGGGGTGCTGGTCCACGGAGGGCCAGCTCGCGGTGTAGCCGGCGGGGCCGTCGGTCGCGGCGGCCTGGGGGGCGAACCTCAGCAGGCCGAAGGCCGTGGCGGCGCCGGTCGCCGCGAGCAGGTGGCGCCGGCTGATCGGGCGGAAGGATGAAGTCATGTGGGTTTCCTTCAGGGTGCGTTGGAGGGGTGGACGATCTCGGCCGGCACCGGTCACTCGCGCGTCCACGTCTGATTGCCCGCGCCGGTGCACGTCCACAGCTCCAGGAGGGTGCCGTTGGCCGTTCCCGCGCCGGTGGCATCCAGGCACAGGCCGGACTGGGCGCCGGTGATCGTGCCGTCGGCGTTGAGCGTCCACTTCTGGTTGCTGCCGCCGGTGCAGCTGGAGATGTCGACCGTGGTGCCGGGGCTGGTGGCGCTGCCCGCCGCGTCCAGGCAGGCGTTGCCATAGACCCGCAGCTCACCGGCCGGTGTGCTGGTCCACTGCTGGTTGCCGCCGCCGTTGCAGTCCCACAGCTCCACCTGGGTTCCGGAGGTCTGCGACTGGTTGGGCACGTCCACGCACCGGCCGGAGGCGGCCCCGACGATCGGGCCGGTCGTGCCGCCTCCGCCGCCGCTGCCGGGGGTGAGGGACAGGTTGTCGAACTGTGCCGTCTCGCCCTGGCTGGTCGCGTAGCCGACCTGTCCGCCGGCCCAGGTGCGGTCGTTTGCGGAACCGACCGTGGAACCGTCGATGACGGCGCTGATGCTGGTCCCGGAGAAGGTGAGCGCGAGAGAGTGCCACCGGTTGGTGCCCAGCGCCGTGGTCGTTCCGTGGGCGAGGGTGGAGGCGGTGCCGTCGGTGTCGGAGTTCAGGATTGACCAGGCCCCGGTGTCGCTCACCCGCAGGTGGTAGGCGTCGAGCCCGCCGGTGCTGCTGTAGTCCTGGCCGTTCGCGCGGCCGATCAGCTCGGCGTATCCCGGCTGTTCGAGCATCACGTCGGAGGAGACGCTGTAGTTGCTCCACCCCACGTCGCCGAGCAGGGCGTGCGGATCGGACAGCGCGTCCCAGGTGATCGGTTTCTGGGGACTCATCTGGCGCACGCACCTGCCGCCGCGGCCGCCGCCGCAGGCCGTCACCTCGAAGGCGCCCTGCCAGTCCATGAGGTACTTCGCCTCGGTGCCGGTGGCGTAGCTGTCGAAGGTGTCGCCGTACGGCAGGCCCATGGCGCCCTGGGCGGGGCCGGTGGCGGTGCCCTTGCCCTGCCCGGTCGTGGTGGTCAGGGTGTAGACGCGATGGGGCTGCACGGTCAGGCTGAAGCCTCCGCCGGTGGGGGTGACCTCGGCGGTGTGCACGAAGTAGTCGGCCGGGTTGGAGGAGTTGACGTCGGTCGACCAGATGTGGACGGTTCCGCTGGACAGACCTCCGGCGACGTTGAAGTTCAGGGTCTGGGCGCTGCCGGCGTCCATCGTCTCGATGACGGCGGAGTAGTCGGAGTTGTCGGTGGACTTCAGCGAGACGTAACTGCCGTTGGTCCGGCTGCCGCCGATGTAGCCGCTGGAGGAGTCGAGGTATTTCCAGCCCGGGGCGGTGAACTGGCTGGTGTGCGCCATGACCCAGGTGTTCTTGCCGATCGCGTAGTGGCCGGACCACGGCTGTGAGGCCAGGGCGAGGCCCATGGTGGGGTACGGCAGGTTCGGCGTGATCGCCGCGACCACCGGCCAGTTGAGATACGCGGTCATCCGACCGTCGATGTATCCGCGGTTGATGCCGCGGGCCATGGCGGGGGCTCCCCCGCTGTAGTCGTCCGAGCCGTTCTCGCTGGCCCACAGGGGCTTGCCGGACGAAGTGGCGGCCGTCGGCACCGAGCAGTTTGACTGGGAGGAGCGGTAACCGCACGGGTAGTGCGTGCCGATGACGCTCACCGCGGCGGCGAACGCAGGGTCGGAGTCGACGTCGTTGGCCACGGACCAGTCGGAGTCGGCCGCGACGATCTTCACGCTGCCGTAGCCGTGGGAATCGAGCGCGCTGCGCAGTTGCTCGTACCAGGAGACGTTGTAGCCTCGCTCGTTCCATCCGCCGAGGTAGTCGATGGCCAGGCCGTGTTGTCTGGCGCACCCCAGCCAAGAGACCAGGTAGTTGACCATGTCGGTGGACCAGAAGTTCCCGCCGCCGATCCAGCCCGGCGCACCCCAGGCGAGCCCGTAGAGCTTCATGTCCGGGTTACGGGCCTTGGCCTGCTCCATGAGCCACCATTCGTAGCCCCGGTCGCAGTTCAGGTCGGAGCGGGTGTGCTGGTGGCTCGGCTCGGCGCCGGAGGTGGAGTTGGTGTCCCCGCCGATCTCGGCCTTGAGGATCTGCAGGGAGGCCCCGTAGCCGGGCTTGAACAGGTAGTCGAGGATCTGGCCGCGCTGGGGCTCGGGGTAGTCGATCAGGAGTCTGCTGTTGCCGCCGCCCCCGCTGATCGCGCCGACGCCGTCGAAGGTCCGTCCTCCGGACGCCCCGTTGATGGTGATCGAGGTGGCGGCATGGGCCGGCACGGCGACGGTGCCGACAAGGCCGCCGACGGCCAGGAGGAGGCCCGTGAGCACGGCTGTCGAGGCGCGCAGGCGCTGCAGCAGCCGTCTGAATGCTGACACGGTGGGGTTCCTTTCGCAGGTCGGTGGGATCCGCGTCGGGCGCGGTATCAGCGGACGACGAAGTCCTGGTTGGTGCCCGGCGCGTTCTTGCACTGCCACTGGTCCAGTTGCTGTCCCGCGGTACTGCCGGCGCCGTAGACGTCCAGGCACAGGCCGCTGTTGCGGTTCTGGAAGGCGTAGGAGCCGTCGGACTGGCGCACGGGCAGCCAGAGGGCGTCGGCGGCGGTGCCGGGGGCCTGCTGGACGATGTCCGGGGTGCCCGCCGTCGTGGAATCTCCGGCGACCGTTACGTCCTGGCCGGAGTGCTGGGCGCGCAGTTCGCCGTAGCCGCCCGAGGCCGGCACGAACTGGAACTGCTGGTTGCCCTGACCGTTGCAGGTCCACTGGTCGACCACGGCGCCCGCGGCGGTGGAGTCGCCGTACACGTCCAGGCACAGGTTGTCGTTGGCGACGACCAGTTGATGGTAGCCGTCCGGGTAGCCCGTGCCGCCGGAGGAGGCCGGGGTCAGGTAGACGGCGAACGCGTCATGCGTGGCCTGGAAGGTGAACGGCACGGTGAGCGAGCCGCCGGAGGCGCTCACGTTCTGGTCGTACACGGTCTGCGGCGCGCCCAGCGGCGCCTGGTCCGGGATGCGGTGCACGGTGACGTGGACGCTGCCCCCGTTCGTCAGCCAGGGCACGGAGGACAGCCCGTCGAAGGTCACGGACGCGGCGCCGGTGTACCCGTTGGAGTCGCCGACGAGCGCCACGGCGCGTTTACCGGCGGAGTCCTCGGCGGCTGCGATGGCCGTGGAGCCGACCTGCCCGGAGGTGCCGACGAGGGTGCCCGTCATGTCGGCGTAGTCCCGAAGCGCCCACCAGTTGCCGGTCGGCAGCCAGGTGCCACCGCTCTGGGTGAGCACTCCCGTCAGGTTCGGGGTGGTGCAGCACACCCAGTTGCCGCGCATGGCATTGGTGTACCCGGACTGCGCGAACCGGGCCAGGTACCAGGCCGTCACTCCGGCGCTCTGGCGGTCGGCAGGCTGGTACTCGTTCGAGGACAGCGGCAGCGGGCCGATGCCCGCCGCGCTGAGGGAGCCGCGCAGGGCCTGGGCCACGGTGACCGGGTCGTCCACGTCGCCCTCGTTGTGGTTGGTGATCATGTCCGGCACGGTCCCGGCCGCTTTTACGTGTGCGAGCCAGGTCTGCCACTCCCCCGCGTTGCGCTGCGGGGTGAAGGCGAGGGACGGCCCAACGATCTGCGCCCCGGGGGCGATGCGCCGGATCTCCCGGTAGGCGGTGTCCCACATCTGGAAGTACTGCGCGCTGTTGACCCCCCGGGTCCAGAACACCGAGATGTCCGGCTCGTTCCAGATGTCGTAGGAGAACGTGAGCCCCGACGCCTGCAGGGCCCCCACAGTGGAGTCGATGAAGCTGATCCAGTTCGAGCAGTCGCCGTTGTCACACGGATACCTGGTGTTCGATGGCTGGCCGCCGTTGGCACCGTAGATGTCGCTGACCAGCACCTGGTACTGGGCATGGTAAGGGGGCTGCGTGAGGCGCCGGGCCTGCGCGGTGATCGAGTCGAGGTCGGCCCGGGTCGCCGACCCGTACTGGTAGCCGTCCCTGATCCAGCCCCCCGAGAACCATCCGCCGCCACGGAACGCGTTGATCCCCAGCGGCCGGAGGAACTGGTCGACCGGCTGGGTGCCGTCCTGACTGATGCCGTAGAGGTACCCCTCCCCCACGCCGGTCGACGGACCCCGGGCCGAGGCCAGGTCGACGCTCAGCGACGTGCCCGAGGCGGCCTGGCTCGGGGGCGTCGTCAGCAGCGCCAGCACGAGTGCCAGGACGATGCCGGTCACCACGGCCGGAAGGCCGGGTCTCGCTGTCATCCTCATCTGATCCTCCTGGGTCGGGGCGGCGGCGGGATGCCCCCGCCCCGGAGTCGGGCGCGGTCGCTCAACGATTCAGCTCAGCGTCCATCTCTGGTTGGACTGGCCGTTGCAGCTCCACAGCTGTACGGCGGTTCCGTTGACGGTGGCGGCGCCCGACACGTCCAGGCACAGCCCGGACTGGGCACTGGTGACGGTGCCGTTGGCGTTGAGCGTCCACTGCTGGTTGGTCTGGCCGTTGCAGGTCCAGGTGATGGCCTTCGTGCCGGGGCTGGCGCCCTGCCCGGAGGCGTCCAGGCACAGGCGGCTGCCTCCCAGGGAGACGGTCAGCTCGCCGGAGGCGCTCTGCGACCAGGTCTGGTTCGCCGCGCCGGAGCAGTCCCGGATCTGCGTCTGCGTGCCTGGCGTCGTGGAGCCGCCCGGTACCTCCAGGCACTTGGCGGCGCCCACCGCGTGTAGCGCACCGGTGGTGCCGCCCGCGCCACCCGACGTCCCGTAGCCGGCGGCGGTGATGGCGGCCTGGACGGCGTTCTCGGTGGCGTCGGAGGGATAGCCCGCCGTCATCGCGCCTTCGAAGAACTCGCCCTGTCCCGAGGGGCTGTTGTCGCCACCGGTGCCGAGCAGGACGGAGCTGTCGACCTTCATCGGTGAGTAGCCGTTGGGCAGTGCGCCGGAGAAGGTGGTGGTCAGTCCACCGCTCGCACCATCGCCGTACTTGAGGGTGAAGTTGCTGGTGCCGTTGTTCTTCAGCCACGCGCTGACGAAGGGGTGGTGCACGCCCTGGTTGTTCGGGTCCTTGTTGGAGCCGGTGTTGGTGTGGAACATGCCGTTCTCCAGGTCGGCCTCGACCCACGGGCCGCTGCCGGTGCAGCCGCCGAACCAGCAGGCGTTGCCCCAGTAGATGGCGTTCATGGTGGCGTTACCGGTGTCGGTGTGGGAGTTCTCGCCGCTGCCGTAGTCGAAGCAGCACCACTGGTCGGTGAAGTTCGACGAGGTGACCATGTAGATGCCTTCGGGCTGGGAGCCGGTGGCGACGCCGTTCGCGTGGTCGATGCGGTAACCGACACCGGGGGTGACCTTGACGCCGAAGACCTGGTGGCCGCCCGCGGCCACCGGCAGGGCCATGGCGTCGGCTCCCACGTCCGATCCGTTGGGGCCGGGCCCTTTCCAGTAGCCGCCCCAGGAGATCGGCAGGTCGTTGTGTCGGGTGGTCTGGTCGTAGATCTTCGTGATCGTGCACGACGTGCCCGCGCAGAACGAGACCTGGGAGGCGGCGTCGGCGTACCCTCCCGCGCCGAGCACCCTGATGTCGCGGTAGCTGTGGTCGGAGGACCGCTGGATCTGGTACAGCGGCCCGTCGTACGCCGCGAAGAGCGCCCTGGTCGTGGAGTGGGCCGTCACGCACGGCGTTCCGCCGGCGGCATAGATGTCGCACGGGAGCGACGCGGCGGCCGCGGGGCCGGGGGCCGACCCGTGGACAGCGACGCTCGTGCCGGTCCGCGGCGACGTGGCGAACGCCGGTGTGCCCAACGCGGCCAGGGCCATCGCCAGGGCGATCAGGAACGCGGCCGGTAATCGCCTTCGCCGGCGCTCGGCTGTTGATCCGGGCAAGGAGTCCTCCTCCGTGGGGGTGCCGCCGCACGGCGGCACCGAAGCAGCAGTGCCGAGGGGCAGGGGGGGAGTCAGCCCAGCGTCCACCGCTGACCGCTGCTCCCGTTGCAGGTCCACAGCTCCGCGAGGGTTCCGTCCGCGGTGGCCCCGCCGGTGACGTCCAGGCACAGGCCGGACTGGACGCCGGTGATCGTGCCGTCGGAGTTCAGCGTCCACTGCTGGTTTCGCTGACCGTTGCACGGCCAGATCTCCACCTTCGTGCCCGGCGTGGTCTGGTTGTCGTAGGCGTCCAGACACGTCTGGGCGTTGCCGGAGTAGACGGTGAGCTGGCCGGATGCGGTGTGTGTCCAGCTCTGGTTGGCGCCGCCATTGCAGCTCCAGATCTCCACCTGGGTACCGGCGGTCGTGGTGGAGTCGGGTACGTCCAGGCACTTGCCCGCGCCGACCGCGTGCAGTTCCCCTGTCACGCCGGTGCCTTCGCCGCTGCTGGTGCCGCCCGCGACCCGGTACATGACCGTGCCATGCGCCGGTACCGAGGCACTCATGGTGCCGGCGGTGCTCGACGAGCCGCCCGACCACAGGTCGGTGAGGGTGTAAGCCGACGCCCCGGTCTTCCCGATCGCGGCCGCGGTGGTGGTGATCGTCGCCGTGGAGCCCGTCTCGTTGAACAGCGCAACCGAAACGTCTCCGCCGGCGAGCGGCTTGGCCAGCACGTCCAGGCCCCCGGCGGACGACACCATGGTGCCCTGCTTGCCGAGGGAATCCTGGTCGACCGCGATCACCCGGGAGTTGGTCAACGTGGACAAGGTGGCGGTGCTGGCCTGGGGGATGTTGGTGCCGGCGATGAGCGGCGCGGCCATCTCCGCCCAGAGGCTGAACTCGCTGCGGTTCTCGGTGGCCGTCATCGAGCCGTTGCCGACCTCCAGCATGTCCGGGTCGTTCCAGTGGCCGGGTCCGGCGTAGGAGGCCAGTCCGACGTTGCTGTGGAAGATCGACAGCATGCTTGAGAAGTTCGGGCTGATGTCCCCCGTGGTGCGCCAGCTGTTGCCCACGTCCGCGCCCCAGGTCCACACGTTCTCCTGGCCCCAGTTGCACAGGCTGAACACGATCGGCCGGCCGGTGGACGTCAGGGCGTCACGCATCGCGGTGTACCGGGTCCGTGCCGGCGCGCCGGTGTTATTGCAGTTGTCGTACTTCAGGTAGTCCACGCCCCACGACGCGAACGACTGCGCGTCCGTGCTCTCGTGGCCAAGGCTGCCCGGGTATCCCGCACAGGTGGCGGTGCCCGCGTCCTCGTAGATCCCCAGCTTCAGGCCCAATGAGTGCACGTAGTCCGCGGTGCCCTTGATGCCGTCGGGGAATTTCACCGGGTCCGGCACCAGGTGGCCGCCGGAGTCCCGGCTGTGGGTCATCCAGCAGTCGTCGATGTTGACGTACGAATAACCCGCCGCCTGCATGCCGTTGGTGTGCATCGCCTGGGCGGTGGTCTTGATCAGCGACTCGGAGACGTTGCAGCCGTACGCGTTCCAGTCGTTGAAGCCCATCTGCGGAGTCAGGGCGAGTCCGTTGCCGAGGGCGGCGGCGGGTTGTGCCGCACCGAGAGCGAGCAGGGGCGTGGCCACTGCGAGCAGCAAGGCCGAGAAGGTGAGCGCCAGGGTTCTGCGCAGGGACAGCCGTGGGGGCAGCAGCTGAAGGCGTCCGGCCCCCACCGTGGTCTTGGGCATAAGTCATCGACTCCTGGACCGAGTTGGGAAAACCGACGGCCGATCAGCGATAGCCGGCGGCGGTGACGTTCGCCTGCACCGCGTTGTCGCTCGCGTCGGAGGGATAGCCTGCGACGATGGCTCCCTCGTAGAAGGTGCCGGCGCTCAGGTTGGCGCCGCCGCCGGGCTTGCAGCAGTCGCCGCCGCTGCCCAGGACGATGGCCCCTTGTTTCTTCATGGGGCTGTATCCGCCGGGCAGCGCGCCGTCCCACAGGGTGGTCAGACTCCCCGACTGGGCGTTGCCGCCCTTGAGAGCGAACCTGGACGAGCCGTTGTTCTTCAGCATCGCCGTGACGAACCTGCCGGCGAACGCCCGCTGGTCGGGGTTCCAGGACTGGCTGCCGCCGGGGTACAGCCCCCATTCGAGGTCGGCCTGCACCCAGGGGCCGCTTCCCGAACAGCCGCCGAACCAGCACTCGGTACCGAAGTTGATCGCGTCCATCGCCCCGGCGGCGTCGGCCTTCCTGCTCGTCTCGCTGTTGCCGTAGTCGAAGCAGCAGCCGCCGTTGACGTGGGTACCGCTGGTCACCATGTACGCCCCCTCGGGTGATGCACCGGTCGGCACGCCCGTAAGGTGGCCGTCCCGCCAGTAGCTGTTCCCCGGGTTGATGTACAGCGAGTACGCCTTGGTGCCCCCGGCGGTAAGCGACTCGGACGTCGCCTTCGCGGGGCTGCTCTGACTCGATCCCGGGACCTGGGACGAGCCCTGGTACCAAAGGTCGTTGCCGTGTCCGGACTGGTCGCGGACGACCGTGATCACGCAACTGGTGGCCGCGCAGAAGGCGTCCTGGGCCGCGGCATCGGCGAAGCCGCCGGGCGCCAGCACGCCGATGTCCCGGGTCGCGCTGTCCGAGGCGCGCCTGACCTGGTACAGAGGGCCGTTGTACGAGCGGTAGAGGGCGCGCACCGTGCTGTGCGCGGCGACGCACGGGGTACCGCCCTCGGCGTAGATGTCGCACGGGCCGGACCCGTCGGGCGGGGGTGTGGCTGTCGGCGTGGTCCACTTCTGGTTGCTCTGGCCGTTGCAGGTCCACAGGATGACCGCGGTGCCGTTGGCCGTGCCCGCCCCGCTGACGTCCAGGCAGAAACCGGACGCGGCACCGATGAGGGACCCATCGGAGTTCTGTCGCCACACCTGGGTCGCCCGCCCGTCGCACGAGCGGATGACCACGGGGCTTCCGAGGGCGGTCCGGCTGTCGTAGGGGTCCACGCAGCGGGCGCCGTTCATCGTCCTCAGTTCACCCGTCGAGGTCACTTCGAACGCCTGGTTGGTCTGGCCGTTGCAGTCCCAGATGTCCAACGTCGTGCCCGGCGTGGAGACGTTTCCCCTGACGTCCAGGCACCGGCCCGACGCCGAACTCACCACGGGTGCCGCCGATGCCGGCGCGGACCAGGTCGGCCCGGTCGCCAGCAGCATGGCCAGCAGTCCCATCACGCATACGGCGGCGGCCGCCGGTAAGTGCGACGCACGAGCGATGGGACGACGGGGCGGAGCGGATGAAGGCTGCATTCTGTGTCCTCGCATGGGCGGGGGAAGGGGACGGAGAGTGCCGTGCCTGTCCGAGAGAGTTCGGAAGGGGTGTCGACCGCTCCTGCCAGCGTGCCCGAGAGCACTCCCAGGGAACACTCATACATCCCATGTTGCATAGTGATCCCACAGGCCCAACGCAGTGTCAATAGGTAGCTCTTGGCGATTCACCACTTGATACATCCCATGTCTAGCCCATGATGAGACCGTCTGAGGGCATGCCGAGACCTGTGCCCGGCGACCGCCGTCGTACCGGGCACGGGTGTTCGCTCTCAGGGCCCTACCCCGCGCCGATCACCTCACCGGAGATTCCAGTACTGACGGGCGGGCTCCGCCCCGGTGGCAGCGGCGGGCGCCGCGGGGTGCGGCGCCGATGGCGAGCGCGGCCGTCAGCGCGGCGCCCAGGGATACCGGGTACTTCTTCATGAGCGTTCCTCACTGGCGCGGGACAGTGGGTGGGGTGAACGAGTACACGAATCAATCTGTCAGCGGGGGGTGAAGTCCTGGTTGGTGCCGGCTGTGTTCTTGCAGGGCCATTGGTCCAACTGCCGGCCGGGGCTGCTGCCGCCGCCGTAGACGTCCAGGCACAGGCCGCTGTTCTGGTTACGGAACGAGCACGAGCCGTCGGACTGCCGCACCGGCGACCACAGACCGCCGGCCGCTCCGCCCGGTGCCTGCTGCACGATGTCGGGCGTACCGGCGGCCGTCGAACCACCGGACACCACGACCACCAGCCCGGAGTTCCGCGCCTGCAGCTGCCCGTAACCGCCAGTGGCCGGCACGAACCGGAACTGCTGGTTGGTCTGCCCGTTGCGGGTCCACTGGTCGATCGCCGCGCCGGAGGTGCCGTGCACGTCCGGGCACAGGCTGTCGCTGCCGATCACCAACTGGTGGTAGCCGGCGGGGAATCCGTCCGTGCCGCCGGTGGACTGGACTCCTGCCTCCTGGATGACCTGCCGGGCACCCTGCGGCCAGTTGGTGCCGCCGGGTCGGCGATTCCCGTCTGGCGCTGTGCCGGCTCCGCGTACGCCACCCCGCCGCTGGCCGGGTTGCCGACCAGTAGGGCGAGCAGAGCTGTGGGAACGGCCCACAGGCCGCAAAGGTCTCTGGCTCTGGACATGGTCATCCTCCGTCGGTGCGCGTGTCGCCCTGTGGTGCGAGGCATTGCGGCGTTTCTTCGCCGTGCAAGTCACCTGCTTGACGCGCCCATCGGGGTGGCCGGTGTCCGCCTCTGGTGACGCGTGGCACGCGGCCGGCGGTGGGCCGGCGCACCGGAGCCCTCAGGTCAGTTGAGGGTCCATTGCTGGTTGGATCGGCCGTTGCACGGCCAGAGTTCAGCCAGGACGCCGTTGGCCGTGGAAGCGCCGGTGACGTCGAGGCACAGCCCGGACTGGACACCGGTGACGGTGCCGTCCGAGTTCACCTGCCACTGCTGGTTGGTACCGCCGTTGCACGGCCAGGTCACCACCTTGGTACCGGCGGACGTCTGGTTGTTGTACGCGTCCAGGCACATCTGGCTGCTGCCGCTGTAGACGGTCAGCTGGCCCGAGGACGTGTGGGTCCACGTCTGGTTGGCGCCGCCGCTGCAGTCCCAGATCTGCAGTTGTGCACCAGCCGTGGTGGAGGAGTTCGGCACGTCCAGGCACTTGCCCGCGCCCACCGCGTGCAGCGCGCCGGTCCTCGTCCCGTCCCCTGCGGAGTTGCCGTACCCAGCCGCGGTGATGTTGGCCTGGACAGCGTTCTCCGTGGCGTCCGATGGGTAGCCGGAGGTCATCACGCCCTCGTAGAAGGTGCCTTGGGCGCCCTTGCTGTTGTCGCCGCCGGTGCCCAGGATGATGGCGCCCTGCTTGCGCATCGGGTTGTAACCCGAGACGTTGGGGCGCACTCCGTCGTAGAAGGTGGACAGGCCCCCGGACTGCGCGTTGCCGCCACGGATCGCCCAGTGGTTCGGGCCGCCCTTGATGATGGCGGTCGTGTAGCGGTAGTTGATGGCCGGGTCGTTGGCGTTGTAATGCTGGTTCACCCCGGAGAAGAGGCCGTTCTCCAGGTCGGCCATGATCCACGGACCGTTGCCCGGACCGTAGCCCCACACCTTGATGTTGCCGAAGTAGATGGCCTCCATCGTGCCGCTGCCGTCGTCGTTGCTGTCCGTCTCGGCGTTGCCGTAGTCGAAGCAGCAGCCGCCGTTGTAGTGCGTGCCGTCGAAGATCGCGTACATGCCCTCGGCGTTGTCCCCGGTGGCGATGCCGTTCGTGTGGTTGTTCCGGTAGCCCGTGCCGGGCGCCACGAACACGCCGTAGGCCTTGTGACCGCCCACCGTGGTGGGCGCGGCGGTCGCGTTCGCGAGGTTGTCGGGGCCGCCCGCGGCACCGCCGCCGGGTGCCTGGGTGAGGTTGTTGTTGCGGCCGGACTGGTCGTAGATGACAGTGATCAGGCAGGACACCCCCGAGCAGAACGAGTCCTGGGCGGCGGCGTCGGCGTACCCGCCCACGCTCAGGACCCCGATGTCGCGGGTGGAGTTGTCCGAGGCACGCCGGACCTGGTAGAGCGGCCCGTTGTACGAGGCGTACAGCGCGCGCGTGGTGCTGTGCGCCGCCACACAGGGCGTGCCGCCCGCCGCGTAGATGTCGCAGGGCCCGGACGTGGCGGCCCGGGCGGTACCGGCCGTGGCCGTGGCGCCGGCCATAGCGCCGGCGACGAGCGCGGCTGCGGCCGCCGTCCGGGCGAACGTCTTCCACCCGGAAGGGGCCGGGCCCGCCGACGGAGGGAGATGTGTCCGAGGCAACGCGTTCCTGGGCCCGCCCCGGCGGCCTACCGCCGCGAGTAACCGCTCGACGCCTTCGCGCCTGGACAGCAGGCGGCGTCTTGTACGCGTGGTTCCCATCTGGACTCCCTACCGTGCCGGTGCAACCCGGTCGGGTTGCGGTGGTGGTGGTGACACATGCCGAAGCGCCTGAACGTGCCGTTGTGCAGTGGGATTGCCGAGAGATATCGGGGGAGACGGTGTTACCGGTCCCACAGGGCTGTCAAGGGTGGGGAGACCCTTCCTGCGGACCTTGGTGCGGAATCGATTCGACCGCTGATCGCCGCGGTTCGCAAGCTCTTGGGAAGCACGAAAAATTGCGATGGGACGGCTCGCGACTGCGGCCCGACCCAGTGCCGCGACGGCGCTGCGGGCCGCGCGGGTATGGCCGACGGACCTCCCGATGACCCTCCACCACACCGCTGAACAGGCATGTCTTCGAATGGACCCAGATCACGAAGCGCCGCCGCGAACGCCACACGCCGAAGCGGACGTCCCTGAAGGAGTGTTGGCACCGTTTGCGCATCGCGCTACGCGACCGGCCCGCGCAATGTCTGTCGTGAAATCACGTCGAGCGCTTGCGTCGAATCGGTTCGCCCTGACCTCGGAGCGTCGCGAGACGCGAAACGGGACCGCAGTCCCTGTCCGATCAGGACGAAACCGTACTTCCTGCCGCTGTCCGAAACCGTACGCCTTCTCCGTCATCGCTTGACGGGCCGCCAGAGACCTCGACGGTCGCCCCATACGGCGCTCGACCGACAATGGCGGGCCCTGCCTCATCAGCGAGTCCGCGGGCCCTTCGCCCGGCCGGCACCGGACGACCGTCAGACCGGTTCGCGGACGAACGCCGACGCATCCGTCCGCGGATCGCCTTGGAGCTGTAGCCCTTGCCGTCGATGACGTGAGACGGCCTGGTCCGCGGCCGGCCCGGGCCGATGCTGGGTACCCGGATCGCCTCCATCACCATGGTCGACTGCACGCAGTGGTGGCGCTACGGGTGTAGCGCCAGGAGCCCCGAGAGTCAGGCCGTCGTACACCTGGACGCGCTTTGACTGCGGCATGACGGAGTTCCTGCGCAGGGCGCTGAGCGCGGACAGCCGGGCCGAGGCCGTGAACGATTCTGCTCTGTGGGGCGCGGGCTTGCCCCAGGCTGTCAAGTTGCTGGTCTGCCTCATCTGGCGAGCCGGCGGTAGCAGATGAGGGCCCAGGCAATGCTGGTGAAGGCCAGGAAGTGATCCTGAAGTTCCCCACGCGAACTGGACAGCGGGTGTTTACGCTGCCGGGATGAGGTTCTGCCTGAGCAAGGATCTCGTTTCGAGCGGGGTGGCGTACCCGTAATCGGGGTGCCGACGGGGCCGGCTGCGGTTGTACTCGACCTCGACGTAGCGGAAAACGTCGGCCCGAACGGTCGCGCGGGTCTCCCACATGGTCGTCCCGATCTCCGCTCTCAGGATGGCGAACCAGCTTTCCGCCGCAGCATTATCGTAACAAGAGCCGACGCGCCCCATCGAGTGCCTCTGCGCAACTTGCGTATTTCGCGGCGGAATTCGTCACCGGTGCACTCAGGTGCCGCAGGTGGCAGTGCAGCAACAGGACCTGAACCAGGGCCTTGGTGCCTTCCCCCTGCAACCCTCGCCCGGGGCCAACGCCCACTACAGGCGCCGGCGCGAGCACGGAGACCGGCACGACGCCGCTCAGCGCCACCTACTCAACCGCTTCCTCGGACAACTCCATCACAGTCCGAGACTCGACGGCACTTCGACGAACAACCCGCCCCCGCACCGCTGGCTCTGTCTCCGGAAGCAACAGTCACCCAAAGACAATCTTGGCTGCCGTCGGCCCCGCAGCTCACCCGCCTGCCGTGTCTGCCCCTGTTGCCCTGCTCAGCAGGGCGGCAAGACGCACGGCGGTCTTCTCTCCGGCTCGCTGCCTGACCAGGCCCTCTTTGGCTGCGGCACGCAACCAGACCTCCGAGCTGTCCTCATCGGCCTTCAGCACCCGAGCTGTCACCACCACAGGATTCAGACCACCAGCACCACCGCCGGCAACAACACGGATTGTCTCCTCATTCTCGTCAGAGCCAACTGGCCCGGTTTCGAGTGCTCGACCCGCCCTCCCGAGCACAACGGAGACGCGCTTCACCACATCATCGAACGGCAGGGGGACAAGCAGGTCAATCTCATGGACGTTCTTCCTCATCAGCTTTGCCACAATCCGAACCAAACCACCGCTTCCCACACTCACCGCGCCAAGAGCGACGCGCTCTTCAGCCAAAATCTGGTCCTCGCTCTGCTCCACGCGCCCCACCCTCGTTACTGGGTCGCCCTATCGGGCCACCACATGCTGTGCCGCTCGGCAGACCATGGTGACGCATGCCGCTCAAAGAGTCGCCTCCATGCTCCTCACTCCGATGAGAGAAGGCGACTTGACCTCTTAGTCCCCTGAGATGTCTAGTGCAGCCCCTGCCGTCACACCGCCGGCGCCGTCGGCGGAACCGGGCCGATGACCGGACCGGCGCGCGCGGCCCCGCCGACGCGCGAGCAGGACCCCCGACCGCCCGGTTCCCCACAGGGCTCCCCGCGTCCCGCCCTCGCCCGCGTCGAACCGCACATGCCCGACTTCCACCATGGCACAACAGCACGACGAACATGACTGACGGCAGGCGGGCCGGCTCGGTCCCCCGCCGTGAGCGCGTTCTCAAAGCCCTGGACACAATGCGAAGCGACGCCGGCATCACCGTTCCGCTCTCGCACGCGCCGCGCGAGTAGACCGCACTTTCCTCTACAGACATCGCGACCTCCTCCAACGCATCCACGCGGCCGCGGCCGCCTCTCCACAGGAAGGACGGAACGCAGCTGTCAGCCGCGCCTCCCCGCAGGCCGACCTGGCCAACGCGCTGGAACGGAACAAACGCCTTGCCACGCGAGTCCGGCAGTTGGAGAAGCGCCTCTCTCGGGCCCTCGGCGAGGCTGCCCGGACCGAGTGATGCCTGTCCCGTGGCACCCGATCGGATTCAGGACGCCGAAGTCCTCCACCAAGACCACAGCGCCGACGGCCCAGTACCCGTAATGGCCGAGCAAGGGGGCGAGGTGGGCCGGCGGGCCCGGCAGTGCGGCGCCATACCTGCGCCCGTACGCCGCGCCCCCGAGCCAGCGCGCCGCCCAGCAGGACGGGTCGAGGGTGAGGGCACTCCCGCGCCCGGTGTTCTCGGCGTGTGCGGTGCCCCCATGCGCGAGGGCGACGGCGTGGACGAAGGCGAGTCCCAGGCCGGAGCCCTCGCCGGTGCGGCTGGCCTCGGCGGGCGGGCGGGGGGGCTGGCCGGCGGTCGCGGCAGGCAGGGCCGGCGCGCCCACAGCAGCGGCGGTCACACGGCGGGCGGTCACCGAAACGGACACGAGGTCCCCATTCGGAGCTGACGCCCTTGGATCTGCGCCACGAAGTCGCAGGCCGACGGGGTGCGTGGTGCTTGTCGGCCCGATCGGCCGCACACCCACACCCTGCCCTCCCTCGAACCTGAGCAGTACGGAACACGAAGCATGTAACGAATCATGGATATTTAAGTGAGTCACGCACGTAACACCCACGCATGCGATGAACATGATGATTTGATGGCTTACCACCCGCCGACTCCGCGCCAGCGGCGGCGCGACACCTCACCCCGCCGGGCAGCGGCACCCCAAGCCGAAGGCCCGGTCCGCAAGAGTGCGTAACAGCGGCCGCAGTCCGAACGGGTGAAGCAGTTGAGGGGCGTGGAGGCGGCCAGACATGACGGCGGCCCGCGATGAGTTCGCCCAGCGAGGCCGGCGAGGCGTCAGTTCTGTGCCGTGGGGCGGACGACGATGTCGCCGACGTCGACGTTCGACGGCTGCTCGATCGCGAAGGCGACAGCGCGGGCGATGTCGTCGGGGGAGAGGGAGAAGTCGACCGCCGTGGCCTGCGACTTGACGGTGGGGCTGGTGACCGAGTCGGCGAACTCCGTCGCGACATAGCCGGGCGAGACCATGGTGACTCGCAGCTCGGGCCCGGCTTCCTGGCGCAGTCCCTCGGAGACGGTGCGGACTGCGTTCTTCGTCGCCGCGTAGACAGCCTGGTTCGGCACGATGCGCAGCCCGGCGGTCGAGACGACGTTGACGAACTGCCCCCTGCCCTGCTTGCGGAACACGGGGAGCGCTGCCGCGATCCCGTGCAGCACGCCGCGGAAGTTGACGTCGATCATCTGGTCCCAGTCCTCGACGCGCAGCTCGTCGAACGGCGAGATGGGGCCGATCCCGGCGTTGCTGACAAGGACGTCGAGTGCGCCATAGCGCCCGCAGGCGTGTGCCACCAGGTCCGCGAGGTCTCCGCGGCGACGCACGTCCGTCGTCGCCCAGGCGGCCGTGCCGCCGTCGGCCTCGATGCGGGCGGCGAGCGCTTCCAGCCGGTCGCTCCGACGCCCTCCGAGGACGAGCTTCGCGCCGCGCGACGCGAGGAGCAGCGCGCTCGCCTCGCCGATCCCGCTGCCCGCGCCCGTGATGGCCACCACCTTGCCGTCGATCCCAGTCATGCGTGTCCTCCAGTGCTAGAAGTAAGAGGGCTATCACATCTAAAGTAAGTGGTCTCTTACTTATGGTCAAGGAAGGTGGACCGAGTGACTGACGCCGCAGTTGGGGCAGGGAGTGAGCGCCCTGGCCGGGGGCAGCTCCGCTCGGCCCTGATCAACGAAAGCTTCGTGCTGCTCTCCGAGACGGGGATGGCCGGCTTCTCCGTCGCCGAACTCGCCCGCAGACTCGGGGTGAGCACGGCCGCCCCGTACCGCCACTTCCCCAACCGTGACGCGCTGCTCGCCGTCGTCGCGGCACAGGCCGCCGAGGAGCTCACCCGGTCCATGGAGGCCGCCGCGCAGGCGGCCGGCCCCGACCCGGTCGACCAGCTCGCGGCCACCGCGGGGGCATACGTGCGCCATGTGTCCGACCGCGGCGCCGGCCTCGATGTGATCTTCGCCCGGGAGCTGAGGCCGCTGCGCGACCCCGACTTGGCCCGGGCCGGCCGGGACCTGATGGCGCTGCTGCTCGACCTCGCCCGGCAGGCGGGCCACGCCGACCCTTCCCAAGCACTGCTCCTACTCGAACAGCTCTTCGTCCTGGCCCACGGCTACGTCACCCTGGACACTGAGGAGTTCCTGACCCGCTCCCGCCTCTCCCCCGAGGATGTCGCCACACGCGCTACGCGCGCGGCGACGGCGCTGCTGCGCGGCAACGTGACGTGAGCGTCAGCCGGGAGCTCGGGTGATCACCACGCCGGTTCCCCCCGAACGCCTGCGGAAGAGGCCGACCACACCGTCGACCACCACCGAACGCGAGGAAGGACGCGCGATCGCCATTGCTTCGAATGTCCCGTGCTCGGAGTGGAAGCAGACGTTCGCCGATCCCCGGCTCTGCGCGGCGATCGTGGACCGGGTGACCTTCAACGCGCACATCGTCAAGACCGGCACCGACAGCTTCCGCTTCAAGAAGACCCAAGAGAAGCACGGCAAGTCCTGAAGGGCTGCCTGAGCCCTGCATGACGAGTTGCGCGGGGCTTCAGTCTCGCCGCACCAGCCAGTCGGCGTCCCGCGAGAATGCAGAGTCATCCCCTACAGCCTTCGTACCAGGAGCTGTCTGACAACGCCCGGGTCGTATCGGCAACGCCTGTCCAGGGGCCGTGCGGCAGGTTCTAGGACGCGCCGTCGCCGGCGGTCTCGCCGCGACGCGGCTCGATGCGGTCGACTACTTGCTCGCTCCATGCCCGGATGACCGCCGCCTGCTCGGGAGTAAGTGAGTCGAAGAAGTGCCGGCGGATGTTGTCGGCATGCACGAGGATGGCGCTCTGGGCGGCGCAGCGTCCCTCGGCGGTCAGTCCGATCCCCGCGCGGCGGCCATCGGCCCCGTACTGGGTGCGCTTGACGAAGCCTCGATTTTCCATGCGTGTCAGCTGGTGTGAGACGCGGCTCTTGTCCCAGTCGAGGGACTCGGAGAGTTCGCCGACGCGCATCTCGGGGCCGGTAGCCCTCCACAGCGTCACGAGCACGCTGAACTCGGCTTTCGAGATTCCGCTGTCGCGCTGCAGACCCCGCTCCAGCTCCCTGGCGAGCAGGCGCTGTGCGCGCATCCAGGTGTCCCAGAACTCCCACTCCTCGGGTTCCAGTGATCGCGTCTCCATCATCTCGCTAGGATACCGCGACCAGCAGAGTTGTCACTTCAACTCCCTCCGATCTAGAGTTGACGTATCAACTCTCTGGAAGGGAGACCATGCCACTCCGCATCGCACTCGTCCTCGGAAGCACCCGCCCCGGACGCCGCGGCGACCAGATCGCCGCCTGGGCGCTGGAGGCCGCCCGCGCTCACGGCGGCGCCGACTACGAACTCATCGACCTCGCCGACCACGACCTCGGCAACCTCGACGAGCCCGGCAACCCGAACCTCCAGCAGTACCAGCACGACCACACCCGCACCTGGGGCGCACTCATCGACAGCTTCGACGGCTACGTATTCCTCGTCCCCGAGTACAACCGCTCCTACCCCGGAGCCCTGAAGAACGCCCTGGACTACGTCTACCGGGAGTGGAACGACAAGGCCGCCGGGATCATCAGCTACGGCGGCTGGGTCGCCGGGGCCCGCGCCGCCGAGGCACTGCGGCTCGTCCTCGCCGAACTCCAGGTGGCCGCGGTGCGGGCCCAGCCCACCATCTCGACACACGCCTCGTTCCGCACCGGCACCTTCGTCCCCCAGGAGGGCCTCGACACCGCCGTGGGCGGCATGCTCGACCAGGTGATCGCCTGGTCCGGCGCCCTGCGCGGGGTCCGTGAGGCCAAGACGCAGACGGCCACGGCTGCATGAGGCCCGATTCGTGGCCGATCACGATTCGTGGCCGATCATGCGAGCGGACGTGGAGAGCTGACGGGCGCCGCAACGCATCCGCCTGACCATCACCATCAACGCCGACCCGCCCTGAGACCCGAGGCCGACCCCTGTACGGGGCGCCGGCCTCGGCCCGGTCAGGCACGAGCCGTTCTACGCCGGTCGCGCGCGCCCATGCTCCCCCGCCTCGTCGCTCCCTCCCCACGGCCGGGGAACCCACTCGTTCGGGGTGGGGCCAAAACGACTTGCCGGAGCGAGGTTGACGCACCGCACCCCACGCGACCCGCCGGGGGCCAACGAGTGGGACCAACTTCAGTGCCGGAGTGGGGCTGGCCGCCTCCTGTACCGCAGCGGCTGAACCCGCGAGCCATGCGGACATCACTCATGCCCGTAGGTCAGGGCTGATCGGGCTCCTGACCGACGCCCCCCGGTGGAGATCCCTGCGGGCGCCGGCTACCAGAGTCTGAGTGCCCAGACCCGTGGACACGTGTTTCCCCATCACGCCGCAAGTTCAAGAAGAATGCCCCGGACTGGTACGAGGAGATCCATGAGCAGCGGCACAATGCCCACTCTTCGCGCCGGGGCAATCGATGAACGTGCGTGAACGCCGCGCCGGTTCACGCCCCTCGACGTGCCAACGCCAACCCTGCGCGAGCTCCCTAGTTCAGGTCATCCATGACGCGCCACCAGGCCCGACGGGCGGCCTCCTCGCGCCTGCTCGCGGCGGGCGAGTTCGTCCTGCGGGCAGTGGATATCGATGAAAAGGACGCCCTCAGGTCGCAGCACCGTTAGACAGTCGAGCAGTCGCCGTGGCTCGCTCAGCACATGGTCGACCACGATGTCATCGCCCGCCTCGGCCATGGTTGCGGTCCAGCGCTGGAAGTCCATCCGGGTGCGCCGAAGCGCGGCGTCGACCTCCTCCGCTCCGAGCCCGCGCTTTCTGCGCATCGCGTTGAAGGCATCGACCGCCAGATGGAAGAAGACGCCGCCGTCCAGGATGTCCAGAAGAAGCTCCCACGCCACGCTCGACTCGCCCGAGCTGGACGCGCCGTTGAGGAAGGTGAGCCGACCAGGTGTCATATCCGGATGCTCACATGACGCTGCCCCGGACCGCGTTCAGGGGATCTGAAGCGGATCTCGGCGGTTGGCAGGGCTCAAGGCATGCCCTGGCCAACGTCAACTACCGGCAAGGATGCCGCGGTCTCGAAAACTCCAATCCGCTGTGACGTCGGTCCGGCGATAGTGGGGACGTCATTGAGCCGTTCCAGCAAACCGCGACCAACCCCCGCCAGCCCCGGCCGAGTTGGTCCACCACTCCGCCAACTGAGATCCCCGACGGACCCGGAACGGCTCAGCCCGGGCACGTCCACGGGGGCCGGTACCTGGCCGGCCCGCGAACGGGCGATGGCACTCCTGCCCGCTCAGTTCTCCTTCGAGCGGGCGTAGTGACGGGAAACCTTGGCCCGGTTGCCACAGGAGGCCATCGAGCACCAGCGGCGGGTGCCATTGCGCGACGTGTCGAAGAAGTGCAGCACGCACGACTCGTGGGCGCAGGCCCGGATCCGGTCCGGTGCCGCGCTGAGCAGGCGCAGGTAGTCGCGGGCGGCGAGCCATGCCGGGCCCCAGGAAGGGTCGTCGAACTCGGTCACCTCACCAGGCCCTTCGGCAGTGAGGGTGGCACGGATGCGGCCGTGGCCGAGCACGGCGTCGACGGGCGCCGCACCCATGGCGGGGGGCCCGTCCACGGCTGTCGCCAGAGCGTCTCTGGCCTGACGGGTGTGACGGAGGGTCGACGCGTCGGCTGTGAACCGGTCGTCGAGTCCGGCCGCAGCCAGCCACACGGCGAAGCCGTCGATCCCGCTGAGCAGATCCTGCGTCGCCCCGTCCCGGAGCCAGCGTGTGTTGAGCAGGTCGAGGGCCAGCGGCTCGCCGGTAAGAGGGCGTGGATCGGCGGACATGGGCGACTCCTTCGCTACTAACCATTCAAGTGTACGTGACCGGTTGACCTCACCGAAACTAACCTTTAAATTTGATTCCAGTAGTTAGTTTGCCCTCGAAGGAGTCTCCATGCCGGCCACGACCCTGAACACCGGCCACATCGGCCTGAACGTCACCGACCTCGACCGCTCGCTCGCCTTCTACCGGGACATCCTCGGTTTCGCCCTGCTCACCCAGGGTTCTCAGGACGAGCGGCGGTACGCGTTCCTGGGCAACGATGATGGGGGCGCCCCGGTCCTCACCCTCTGGCAGCAGGCGGAGCAGCCGTACGAGGGCCTGCGAGCCGGTCTGCACCACCTCGCGTTCACCGCCGACTCCGTCGAGCAGATCCAGGAGTACGAGGCGGTACTGCGCGAGCACGGCGTCCACTTCGCCCACGACGGCGTGGTGGCCCACAGGGAGGGCGCCGAATCCGGCGGCATCTTCTTCCACCACCCGGACGGCACTCGCCTGGAGATCTCCACCGGCCACGGCGCCAAGGGCGCTCCCGCCCCGCACGGGTCCTCCCCCACCTGCGGGTTCTTCTAGAACTTCCCCTCGGATCCCACCGGCACCGCGGAGCCCGACGTCCTCGTCTGCGCCATTGCCGTCACCGCCGACGCCCGAACCGAAGAAGGGTCTTGATCATGAGCATGTACCACGCGGGCTCGCGCGCACTGCAGGAGCAGTCAGGTCTGCGGGAGGCCGCCGACCACGTGGGCCGCGCGGTTGGCGAGGGCGTCAAGCCGGTGGCTGCGGCCTTCCTGGAGCAGCAGCCGCTGCTGGTCATCGGCGCGGCCGACCCGGCGACGGGCCAGGTGTGGGCGTCACCGCTGAGCGGACAGCCCGGCTTCGTGCGCGCCACCGGCCCCCGGCAGGTCTCCATCGCCGGGGGCCCGCTGCCGGGCGACCCGCTCGCGGCCGCCCTCGCCCACCCGGACACGGCGGTCGCGACCCTCGCCCTGGATCCCCGCACCCGCCGCCGGATGCGCCTCAACGGCAGATCCCGCCCCACCGGCCCGGGCCTTGCGATCGCGGCGGAGAGGGTGTTCGCCAACTGCCCCAAGTACATCCAGCGGCGTGCGGAGTACCGGTGGGACCCGGCCCGCCGGCCCGGACCGCCCCGTCACGGCGGGGAACTCACCGCCCGGCAAGCCGCGTTCGTCGCAGTCTCGGACACCTTCTTCCTCGCCACGATCGGTCCCTCCGGTGCCGAGGCCAGCCACCGCGGGGGCAACCCCGGCTTCGTAAGGCCCACTTCACCCACCGAGCTGACCTGGCCCGACTACCCGGGCAACGCCATGTTCCTCAGCCTCGGCAACCTCGCCCTGAACCCGAGGGCGGGACTGCTCTTCCTCGACTGGACGGACGGCACGACCCTGCAGCTGACCGGCCGCACCCGGATCGACCCCGCTGCCGACGGCACTCGCAGGGTCCGCTTCACCGTGGAGCACACGCTCGAGACCTCCGGCGCCGTGCCGCTGCGCTGGGCCGAGCCGGAATTCTCACCTGCCAATCCCGCCTCGACGGATTGATGTCCGCGCGTTCGACAGGTGGATGGCGGCGCTGTTCTCCGCCCAGATCCACCGACCCCTCGTTTCCCGCCCGTCCGCAGCCGCGCCATTCACCTCGACCCAATCGAACGGAACGGTCTGTTCGATGAGGGAAGTCCCAGGCGCGATACCCGCTTCAGCGGCGTACCCCTGCTGTGCCAGCCCTCCCGCGGGGAGGTCGGGAGGCGCAGCAGGCCGGGCTCATACGCGCCGCGTCCGTGGAACGGTTCAGGCGTGTGCTGTCCTTCCACAGCAGGGCCGGGGAGGCCCGGGCGATGGCGGCCGCCGTGCCGGTGACGGTGGGCCGGCTCGCTGAGGACGACCCCGAGACCTTCCCGCCGCGGACCAGGTGCGGTCGGCGTGGCGGCACGGCGAGCACGCCCCCGCGCACCGTCGCCAGGTGCTGAATGAATTCGCGTCAGACTTCCTCGGGGGAACGGCTTCGAAGGCCGGGATGTGCGCGCTGAATTGCGGGTGCTCCCCTCGGTGAGGGTGGTGGGGGGGAAGGCGTCGACACCGCCGAATGCGATGCGGCGCTGTTCACGGACGCGCGCGGGTCGATGGCGACATTGTGCAGATGGTCGGGCGTGCGTTGCGGATGCGTCCGGGAGCCGGGGAACTCGCCACACTGATCGTTCCGGTGTCCTGGGTGAGGACGCGAACGAACTCCTCACCTCGAATGCGTACGGCAGCCTCAGCAAGATCCTCGGCGCGCTCCGGGCCCACGACTCGGACACCATCGAGGCACTCGCCGCCCCCGGGTCCGCAACGCCCGCCCGGCCGCCGAGGACGGAAAGCTGGACCAGGAGCACGACGGCGAGGACGACGGCCGGGAGGACGACGTCGTGCGGGTCGGTGCCGCGACCGCCGGGGTGCTCAGGTTCAGCACGGAACGCGGCCCCGCCGCCCTCGCCCCGTTCGTCCGGCTGCGGGTCATCGACCCCGAGAAGGTGTTCTGGCGGCGCGGCATCGAGGTCGCCACCCGGTGGCTGCCCGAGACCGCACCGAGCTGCGCGCGCCGTACACGTTCGTCTCCCCGGAGGACTGGGGGTCGGCCGACGGGCATCCGCTGGCGGGCGGAGCAGCGGCGGTACTACACGGCCGGGACTCTGGACGCCGCGCGGGTGGAGTAGCTGGATGCGCTGGGGATGGTGTGGTCGGTGCGGGCTCGGAGAACTCGACGCGGAGAGCGAGAACCTGCGCATCACCCGTAAGACCCTCGTTGCCATCCCCCGGCCAGGTGGGCGGTGAGGTCCTTGATGCGGGAGCGGAGTTGTCCAGTCTCTTTGTCTAGTTCGCGCTCGCGGGGCACATCGATAGGTTGCCTATGAACGAGTACTCATGCAAGAGTAGCCGTATGTCATCGATCAGGTTGTTCATCCTCGACACGTTCGCGAGGAACGGCGAGATGCACGGGCACAAGGTGCGCCTCCAGGCCGAGCGGGAGCATCTACACCTGTGGACGGACGTGTCCGTGGGCAGCCTGTACCAGGCGATCAAGCGCCTGCTGGCTGAGGGCTTGCTGGAAGAGGTCAGGACCGAGAAGGAGGGCAATCTGCCCGAGCGTCAGGTGTACGGCATCACCGGCGAAGGGCGGCTGCGTCTCAAGGAACTCCAGTCGGAGAGTCTGCGCCACATCTGGATGAAGCCGGACCCGTTCGACCTGGCCCTCACCCGCCTGGACCCGGAAAAGCTGGACGAGCTCCACACGGTGATCGCATCCCGGCTGGATGAACTCGCCTCCATGCTCTCGGACACCGAGGCGCTGAACGCCAACGCCATCGACGGCGGCTACCTGACGGTGAGCGAGGCACTGGCGGTCAGTCACAGTGCGCGCAGGCTGCGCGCCGAAATCGCCTGGCTCCAGGAGGTGCTGGACGCGGTGCCCGAGATTGTCGCCGATGAACGGACCCGCCAGCCCGACAGTCTCTGAATCACCGGATCCCGCCCTCTCGAATCCGCCCGCGTCGCGGTCGGCGCGACCGTTGCCCAGTAAGGAGCATGTCCCATGTCCGAACTCATCGAACCCTTCACACTGTCCGTGCCGGAAGAACAGCTGACCGACCTGCGTGAGCGGCTCTCCCGCACCCGGTGGCCCGATGCCGAGACCGTCCTGGACACCAGCCAGGGACCCCAGCTGGCGAAGCTCCGTGCCCTGCACGGCTACTGGCTCAACACCTACGACTGGCGGCGGTGCGAGAAGACCCTCAACGGCTTCGGCCAATCTCGCACCATCATCGATGGCCTGGGCATTCACTTCCTCCATGTGCGCTCGCCTGAGCCGGACGCCCTCCCGCTGGTCATGACCCACGGATGGCCCAGCTCCGTCCTCGATTTCCACAAGGTCATCGGCCCACTGACCGATCCCGCAGCCCACGGCGGTGACCCGCGGGACGCCTTCCATCTCGTGGTGCCGTCGCTGCCGGGATTCGGGTTCTCCGACCGGCCTACGGAACCCGGCTGGGGATTTCCCCGGATCGCCGATGTCTGGATCACGTTGATGGGCCGGCTCGGCTACCGGCGATGGGGCGCCCAGGGTGGCGACCTCGGATGCGCGGTCACCGACGAGATCGGCCGCAAGGCCCCCGCCGGATGCGTGGGGCTGCACCTCAACTTCGCCATGTTCCCGCCGACGCCCGACGAGATCCGGGACGCCACCGAGCATGAGCAGGCAATGCTCGACAGCGCCGCCTACTTCTGGGAGCACCTCTCAGGCTACGCCAAGGAGCAGGCAACCCGCCCTCAGACCATTGGCTACTCCCTCGCGGAGTCCCCCATCGGCCTGGCTGCCTGGATCTACGCGATGTTCCAGGACACCTGCGGCACGCCGGGAGACGCAGAAGCATCATTCACCCTGGACGAACTACTCGACGACATCATGCTCTACTGGCTTCCCAACACCGGGACGTCCTCTGCGCGGACCTACTGGGAAATGGCACGGTCGGCACGGCCCTCCGCGCCGAACGCCACCGCACCGATCGCATTGCCCACCGGATTCAGCATGTTCCCGGAGGAGCACGTCCGGAAGTCCCAGCGCTGGGTGGAACGCCGCTACAGCAACGTCGTTCACTTCAACGAGCTTGAGGCGGGCGGCCACTTCGCGGCCCTGGAACAACCGGCACTCTTCGTTGACGAAGTCCGGACCACCTTCCGTTCCTTGCGCTGAGCGCACCGCCGGCATCGGCACCTCCCACCGACAGCTTCCCCCCAAAGGAAGGGCGATACGTCATGACACCCCTGCCCGGCGAACTCCTCAAACTGCTGAACCGGCCCAGCCCCTGCTTCATCGCCACCACCATGCCGGACGGCTCGCCCCAGCTCACCCAGACCTGGGTCGACACCGATGGCGAACACATCCTCATCAACACCGTCGAGGGCTACCGCAAAACCAAAAACGTTCAACGCGACCCTCGTGTGGCCGTCAGCATCGCCGACCCGGATGACACCTCCCGCTACTTCTCCGTACGGGGACGCGTCACCAGCGCCACGGCTGACGGCGCCGCCGAGAGCATCGAACATCTCTCCCAGAAGTACACAGGCCTCCCCTACGCCTCGTACGGCGGCCCGGGCCAGACCCGGCTCCTGCTGACCATCACCGTCGACTCCGTCATCCATTCCCCCATACACTAAGACGCCGAGTTCCGTGACGGGGCGGTACGGATCGTGACGGAGACCGGGACACCGATTCCGGAGGTGACCGAGGATCTGGGCATCCATCCCGGGACGCTGCGCAGCTGGGTCTCGCGGGCACGGCGCAACGGATCGCCCTCGACGGACCGGCCGATGGCGGAGCCGTCTGGTGGCCGGCTGCGGGAGAGTGAGCGGGCGGAGCTGGAGCGGCTGCGGGCCGAGGCCAGGGAGAAGGACAAGCGCATCCGCGAGCTGGAGATGGAGCGCGATGTGTGCAAGCGATTCGTGGCCTTGTGGGTGAAGTAGCTGAGGCGTACGCGGCTGTGGCGGTCAGGGTGATCAGCAGCTGCAAGGCCGAACAGGAGATCCCGTACCGCGTCGCCTGCCGGGCCCTGGGGGTATCGGAGTCGTGGTACTACAAGCGGCACGACCGGCCGCCGACCGAGCGGGAGATGCGCCGACAGCACCTGGCGGAGGAGCTTGAGGAGATCTTCCGCTGGTCCGGGGGCACTTACGGCTCGCCGAAGGTGTTCGTCGAGCTGGTGCGCCGGGGCTGGCGGGTATCGGTGAACACCGTCGCGAAGCTGATGGCCGAGCTCGGGCTGGCCGGACGGAAGGTCCCCCGGGCGCCGGGCACTGACCAGGCCGGGCAAGCGGCCCGCGGCCCCGGACTTCGCCCGCCGGGACTTCACCGCCGAGGAGCCCGACCTCGTCTGGGTGGGTGACATGACCGAGATCGACACCGGCGAGGCCAAGTTCTACCTGGCAACGGTGATCGATCTGTCCTCCCGCCGGCTGCTCGGCTACGCGATGGTTACCCGGCACGACGCCGGGCTGGAGGTGGCCTCACTCAACATGGCCGCGGCCACCCGGGGAGGCGACGTCCGCGGCGTGATCACGCACACCGACAGGGGCAGCGAGGGTGGGTTCAAGAGGGCCTGCCGCAAGCTGGGCATCGTGCAGTCGATGGGCAGAGTCGGAGCTTGTTTCGACAACGCCGTGAGCGAGGCGTTCAACAGCGTGCTCAAGGTCGAGTACGTCCACCGGCATACCTTCAGCATCCGCACCGAGGCCCGCCTCAAGATCGCCATCCGCATCACCGACCTCTGCAACGCCAGGCGGCTACACAGCGTATGCGGGTTCAATAGCCCGATCGACTACGAACGCGAGTACAGGGCCGCCCTCGCCGAGGGACTGGCCGCATAGATCGTCTCCACGCTGCGAGGGGATTGACAGATCGCAACCTCCTCCAGTTTGCGGAGCGAGCGTATTAGCCGCGCTCAGGAAGTCCGCCCTGACGCGGCGGCGGTAAGCCGTGATCAAGCGCCTCTTCGGCTGGTGTCGGAGTACGGCGGTGTTTCATGCGTGGGTCACTCTCCCTGGGGCAACCGCAGCCGGAACCGACTCGATGCGGCACGCTCAGCAGCGGGTCCATTCGCTGTGAGGATCGCTTTCCCGGGCCGTCCGCATCGGGTCTCCGGTCGGTCGGTGAGCACGCGAACGTCCGGCGTGGAGGGCCGCAGCCACGGACAGCGCCCCGACGAAGCCGACGTACAGGTAGCCCGTGGTCTCCAGTCCCCATGAGGGCGCCGCGAGCCCGGCCGCGAGGGACGGAAGACTCAACGCCGCATAGCTGATCACGTAGACGGCCGAGAAGACCTCCGAGCGCGACTTCGCGGTGGTGACCGCGCTGATGGCGCGGAGGCTCCCGTTGAACGTCAGGCCGACGCCCAGCCCTGCGACGACTGATCCGCCCACGTAGATGGCCGACGACGCAACAGCGATGGCCACCACCAGTCCCAACGCGCCCAGAGTCAGGAGAACCGCCCCCAGCAAGGTGGCGAACCGTGCCGTATGCCGAACGGAGCAGAAGCCGCCCACGCTGTTGGCCAGAAACAGCGCCGCAATGGTGAGCCCGCCCGCAGCGCCAAATCGCACATGCAGGACGTTGCTCACCAGGGAGGGAGTGAGCGAAAGGAACAGACCCGTGACGGCCCACCCCGCGACGAGGGCGGGAACCGAGGCGAGGAACGTCGGCCGAGCCTCCCGAGAAACCCGGACTCTCGGTCGCAGCGACGCCAGTCGAAACGCTCGCGGGGCGGGTGTCTCAGGGATCCTGAGGATGACCGCGGCCAGAACGACGAAGGTCAGCGTAAAGACCGGAAAGACATACGCATCGGGTCGTGAGGTCAACTGAACCAGCAACCCCACGACTCCGGCACCGGTGGCCATGCCGATACTCGTGCCCACCGCTGTCATCGTCGGCCCCCACTGCGGACGTCGCTCGGGTGAGAGGTCGACCAGTCCGGCGGCAAGAGCACCCGTGGCCGTCCCCGTGGCGATGCCCTGCACCACCCGGGCGATCAGGAGGGAGACGATGCCGTCGGCCGTCCAGAAGATCGCCGTGCTGGCCGCCGCCACCAGAAGGGCGGCGACCAGCACGGGGCGGCGCCCCAGGTGGTCGCTCAGCGATCCGACCGTCAGCAACGCGCCGAGCAGACCGACGACGTACACCGCGAAGACCACCGTCAGCATCGTGACCGACAGGCCCCAGCGCTCCCGGTACAGCGGGTAGATGGGTGACGGTGCGCTTGCCGTGGCCATCATGACCACATTGGCGCAGACCAGCACGGCGAAGGCCGCGCGTCTCCCGAGACGACGCCCGCCGCGAGAGCGACTCACACGTTTCATCATGTTGCCTTTTATGGCGTCGTGATCAGCTCGGCCAGGGAGCGCCCAGCATGCGCTCGAC
>NZ_JBVHQD010000035.1:0-62949 GCF_055567595.1 Streptomyces sp. NPDC026515
GAAACCTCTTCAACCGCATGCTCGGCCAGCTCTACCACTGCCTCCAGCACCGCAAGCTGTTCGACGAACAAACCGCCTTCCTCGTCGAACTCGCCTCCGCCGCTTGACGAGTTAGAACCCTGAGGTGTCTCACGGGGCAGTACACCTAGGCCTGGATACGCCTAGGCCTGGATACGCCTAGGCCTGGATACGCCTAGGCCTGGATGCGGCCCCGGGCCGGTGTGACCGTCGATGCCACCGCCGCCGCCAGTGCGGCGGTCTCCTCGGGGGTCAGTGTCGAGACCGTGACCCGGATGCCGGGCGGGGACGCGAGGCGGTACCTCGCCCCCGGGGACACCGCCCATCCCTGGTGCAGCAGCGCGGACACCGCGCCCGTCTCGTCCGGGACCGGGATCCAGACGTTCATGCCGCTGCGGCCGTGGGCCTCGACGCCGTGGTCCGCGAGTGCGTCGATGAGCAGCTCACGACGGGCCCGGTAGGCCGCCGCCACCTCCGGGCCGCGCACCGCGCCGTCCGTCCACAGCCGGACCACCGTGCGCTGGAGGAGGCGGCTCACCCAGCCCGGTCCCAGCCGCTGCCGGCCCCGCACCCGGTCGACGGTGATGTCGTCACCGGTCATGGCGGCCAGCCGCAGGTCCGGGCCGCAGGCCTTGGCGACCGAGCGGACGAAGGCCCAGTGCCGGGTGGTGCCCACCAGCGGGTGCAGGGGGAGGTCGACGATGCCGTGACCGTGGTCGTCCTCGATCAGCAGGGTGTGCGGGTGGTCGCGCAGGACGGCGCACAGCGCCCGCGCGCGTGCCGCGCTCACCGCGGCGCCGGTGGGGTTGTGCGCCCGCGCGGTGACGATCAGGGCGCGCGCCCCGGACTCCAGCGCCCGGCGCAGGCTGTCGGCACGCGGTCCGTCGTCGTCCACGGCCACCGGGACGGTGCGCAGCCCCAGCGCGGGGACCAGGTCGAGGGTGCGGCCCCACCCGGGGTCCTCGACGGCGACCGGGTCCCCCGGCTTGAGATGTGCCAGCAGGACCCGCTCGACGGCGTCGAGGGAGCCGGAGGTGACGGTGAACGGCCCGTCCGGCACGCCGTCGGCGGTGAGTTCGGCGCGCGAGATCCGCTCCAGCTCCGGCTCGACGGGGTCGGCGCCGTACAGAACCGGGGCGCGGTCGCCCTCGTCGGCCGCCAGCGCCGCCAGGGCCGGACCGAGGGCGGGGAGCAGCGCGGGGTCGGGGTTGCCGGCGGCCAGGTCGCGCACGCCGGCCGGGACGTCGGCCCCGATCCGGTCCCGCCCGGTGGTGGCCGGCACGGACCGGACGCGGCTGCCCCGCCGGCCGGCGGTCTCGATGACCCCGCGCTCCCGCAGCGTGCGGTACGCGGCCGCGACCGTATTGGGATTCACCCCGAGCCGGGTCGCCAACTCCCGCATCGGCGGCAGCAGTTGCCCCGGTTCCAGTCTGCCGCCGCCCACCGCGCGTTCGACACTGGCGGCAATCTCCGCTGCGCCCCGGCCTTCGATCGGATATTCTCCTAGCACAAAGCAGATTATGCACTAGTGCAATGGAGGTCCGCAATGGAGACCGCCGAGCCCGCCGTGCGGGGGACCGTACCGGAGCAGCCCGCCGCCTACACCCCGACCGGCCGCACCGTCCCGACGCGCTCCGCGGAGCGGGCGTCGTACGACAGCGAGGAGGTGCACTCGATCCTCGACGAGGGGTACGTCTGCCACCTCGGCTTCGTGCGCGACGGTGCCCCGGTGGTGCTGCCGACGCTGTTCGCCCGGGTCGGCGAGGTGCTGTACCTGCACGGCTCGACGGGCTCGCGCCCGCTGAGGATGGCGGGCCAGGCCGACCCCGGTCTCCCGGTGTGCGTGACGGTCACCCACGTCGACGGCCTGGTGCTGGCCCGCTCCGCCTTCCACCACTCGATCAACTACCGCTCGGTCGTGGTGCACGGCGTCGCCCGCCAGGTCACCGACCCCGAGGAGAAGCGTCTCGCGCTGGACGCCCTGGTGGACCAGGTGGTGGCGGGCCGCTCCGCCGACTCCCGCCCGGCCAACCGGAAGGAACTGGCCGCGACGGCGGTGATCCGGCTGGACCTGACCGAGGTCTCGGCCAAGACTCGCACGGGCGGCGCCCACGACGAGCCCGAGGACCTGGACCTGCCGTACTGGGCCGGCGTGGTGCCGCTGCGGAAGGGCCACGACACGGTGATCGCCAACGACGACCTGGCGGCGGACGTCCCGATCCCGTCGTACCTGAAGGGCGTCTGATCCCGGTTCCGGATCGGTTCCCGCACGGTTCCGGCAGGGGGAGCGCGCCCCGTCCAGGGGCGCGACCGGCCACCGACGGCCCGCGCCGGCCGCCGCACCGGTCATCCCGCGGTCGTCGGAGCGGCCCTCTCCCCCAGCGCGCTCCGCTCCGGCACCGGCTCCTTGGCCGGGGCGGACGACTGCGCGATGAACGCGCCGACCAGCACCAGCACCCCGCCCGCCACCTGCGGCACCGACAGGTGCTCCCCCAGCAGCACCCACGCGAGTACCGTCGCCACCACCGCCTCCAGACAGGCCACCACCCCCGCGACCTGCGGAGACAGCCGCCGCACCGACACCACCCCCGTGACGTAGGCGAGCACGGTCGCCACCAGCACGATCCACGCGAGCAGCGCGGCGGCCGGCACCTGCGTACCGTTCATCCGCGCGGAGCCGGCCAGTACCGACCAGTCCAGCTCCCACGGCCGGGCCACCACGGTCAGCAGACCCGCGCCGACCAGCAGCCCGTACGCGATGACACCGAGCGGATCCACCCCTTCGCCTCCGCCGTGATCGGCGAGCACGAAGTACCCCACCTGGCAGCACGCCGCCGCCAGGGCCAGCGCCAGGCCCAGCGCGTCGAAGCTCAGTCCCGCCCACACCTCCACGACACACGCGAGGCCGCCGGCCGCGAGGACGACGCCGAACGCGGCGGCGCGGGTGACCGTCCGGCGCTGGACGAAGCGCACCCAGCCGAGCACCAGCGCGGGGGCGAGGTACTCCACGAGCAGCGCCACCCCCACGGGTATGCGGGAGATCGCGGCGAAGTAGCAGGCCTGGACGCCCGCGACGGCGAGCAGGCCGAACCCGGCGAGCAGCGCGGGCCGGCGGCGCGGCAGGTCACGGTGGCGGACGGCGAGCGGCAGCATCACCAGGGCGGCACCCGCCACCCGCAGCCACACCACGTGCAGCGGGTCGAGTCCGGCCTCGATCAGCGGCTTGGCCGCGACGCCGGAACCGCCGAAGGCGAGCGCCGACCCGAGGGCGAGGGAGAGTCCGAGGCCCCTGCCATGGCTGCTGTCAGTGATAGGCACCGGCACATGATGCCAGCGGACGACATGAGCGTCACACCCCTTGACCCCTGTCTCAGCGGCTGGACGTGCGGCTTTCCGTCTCGGCGTCCCGCACTCCGCCGCTCCCGTCGATCCGCAGGGCCAGGTCACCGGCGGCCACTCCGGCCCGCTCCAGCACCTCCACGGCCCGGGACCCCGGATCCAGGACGAGGCCTGCGAGCAGATCGGTGCCTTCGGCCCGGCCGGAAGTGCGGCGCCGGGCACGGCCGCAGGCGTGCTCCAGGGCGACCGCGGCCACCGGCGACCAGGTTCCGTCGCCCTTCACCCCGGTCCGCGGGACGGCCGGCGGGGCGCCGGAGTCCTCCACCCCGCCCTGCCAGCGCAGGCCGTAGCCGATGCTGCGCTGCACGAGATAGCCGAGCAGCCGGGCGAGTTGCGGGGCGTCGCCGATGACGGCGCGGACCTCGGGGTCGTACTCGATCAGCGAGTGCAGCAGATGGGCGGTGTCGACCTGGCGGTCCCCGTCCCGCACCGCCCTCCGGCGGGCACCGGCGACCACCGCTGCCAGCTCGGCGCCGAGCCCGGCATCGTCGTCCGCGTGGATGCCGCCCTGGTCCTGGACGGGCTGGCGGGGAATACGGGGTTGCACACCCCCTACCTCATCAACCGCAAGCGCTTGAGTCATCACCAGGGGGAAGCATCTTCGCGTCCCACGCAGAGTGGACGGCGACGGCCGAAATCTCCTCCTTACGGAGGAGATCAGGCCGATCCGCTCGCAGGGGCGCGCGCCGCTCGCAGTGCGCCCCGCGCGCAACCGCCGCGCACCGGTGGTACGTCTGTCGCCCTCGTGGAGAGCGGGTGCGGTTACCGGCTGGTCGCGCTGCCTGCGGTCGACGGCAGGCAGTACGTGTACCGGGTGTACGCGCCCGAGAACGCCCTGCCCGCCGACCTGTTCCGGGACGCGTGGCACTGCCACGACGAGAGCGCGTTCCCGCGGGCCTGGGACCAGTTCGACGCGGCGGAGATACGGCGGGTGGACCGCGCCGCCGGGCCGTCCGGGGATCCGCACACTTCCTGACGGTTCATCAGTATTGAATGTTCGCGGCCCTGCAGCTACGTTCCGCGACACCGTAGCCCGATACGAAGGGGTGGTCGCATGGCCGAAGTCAGCGCGGAGGCACGCATCCAGGCACCGGCCGAGAAGGTGTGGGCGCAGCTCACCGACTGGCCGGCGTACGGGGAGTGGAACGCGACCCACACCAGCTTCCCGAAGGGCGGTCCGGAGAACCTGGCGGTGGGCGGCACCTTCCAGGAGAACATGAAGCTGATGGGCTTCCCGGCCGAGGTCGAGTGGACCATCGAGGAGCTGGAGCCGGCGCGGGTGCTGGCGATCCGCGGCAAGGGCCCGATGGCGGTGACCGTCGCGACCCGCTACACGCTGACCCCGGACGGGGACGCGACCGCGGTGCGGATCGACGGCGAGTTCACGGGCGCGGCCGTGTCGCTGATGGCGGGAAAACTCAAGGACTCGGCGACGGCGGCCCTGAACGAGTCGCTGCGCAAGCTGGGCGGACTGGTGGCCTGAGCACTGACCCGGACGGACGGAAGGGCGCCCCGCGGATCGCTCCGCGGGGCGCCCCGTCCGCCGTGACCACGAGGGTCAGTCCTCGTCGGCGAGGATGAGGTACAGCTTCTTGCGGGTCTCGTTGATGACGGCCAGCGCCTTCTCACGCTGTTCCTTGGTGCCGGTCTTCCAGACCTGCCCGAAGGCCTCCATCAGACCGAAACCGGCCTGCCGGATCTCGCCGAGGGCCTCGAAGTCGACCCCGCGGGAAGCCTCTTCCCAGGGGGCGTCCGGACCCTCGTCGGCGGCCGTGCGGCCGCTGTCGGTGAGGGAGAACAGCTTCTTGCCGCCCTCGCTCTCACTGGCGATCAGGCCCTCGTCCTCCAGCAGCTGGAGGGTGGGGTAGACCGAGCCGGGGCTGGGCTTCCACGCACCGCCGCTGCGCTCGGCGATCTCCTGGATCATCTCGTAGCCGTGCATCGGGCGGTCCTTCAGCAGGGCCAGGATCGAGGCCCGCACATCACCGCGCCGCGCCCTCCCCCTGGGGCCTCCGCGCCCTCGTGGCCCCCAGTGCCCCGGCCCGAAACCGGGCCCACCGGGACCGAAGCCGGGGCCACCCGGCCCGAAGGGGCCGAACGCCGCACGGCGTCCCTGTCGCTGTCCATGTCCACGCTCGTGTCCGTGGGAACGCATGGCGATCACTCCATTCCATCGTTGATCTGTCGCGTATCGTTCGCGATGCGTCAACGATATATCGGAAGCTTTCGAATGACAACCCCCACTCGCCGACCCCGAGCGGACGCACTCCCCGGCCGGACGCGCCCTCCGAAAGGCGACGTTGCATGACCATGCGCTGTGATGCATACTCTTCCTATGTCCAAGGTCCTCACCTCCCTTCCCGCCGGCGAGCGCGTCGGCATCGCCTTCTCCGGCGGGCTCGACACCTCGGTCGCGGTCGCGTGGATGCGCGACAAGGGCGCCGTCCCGTGCACCTACACCGCCGACATCGGCCAGTACGACGAGCCCGACATCGCCTCGGTGCCCGGCCGCGCGCACACCTACGGTGCCGAGATCGCGCGCCTGGTGGACTGCCGGGCCGCGCTGGTCGAGGAGGGCCTGGCCGCGCTGACCTGCGGCGCGTTCCACATCCGCTCGGGCGGGCGGGCGTACTTCAACACCACCCCGCTGGGCCGTGCCGTCACCGGCACGCTGCTGGTGCGGGCCATGCTGGAGGACGACGTCCAGATCTGGGGCGACGGCTCGACCTTCAAGGGCAACGACATCGAGCGGTTCTACCGCTACGGCCTGCTCGCCAACCCGCACCTGCGGATCTACAAGCCCTGGCTGGACGCGGACTTCGTCACCGAGCTCGGCGGCCGCAAGGAGATGTCCGAGTGGCTGCTCGCGCACGGGCTGCCGTACCGGGACAGCACCGAGAAGGCGTACTCCACGGACGCCAACATCTGGGGCGCCACGCACGAGGCGAAGACCCTGGAGCACCTGGACAACGGCATCGAGACCGTCGACCCGATCATGGGCGTGCGGTTCTGGGACCCCGAGGTCGAGATCCTGCCCGAGGACGTGACCATCGGCTTCGACCAGGGCCGGCCGGTGACCGTCAACGGCAAGGAGTTCGCAACCGCCGTCGAACTGGTCATGGAGGCCAACGCGATCGGCGGCCGGCACGGCCTCGGCATGTCCGACCAGATCGAGAACCGGATCATCGAGGCCAAGAGCCGCGGGATCTACGAGGCGCCGGGCATGGCCCTGCTGCACGCCGCCTACGAGCGGCTGGTGAACGCGATCCACAACGAGGACACGGTCGCCCAGTACCACAACGAGGGCCGGCGCCTCGGTCGCCTCATGTACGAGGGCCGGTGGCTGGACCCGCAGGCGCTGATGATCCGCGAGTCGCTGCAGCGGTGGGTCGGCGCGGCCGTCACCGGCGAGGTGACGCTGCGACTGCGGCGCGGCGAGGACTACTCGATCCTCGACACCACGGGGCCGGCGTTCAGCTACCACCCCGACAAGCTGTCGATGGAGCGCACCGAGGACGCCGCGTTCGGCCCGGTGGACCGGATCGGTCAGCTCACCATGCGCAACCTCGACATCGCCGACTCCCGCGCGAAGCTGGAGCAGTACGCGGGCCTCGGCCTGATCGGCTCGGCCAACCCGGCGATCGGTGCGGCGCAGGCCGCGGCGACAGGCCTGATCGGCAACATGCCGGAGGGCGGCGCCGAGGCGATCGCGTCCCGCGGGGAGGCCGCGCCGGACGCCGACGAGCTGCTGGACCGGGCGGCGATGGAACTGGGCACGGACTGAGCGTGCCGCTCAGGAGGGCCGGCCCGGCACCGGGTCGGCCCTTTCCCGTGCCGGGGGTAGGGCCGATCGGCACGCGGCGGAGACCGACGGTCCGACGGCGAGTGCGGCACCGTCTGGTCGCTCGCGCGGTTCCCCGCGCCCCTGTCGGGACGCAGGAGCGGTGGGCCGGGGCCGCCGGGTGGGGGAAATCGGGCCAGGGGATGGCGATTGGCCTTGGAGGGGAGTGGTGCGAAAGCCCTACCGTCCGGGGCATGCGGATTCGAATCGTCGATGCCTTCACCGAGCGGCCGTTGGCCGGCAATCCCGCCGGTGTCGTGCTGCTCGACGCCTTTCCCGATGACCCGTGGATGCGGAACGTGGCCATGGAGGTCAACCACGCCGAGACCGCGTTCGCGCACCCCCTGTCCGAAGACGCCGACGGCGACTGGGCGTTGCGGTGGTTCACGCCGGTCACCGAGGTGGCGATGTGCGGACACGCCACGCTGGCCACGGCCCATGTCCTGCACACCACCGGAGCACACACCGGCCCCGTGCGGTTCGCCACCCGCAGCGGGGTGCTGATCGCGACGCCCACCGCGGACGGGGCGATCACCCTCGACTTCCCCACCGCCCCGCTCACCCGGGTCGACACTCCGGCGGGCGTCGCCGACGCGCTCGGTGCGGAACCCGTCGCCGCCTTCGACACCGGACCGGACGTCGGTGACCTGCTCGTCGAACTCGCCGACGAGAGGACGGTGCTCGGCCTCTCCCCCGACCTCAGGGCCCTCGGCGCCTACTCCACGCGCGGGATCATCGCCACCGCACGTGCCGAGGACCCGGCGAAGGGCTACGACTTCCTCTCCCGCTGTTTCTTCCCCAACGTCGGCATCGACGAGGACCCGGTGACCGGCAGCGCGCACACCGCGCTCGCCCCGCACTGGTCGGCCCGGCTCGGCAGGCCCGATCTGACCGGGCTCCAGGCCTCCCGCCGTACCGGCTTCGTCCGCACCGCGCTGCGCGGCGACCGCACCCTGCTCACCGGACGGGCCGTCACCGTGATCGACGGGGAACTGCTCACGCCGTAGGCAGCCAGCCCACCCTGCCCGCCAGCAGCGCGTAACCGACGAACGCGCCGATGTCGAGCAGGGAGTGCGCCACCACCAGGGGGCCGACCCGGCCCCACCGCCGGTACAGGTAGACGAAGACCACGCCCATCACCATGTTGCCGACGAAGCCGCCGATCCCCTGGTAGAGGTGGTACGACCCGCGCAGTACGGAACTCGCCACCAGCGCCGTGCCCGCACTCCACCCCAACTGGTCGAGGCGGCGCAGCAGATAGCCGACGACGATGACCTCTTCGAGGATCGCGTTCTGCATCGCGGAGAGGATCAGCACGGGGTACTTCCACCACACGTCCGGCAGCGCCTCCGGCACCACCGTGAGGTTGAAGCCGAGGCCGCGTGCCGCGAGGTAGAAGGCGATCCCGGCGCTGCCGATCACCGCGGCGACGCCCGCCCCGCGTCCGAGGTCGGGCCAGGGGCGGGTGCGGTCGAAGCCGAGCGTGCGCAGGCTCGCGCCCTCGCGGAGAAGAAGGTGGGCGACCAGCAGCACGGGGACGAGCGCGCTGGCGATGCCGAACAGCTGCCAGGCCAGATCGAGCCAGGGGCGGCCCGGCGCGGCGGACGCGTTGAGGGTCGCCGCCTGGTCCTTGAGGCCGCCGGGTTCGGTGACCGATCCGACGAAGCTGATCAGGGCGGAGACTCCACTCGCACCGAGCGAGAGCCCCAGCACGAGCAGTGTCTCGTCCCTGAACATGCGCTGCGAGGGCCGCTCCCGTGGGTAAGCACCGGCCACCTGGTCCGCCTCCACCTGTACTCCTGCCTCCAACGGTCATCGGACGTCACAGCTTGCCCGATCAACCCCGGACAGGAGCGGCCGACCCCCGCCGCCGCACCGGCAGGGCACCGACCCCCTGCGCTCACCGCATCAGCACCGGCTCCGACAACCCCACCGGCCACGTGTGCACCGGCTCCCCCTGATTCATCAGGTCCGCGTAGCGCCGTGTCATCGCCGCCAGCGCCTCGTCCCTGGGCAGCCCCCGTTCCACCGCCCGGTGGAACGTCGTCGCCTGCCAGGACGCACCGTTCACCCTCCGCCGGCACCGCTCCTCGATGACGCCCAGGTAGAAGTCCCGGTCGGCTGCCTCCACCCCCCACGCGTCCAGCCCGGCCGCCGCCAGCGGCAGCAGTTCGTCGCGGACCAGGGTGACCGCGTCCACCTCGGCCGTCCCGCCGCCGTACCGGCCGCGCCTCGGCCACACCAGCCGCGCGTCGATGCCGTGCCGGCACGCCGCGTCGAAGTTCGCCTCGGCCGCGGCGAACGGCAGCCGGGTCCACACCGGCCGCGACTCCTCGGCCAGGGCGCGCACGAGGCCGTAGTAGAACGCCGCGTTGGCGATGACGTCGGTGATGGTCGGCCCGGCCGGCAGCACCCGGTTCTCGACGCGCAGGTGCGGGACGCCGTCGGCGATGCCGTACACCGGCCGGTTCCAGCGGTACACCGTGCCGTTGTGCAGGACGAGTTCGGCGAGTTTCGGCACCCCGCCCGCGTCCAGCACGGCCAGCGGGTCCTCCTCGTCGCAGATCGGCAGCAGCGGCGGGAAGAAGCGCAGGTTCTCCTCGAAGAGCTCGTACGCGGAGCTGATCCAGCGCTCGCCGAACCAGATGCGCGGCCGTACGCCCTGCGCCTGGAGCTCGGGCGGCCGGGTGTCCGTGGCCTGGAGGAACAGCGGTGGCCGGGACTCCCGCCACAGTTCGTGGCCGAAGAGGAAAGGGGAGTTCGCGCCCACGGCGATCTGCACGGCGGACGCCGCCTGCGCCGCGTTCCACACGTCGGCGAAGCGGGCCGGCGTGACCTGGAGGTGCAGTTGGACGGAGGTGCAGGCGGCCTCCGGGACGATCGACTTCGAGGTGCACCTGAGATGCTCGACGCCCTCGATGTCGAGCACGAAGTCCTCGCCCCTGGCGGCCACGATCTGGTCGTTGAGCAGCGTGTACCGGTCGACCTCGGAGAGGTTCGCGGAGACCAGGTCGTCCCGCTCCAGGGTGGGCAGAATGCCGATCATCACGATCCCGGCGGCCACCTCGCGCGCCTTGCGGTCGGCGTACGCCAGCGAGGTCCGGAGTTCCTCGTCGAGCCGGTCGAATACCCGGCCGCCGAGCCGGTGGGGAGCTATGTTCACTTCCAGGTTGAACATGGCGAGTTCTGTTTGGAAATCACGGCTCGCGATACGTTCGAGCACCTGTCCGTTCAACATTCTCGGCATGCCGTCCGCACCGGCGAGATTCAATTCGATCTCGACGCCCATGAGGTTCTTGGGGCGGTCGAACCGCTTCTCCACCAGCAGTCGCTCCAGCCCCGCCAGACAGTCACGGAGCTTTTCGCGGTAGCGCTGGCGATCGGACAGGTCGAACCGGCCCGCCACGACCTTCTCCCCCATCGAAGCGTCCCTCCTCGAATGGGCGGACCGGGGTTCCGGCCGCCGATGGTCCCGGGTCCAGGTGGGATGATGCCCAGCGGGAGCGATCGATAACGTCGCGCGCGGCACCGGTAGCCGCTAGTCTGTTGGAATGTGTCCTGCGGCACATTCGCGGGGCATGGGGCATCATGCAACTGCGGGTTCCCCGATGTCCTCGTGAAAAACGCCGACGACATTCGGCCGACCGCGAGAACCTCGTATTCCGAGGTCAGCGCGGTCACGGCGGGCCGGAAATCGGGAGGATTCCGCACGTATCAATGGCCGAATTACGCCTTGCTCTCTTCTGTGGGACGACCCGGTGAAACGCCGTCTGAACAGGCGTCGTATAAACTCCGCGAACAAGGCAGAAGGCTGGCGCCCACGGTCTGGTTCCTGCCCTTTGAATGACGTGCGGCGGACAACGCCGGTACCTCTCTTCACCGAGCCGGGCCCCCGCCTCTCTGACCCCCCTGTGAGCTGACAGCGCCGTCCGCCCCTGCCCTCGCGCCGCCGCGCCTGTCGAACGAGAGGCGACACCATGCCGCTGCACGTCCCTGCTGCCCCCGCGCCTGCCCTGCGTTCCGTCCTCACCGCCCTCGGGTCCCCCACCGCGGTCCGCGAGGCCCGCACCCCCTCCCTGCGCACCGCCCAGGGACCCACGACCCCCGAACTTCCCCTGCCCCTGCACGTCCTGGACCGCATCACCCCGGAGGGCATGTCCGCCACCCGGCTGGCCGGCTGGCGCTTCCTGATCCGCTGCGGCGACCGCGCGGTGGCCGCGGCCGACACCAAGCTCACCCCGGACGGCTGGGCCTTCTCGCACTTCTTCGAGGGGCCCTACATCTCCTCCACCGAGCGGGCCCTGCAGCAGGCCGAGGCCCTGCAACAGACCTACCAGCCGCGCCTGTTGTCCCTGCCCGGCCTCTACATGCTCACCCTGTGGCTGCACGGCGACTGCACCGCGGACGGCGCCGAGGGCCACCCGGCCGCCAGCGACCTGCTCGTCCCGCTCGCCCCGGCCCCGCCCGGCATCGCGGCCCACCGGCCGCACCCGGTGGCCGAGCTGCTGCCCGTGCTGACCCACCGGATCACCACGGCACCCCTGCTGATCACACCCGCCTGAGACCGGCACCCGCCGTACCCCGTCGCCCTCGGACGAGTGACGGGGTACGGTCGTATTTCCACAAGTCAATACGTGGGACACCAGAAGCCGCTCGTACGAGCAATTAGCCGCTCCCCAGAGCCGGATAACGCCACTCCACCGACCTGACTAGCCCCATCCGGCCATGCGGAACCATCCGAATTGGCAGCCCGGTCGGGATGAACCGTCCGCGCGAGTGACGCGTCTCCAGTCTGTGAGAAGCGGTGCGGCTAAATCCCTGCGGAACACCGCCCGGAGGGCAACACTGGTTTCCGACCGACTCATCACCACGGGGGACCGAGATGACCACGACAGAGCGAGAGACCCCACCCATGTGCCAGCACCAGCCACCGTGCCCGACAGCAGAATCCGCCGACCGGGAGTCCGCCCGTCTGACGGCGCACCACCCGGAGCAGGGGTGGAGCCTGCTGTGCAACGGCGTCCTGCTCTTCGAGGACACCGGTGAGCTTCTGCCCGACGGCCAGATCATCGCGCCGCACCGCCCGCAGGGCGCCGGCAGCGTGATGACCGCCGCCTGACGACCACCGCACCACCCCCGGGCGGCTCCGCCGCTCCGCCCGGTGACCAGCAGGGGCCGGACGCACACGCATGGTGCGCACCGGCCCCGACGTGCGTCCAGGGGACGTCACCCTTGGTAGCGAGTCCTCGGCGCAGCGCGAAGCAGGCCGGTTCCGGAGCGTCGAGGTGTCACGCGTCAGCTCATGGGCACGTATTCGAACCAGTCGAAGGCGGCCCGGCCCTCGGTGACGTACATGCCGACGACCCGGCCGGTGAACCCGCCCGCCACCTGGGTGGAGAGATACCGCCCGTCGAGTTCGGCCAGCCGAACGACACCGTCGGACGTTTCCAGCGAAAGGGTCACGGCGTCGGGCCCGCCGGACCGGACGCCGGCCGCCCCGGTGTGCCCCGGCACGGTCGCGGCGGGCGGCGGCACCCGGGTGGTGCGGGTCTCGACGACGAGGGTCAACGGGCCCGGGGGGACGGGGTGTTCGGAAATCGTCTGCCGCAGCGGACCGATCCTGACGACCGCGCTCACCGTTCCCCCGCTCACCTCCAGGTCGTAGTGGTGGGCCTCGTCGATACGGAGGGAGAGACCCGCGCGCGCCGGGCCCGGGTCGAGCAGCGCCGCGGCACGGCAGTCCGGGTGCTGCTGGCGGCGGCCGACGAAGGTGTGCCCGGGCCGGTCGAGGCTGTTCCCGGTGGCCGTGAGCGTCAGCCACCCGGGCCGCTCGGACAGCGACCAGGAGCCGGCCGGCCGGCTGCGCGGGGAGATCCACTGCGGTGCGAGGACCGCGTCCGTGAACTCGTCGCGCACGGGCGGCCGTTCGACCGGGTGCCAGACCGCCGGAGCCTGCTCCCGCTCGCGCACCGGCCCCATCCGCGGCCAGCCGTCCGCCCACTCCACCGGAGCCAGGAAGGTCTCCCGGCCAAGGACGTGGAACTCCGGGAACCAGCCGCGCGGCCGGGTGCCCAGCAGCACCGCCCACCAGCTGCCGTCGGCGGCCCGCACCAGGTCGGCGTGGCCGGTGCACTGGACCGGCTCCCGGGTGCCCCGGTGGGAGACCAGCGGATTGCCCGGCGCAGGCTCCCAGGGCCCGCGCGGTGAGCGGGCGCGGGCCACGGACACCCCGTGCCCGAGCGCGGTGCCGCCCTCGGCGACCAGCAGGTACCACCACTCCCCGACCCGGTACAGGTGCGGCGCCTCGGGGTCGCGCAGCCCGGTCCCGGACCACATCGGCAGCGGCCCCTCCAGCACCTTCCCGGTCCGGGTGTCGATCCGGGCCACCGCCACCCCCGCGACCGCGCACCAGCAGTCGCCGTTCTCGTCCCAGGCGAGGTCGGGGTCGATCCCGGGGACGTCGATCCACACCGGGTCGGACCAGGGCCCCTCGGGCCGCTCGGCGGTGACCAGGAAGGTGCCCCCCGCGCTGACGTTGGTCGTGACCACGTGGAAGAGCCCGTCGTGGTGCCGGATCGTCGGGGCGTACACCCCGCCCGAGGCCGGCGTCTCATCCGGCAGCGTCAACTGGCCAGGCCGGTCCAGCACGTTCCCGAGCTGCCGCCAGTGCACCAGGTCCCGGCTGTGCAGGAGCGGGACGCCGGGAAAGTACTCGAAGCTGGAACACACCAGGTAGTAGTCCTCCCCCACCCGGCACACGCTCGGGTCGGGATGGAATCCGGGGATGACCGGGTTGGCGTACGTCCGCATGCGTGCCCTCTCCCACCGTCGCCGAAAGTTTCGGCGATGCCGGCGAACATGACGAGGCGCACTGTAGGGCCCTGTCCGAGGCCCGACAAGGCGGGCGTACTACAGCTTCAGACGGTACGGGAGCAGGCAGACCACGACGTCGGTGCGGGCCCGCAGGACGGTGGCGAGGAGCAGGCCGCGCTGGTTCTGGAGGATCTCGTAGCGGCGGTGGAGCGGCTCCACCTCGGGGATCAGGACGGCGACCTGGCGGCCGCCCTCCGCCGCCCTGCGTACGTAGTCGACGATCGGCTGCACCAGCGAGCGGTGCGGGCTGTTGACGATGTCGAGGCGCACTCCGGGGTTCCACAGGTCCCATGCCTCCTCCAGCGCACGGGACCGGACCGGGTCGGCGTGCACCGCGACCGCGACCACCTCGTCGCCGAGGGCGAGGGCGGCGCCGAGGGCGTGCCGGGCTAGTTTGCTGACCTCGCCGATCGGCACGATCACCAGGCTGCCGGTGTGCCGGGACGGAGGCCGCGGGATGCGCCCGAGGCCCAGCTCCCGGCCCACGGCGGTGTAGTAACGCTGGATACGGGCGAACAGCAGCATCAGCAGCGGTACGGCGAGCACCACCACCCAGGCGCCGCCGAGGAACTTGGTGAGCAGCAGGATGACCCCGGCCAGGGTGGTGAGCAGGGCGCCGGTGCCGTTGATGAGCGCCCGGCGCTTCCAGCCCGGCGGCCGCGAGGTCGTCCAGTGCCGGACCAGGCCTACCTGGCTGAGGGTGAAGCCGATGAAGACGCCGATGGCGAAGAGCGGCAGCAGCCGGTGGGTGTCGGCGTCGGTGGCGACCAGCAGCAGCGCGGCCAGCAGCGCGAGGACCACCACGCCGTAGCGGTAGACCGGGCGTTCGGCGCGCAGACCGAAGAGGTGCGGCAGCCGGTGGTCGCGGGCGAGCAGGCTCATCAGCACCGGCAGGCCGCCGAAGCTGGTGTTGGCGGCCAGGCCCAGGACGAGGGTGACGACGAGGTTGGTGACGTAGTAGGGCCAGCCGGTGCCGTAGGCACCCGCGGTGAGCTGGGCGAGGACGGTCACCCCGCCGCGGGGGGCCACATGGTCGCGGTGGATGAGGATCGCCAGGCCGATGAGCATGATCCCGAGCAGCGCACCCAGCATCAGTTCGGTGCGCTGGGCGCGCCTGACGCTGGGGGGCCGGAAGGTCGGTACGGCGTTGGCGATGGCCTCCACGCCGGTCAGGGCCGAGCACCCGGACGAGAACGCCTTGAGGATCACCAGCGCGCCCAGCGCCTCGGTCGCGTGCACGGGCTGATCGGTGCCGACCACGGCGGCCGGGTGCGAGCGCATCAGACCGAGCAGGATCACGCCGAGGACCGAGACGACGAACAGCAGGGTCGGCAGCATCAGCACCCGGGCGCTCTCGGCGATGCCCCGCAGGTTCACGGCCGTCAGCAGGGCCAGGCCGATCAGGCAGACGAGCAGCTTGTCCCGCCCCAGGGACGGGAAGGCCGAAGCGAGCGCGTCGGCGCCGGCGGCGAGGCTGACGGCGACGGTGAGGACGTAGTCGACGACCAGGCTGGCGGCGGCGAGCAGGCTCGCGGTGCCGCCGAGATCCGCCTTGGCGACGGCGTAGGCGCCGCCCCCGTCCGGGTGAACGGCGATGACCTGGCCGTAGGAGACGACGAGCACGGCGAGCAGGAAGGCGATCGCGAGGGTGATGGGCAGGGTCGCGGTGAGCGCCCCGGTACCGGCGACCACCAGGGCCAGCACGATCGCCTCGGGCCCGTACGCCACCGAACTGAGCGCGTCCAGGGAGAGCGCGGCCAGCCCCTGCAGACTGGTCAGACCGTGTCTGTCGCCCTCGCCCGGGCGCAGCGGCACCCTCGGTCTCAGTTCACGTCGTGCCAGGCCATACGCCATCGGGACCCCATCACGGCCGGTGGGACGGTCGGCAACAGTGTCCTCCGCGCCGTGGGTGCCCGCCCGTGGGACATACCCGGACGGGCCGGCCGGCGTGAGCGAGTGAGGGAGGGCCGGCCCGTCCGGGGGCCTCTACAGCACTCGGGCGCCGCTGGTGACGGCGGAGCGGTCACCCCCCGACTCGCGGATGACCGGCGCGGACTCGCCGGTGATCGCGGACTCGTCGAAGTGCGTGGGACGGGAACGCGGGTGGAGTGGTGCGGTGGGGGACACCTCCGGGCGAGGCCGGGCCGTCGCTCGCCCGGAGGTGGGTATCGGGGACGGGCGGGACTACAGACCGACGTCCCGGCGGCGGATGTCCTCCAGGGACTCGCGGCGCACCAGCAGGCGGGCGTGGCCGTCCCGGACGGCGGTGACCGGCGGACGGCCCACCAGGTTGTAACCGGAGGCCATCGAGAGGTGGTAGGCGCCGGCCACCGGGACCGCGAGCAGGTCACCGGGGCGCAGGTCGGAGGGGAGCTCGACGTCGGCGGCCAGGATGTCCCCCGCCTCGCAGTGCCGCCCCACGACCGTCACCGGGGCCGTCGGCGCGGTGCTCGCACGGCCGACGAGCCGGGGCGCGTACCGGACCCCGTACAGTGCGGGCCGCGGGTTGTCGCTCATCCCGCCGTCGACGGCGACGAAGGTGCTCGCGCCGGTCCTCTTGACGGCGAGGACCCGGTACACGGCGATCCCGGCCGGACCCACGATGGCCCGGCCCGGCTCGATGATCAGGCGGGGCACCGGCAGCCCGGCCGCCGCGCACGCCTCCGTCAGCTCGGCGCCCACCTTGCGGGCCAGGGCGGTCAGGTCGAGGGCCTCCTCGCCGGGCCGGTAGGCGATGCCGTGGCCGCCGCCGAGGTCCAGCTCGGGCAGCACCAGGCCGTGCTGTTCGTGCAGCCGGGCCATGAGCCCGACCACCCGGCGCACCGCGGCCAGGTAGGGCTTGACGCTGGTGATCTGGGAGCCCAGGTGGCAGTGGAGGCCGGTGAGTTCGAGCTGCGGCTGGTCCAGTATCCGGGCGATGGCGTGCTGCGCGTAGCCGTCGGCGATGGACAGGCCGAACTTCTGGTCGTCGGTGCCGGTGCGGATCTTCTCGTGGCCGCCCGCGCTGATGCCGGGCACCACCCGGACCATCACCTTCTGGTGCCCGTCGGGTCCGACGGCGGCGGCCAGCCGGGCGATCTCCGAGGGGCTGTCGATCACGATCCGTCCCACGCCCAGCCGCAGCGCGGTCTCCAGGTCGCGCGGGGACTTGGCGTTGCCGTGCAGCACGATCCGCTCCGGCGGGAACCCGGTGGTGACCGCGAGTTCGAGCTCGCCGGCCGAGCAGACGTCCAGTCCCAGGCCCTCCTCCTCGGTCCAGTGGACCATGGCCCGGCACAGGAACGCCTTGGCCGCGTAGAGGACTTCGGCGTCCGGGAAGGCGTGCCGGTAGGTGCGGCAGCGCTCGCGGACCTCGTCCTCGTCCAGGACGTAGACGGGCGTGCCGAACCGGTCGGCGACCTCGGCGAGCGGGACACCTCCCACGGCCAGGTCGCCGGGCCGGGGCTCGGTGGTGGAGGCGGGCCACACCGACAGATCGGCGGGTGTGGTGGTCAGGACGGGTTCGTGCAGGGTGGTCATCGACCGCTCCCCTCTCAGACGGTTCAGGCGGTTCGGGCGATCCGCAGGGACACGGCGGCCGGCGCGAGCGGCGCAACCGGGATCGGCGCCGGTGCGGACAGCTGGGGATCGACCGTGACGGTGGTGACGCCGAGCGGTGCGGTCAGGGCACGCAGCGCGGGTTCGGCGAGCCGGATCCAGGCCTGGTCGGGGCCGAGCGTGGCGGCGAGCTGGCCGGCCGAGGTGAAACCGACGGCGGTGCGCTCGCCCAGGGCGGTGCGGAACAGGCGGGCCGCACATCCCGCGGGACCCGGCCGGACGGGTACGAACAGTGGTCCGGCCGGGAAGCGATCGGAAGGTTCCGGATCGTCACCGCACATGAGCTCTGCCATGGGATGCCTCCTGGTACAGGTAGAAGCTGGTGCCCCGGACGCGGGAAGGCTGACCGGGGCTCTCCCAAGAAGCTATGCCTGTCCCCAGCGGTCCTCCGATGCCTCATGACGGGACGCTGACGGTGATCGCGGCGACGTTGACGGGATGCTGACGGAGGGGCCGTCGACGCTGGTCGCGGGCGTCAGAGGTGTGACAGGAAGCGGCTGAGGGACTGGCCCGCGCCGCGCTCCGGGGAGTGTCATGGAGCCGGTCCGTCCCCGGGACACGCCCGGGGTCCGCTGCGGAAGTACGGTGAATACATGTCCGGTTACGACACCTGCGCACCAGGTCGGGTCGTCGTCGGTGTGAGCGGTTCGCTGGGCAGCGTCACGGCTCTGCGGCGGGCCGCGGCGGAGGCCCGGCGGCGGGACGCCGAACTGTGGCCGGTGCTGGCCTGGGAGCCGCCGGGCGGCGAACTCGCGGCGCGCCGCTCCCCGACCCCGCCGGCTCTGGTCGAGGAGTGGCAGCGACTGGCCCGGGAACGGCTGCTCGTCGTGCTCGGCGAGGTCTTCGGTGAGGCGGCGCCGGCCGGCGTCCCGCTGCACGGCCTCGTCGTCCGCGCCACCGCCGGGCTGGCCCTGGTGGAGACGGCCGACCGGGACGACGACATCCTGGTCGTGGGCGCGGGCCGGCGCGGCTGGCACCGGGCCTTCTCGGGGCGCGTCACCCGCTACTGCCTGACCCACGCGCACTGCCCGGTCCTCGCGATACCGCCGTCCCCGCTGGAGGAGGCGCTGGCGGCCGCGCACCGCCGCAACGCCTGGCATCTGCCGATGGACCCACGGCAGTTGTCGTCCTGAGCCGTTACGACGTCACCGCGGTCGGGAGATCGGGCCGCTCTCGTCCGCGCCCGGGCGCGGGCGGCAGGCTCAGTACCATCGTGAGCCCCCCGCCCGGCGTGTCCTCGGCCGTGAGCGTGCCGCCCATCGCCTCGGTGAAACCCCGGGCCACGGCCAGGCCGAGGCCCACACCGGCACCGCGCGGTGCGTCGCCGTAGCGCTGGAACGGCTCGAAGATGCGCTCCTTGGCCTCGTCCGGGACGCCCGGTCCGCGATCCACCACCCGCACCTCCACCCGGTCGGCCATGGAACTGGCCTTCACCAGTACGGGGGTGTCCGCCGAGCTGTACTTGACCGCGTTCTCCACCACGTTGGCGACGACCCGCTCCAGCAGTCCCTTGTCGACGTGGACCATGGGGAGCGTCTCGGGGATGTCCAGCCTGACGCTGTCCTCGGGGACCCCGCCGAGTGCCATCGGCACCACCTCGTCCAGATCGGCCTCGCGCACGATCGGCGTGACGGTGCCGGTCTGCAGGCGGGACATGTCGAGCAGGTTGCCCACCAGGAGGTCGAGCCGGTCGGCGCCCGCCTCTATCGCCTCCAGCAGCTCCGCCCGGTCATGCTCGGACCACTCCACGTCGTCCGAGCGCAGCGACGACACCGCGGCCTTGATGCCGGCCAGCGGAGTGCGCAGATCATGACTGACGGCGGCCAGCAGCGCGGTACGGATGCGGTTGCCCTCCGCCAGCTCCTTGGCCCGGTCGGCCTCCTGCCGGAGCCGCTGCCGGTCGAGTACGACGGCCGCCTGGGCGGCGAACGCGGCCAGCACGCGGCGGTCGGAGGCCGGCAGCACCCGCCCGGACAGGGCGAGCGTCATGTGATCGCCGACCGGCATGTCGACGTCCGCGTTCTCCGGCGTCCGGCACGGCTGCGGACCGACGCTGCCCGCGCAGGACCACGGCGTCACGTCGTCCGCCCGCTCCAGCAGCGCGACCGACTCCATCCCGAAGGTCTCACGGACCCGCTCCAGGAGCGCCTCCAGGCTGGTCTCCCCCCGCAGCACGCTGCCGGCGAGGAAGGAGAGGATCTCCGACTCGGCGCGCAGCCGGGTCGCCTGCTGGGTGCGCCGGGCCGCCAGGTCCACCACCGACGCCACCGACAGGGCGACCCCGACGAAGATCGCTATGGCGACGATGTTCTCGGGGTCCGCGATGGTGAGCGTGTGGACGGGAGGGGTGAAGAACCAGTTGAGCAGCAGGGAGCCGACCACCGCCGAGGTGAGCGCCGGGAGCAGTCCGCCGAGCAGGGCCGCGGCGACCGTCAGGGTGAGGTAGAGCAGCATGTCGTTGGCCAGGCCCACCTCCGGTGCGGCACTGGTCAGCAGCCAGGTCAGCAGGACCGGCCCGAGCACGCCGGCCCCCCAGCCCCAGATGATCCGGGACCGGCCGAGCCGCGCCGAACGCCCCAGCGGGAGACGCCCCTTGCCGACCTCGTCGTGGGTGATGAGGTGGACGTCGAGATCGGGTCCCGACTCCCGGGCGACCGTGGCCCCGACGCCCGGCCCCAGCACGTACTGCCAGCTCCTGCGCCGGGAGACACCCAGCACGATCTGGGTGGCGTTCACCCCGCGCGCGAAGTCGAGCAGGGCCGCGGGGACGTCCTCGCCGACGACCTGGTGGAAGGTGCCGCCCAGGTCCTCGACCAGGGTGCGCTGCACGGCGAGTTCCTTCGGGGAGGCGGAGGTCAGGCCGTCACTGCGCGACACGTAGACGGCCAGCACCTCGCCGCCCGCGCCCTTCTCGGCCAGCCGCGCGGCCCGCCGGATCAGGGTCCGGCCCTCGGGTCCGCCGGTCAGGCCGACCACGATCCGCTCCCGCGAGCCCCAGATCTTCGAGACCCGGTGCTCGCTGCGGTACTCGTTCAGGTACTCGTCGACCCGGTCGGCGACCCAGAGCAGCGCCAGTTCGCGCAGTGCGGTGAGATTCCCCGGCCGGAAGTAGTTCGAGAGGGCCGCGTCGACCTTGTCGGACTGGTAGATGTTGCCGTGCGCCATGCGCCGGCGCAGCGCCTGGGGCGACATGTCGACCAGCTCGATCTGGTCCGCGCGCCGCACCATCTCGTCGGGCACGGTCTCCTGCTGCCGTACCCCCGTGATGGACTCGACGACGTCACCGAGGGACTCCAGGTGCTGGATGTTGACGGTGGAGACGACGTCGATCCCGGCGGCCAGCAGCTCCTCGACGTCCTGCCAGCGCTTGGCGTTGCGGGAGCCGGGGATGTTGGTGTGCGGCAGCTCGTCCACGAGGGCGACCTGGGGGCGGCGCGCGAGTACGGCGTCGACGTCCATCTCCGTGAACACCGCGCCCCGGTAGCCGAGTTCCCGGCGCGGGACCTCCTCCAGGCCGTGCAGCATCACCTCGGTGCGCGGCCGGTCGTGGTGCTCGACGAACGCGACGACGCAGTCGGTGCCCCGTTCGGTCCTGCGGTGTGCCTCGGAGAGCATGGCGTAGGTCTTGCCCACGCCGGGAGCCGCACCGAGGTAGATCCGAAGCCTGCCGCGTGCCATGTCATCCTTCGAAGCGGTAGCCCATGCCGGGCTCGGTGATCAGGTACCGGGGGTGTGAGGGGTCCGCCTCGAGTTTGCGGCGGAGCTGGGCCATGTAGACCCGCAGGTAGTTGGTCTTGTTGCTCTGCGGCACTCCCCACACCTCCTGGAGCAGGTGCTTCTGGGTGACGAGCCGGCCGGGGTTGGTGACCAGGATCTCCAGCAGATGCCACTCGGTGGGGGTGAGGCGTACCTCGCGGCCGGAGCGTTCGGCCTTCTTGGCGAGCAGGTCGATGGTGAAGTCGTCGGTCTCCACCCGGGTGGTCTCGGGGGCGAGCGGCACGTCCTCGGTACGGCGGACCGCCGCCCGCAGCCGGGCGAGCAGTTCGTCCATGCTGAACGGCTTGGTGATGTAGTCGTCGGCGCCCGCGTCCAGCGCGGCGACCTTCTCGTCGGAGGCCTGCCGTGCCGACAGCACAAGGATCGGTACACGGGTCCAGCCGCGCAGCGCCTTGATGACGTCGACCCCGTCCATGTCGGGCAGTCCGAGGTCGAGCATCACCACGTCCGGCTGACGCGCGGCCGCCAGCCGGAGGGCCGTGGCGCCGTCGGGCGCCGCGTCCACTCCGTACTGGCGTGCCTGCATATTGATCACGAGTGCCCGTACGAGCTGTGGGTCGTCTTCCACGACCAGCACTCGGGTCATCAGTCGCCCTTGATCAGTTCCTTCAGCGCGATGTTGAGTTCGAGGACGTTCACCCGGGGCTCCCCGATGAAGCCGAGGGTACGGCCCGTGGTGTGGTCCTTCACCAGCTTCTCCACCTGGTCGGCGGAGAGGTTGTTCCTCGCCGCGATCCGGTGGACCTGGAGCTCGGCGTAGGCCGGGGAGATGTCCGGGTCCAGGCCGGAGCCCGAGGAGGTGACGGCGTCGGCCGGCACCTGCGCGGGTGTGACCGTGTAGCCGGGCACCGAGTTGTCCTTGACGACCGCGGCCTTGGCGTCCTTGACCTGCTGGATCAGCACCTTGTTGTCGCCGGCGAGGTTGGTCGCACCCGAAAGGATCAGCGTGTACTGGGTGTTGATGCTGTTGCTGCCGAGCCCGTTGGCCGGGCGGCCCTGGAACCACTTGAGGTCCGCGTCCGGGGTCTCCTGGCCCTTCTTCAGCGGCAGGTTGTAGGACTGGCCGATCAGGGACGAACCGACGACCTTGCCGTCCGACTTGATCTCGGAGCCGTTCGCCTTGCTGTGGAACGCGGCCTGGGCGATGCCGGTGACGACCAGCGGGTAGACGACGCCCGTCACCAGGGTCAGCACGAGGAGGGCACGCAGGCCCGCCCAGAGCAACCGAGCGGTGTTGCTTACGGAGTTGTTCATGGCCTTCAGCCGATTCCGGGGATGAGGGAGATGAGCAGGTCGATGACCTTGATGCCGATGAAGGGGGCGATCAGACCGCCGAGGCCGTAGATCCCCAGGTTGCGGCGGAGCATCTTGTCGGCGCTGACCGGCTTGTACTGGACGCCCCGCAGCGACAGCGGCACCAGCGCGATGATGATCAACGCGTTGAAGACGACCGCGGACAGGATCGCGGAGCTGGGTGAGGACAGGTGCATGATGTTGAGCTTGTCCAGGCCCGGGTAGACCACGGCGAACATGGCCGGGATGATCGCGAAGTACTTCGCGACGTCGTTGGCGATGGAGAACGTGGTCAGCGCACCGCGCGTGATCAGCAACTGTTTGCCGATCTCGACGATCTCGATGAGCTTGGTCGGGTTGGAGTCGAGGTCGACCATGTTGCCGGCCTCCTTCGCGGCCGACGTGCCCGTGTTCATCGCCACGCCGACGTCCGCCTGCGCGAGCGCGGGGGCGTCGTTGGTGCCGTCACCGGTCATCGCGACCAGCTTGCCGCCCGCCTGCTCCCGCTTGATGAGGGCCATCTTGTCCTCGGGAGTGGCCTCGGCGAGGAAGTCGTCGACACCCGCCTCGTCGGCGATCGCCTTGGCGGTCAGCGGGTTGTCACCCGTGATCATGACGGTCTTGATGCCCATGCGGCGCAGTTCCTCGAACCGCTCACGCATGCCGTCCTTGACGACGTCCTTGAGGTGGATGACACCCAGGATGCGCGCGCCCTCGGCGTCCTCGACCGCGACCAGCAGCGGGGTGCCGCCGGCCTCGGAGATGCGGTTGGCGAGGGTGTCCGCGTCCTCGGCGACGGTGCCGCCCTGCTCGCGGACCCAGGCGATGACCGAACCGGCCGCGCCCTTGCGGATCTTCCTGCCGTCGACGTCCACACCCGACATGCGGGTCTGGGCGGTGAAGGCGATCCACTCGGCCTGCGCCAGCTCGCCCTGGTGCCGCTCGCGCAGCCCGTACTTCTCCTTCGCCAGGACCACGATGGAGCGGCCCTCGGGGGTCTCGTCGGCCAGCGACGACAGCTGGGCCGCGTCGGCGACCTCGGCCTCGGTGGCCCCGCGTACCGGCAGGAACTCGGAGGCCTGGCGGTTGCCGAGGGTGATGGTGCCGGTCTTGTCCAGCAGCAGCGTGGAGACGTCACCGGCGGCCTCGACCGCACGGCCCGACATGGCGAGCACGTTGCGCTGCACCAGCCGGTCCATGCCCGCGATGCCGATCGCCGACAGCAGGGCGCCGATGGTGGTCGGGATCAGACAGACCAGCAGGGCGACCAGCACGACCATCGTCAGATGGGTGCCCGCGTAGTTGGCGAACGGCGGCAGGGTGGCGACGGCCAGCAGGAAGACGATCGTCAGCGAGGCGAGCAGGATGTTCAGCGCGATCTCGTTGGGCGTCTTCTGCCGGGCCGCGCCCTCGACCAGGCTGATCATGCGGTCGATGAAGGTCTCGCCCGGCTTCGTCGTGATCTTGATGACGATCCGGTCGGACAGCACCTTGGTACCGCCCGTGACCGCGGACCGGTCACCGCCGGACTCGCGGATGACCGGGGCCGACTCACCGGTGATCGCCGACTCGTCGACCGACGCGACACCCTCGATGACGTCACCGTCACCGGGGATGATGTCGCCGGCCTCGCAGACCACCAGGTCACCGATCTTCAGCTCGGTGCCGGGCACCTGCTCCTCGGTGCCACCGGCCAGTCGCCGGGCGACGGTGTCGGTCTTGGCCTTGCGCAGGGTGTCCGCCTGGGCCTTGCCGCGGCCCTCGGCGACCGCCTCCGCGAGGTTGGCGAAGATGACCGTCAGCCAGAGCCAGGCGCTGATGGTCCAGCCGAACCAGTCGCCCGGGTCCTTGAAGGAGAAGACCGTGGTCAGGATCGAGCCGACCCACACCACGAACATCACGGGCGACTTGATCATGACCCGCGGGTCGAGCTTGCGGCAGGCCTCGGGGAGGGACCTGATCAGCTGCTTGGCGTCGAACAGGCCCGCGCCGACGCGGCCTTCGGCGGGCTTGTGCCCGGTCGGCGCGTCCTGGTGGGGCGCAAGGGTGGGTGTGGACATGGTGTCCTCGTGGGCTTCCGTTCGGGTTTTCACGACGCCAGCCCCTCGGCCAGCGGGCCCAGCGCCAGGGCCGGGAAGTAGGTCAGACCGGTGATGATCAGGATGGCGCCGACGAGCAGGCCGGTGAAGAGCGGCTTCTCGGTGCGCAGGGTGCCGGCCGTGGCCGGGACGGGCCGCTGCTCGGCGAGTGAGCCGGCCAGTGCCAGCACGAACACCATCGGCAGGAAGCGTCCGAACAGCATGGCGAGTCCGGTCATGGTGTTGAACCAGTCGGTGTTCGCGTTCAGGCCGGCGAAGGCGGAGCCGTTGTTGTTGGCCGCCGAGGTGAAGGCGTACAGCACCTCGGAGAAGCCGTGCGCTCCGGGGTTGAGCATGGAGTGCGGCGGGGTCGGCAGGGCCATGGAGGCCGCGGTGAACACGAGCGCCAGAGCCGGGGTGATCAGGATGTAGATCGCCGACAGCTTGATCTCGCGGGCGCCGATCTTCTTGCCCAGGTACTCGGGCGTACGGCCGACCATCAGACCGGCGATGAACACCGCGATGATCGCCATGATCAGGATGCCGTAGAGGCCGGAGCCGGTACCACCGGGGGCGATCTCGCCCAGCATCATGCTGAGCAGGGTGATGCCGCCGCCGAGGCCGGTGAACGAGGAGTGGAAGGAGTCCACCGCGCCGGTCGAGGTGAGCGTGGTCGTCACCGCGAAGATCGACGAACCGCCGACGCCGAACCGCACCTCCTTGCCCTCGTAGGCGCCGCCCGCGAGCTGGAAGGCGGGGCCGTGGTGGGCGAACTCGGTCCACATCATCAGCGCGACGAAGCCGAGCCAGATGGCACCCATGGTGGCGAGGATCGCGTAGCCCTGCCGGACCGAGCCGACCATCACACCGAAGGTGCGGGTCAGCGCGAACGGGATCAGCAGGATCAGGAAGATCTCGAACAGGTTGGTGAAGGGCGTCGGGTTCTCGAAGGGGTGGGCGGAGTTGGCGTTGAAGTAACCGCCACCGTTGGTGCCCAGCTCCTTGATGGCCTCCTGGGAGGCGACCGCGCCACCGTTCCACTGCTGCGAGCCGCCCATGAACTGGCCGACCTCGTGGATGCCGGAGAAGTTCTGGATGGCACCGCAGGCGACCAGGATCACCGCGGCAACCGCGGCGACCGGGACCAGGATGCGGACGGTGCCGCGCACCAGGTCGGACCAGAAGTTGCCGATCTCACCGGTGCGCGAGCGCGCGAACCCGCGCACCAGCGCCACGGCGACGGCGATGCCGACGGCCGCGGAGACGAAGTTCTGCACGGCCAGACCGGCGGTCTGGACGATGTGCCCCATGGTCTGCTCGCCGTAGTACGACTGCCAGTTCGTGTTGGTCACGAAGGAGACGGCCGTGTTGAACGACTGCGCCGGGTTGACCGAGGAGAAGCCGAGCGAGCCGGGCAGGATGCCCTGGAGCCGCTGCAGCAGGTAGAGGAAGAGGACGCCGGCCGCGGAGAAGGCGAGGACACCGCGCAGATAGGCGGGCCAGCGCATCTCGGTGTCGGGGTTGGCGCCGATGCCCTTGTAGATCCACTTCTCGACGCGCCAGTGCTTGTCGGAGGAGTAGACCTTGGCCATGTAGTTGCCGAAGGGGACGTAGCAGAGCGCCAGCGCGCCTATGAGGGCGGCGAGCTGGAGCACGGCGGCGGTTACGGGACCCATGTCTGTCTCAGAACCTCTCCGGGAAGATCAGGGCGAGGACGAGATAGCCCAGCAGGGCGACGGCCACGACGAGGCCGACGATGTTCTCGGCGGTCACAGCTTGGTCACCCCCTTGGCGACGAGAGCCACCAGCGCGAAACCCGCGAGCACGGCGACGACGAAGGCCAGATCGGCCATCGTGAACTCCTGAATGAGATTCGGAACGGACTTGGACTGTTAGAGGAAAGCGCCTTTCCGGCCGGATTCAGCCACCGTTGACGGGTCCCTTACGGCGGTGTTCACGCCTTTGACGGGACTCTTACGCGGCCTCGGCCAAGCCGCGACCGGACAGCGCTGTTCGGCCGCCAAAACCACACTGAACTGGGGAAACACCGGCCTCGGAAGCACCGGGCGTATCAGGACACGCGGAACCGCAGGCGGCAGATCACCGCGTCGGTCTCCCGGCGCACGGCGTGCGCGACGACCGCGCCCCGCTGGTTCTGCAGCAGCCGCTGCCAGAGCCGCTCGGGCTCGGTCTCCGGGATCAGCACGGTCACCTGGGTGGCCGGCTCGGACGCGGTGACCTCACGGACGTACGCGGCGATGGGACGGCCGAGGGTGCGCCGCTCACAGCTCAGCCTCACCAGCGGCACCCCGGGGTCCCACTCGGCCCAGGCGCGCTCCAGGGCGTGCAGCTGGGCCCGGTCCTCGGGGTCGGGGTGGCAGACGGTCACGGCGCGGACCTCGTCGCCGAGGGAGGCGGCCGCGGACAGCGCCTGGGAGGTGAGCCGGGACAACGACGAGACCGGCACGATCACGACCGACCGCTCGCGGTGCGGTGGCTCCGGGATCCGTCCGAGCCCGAGCCGCTCCCCGATCCGTCCGTAGGCGCGGTGCACGGCGCCGAAGACGGCGACCAGCAGCGGCAGCAGCACGACGACCAGCCAGGCGCCGTCGGCGAACTTGCCGACGGTGACGACGACGGTCGCGACCCCGGTCAGGACCGCCCCGAAGCCGTTGAGCAGGGCCTTCCCGCGCCAGCCCGGCCCTCGCTCCAGCCGCCAGTGCCGCACCATGCCCACCTGGGCGATGGTGAAGCCGACGAAGACGCCGATGGCGAACAGCGGCACCAGGGTGTTGGTGTCACCACCGGAGAACACCAGCAGCGCCGCCGAGACCAGGGCCAGGGCGAGCACGCCGTGCCGGTGCACCTGCCGGTCGGCTTTGAGCGCGAAGACGTGCGGCAGGTAGTTGTCCCTGGCGAGCAGCTTGAGCAGCACCGGAAGTCCGCCGAACGAGGTGTTGGCGGAGAGGGCGAGAAGGATCATCGTGGCGAACTGGATGACGTAGAAGCCCCAGTTGTGGCCGAGCGAGGCGTCGGCGAGCTGCGCCAGGACGGTCACGCCCTGGACCGGCTGGAGGTGGAACCGGGAGATCAGCACCGACAGCCCGATCAGCATCGCGCCGAGCACGGCGCCGAGGGCGATCTCCGCGTGCTGGGCCCGTCTGACCCGCGGCGCCCGGAAGGAGGGCACGGCGTTGGCGATGGCCTCCACGCCGGTGAGTGCGGCGCAACCGGAGGCGAAAGCTTTCAGCAGGAGCAGGGCGCCGACGCTGGAGGCGTTGTCGGCGAGGACGGAGGCGTGCCCGGCGGCGGTGACGGTACTCACCGGCGACGAACGGAACAGCCCCACGCCGATCAGCACGAAGACCGCCCCGACGAACACGGCCGTCGGCACGATGAACGCCTTCGCCGATTCGACGATGCCCCGCAGGTTCACCCCGGTGACCAGCACCAGCACGGCCAGGCAGATCCACAGCCGGTGCGGGTAGAGGGCCGGGAAGGCGGACGTGAGGGCCGCGACACCGGCGGTCACGGCGACGGCCACGTTGAGGACGTAGTCGAGCACCAGGGAGGCGGCGGCCACCAGACTGGTCCGGGCGCCGAGATGCGTCCGGGCCACGGCGTACGAGCCGCCGCCGTCCGGGAAGGCCGCGATGACCTGCCGGTACGACGCGACGAGCACGGCCAGCAGAGCGGCGATGGCGAGGGTGACGGGCAGTGTGAACCCGAGTCCGTGCGCACCGGCGGCGGCCAGCACCAGCACGATGGCCTCCGGCCCGTACGCCACCGACGCCATCGCGTCCAGCGACAGCGCGGCGAGGCCGGTGACGGCGGTGAGCCGATGCCGCTCACCGGTGTCGGGCGGCTCCTCACCGGCGGGCACGGCGCCCGGTTCGGTGGTCAGTACCGACATGGAAGGGTGCTCCTTAACGATCTGGACATGCCTTCGCGCGCGGCCGTACCGCGCGCGATGCGACTAGGTTCTGTCCCGTCCCGGCCAGGGCCGGCAATTCCTTGCGCGTTCTTCGCGCGGGAGGGTTCGACTTTGACGCGCTCTTGACGTCGGGCCCCGCGGGAAGCGGAGCTGCGCGCCGATGTGCGGCCGTCGCCGCGTGGGTACGCTCGCCTCCCACGTCCCGGGCCGGCCCACGACCGTCAGAGTCCCGTCAAGGACATGCGGCTCCTGCTGACGCCGCGGACCGCGACTCCCTACGTTCACCCCATGCAGCACGGCGAAGAGGCCCGCTCCTCCGAGGACCACCGTTGGTCCAATGACGTCTACGCATCGGTCCGTTGTGCCGGGGTCCTGCTCGCCCTGCTCCTCCTGGCCGACTGGGGGGCGGGGACGATCACCTGGTGGCGCGGCAGTCTCTGGACCGCCCTCGCCCTGCTCCTCCTCGCCGTCCTCTACCCGCCAAGGGTCCGCGCCGGCGACGGCTGGCTGACCTCACGTCGGCTGCTGCGCACCCGCAGGGTCCGCACCGATCTCCTGGTCTCCGTCCGCTGCCTCGACGGCATCTCCCCCCGGCTGGTGCTCCGTGACGCCTGCGGCGAACGGCTGACCATCGACCCCCAGGTCCTCGTCGCCAACCCCGACCTGTGGCTGTGCGTGGACGCGGGCGCCCGCGAGGCGGCTGCGGCCGGCACCCTCACATGCGGCTCGACGGCGCTCAGCCGACTCGGCGAACAGGTCGAACGCGAGAGCGCCCGGGGTGTCTTCAAGGCCTCGGGGCTGGAGTAGGTCTCCTCACGTCCTGCCCCACCCCCGGTCATCAGCACGTCGGGGCCTCACCGTGTGGTCATCACCACCACCCGGTCCCCCGGGTGCGGCACCCGCCAGTCGAAGGCCCCCGCGAGGACGGGCAGTCGGACGGCGGAGGCCTGGTCGTGGTGGGGGGGCCGCTGACGGCGAGCGGTGCGCGAGTCCGCCGTCACCGCGGATCACCATGTGTCCGGTTCGCCCGCCGGATGCCGCGGGCACGAGAAGGGGTGACGTCGCTTCAGCCGGAACGGCGCTCACGGCACGACCGGTTCCGGCCGGGCCGCGTTCAAGGATCACCAAGAGCACGCCAGGGCACGCGCGCGGCGCGGGCCGGGGCCGGCCCCTCCTCGCCGGTCAGCCCGCGCTGACCGGCCCCGCCGTGTCCAGCGCCGCCCCGGTCTGGTCGGCCAGCGTCACCGCGACCAGCCGGGCCTGCAACGGAGGCACCGGCCCGGGACCCGGCGTGAGCATGAACCGGCCGAGGTAGTGCCCGTTGCCGTACGCGCGCAGCTCGATCTCGCCCTTCGGCCAGCCGCTCCGGTCCGGGTCCCAGACCCGGTGCCCGACGGTGAGCGCGCCGTCGGCGCGGAGGCGGGAAGGCCGCCCCAGCAGGGTGCCGTACTCGAAGCGGCACCCCGACAGCCCGAGCAGACCGGTCAGCTCGCGGCGCACGTGGTCCACGACGGTGTCGGCGGACCTGGCGGACTGGACCAGTTCGGCGGTGGCGTGGATACGGGCGAGGTAGCCCTCGTCGGTCACCGTGATGACCTCCAGCCTGCGCGCGTGAGCCGCGAGCCGGGCCACGATCACTCCGACGGCGAGCAGCAGTACGGCCGTCTCGATGTCGGCGCCGGCGCTGATGCCGAAGGTCTCGTACGGCCGGGTCAGGAAGAAGTCGAACCAGGCAGCCGCCGACAGCGCCGCGACCGCTCCGGCCGTACGGCTGCCCAGCGCCGCCACGGCGACGACCACCACGACCAGGACCAGCGCCGCATTGGTGTGGGACAGCCCGGAGCGCAGGGGGACGAGGGCGAGGGAGACGAGGAAGGGGGCGACGAGGCCGGTGACCAGGGCGACCCGGTCCCTGGTGGCGGGCATGCGCCGGCCGGAGGTCACCGGTCCCGGACCGGCTGTGGTGGTCATGAGGTACCTCCTGCGCGCTGCGGGGTCAGGCTGGGTCGGATGCGGTCGGCCAGGGGCAGCGAGACGACCATGGTCAGTCCGCCGCCCGGGGTGTCCTCGGGGGTCAGGGTGCCGTCCATCGCCTCGGTGAGCCCGCGGGCGAGAGCCAGGCCGAGGCCGAGGCCGGTGGTGTTGTCGGTGTCGCCGAACCGCTGGAAGGGCTCGAAGAGCCGGTCGCGGCCGCCCGCCGGCAGGCCGGGTCCCCGGTCGATGATCCGGAGTTCGGCGCGCCCGGCCAGCGCGCTCGCCGTCACCAGCACCGGCTTGCCTGGCGGGCTGTAACGGGCCGCGTTGCCGACCAGGTTGGCGATCACGCGCTCCAGCAGCGGCGGGTCGGCCAATAGCGGCGGCAGGTTCTCCGGCTCGCCGTGCACGTCGACGGCCGGCGTGTCGGCGAGGGCCGCCGGGAGTACCTCCTCCAGGGCGGTGGCCCGGAGGTTGAGGGTCAGGACACCGGCCTCCAGACGGCTGAGGTCGAGGAGGTTGTCGATCAGCCGGCTCAGCCGGGCCATGGACTCCTCGGCGGTGGCGAGGAGTTCGTCGCGGTCGTCCGGGGAGAACTCCACCTCGCGGCTGCGCAGCGAGGTGACCGCCGCCCAGCCCGCCGCGAGCGGGGTGCGCAGGTCGTGGCCGACGGCCCGCAGCAGGGCGGTGCGCATGCGGTCGGCGGCGCGTACCGGTTCGACCTCGGCGGCGGCCTGCGCGAGCCGGGCCCGCTCCACGGCCGAGCCGACGTGCGCGGCGAAGGCGCCGAGCACCCGCCGCTCGGACGCGGAGGGGGTACGACCCCGCAGGACCAGGTAGTTGCCAGGGCCGGCCGGCACGGCGGTGACGTCGGCGCCGTCGGGCAGTTCCCCGACGAGCACGGCGGAATCCATGCCGAAGGTCTCGCGGGTGCGCTCCAGCAGGGCCGGGATGGTCTGGCCGCCGCGCACGATGCTCCCGGCCAGCGACGACATGGTCTCGGCCTCCGCGGCGGCCCGGGCCGCGCGCCGGGACAGCCGCAGCGAGCGGTCGACGACCCCGGCGACGGTGGCGGCCACCACCGCGAACACCCCGAGCGCCAGCAGGGCGTTGGGATCGTCGAGGGTGAACCGGCCGACGGGCGGAATGAACCAGTAGTTGAGCAGCAGGGACGCGGTGACGGACGCGATCACGGCGGAGGTGACCCCGCCTATGCAGGCCACGCCGACCACCGCGAGCAGGAAGAGCAGGGCCTCGCTGGTCAGATTGACGGTGCCCCGGACCTGGGCGAGGGCGACGGTCAGCAGCACCGGGAGCACCAGCCCCGCCACCGGTCCCGCGATCAGGCGGCGCGGGGAGAGGGTGCGGCGCCGTGAGGGCAGCAGCGTGCCGCGGCCGGCGCGCTCGTGGGTGACCCGGTGGACGTCGATGTCGCCGGAGAGCGCGGTGACGACCTCCCCCGTCCCCGGTCCGGTGAGGAAGCGTTCGAGGCGGCCCCGGCGGCTGGTGCCGAGGACGAGCTGGGTGGCGTTCTCGGCGCGGGCGAACTCGACCAGGGCGGTGGCCACGTCGTCGCCGACGACCGAGTGGTAGCTGCCGCCGAGGTCCTCGACCAGCCGGCGCTGCCGGGCCAGCGACGCGTGCGAGACACCGGCGGCCAGGCCGTCGCTGCGGGCCACGTGCACGGCGAGCAGGTCGCCGCCCGCCGACCGGTCGGCGATGCGGGCGGCCCGTCGTACCAGCGTGTCGCCCTCCGGTCCGCCGGTCAGCGCGACCACGACCCGCTCCCGGGTCTCCCACACCCCGCCGATGGCGTGCTCGGCGCGGTACGACTGGAGCGCCTCGTCGACCCGGTCGGCCACCCAGAGCAGGGCCAGCTGGCGCAGGGCGGTGAGGTTGCCGGGACGGAAGTAGTTGGCGAGGGCCGCGTCGACCTTCTCGGGGGCGTAGATGTTGCCGTGCGCCATGCGACGGCGCAGCCCCTCCGGCGGGATGTCCACGAACTCGATCTGCTGGGCCCGCCGGACGACCTCGTCGGGCACCGTCTCGTGCTGCGGCACCCCGGTGATCTTCTCGACGACGTCCTTGAGTGACTCCAGGTGCTGGATGTTGACTGCCGTGATCACGTCGATGCCGGCCGCGAGCAGGTCCTCGACGTCCTGCCAGCGCTTGGGGTGCCGGCCGCCGCCCGGGATGTTGGTGTGCGCGAACTCGTCGACGATCGCCACCTGCGGGCGGCGCGCCAGCACGGCCGCGGCGTCCATCTCCTCGAACTCGCCGCCCCGGTAGCCGCAGCGCAGGCGCGCCACCACCTCCAGGCCGTCGGTCATGGCCTCGGTCCGCGGGCGCCCGTGGGACTCCACGAACCCCACCGCCACGTCCGCGCCCCGGGACGCGCGGCGCCGGGCCTCGTCGAGCATGCGGTAGGTCTTGCCGACCCCTGGGGCGGCCCCGAGGTAGACCTTCAGTCGTCCGCGCGGTACGTCGTTCATCACCTCAAAGACAAGCGCGCCGCAGGGCCCCTGGTCCGGCTTCTTGACGCGTCTCTGGCGCCGCTGACGAGGACGTTGACACCCTCTTGACGGCCCGTGGCCGGATAGGATGACGGCGGTGTGCCGGGAAGTCTGGTCGGCGGGGAGTCATCGTGGCTCCAGCAGAACCCCAGGGGGACGGCATGCGCGGCGTGGCTACGGTTCTCGCACTCGTGGTGTTGGCGACGGTGGTCGCGACCTTCGCCCGTCGATGGCGGATTCCCGCCCCCTCCCTCCTCGTCGTCGCGGGCCTCGCCGTGGCCCTGCTGCCGGGCACCCCGCAGATCCAGATCAGCCCGGAGGTCATCGGTCTCGTCGTCCTGCCGCCGCTGCTCTACGCCAGCGCCGAGGAGCTGTCCTGGCGTGAGCTGCGCGCGGTCTGGAAGCCGGTCGGGGTCCTCGCGGTCGGTCTGGTGCTGGCCTCGGCGGCGGCCGTCGGCGCGGTCGCCTCGGTGCTCACCCCGCTGTCCTGGCCGATGGCGTTCGTCCTGGGCGCGATCCTGGCCAGTACCGACCCGGTCGCAGTGACCGCGCTCGGCCGCCGGCTCGCGCTGCCGCCGAAGGTGCAGATGCTGGTCCAGGCGGAGAGCCTCTTCAACGACGCGACTTCCCTGGTTCTCTACCGGGTCGCGGTGAGCGTCGCGGTGGCCTCGGCGGCGGCGAGCTGGGGGACGGCGGGCGGTGAGTTCCTGCTGCTGGCGGGCGGCGGCACGCTGATCGGCGCGGTCGTCGCCGGTGTCGTCACGGTGATCAGGCGGCGCACCGAGGACCCGGTCCTGGAGACGGTGATATCCCTGGTCACGCCGTACATCGCGTACGTCCTCGCAGAGGCGGCCCACACCTCCGGCGTCACCTCCGTGGTGGTCGCGGGGGTCGTCCTGGGCGGCCGCGGCGACCGGCTCACCGACGCCCGCATCAGGCTTCAGCTGCACGCCGTCCACGGCACCGTGGTCTTCCTGCTGGAGAGCGTGGTCTTCAGTCTGATCGGGCTCGCGCTGCCCGCCCAGGTGCGGGCACTGTCCGACGGCGACCGGGTGTGGCCGCTGTACGCGCTGGCGGTGGCCGCCACGCTGATCGCGGTACGGCTGCTGTGGCTTGCGCCGCTGTCGGCGGTGGTGCAGCGCAAGGGCGGCATCCAGCGGCCGAACTGGCGGGTCCCGGTGGTGCTGACCTGGGCCGGTACCCGGGGCGTGGTGCCGCTGGCCGCAGCGCTGTCGATCCCGGTGGTGGCGAAGGACGGCTCGGCACTGACCGAGCGCCCTCTGGTCCTGGTCCTGACCACCTCCGTCGTCGTGGTCACCCTCGTCGTCCAGGGCTTCTCCCTGGCCTCCGTGGTGCGTCGCTCCGGCATCGCCCTGGAGCCCGACCACACCGAGCGCGAGGAGGCCGCCGCCCGCTGCCGGCTGGCCGACGCGGGCATCCGGCGGCTGGAGGAGCTGTCCGAGCTGGAGGCCGTGCCCGAGGTGGTCCTGGACCGGCTCCGGCGCGGCCTCGACGCCCGCCTCGACCACGCCCGCGACCGGCTGGCCGACAGCACGGTCGAGTCGGCCGACCTGGTCTACCGGCAGCTGCGGCGCGACCTGATAGCGGTGGAGGCAGCGGAGCTGCGGCGGCTGTACGACGAGCACACGATCAGCGACACGACCCGAAGGCGGCTCCAGCGCTCCTTGGACCTGGAGGAGGCGCGGCTGGCGGACGCGTGACGTCCCGTCAGCGGAACTCCGCCAGCCGGGTCCGCAGCCCCAGCCCGGTCAGCGCCACGGCCAGCAGCAACAGCGCGCAGGTCCAGGCCAGGTGTCCGGTCAGCTCGCCGCGCCCCGCAGCCACCGACTCGTCGAAGTGGGCGCGGTTGATGTCGGTCACCCGGTCCAGCGCGGCCATCCACGCCCCGAAGTGCACGTTGGACGTGCCCGCCTCCCAGCCCATGCAGAACTCCACCGCCTGCTGTTCCCGGCCGGCGGCGAACAGCGATCGGATCTTCCGGTCGTCGCGTTCGTAGACGGCGTACGCGTCGACCGTCCGCTCGGCCGCGGCCCGCTCCCCGGGGAAGGTGATGTTGTCGAGCTCGCGCCGGAACTCGCCGGTGAAGCGCGGGGCGGCCGCGTCGGACCGGTAGTCCCGCCAGGTGGCGGCGAGCCGGGCGTCGTAGGTCGTGAGCGTGGCGTCCCGGATGCCGTACAGCTCCTGGGACTTGGCGAGGAAGGCGTCCGCGTACCGGGCGCGGCGCTGCGGGTCGAGGAGGAAGCGGCTCTCGTCGGCGTTGGCGTCGTAGGCGGTCGCGCGGGCGCGGGAGAGGGCGACGACGGAGTCGAAGGCGTCGTGCCGGGCGACCGTCAGATGCGTGGCCGAGGAGGAGAGGAGCTGGGTGCCGAGAACGACGGCGGCCACGGCGCACGCGGTGGCGGCCAGGAGGGCGGGGTTGAGGTTCCGGCGGAAGCGGTGGGCCAGGTACCACTGCAGGGCGCCGAGGACGGCGAGGAGCAGCAGGCCGAGCGCGAGGACGGCGACGAGCTGGGCGGAGAGCGCCGAACGGGCCGCCGTGTAGTGGGAGTCGAAGGCCGAGTCGTTGGAGTCGACCAGCTTGCGCGCGTCCGGCAGCAGGTGGCCGCGTAGCAGGTCGGTGGCGTCACGGTAGTCGGTGAGCGCGTCCGGCTTGCCGCCGGTCCTGCGGTCGTTCTCCAGGGCGCGGCCGATGAGTTCCTGGTACTCGGCGAAGTCGTCGGTGATCGACTCGACCGTCTTCTCGTCGGTCCGGTCCCCCTGGGCGGCGGCCGAGAGGTTACGCAGGTCGTGCCCGATCTCGCGGCGGGCGTCGCCGTACAGACCGACGGCCTTGGCGTGCGGGGTGGTCAGCCCGCCCGTGCCGCCGTCCCCGCTGGAGAGCAGGATGTTGGCGGCCTGGGCGTCCATGTCGTTCAGGGCCAGTTCCAGGCCGGCGGCGCTGGTGGTGCGGGGGGCGTCGCGGTCGGCCACGGCGTCCCAGGTGCCGTTCGCGGCCAGTGCGGCGACCAGGAGCAGGATTCCCAGGGCGCCGGCGAGCAGGACCGTGGCCGCGCGCAGAAGGCGCAGCCGTGCCGGAACGGTCGCCCGGAAACGGTGGCGCAGAGCGGCCCGCGCGGCCACGATCCGCGGCCCCGGGCGCCGCTTGCGCGGCTCCGGGATCGGCACGGGCGGCGGGACGACCGTGGTGTGCCGTGGCTCTTCGACAGCCTCGTGCGGAGGTCTGTGTGCTGTGCCGGCCGTGATGGTCACGGTCCCCTCCCAGGTACCCGCCACGGACGGTCGCCCGTCCCCCGTGCCGGTCAAGTCTGCGACCGGATCCGGCCGGGAGCAGGCGGCCTTGATGCGCCTCTGACGACCCTTCAGGCAAGTTTGACGGGACCTTGACGGCATGCCCACGCCGCCCGTACGGGATCCGCAAATACGGCGCTGACCAGGCACGACCGGCGCTCGCCAGGGGATACGTTCACGGTCGGCCGCCCGAGGAGGCCGCGGGTGCCGGCGGCCTCACGGCCCCGGACGACGGATCCGACGCGGACCGCGGCGGCCGGGGCCCGTTCCGAGCGACGGGCGCCGCGCACCACACCCCGACGGCGTCCCGTCGGCGTCCGTGCGCCCGCCGTGCGGTGCCGGGGCCCCGCCACCGCACGGTCCTCGCCGGCCACCACCCCGCTGTCGTCCCACGAAGGTCCTCATGTTGCGCGCCGCTCCCGAGCAGGCCCCGCCGTCCCGTGCCCCGCGTCCGTCCCGCCCGCAGCCGAAGGGAGGCATGCGGCGCCGGACCCGGAGCGAGTTCTTCGAACCCGGCCAGCTCGTCCGCTCCTTCCCCGACGCGCTGCGCAAACTGCACCCGCGGGACCTGGTCAGGAACCCGGTCCTGTTCGTGGTCTCGGTGGGAGCCGCCCTGACCTCCCTGTCCGGGCTGCTGCACCCGGCCCTCTTCACCTGGGTGATCAGCTTCTGGCTGTGGCTGACCGTGGTCTTCGCCAACCTGGCCGAGGCGGTCGCCGAGGGCCGCGGCAAGGCCCAGGCCGCGTCCCTGCGCAGGGCCCGCACCGACACGGTGGCGGTAAGGCTCCTCGACTGGCGCTACGGCACGGACGCGGGCAGCGCCCGCACCGAGGCGGTCGCCGCGACCGAGCTGAAGCCGCTGGACTTCGTGGTCGTCACGGCCGGCGAGCTGATCCCGGCGGACGGCGATGTCGTCGACGGGGTCGCGGCCGTCGACGAGTCGGCGGTGACGGGCGAGTCGGCGCCGGTGATCCGCGAATCGGGCGGTGACCGCAGCGGGGTCACGGGCGGTACGACCGTTCTGTCGGACCGGATCGTCGTCCGGGTGAGCGCGCGACCCGGGCACAGCTTCCTGGACCGGATGATCGCACTGGTCGAGGGCGCCTCCCGGCAGAAGACACCGAACGAGATCGCCCTGAACATCCTCCTGGCGTCACTCACGATCATCTTCCTGCTGGTCGTGGTCGCCCTCCAGCCAATGGCCGAGTACGCCGACGCGGCCCAGTCGACGACCGTCCTGGTCGCTCTCCTCGTCACCCTCATCCCGACGACCATCGGCGCGCTGCTGTCGGCGATCGGCATCGCGGGCATGGACCGGCTGGTGCAGCGCAACGTCCTCGCCATGTCGGGGCGGGCCGTGGAGGCGGCCGGTGACGTGGGCACGCTCCTGCTGGACAAGACCGGCACCATCACCCTCGGCAACCGGGAGGCCGTCGCCTTCGTGCCGCTGCCCGGTGTGGACGAACGGCAGCTCGCGGACGCGGCACAGCTGTCCTCGCTGGCCGACGAGACACCCGAGGGCCGCTCCGTCGTCGTCCTCGCGAAGAAGCTGCACGGACTGCGTGCTCCCGGCCGGGAAGAGGTGGCGAACGGCCGCTGGGTCGCCTTCAGCGCCCAGACCCGGATGAGTGGCGTCGACCTGCGCTGGGACAACGGCGCGGTCTGCTCGATCCGCAAGGGCGCGGCCCAGCAGGTGATCGCCTGGGTGGAGATGTACGGCGGTCATGTCCCGTCCGAGGCACGGATGTTCGCCGACACGGTGGCCGCGTCCGGCGGTACTCCGCTGCTGGTGGCGGTGCACGACTGGGACGGCCCGCGCGTGCTCGGCCTGATCCACCTCAAGGACGTCGTGAAGGACGGCATCCGGCGGCGTTTCGCCGAGCTTCGCCGGATGGGCATCCGCACGGTCATGATCACCGGGGACAACCCGGTCACCGCCCGCGCAATCGCCGAGGAGGCGGGCGTCGACGACTTCCTCGCCGAGGCCACTCCCGAGGACAAGATGGCCCTCATCAAGCGGGAGCAGGCGGGCGGCAAGCTGGTCGCGATGACCGGTGACGGCACCAACGACGCCCCCGCGCTCGCGCAGGCGGACGTCGGCGTGGCGATGAACACGGGCACGTCGGCCGCGAAGGAGGCCGGCAACATGGTCGACCTCGACTCCGACCCGACCAAGCTCATCGAGATCGTCGAGATCGGCAAGCAACTCCTCATCACCCGGGGCGCGTTGACCACGTTCTCCATCACCAACGACGTCGCGAAGTATTTCGCGATCATCCCGGCGATGTTCGCGGGCGCGTACCCCGGTCTGACGTCTCTCAACGTGATGGGCCTGCACAGCCCCACCTCCGCGATCACCTCGGCGATCATCTTCAACGCACTGATCATCGTGGCGCTGATCCCGCTCGCGTTGCGCGGCGTCCGCTACACGCCCTCGTCGGCGCACGACCTGCTGCGCCGAAATCTGCTCCTGTACGGGCTCGGCGGGCTGGTGCTGCCGTTCGCGGGCATCAAGCTGATCGACCTGGTGATCTCGGCGGTGCCCGGCCTGGGCTGACCCCACCCGTTCGGCCGAACGGCCCGTCAAAGACGCGTATGCGCACGTCAGAGGCGTGTCAGAGAAGCGCACTCCGGCTTGTCCGGGGAGCCCCGAACCGCTTGCATGGAACCCGTGAACAGCGCCTGGCTCCTCTTCGACCGGCCGCCGAGTACCGCTCGGCCGTCCCGTCGTCAGCCGCGCTGCCCGGAAGCCCTCGGGTCCCGCTGAGGCGGCTTCCGCACCTCACGGGGCGCCGGACCTCGCCCTCTCGCCGAGGGACCTGACCCGGTCCGGCGCCCCCTCCTTCCTTTCCCCCGCACGCCTGCCGCGGCCCCTTCGGGGACCGTGCCGCGTGCCCGCACCCCCGGATGGGACCATGTCCGACTCAGCCCTTTCATCCCGCACCGTTCTCGTCACCGGCGCCACCTCCGGCATCGGCCTGGAGACCGCCCGGCTGCTCGCCGAGCGGGGCGCCACCGTGCTGCTGCACGGCCGCAGCGCGGAAGAGGCGCGCGCCGCCGCGGACCGGCTCATCGCAACCGCCGCCGGGATCGACGCCGACCGGCTGTGCACCTACGCCGCCGACTTCGCGCGTCTCGACGAGGTGGAGAGCCTCGCCCACAAGGTGGCCACCGAGCACCCGCACCTGGACGTCCTCGTCAACAACGCGGGCATCGCCGCACCCGAGCGGCACACGGTGACCGCCGACGGCAACGAGATCGCCTTCCAGATCAACTTCCTCGCCCACTACCTGCTCACCTGCCTGCTGGAGCCGGCCCTCACCAGCGAGCCCGGCGGCCGGGTGGTCAACGTCTCCTCCGCCCTGCACCGCACGGCGTCCATCCAGTGGTCCGACCCCAACCGGACCCGCCGCTACTCCCGGCTCGCCGCCTACGCCCAGTCCCAGCTGGCGCTCACCGTGTTCGCGGCCGACCCGCGCGTCACCGCTGTCTCCGTGCACCCGGGCGCCTGCGAGACCGCGCTGCTCCCGCTCTACGCGCATGAGGGCGCCTCGGCCGCCGAGGGCGCCGCACACGTGGCCCGCCTCTGCGACCCGTCCGTCGAGATCGTCAACGGCGCCTACTACGACCGGGACGCCCGCGTCGAACCGGCCCCCGCCGCGACGGAGGACCGCACGGTCAGGCGACTCACCAGGCTCGCCGACCTGCTGGTGGGACGCACCGCCTGAACGTCCGCTCTGTGGAACGGAGTTGAAACCCACGTCCGCACGAGCCCGCTGGGGCGACACCCCCAGGAGAGGGCCGACCGCGACGCGAAGGCCGGTCAGGGCCGGGGCGCTCCCGAAGCCCGACGGGGGGCAGGTCGACCGCCCCGTCCCGCACCCGGCAAACCCGGATGAACTGGTGCGAAGACCCCGTGATCGAGCTCGCCACCGGCGTCGGCCGGTGGTGACCGACCGCTCCACTCATCCGCGTTGATCGCCGCGTCGTGCGCCGGGCACGTCGCCCTGCGCGGAGCCGCGGACGCACTGACGCCCGAGGCCCTGGCATCCTGGCCCGCCTCGGATGGACGCTCCCGCCGGCTTCCTGCCCGCGCTCGGGGCCGCCTTCGAGCGCCTCACTCCCAGGACCGGATGATCTGGACCCTCCAGGCCGAGCCGCCGCGTCCGCCGTTCCGAGGACGTGACGATACGGCGCCTGGAGCCGGCCGACACGGACGCCGTGCTCGGCCTCGGCCCGGACGACTCCCGGCTCTCCGCCGGCCGGGGCGACCCGCGGGGCCTGGCCGCCTCCGGGCATGCCTGGGCGGCGACCGGCCGTACCGACCAGGTCCTTGTGCGCCGACGTCACCGCGCGCGGTGACGTCCCCGCCGGGAACTGTCCGCTCCACGACCGTGCCGGCCGTCTCCTGGCCTGGACCGCTGGGTTCCGCCTGGTCCGCGAGTACGTGCGCCACACCGCCGGCAGCCCGGCCGTACGCGAACGGTGGTGCGCCCGAGAGGGCGTACGGCAGGGCGCCGTACGGGATGACACTCGGTGTCCGACCCCCGCACCCGCCCGCCGTCCCCCGTACAGCCGAACGTCTCCCCGTGGCCTGCGTGCCGCTCTTTCTTGACGCTCCGGCACCTCCTGCCAGGCGATTCTTAACGCAAGCTTGACGCCCGGCGCCCGCTGATCCGTGGGCCCACGCGTCACTCTCTGCATACGCTGGTGCGGCCGTCCGCGTGATGGCCGGAATCGAACTGCCCCGCACTCAGCGCGCCGGACACCAGGAGCCCGACCGATGGCCACGACCGAACACCCCCCTCCGGGTCGCCTGCGCGCCTGGATGCTGGAGGGGCTGTCCGACATGGGCAAGAGCGGCGGCCACACCGGGCCCCACGCGCACCCCGAGGCCGCGCACAAGGGCCAGCGCTGGTGGCGGGTGATGTGCCTGACCGGTGTGGACTACTTCTCGACCCTCGGTTACCAGCCGGGCATCGCGGCCCTCGCGGCCGGGCTGCTGTCGCCGATCGCGACCATCGTGCTGGTCATCGTCACCCTGGCGGGCGCGCTGCCGGTCTACCGGCGCGTGGCCGCGGAGAGCCCGCACGGCGAGGGCTCCATCGCCATGCTGGAGCGCCTGCTCTCCTTCTGGCAGGGCAAGCTCTTCGTGCTCACCCTGCTGGGCTTCGCGGCCACCGACTTCCTGATCACCATCACCCTGTCGGCCGCCGACGCCTCCACCCACCTGGTCGAGAACCCGCATCTGACGGACTTCCTCCAGGGCAAGCAGATGATCATCACGCTGATCCTGGTGGCGCTGCTCGGCGCGGTCTTCCTCAAGGGCTTCCTGGAGGCCATCGGCGTCGCGGTCGCCCTGGTCGGCATCTACCTCGCGCTGAACGTCGTCGTCGTGATCGTCGGCATCTACCACGTCATCACCGCCGAGCACGTGATCACCGACTGGACCAGCGCCCTCACCACGGAACACGGCAATGTCTTCGTCATGATCGGCGTGGCCCTGATCGTCTTCCCCAAGCTGGCCCTCGGCCTGTCCGGCTTCGAGACCGGCGTCGCGGTCATGCCGCACGTCCAGGGCGACGCGGGCGACACCGAGGAGCGGCCCACCGGCCGGATCCGGGACACCAGGAAGCTGCTCACCACGGCCGCCCTGATCATGAGCTGCTTCCTGATCGCGACCAGCTTCATCACCACCCTGCTGATCCCGGAGAAGGAGTTCAAGTCCGGCGGCGACGCCAACGGCCGTGCCCTCGCCTACCTGGCGCACGAGTACCTCGGCAACGCCTTCGGCACGGTCTACGACGTCTCGACCATCTGCATCCTGTGGTTCGCCGGCGCCTCCGCGATGGCCGGCCTGCTCAACCTGATGCCGCGCTACCTGCCTCGCTACGGCATGGCACCGCACTGGGCGCGTGCCGTGCGCCCGATGGTCATCGTCTTCACCCTGATCGCCTTCCTGGTCACCTGGATCTTCGACGCCGACGTGGACGCGCAGGGCGGCGCCTACGCCACCGGTGTGCTGGTGCTGATCAGCTCCGCGGCGATCGCGGTGACCATCGCCGCCCGCAAGGCCCGGCAGCGCAACTGGACCGTCGCCTTCGCGGTCATCTCGGCGGTGTTCCTGTACACGACGGTCGTGAACGTCATCGAGCGCCCGGACGGTGTGAAGATCGGTGCCTGCTTCATCGTCGGCATCATCCTGGTCTCGCTGCTGTCCCGGCTGGCCCGCGCCTTCGAGCTGCGCGTGACGAGTGTGACGCTCGACGACATGGCGGAACGGTTCATCAGGGACATGGCCAGCCGCAAGATGCGGTTCATCGCCAATGAGCCGGACGCCCGCGACAAGGCCGAGTACCGCGACAAGGTCGAGCAGATCCGGGCCGACAACGACATGCCCGAGCAGGAGGACTTCGTCTTCGTCGAGGTCACGGTCACCGACCCCTCCGAGTTCGAGGCGGGCCTGACCGTGCGGGGCGAGGTCCTGCACAACCGTTACCGGGTCCTGACCCTGGAGTCAGCCTCCATCCCCAACGCCCTGGCGGCGCTGCTGCTGCACGTCCGTGACGAGACCGGCTGCATCCCGCACATCTACTTCGAGTGGACCGAGGGCGGTCCGTTCGCCAACTTCCTGCGCTTCTTCCTCTTCGGTCAGGGCGAGGTCGCCCCGGTCACCCGGGAGGTGCTGCGCGAGGCGGAGCCGGACCGCGCCCGGCGGCCACGCGTCCACACGGGCTGAGCCGGGCCGGTACGGGTGGCGGTCGTAAGGATCCCGTCAATAACCGCTGGGTAGGCATAAGAACCCCGTCAGCCACCGGCTCCGGCAGCCCGGCGGCCCCTACCGTCGGCCCCATGGAGGACACAAGACGCAAGGGCCGGGCGGCCGGTGACCGCACCTGGCGCGGCAGCGCACGCCTGGCCGCCGGCTGTGCCCTCGGCTTCGGCGGCCTGACGCTCCTGGTGGACTGGGACGCCGGCACCCTGACCCCGGCCCGCGCACTGCTGTGGGCCGCGATGGCCGCCGCCGTCCTCGCCATGCTGCTGCCGGCCCGGGTCACGGCGGGTCCCGGCTGGATGGCCGCACGCGGGCCGCTGCGCCGGCGTACCGTCCGTACCGACTCCCTGGTCTACGTCGCCCAGTACGGCGACGTCTCCGCCCACCTGGTGCTGCGCGACACCGCCGGCAACCGGCTGGAGCTCGACCCGAACGTCCTGCACGCCAATCCGCTGCTCTGGCACGAACTGGACACCGGCGTGCGCCGTTCCCTGGACCGCGGCACCCTGCGCCGGGGCACCGAGGTGCTCGCACGGCTCGGCCACGAGATCGACGACACCACCGCGCTCGCGGTCCTCAAGGCGTCCGGCCTGACCTGACCGCCGCAGGGGCCGCTAGGCCGGTCACTCCTCCGGCAGGGCGCGCAGCCTGCCGCTCCAGCGCTGGTCGTCGGCGCTGGTCGGGTCGGTCAGGCCGATGTCGAAGGCGTTCTCCAGCAGTGCGAGCGCACTGTGCGGCGGCGCCACCTCGCCCCGCACCAGCCCCAGCGGCCGCATGGTGTCGTCGAGCCGCGCCGGGTCGTGCCCGATCGGATCGATCGCGTGCAGGGTGTGGAAGTCCACGACGACGTCGCCGCCGACCGCGTACTTGAACCAGTGCATCGGCTTCTCGTTGTAGTGGAGCACGACGGCCTCGGTCCCCGCCGAGACGGCACCGAGGACCCGATCGTCGAGTCCGTGCAGACCGCCCAGTTCCCAGGCCCACGTCCAGGAGCCGTCGACACCGGTCGTGACGACCGGTTCGTCCCCGTCGTAGAGGTCGTCACCCAGCCCGTCCGCGAGATCGGCGGCGGCGCCGCCGCGCAGCGCGAGGGTCTCCGGGTCCACCCCCATACGGGTCAGCAGTTCGGCGGGGGGCACGTCCCGCACGAAGGTCAGTGTGTAGATGGGGATGTCCCCGTGCCTGAACAGATCCAGGCCGCGGCTCGCTCCAGTGGTCGTCATACGGCGGATGCTCCCACACGCGGCCGGCCGGCCGCCGAGGACACCGGGTCCGCGGGCCCCGCCGGCCGGCCCTATCGTGACCCCATGCAGTCCTACACGATCGGCCAGGCGGCGCGGCTGCTCGGCGTCAGCCCGGACACCGCCCGTCGCTGGGCCGACGCCGGCCGGATGACCACCCACCGCGACGAGGGCGGCCGACGGCTCATCGACGGCAAGGACCTCGCCGCGTTCTCCGTCGAACTGGCCAGGGCGGGCGCGGTCGAGGAGGACGCCTCCACCACCTCGGTCCGCAACGCCTTCCCCGGCATCGTGACCGCGATCAAGCTCGGTGACGTCGCCGCCCAGGTCGAGATCCAGGCCGGCCCGCACCGCCTGGTCTCCCTGCTGACCCGCGAGGCCGTCGAGGAACTGGGCCTGGAGGTGGGCATGGAGGCCACCGCCCGGGTGAAGTCGACCAACGTCCACATCGACCGCGTCTGACACCGTCATCGGCACATGAACGCCGCCCACAGGTCCGGCCGGCCGCTCAGCCGGGACGGGTCGCGCCCCGGGAAGTGCTCCACCCGCTGCGGTGCCGGGGCCGGGTGGAGGGCGGGGTCGCACGGGCGCTCGGCGCCACGCTCCTCGAGAACGTCCGGGCGGACGCGGGCGGCGCGGTCGAGACGGCGGCGATCCGCCGCTACCGGCTCCCGCGGCACGCCGGCATCCCGCGCACCGAGATGCACTTCATGGAGACCGCCGACGCCAGGCGAGAGCCCGTCCAACCCGCTCGCACCGGCGCCGGCCAACGCGCTGCGGGACGCGAACGTGTGCGCTTCGCGGAGCTGGCGCCCACGCGTGACCGGGGGGGGCGGGCACCGGACGCCGGACGCCGTACGAGCCGTCCACCCGGATCGCCGTGAGGCCGCTGATGTGGCGGGCCCCGCAGCGGTCCTGCGGCAGGACCGGTTGAGGGCCCGCCAGGTCCAGCGGGGTGCCGTCGATGCTGACGGCGACCAGGACAGGGGCGTGCGGGAAATCCGGGTCGGTCTCCGCCCAGGAGAGCAGGGCGAGGTGCCCGTCGGCGCCGGTGAGGTCGAGTTCGGCGAGCGTCATGGGCGGCCTCCTCTTGGAAGAGGTGCACGCCGCACCCCTCCGTACAAACGCACATGCCAGGCTCAATTCATATGTGTGCAGCTCATGCGATGTGACAGAGGACTTACAGCTGGCAAGTGCGGCAGTATCATCGAGTGGCGGCTGACAGACAGGTCGCACCAGGGCGCGACAGCTTGTTTCATCCGGATTCAGAGGAGTTCACTCGTGATGACCCGTTCCGCGCGCCGGACCCGGCAGACCCTCCAGGTGGCCGGTGCCTCGGTGGCGGCCCTGCTGGCCCTGAGCGCCTGCTCCTCCTCCGACGACGACTCGTCCGCCAAGGCGAGGTCGGACACCTCCGCGTCGGCCTCGCCGAAGCTGTCGGGTTCGATCACCGTGTTCGCGGCGGCCTCCCTCAAGGAGAGCTTCACGACGCTGAAGGCGGACTTCGAGAAGGCCCACCCGGGTACGGAGGTCGACTTCAGTTTCGGCGGCAGTGACACCCTGGCCGCGCAGATCACCAGCGGGGCGCCCGCCGACGTCTTCGCCGCGGCCAGCCCCAAGACGATGGCGATCGTCACGGCCAAGAAGGACACCGCCACCACGCCGGCCACCTTCGTCCGCAACCAGCTGGAGATCGCCACCCTGCCGGGCAACCCCGACAAGGTCGCCTCGCTCAGGGACCTCACCAAGTCCTCGCTCAAGGTGGTCCTCTGCGACCGGACGGTGCCGTGCGGCGCCGCCGCCCGGAAGGCGCTGGACGCCAGCAAGCTGAAGCTGACCCCGGTCTCCTACGAGGAGGACGTGAAGTCCGCCCTCAACAAGGTGGTCCTCAAGGAGGCCGACGCCGCGGTCGTCTACAAGACCGATGTGAAGGCCGCGGGCGACAGGGTGGAGGGCGTCGAGTTCCCCGAGTCCGCCGACGCCGTCAACGACTACCCGATCGCCCTGTTGAAGGACGCCCCCAACCCGACGCTGGCCAAGGCGTTCATCGCACTGGTGCGGTCCGCCGAGGGCCAGCAGGTCCTGAACCAGGCCGGGTTCCTCAAGCCGTGACGAAGGCCGACGAGCCGGGCGCCGGAGCCGTCGCCGTCACGGGCCGCCCACGGCGCCGGCGCATCAGGTCGGGTGTGCCGCTACCGCTCCTCCTCCCCGGAGCGGTAGCTCTGGTCTTCCTCCTGCTGCCCCTGCTCGCTCTGCTCCTGCGCGCCCCCTGGGGCAGCCTGCCCTCGCTGCTGACCAGCACGGAGGTGTGGCAGGCCCTCCAGCTCTCGCTGCTCAGCGCGACCGCGGCGACGGCCGTGAGCCTGGTGTTCGGGGTCCCGCTGGCCTGGCTGCTGGCCCGTACCGAGTTCCCGGGCCGGGGCCTGGTACGAGCACTGGTGACACTTCCCCTGGTCCTCCCCCCGGTCGTCGGCGGTGTGGCCCTGCTCCTGGCCCTGGGCCGCAACGGGGTCGTCGGCCAGTGGCTGGACTCCTGGTTCGGGATCACGCTGCCGTTCACGACGACCGCCGTCGTGATCGCCGAGTCCTTCGTGGCCATGCCCTTCCTGGTGATCAGCGTCGAGGGCACGCTGCGGGCCGCGGACCCGCGTTTCGAGGAGGCGGCGACGACCCTGGGCGCGTCCCGTTTCACGGCGTTCCGCAGGGTCACGCTCCCCCTCATCGCCCCCGGCATCGCGGCCGGCTCGGTACTGGCCTGGGCCCGCGCGCTCGGCGAGTTCGGCGCGACGATCACGTTCGCCGGCAACTTCCCGGGCCGCACCCAGACCATGCCACTGGCGGTCTACCTGGCCCTCCAGAACGACCCCGACGCGGCGATCGCCCTCAGCCTGGTCCTGCTCGCGGTCTCGATCGCGGTACTGGCAGGCCTCCGCGACCGCTGGATGACCGCCTCATGACCACCCCCGACCCCACACCACCCGCCGCCGTCGCCGAAGGCCGGGCAACCCCCGCGCGCCCGCCGTCGCACCCCCACGGCCCTGCCGGCCTCGACGCCCGCCTCGTCGTCACCCGACGCGCCTTCCATCTCGACATCACCCTCACCGCCGCCCCCGGCGAGGTCGTCGCCGTCCTCGGCCCCAACGGCGCCGGCAAGACCACCGCCCTGCGCGCCCTGGCCGGCCTCACCCCGCTCACCGCCGGCCATCTCCGCCTGGACGGGACGGAGTTGGACCGCACACCCCCCGAATCCCGCCCGGTGGGCGTCGTCTTCCAGGACTACCTCCTCTTCCCCCACCTCACGGCCCTCGACAACGTCGCCTTCGGTCCGCGCTGCCACGGCGCGAGCAAGGCCGAGGCCCGCGTCCGGGCGGCCGCCTGGCTGGACCGCATGGGCCTCGCGGACCACGCCGGCGCCAAACCCCGCCGGCTGTCCGGCGGGCAGGCCCAGCGCGTCGCGCTGGCCCGGGCGCTGGCCACCCACCCCCGCCTGCTGCTCCTGGACGAACCCCTCGCCGCCCTGGACGCCCGCACACGCCTGGACGTCCGTTCCCAACTCCGCCGCCATCTCGCGGAGTTCGAGGCCGTGGCGGTTCTGGTCACCCACGACCCGCTGGACGCCATGGTGCTGGCCGACCGTCTGATCGTCATCGAGCACGGCAGGATCGTCCAGCAGGGCACCCCGGCGGACATCGCCCGCCACCCGCGCACCGATTACATCGCGCACCTGGTCGGCCTCAACCTCTACCGCGGCCGGGCCGAGGCCGCGGCCGCGGGCCATCTGGTCAGGCTGGAGACCGGCTCCGCCATCGCCACCACGGAGCACCTCACCGGCGACGTGTTCGTCGCGTTCCCGCCGAGCGCGGTCACCCTGTTCCGGGACCGCCCCACGGGGGCCAGCGCCCGCAACGTCTGGCGCTGCGAGGTCGCGGGCCTGGAGATCCACGGGGACCGGATCCGAGCCGACCTGACCGGCGGCCTCGCCCTCGTCGCCGACCTCACCGCGGTCGCCGCCGCCGAACTGGACCTGCACCCGGGCACCCCGGTGTGGGCGACGGTGAAGGCGACACAGACCCACGCGTACCCGGCGTAGCGCCCCATGCGAGAGGCCCCGCCGGAGCGGGGCCTCTGTCACATCCGTACTACCGCACCACCGCGGACACCGCGGATCAGTCCTCGTACGCGTCCAGCGGCGGGCAGGAGCACACCAGGTTGCGGTCGCCGAACGCCTGGTCGATCCGGCGTACCGGCGGCCAGTACTTGTCGGCGGCGGACACCCCGGCCGGGAAGACGGCCTCGGCCCGCGTGTAGGCGTGCTCCCACTCCCCGCCGAGGGCGGCGGCCGTGTGCGGGGCGCCCCGCAGCGGGTTGTCCTCGGCGGGCCACTCCCCCGCCCCGACCTTGTCGATCTCCGCCCGAATCGCGATCATCGCGGCGCAGAACCGGTCCAGCTCGCCCAGGTCCTCGGACTCGGTCGGCTCGATCATCAGCGTGCCGGCCACCGGGAAGGACATCGTCGGCGCGTGGAACCCGTAGTCGATGAGCCGCTTGGCGACGTCGTCGACGCTCACCCCGGTCGCCTTGGTCAGCGGCCGCAGGTCGATGATGCACTCGTGCGCCACCAGCCCGCCGGGGCCGGTGTAGAGCACGGGGAAGTGCGGCTCCAGCCGCTTGGCGACATAGTTGGCGCTGAGTACGGCCACCTGGGTGGCGCGCTTGAGCCCCTCGCCGCCCATCAGCCGGACGTACGCCCACGAGATCGGCAGGATTCCGGCGGAGCCCCACGGCGCGGCCGAGATCGGCCCGACACCGGTCGCCGGGCCCGCGGCCGGCTGGAGCGGGTGGTTCGGCAGGTACGGCGCCAGGTGGGCCCGTACGGCCACCGGGCCGACGCCGGGGCCGCCGCCGCCGTGCGGGATGCAGAAGGTCTTGTGCAGGTTGAGGTGCGAGACGTCGCCGCCGAAGTGGCCGGGCTTGGCGACCCCGACCAGGGCGTTGAGGTTGGCACCGTCGACGTACACCTGGCCGCCGGCCTCGTGCACCTGACCGCAGATGTCCGCGACGTGCTCCTCGAACACGCCGTGCGTGGACGGGTACGTGATCATCAGCACGGCGAGCTGGTCACGGTGGAGCTCGATCTTCGCCCGCAGGTCCTCGACGTCGACCTCGCCGTCCTCGGCGGTCTTCACGACGACGACCTTCATGCCGGCCATGACGGCGCTGGCGGCGTTGGTGCCGTGCGCCGAGGAGGGGATCAGGCACACGGTGCGCTGCTCGTCGCCGTTGGCGCGGTGGTAGGCCCGTACGGCGAGCAGTCCGGCCAGCTCGCCCTGCGACCCGGCGTTGGGCTGCAGCGACACCTTGTCGTAGCCGGTGACCTCGGCGAGCCGCTCCTCCAGCTCACGGATGAGCGTCAGATAGCCCTGTGCCTGCTCGGCGGGCGCGAAGGGGTGCAGCTGGCCGAACTCGGGCCAGGTGACCGGCTCCATCTCGGTGGTCGCGTTGAGCTTCATGGTGCAGGAGCCCAGCGGGATCATGCCCCGGTCCAGCGCGTAGTCCCGGTCGGCGAGGCGGCGCAGATAGCGCAGCATCGCGGTCTCGGAGCGGTGCTCGTGGAAGACGGGGTGGCCCAGGTAGCCGTCCTCGCGCAGCAGCGCCTCGGGCAGCGTGTCCGCGGCGGCCTCGTCCAGCGCCTCGACGTCGCCCCCGACCCCGAAAGCCGCCCACACGGCACCCAGCTGGGCCCGCGTGGTGGTCTCGTCGCAGGCCATGGAGACGTGGTCGGCGTCCACCAGCCGCAGGTTCACGCCGCCCAGGCAGGCGGCCGCGACGACCTCGGCGGCCTTGCCGGGCACGCGTGCGGTGAGGGTGTCGAAGTAGGCACTGTACACGATCTCGACCCCGCCGGCCCTGAGGCCCGCGGCGAGGATCGTGGCATAGCGGTGGGTCCGCTGCGCGATGGCCCGCAGCCCCTCGGGCCCGTGGTAGACGGCGTACATGCCGGCCATCACGGCGAGCAGTACCTGTGCGGTGCAGATGTTGCTGGTGGCCTTCTCACGGCGGATGTGCTGTTCACGCGTCTGCAGCGCGAGCCGGTAGGCCCGGTGCCCGTCGGCGTCCACGGAGACGCCCACGAGCCGGCCGGGCAGGCTGCGCGCGAACTTCTCGCGTACCGCCATGTAGCCGGCGTGCGGCCCGCCGAAGCCCATCGGCACACCGAAGCGCTGGGTCGTTCCGACGGCGATGTCGGCGCCCAGCTCGCCCGGCGAGGTCAGCAGGGTCAGCGCGAGCAGGTCGGCGGCGACGGTGACCAGCGCGCCCAGCCCGTGCGCCTGCTCGATGAGCGGCCTGATGTCGCGTACGGCACCGGAGGCGCCGGGGTACTGGACGAGCACGCCGTTGATCTCGCGTGCGGCGAGGTCGGCCGGGATTCCGTCGCTGAGGTCGGCGACGACGATCTCGACCCCGGCCGGTTCGGCCCGGGTCTCGATCACGGCGATGGTCTGCGGCAGGGCGTCCGCGTCGATGACGAAGACACCCTTCTTGTTCTTGCCCATGCGCAGCGACAGGGCCACGGCCTCGGCGGCGGCGGTGCCCTCGTCGAGCAGCGAGGCACCGGAGGTGGGCAGTCCGGTGAGGTCGGCGACCACGGTCTGGAAGTTCAGCAGCGCCTCCAGCCGGCCCTGGGAGATCTCCGGCTGGTACGGCGTGTAGGCCGTGTACCAGGCCGGGTTCTCCATCACGTTGCGCAGGATGACGGGCGGCGTGAAGGTGCCGTAGTAGCCCAGTCCGATCATGGAGTCGAGCACCTGGTTGCGGTCGGCCAGCGACCGCAGCTCGGCCAGCACCTCGGCCTCGGTGCGCGCGCCCGGCAGTTCCAGGGTGTCGGCGTTCTTGATGACGTCCGGCACGGCGGCGGCGGTCAGCTCGTCGAGTGAGCCGTAACCGACCTGGGCGAGCATCTTGGCCCGGGCCTCGTGATCGGGTCCGATATGGCGCTGCTCGAAGGGGATTCCCTGCTCGAGCTCGGAAAGCGGAACGCGCTGGGCGGTCATTGCGGAGGCCTCCTGGTCTGACGCGACCTTCGAGGGGTACCCCGGCACGGGCACCCCGACGGCCTCCCCCTCTGTCATCTCAACCTGAGAGCTTCGCCGGACGCCCAGGGGATCCGGCTTTCACCGTCGGTGAGAGCGGACGCCGTCGACGCCCGCCCTGCTTTCCAGAGTGACCTCGTCCGTGCGGTACGTGAGCCTGAGAGATTCCGGGGAGGATTTGCTCCTTCGGCGCCTCCGGTCTGTCCGGAGGACTCTCCCGCGCGGGGTCAGCAGCCGCTTGCCAGCCTACCAGCGAGGGCAACGCACGGGTCTTCGAGTGGCCGCCTCCTTCAATGTGCTCTTTTGTAGTGCTTACGGATGAGTTGCGACCTAGTGGAGGGCCCGTGCAGACCGACATCGATCCGCGCAACCTGATCGGCCGCAAGGCGTTCGACCGCAACGGCACGAAGATCGGCACGATCGACGAGGTCTACCTCGACGACGCGACCGGGGTGCCGGAGTGGGCGGCCATACGCACCGGCCTGTTCTCGCGGGACGCCTTCGTGCCCCTGGAGCCGAGCGAACTGGTCGAGGGCACCCTCAAGGTCCCCTTCGACCGCGCCCTGATCAAGGACGCCCCGGACTTCGGCGTGGGCCGCCACCTCTCCCCCGAGCAGGAGCTCCAGCTCTACCACCACTACGGCCTGGACACGACGGCCGCCCCGCCCCCCGACGAGCCGGACCACCACTTCGGCAAGCTGGCGGGCACGGAGGACCCGGGCACCTGACCGGGCGGCGGCGGGGCGCCGCTCGCAACGCCCCCGCAAAGGGCGCGGGGAACTGCGCGATCAGCCCCCCACCCGCCCGCACACACCGTCTGCCGCCACCCCGTCACCCGGTCGCCCCGACACCAGCGGCAACGGCTCCGCCGGTTCCAGCTCCGGGTCGTCGACACGAAACGTCCGCACCCGCCCCGGCTCCACCGCCCCCGGCGTCTCGAACCGCACCGTCACCCTCCCCAGCCCGCTCCCCTGCACCCATCCGTGCCCGTACTCGGCATGCCGCACGTCGTGCCCCGCCGGCCACCGCCGCTCGGCGGCCGGCTGCTGCTCGGCGACCGGCTCCGCCGCGTCCTCCTCCGCCGTCGCGGACTCCCCCGCCCCCTCCCCCGCCGCCGCCTGAGCGAACAGATCCTCCTGGGTGTAGTCGGCGAGCCCCGTCACCCCGACGCCCAGCAGCCGCACACCCCCCGTCGTGTCCACCGAGTCCAGCAGCCGCGCGGCCGCCTCCCGCACCACCGCCGGGTCGTCGGTCGGCCCCCGGAGCGTCTCCGACCGGGTGAGCGTCGAGAAGTCGTACCTGCGTACCTTCAGCACGATGGTCCGCCCCGACAGCCCGGCCCCGCGCAGTCTGCGCACGCACCGGTCGGCCAGCCGCCGTACCTCCATCCCCACCCGCATCCGGTCGTGGATGTCCACGTCGTAGGTGTCCTCGACGGACACCGACTTGGCCTCCCGCTCGGCGACCACGGGCCGTTCGTCCTGCGCCAGCGCCATCGCGTGCAACGCGTGCCCGTGGGCCTTGCCGAGCAGCCGAACCAGTTCGTCCTCGCCCGCCTCGGCGATCTCGTCGACCGTGGTGATCCCGGCCCGCCGCAGATGGTCCCCGGTCGCCGGCCCCACGCCCGGCAGGGTCCGCACCGACATCGGCCCGAGCATCGCCCGCTCGGTGCCCGGTGCGATCAGCACCAGCCCGTCCGGTTTGGCCTGCTCGGAGGCGATCTTCGCGAGCATCTTCGAGGCGGCGAGCCCGACCGACCCGGAGACCCCCGTGGCGCTCCGGATGTCCGCGCGCAGCTTCTCCCCCACCAGGCGCGCCGACCCCGCGTCCCAGCCCACCTCACCCGCCTCCAGGTCCACGAACGCCTCGTCCAGGCTCAGCGGCTCCACCAGCGGCGACAGCTCGTGCAGCAGCGCCATCACCTGCTCGCTGATCGACCGGTACAGCCCGAAGCGCGGCACGAGGTAGGCGGCGTTCGGCGCCAGCCTGCGTGCCTGCGCCATCGGCATCGCGGAGTGCACCCCGAACACCCGGGCCTCGTAGGAGGCGGTGGCCACCACGCCACGCGGTCCGAGGCCGCCCACGACCACGGCCTTCCCCCGCAGGCTCGGCTTGGATGCCTGCTCCACCGAGGCGTAGAAGGCATCCATGTCGAGATGCAGGATCGTGGGCGCGTTTCTCACATCTCCGATGCTGCACCACACCACTGACAACACCCCGGCACGGAACCGCGCCGGGGTGTCACAGAGGGCTCAGGAGGCCATGGGGGGAGCCTCAGCGCCTTGGCGCCTCAGACCGCCTTGTTGCGGCGCCGGGCCAGCTCGTCGGCGGGGTTGTGCCCGACGAGGGTCTCACCGGTGTCGACGCGCTCGCCGTGCAGCTGGGAGAGCGCGCTCTCCACGTCCCGCCAGACCACGCCGACCGCGATCCCGAAGACGCCCTGCCCGCCCTGGAGCAGCGCGTGGACCTCGTCGGGCGAGGTGCACTCGTAGACCGTGGCGCCGTCGCTCATGAGGGTCATCCGCTCCAGGTCGCGGAAACCGCGTTCCCTCAGGTGCCGGACGGTGGTGCGGATGTTCTGGAGGGACACTCCGGTGTCCAGGAACCGCTTGACGATCTTCAGGACGACGACGTCACGGAAGCTGTAGAGGCGCTGGGTGCCCGATCCGTAGGCGGGCCGCACGCTGGGCTCGACCAGGCCGGTGCGTGCCCAGTAGTCGAGCTGCCGGTAGGTGATGCCGGCCGCCGCGCAGGCGGTGGGCCCCCGATAGCCGATCTCCTCGGTCGTCATGGACGCCACCCCTTCGCCGCTCGGCACCGCCGCCGGCCGCTGCGCGGCGTGACCGCCACCGCTGCCGTGCTGGGGGTCCCCCCAACTCGGACGGAGTCGAGAGCCCGGGGGCGGGTACGGACCGCTCTCCCCGAGACCGCGTCCCGGGGCACCCCCAGCCATACCGTCGCCGCTGCTTCTCACGCCGACCTCCGTCCTTGACCTGCCTTCTCGACGGTAGGCAGTCACCAGGGGTGCGTCAACGATCGCCACACTCGGCACGCCGAGTGATAATCACCCTAGGAGTGGTTTCCCGTGCCCCACCGCGGGGAAAGGCTAGCCGAATGGTCTGGCGGGAAGGCGTAGGACGCTCTCAGTGGCCGCCGGCAATCGCCCGTGAGTTCCGCCCCTGACGAACCGTGAACCGGCCCGTCGCGGCCTTCGGGTGAGCGGCTGAAGCGCCGGCCGGCTCCCGTCCCTCACTGACTGCTGGTGCCGAAGTCCTCGGGCGAGATCTGGTCGAGGAACTCGCGGAACTTCTCCACCTCGTCCTCCTGCTCGTCAGGGATCGCGATGCCCGCGTCGTCCAGCACCGTGTCGCTCCCGTAGATCGGCGTTCCGGTGCGCAGCGCCAGCGCTATGGCGTCGGACGGACGAGCGCTCACCTCGACACCGCTGGCGAACACCAGCTCCGCGTAGAAGACCCCCTCACGCAGGTCCGTGATGCGCACTTCGGTGAGCTCCTGGCCGACGGCCTCCAGCACGTCCTTGAACAGGTCGTGGGTCAGCGGTCGTGCAGGAGCCATGCCCTGCTGGGCGAACGCGATCGCCGTCGCCTCCCCCGGACCGATCCAGATAGGGAGGTAACGGTCGCCTCCCACTTCGCGCAGGAGCACGATCGGTTGGTTGGAGGGCATTTCCACCCGGACACCTACGACATCGAGCTCGTTCACACAGCAACCCTAGGCCGTGCCCGGGACGTTTGGGTAGTCGGGCCCGGAACGCGCGCCCGATCCGGCCTCCGCCCGGGTCCTGTCACGATGGTCACGGCAGCCGCACCCCGAGGGCGCTCTGCACCAGTGCGGCGTGCAGCTTCACCGTGAGCGCCGCCAGCTCCTTCGTACGGGCCTCGGCGTGGGCCCGGGTCTGCGGGTTGCGGTGCCGCCTGAGCGGGGCCACCACCTGGTCCACCAGGCCCGCCTCACGGTCCGCGGCGGCCTTCATCACCCGCAGATGACGCGGTTCGATCCCGAACCTGCCCAGCTCCGTCACGAGCGCGGCCACGGTGACCGCCTCGGAGTCGTACACGCCGTCCTCCAGGGGAGTGAGCAGCCCGTACGACTCCCACTCCGCCAGGCGGTTCTCGTCGATCTCGGCGGCCGCGAGCAGCTCGTCCCGCCCGATCCGCGCCACCGTGGGCACCTCGGGCACCACCGGCACCGCCTCGCCGTCCCGCTGCCGCCCCAGCACGGGCAGCTGTACGGCCTCACCGCGCTCCATGGCGTCCAGGTACTCGCGGATGACCTTCAGCGGCAGGTAGTGGTCCCGCTGCATCCTCAGGACGTGTCCGAGACGCTCCACGTCCCCGCCACTGAACTTGCGGTACCCGGACGGAGTCCGGCGGGGCTCGATGAGCCCCTCCGACTCCAGAAAACGGATCTTGGAGATGGTCACTTCGGGGAACTCGTCGCGCAGCACGTTCAGCACCGTGCCGATGCTCATCAGCCCGGATTCCGTGGCGGCGGTGCCGTGACCGGTACCGCCGCTCGGCGTGTGCAGCATGGACCTTCTTCCCTGGGGTCCCGGCACGAGGTCCGGAGGGTCAGATGCCCTGCCGGCTCGCGTAGAAGACCAGCCGGTACTTGCCGATCTGGACCTCGTCACCGTTCGACAGAGCGACCTGGTCGATGCGCTCCCGGTTGACGTACGTGCCGTTCAGGCTGCCCACGTCGGCCACCGTGAACGAGCCGTCCGGCTGGCGGCGGAACTCCACATGGCGGCGCGAGACCGTCACGTCGTCCAGGAAGATGTCGCTCTGCGGATGACGGCCGGCCGTGGTCAGGTCGCTGTCCAGCAGGAAGCGGCTGCCCGAGTTCGGGCCGCGGCGCACGACCAGCAACGCGGAGCCCAGCGGCAGCGCGTCGACGGCCGCCTGGGCCTCGGGCGAGAGCGCCGGCGCCTGGGTCTGGCCGGTGACCTCGGCGTCGTAGGCCTCCAGGCCGGAGATCGAGATCGTGGACGTCGTCTCGGACGCCCGCTCGGGAACGGCGCCCGCGCGCAGCGGGGCACCGCAGTTGGAACAGAAGCGGGCGTTCTCCGCGTTGCGGTTACCGCACCTCGTACAAACCAGGGCCGACATGGACGGATCCTCCTGCCGCGGCTGCCCCGCCGGGGCGTTGGACGCGTACGGGCCGGAGGTAAACCCTCCACCCGCACCTGAGGTTGACGGTTGCCCGAAACCTATGCCGCCGGACTGGGACGGGTCAACTGACGGCGCGCCCTGACCTCCCGAAATGTCACCCCCCGGACCAGCCACCTGGTCCCGGAACAGCGGGCGCTGACCGTCCGCGTCGGGCTGTGCGCGATGGCGAGCGGTCGCGTTGTCGCTGCCCTCTCGCGCGCTCTTGCCGAACAACTTCGAAAACAACTTCACGGGCGATTCCCCTTGACCGAAACAGACCCGCCCGTGGGGCAGGACGAACCCTGACTGAATAAACCGGCCGACCCGGACAACCACACAACGTCCGTATCCACCAGACAGTTTCCACCACGCACCGGCTCCCCGGTGCGCCGACCCCCCGCATCCTCATGCCCTCGCCGGATGTCCCGCATGCACCACCGGTTCACTATGGGGTCGACCGAGCGTAGTCAGGCTGCTTCGCCGGTCGCAAGGCATCCACGACGATCTTGGTCGATCGTTCGACGGTCACCGTCGCCTGCTCCTTCTCCAGGGTCTGCACCACGCCTCCGGGGATGTTGAGAGCCGGTTCGAGGTCCTGCGGCTTGCCGATCACCCTGAAAACGTAAGGCTGGGTGATCTTGTTCCCGTCGACGCTCACGCTCTTCCCGGAGTCGCTGAGGTAGGTACCGGAGATCACGCGCACCCCGTTGACCTGGATCGCCTCAGCGCCGGCCGCGCGCAGCTCCTGGATCGCGTCGAGCAGCATGTCCGCCTGCACCGTTCCCTTCGGGTCGTCGACCGTCATCGTGATGCCAGGACCCTGCGCCGCCACGGTGCCCGCCAGAATGCCGAGTTGCCTCTCCTTCTCGGCCGTCTGCTTGCGGGCCTCCGCCGCCTGGTCGGAGCTGCTCTGCAACTCCTGACGCTGCTTTTCGAGTCCTGTCCTCTCGTCCTCAAGACGCTGAGTACGGTCGTCCAGTTCATCGAGGATGCGGACAAGATCCTCCTGGCGGGCCCCGCGCAGCGCGCTGTCACTGTCGCTGTTCGACGCCACCTGCACGGCGAGGCCGAATCCGAGCCCGAACAGCAGCACGGCGACGATCAATTGGGCCCGGCTGACCCGCGGCGGCCACAACCCCTCGACCAGCCGCCGGCGGCCGCTCGGCCCGGTCTCCGGCTCGGGCTCGGCGGCGGGTCCCGGCTCGGGCGCCGTGGCGGGTACCTCGGCCGGCAGTTCCTTGCGCAACCGGTGCTCCGGCTGCTTCTCGTGCTCGCTCATGCCGCTCACGCCCGGAAGACATGCCGTCGGATCGCCGCGGCGTTGGAGAAGATACGGATACCGAGGACCACGACGACGCCCGTGGACAGCTGCGAGCCCACGCCCAACTTGTCACCCAGGAACACGATCAACGCGGCCACCACCACGTTGGACAGGAACGACACCACGAAGACCTTGTCGTCGAAGATCCCGTCCAGCATGGCCCGCAGACCGCCGAAGACGGCGTCGAGCGCCGCGACGACGGCGATCGGCAGATACGGCTCGACGACCGCCGGAACCTCCGGACGGACCAACAGTCCGGCCACGACGCCCACGACGAGGCCAAGTACGGCGATCACGATGTGCCCTTCTCCGTCTTCTCGGTGTACGGCTGGGCCGTACGTACGATCACGCTGGGTGCGGCGGGCAGCCGGACGTCACTCTCCGTGGAGATCGTCGCCCGGATGTCGAAGTTCTCCTCCAGCGCATGCAGATACAGCCCGTCGGGGCTGTCCTGGAACCTGGAGCTGAGCCTCTCCCCGTCCCCCACCGCCAGCACCGTGTACGGCGGAACCAGCGGCCTGTTGTCGACCAGTATCGCGTCTCCCGCGGCCCTGATCGCGGACAGCGCGGTCAGCCGCTGTCCGTTGATGGAGATCGCCTCGGCTCCCGAGGCCCACAACCCGTTGACCACGCGCTGCATGTCGTGGTCCCGCACCCGTCCGGTGTCCGAGAAGCCTGAGGTCTCCCGCGGGTTGCCGGCGTCACCGCCCGCGGACGCCGCCTTGGCGTCGTTCACGCTCAGCTTCACGCCGGGGCCGTGCACCGCCGTGGCACCCGACAGGACGCCCATCAGGTCCGCCTGCCCGCTGCCGCCGCTCTCCTTCAGCGCCGCCCGCTGACGGGCGCTGACGTCGTCACGCAGCTCGTCGACCCTGCTCTCGAGCTTGTCCGCGGCCGCCGTCTCGCGGTCGATGCGGTCGATGAGCTCCTGCCGCTCCTTGGCCACGACCGGTGCGGTCACCCGCGCCTGCGCCGCGCCCACGGTCACCACCAGGGCCGCGAGCACCAGACCGGCGGCCAGGCCCAGCCTGGCCCGCAGGGTCTTCGGCATGCCGCCGCCCTGCCCCTGCGCCCTTTTGCGGGCCGCCGCCTCGGCGTACCCGTCGTCGAGGCTGTGGTCCATGACGTTGGTGATCAACGACATGGAGGCGTCCGGACGCTGCGGCCGGGTGGCGCTGCTCCGAACGGGGGGTTGCTGCGGCATGCCGCACATCGTCGCACGTTGCGACCGGTACCTCCGAATGGCCCCACCGGCGTGCCGGACAGGCCCCCCTCGGGGACACTTGTCCGGCACGCGCGCGTGCGGTGCGTCTACCGTCCGGCGCTGTCCACGATCGCGGACCATTCGTCCAACAGGGCCTGTGCGGAGGCGTCGTCGGGTCCCTCGGCCCACAGATGGGTGACCGCCTCGGCCGGGTCGGGCAGCACCATCACCCAGCGACCGTCGGTCTCCACGACCCGTACTCCATCGGTCGTGTCCACGAAACGATCACCGGCCGCCTCGACGACACGCCGCATGACCAGGCCCTTGACAGCCCACGGGGTCGCCAGGTCACGCTTGAGGACATGCGCCCGCGGGATCCGGGCGTCGATCTGGCTGAGCGTGAGCTGGGTGCGTGCCACCAGACCGATCAGGCGCACGAACGCCGCCGTGCCGTCGTAGACACTGCTGAACTCGGGGACGATGAATCCGCCCTTGCCGTCACCGCCGAAGATGCTGCCTTCCTCACGCCCCACGCGCGTGAGGTCGTCGGGCGAGGTGGTCGTCCACTCGACCTGGGTGCCGTGGTACGCGGCCACCTGCTCGGCGATCCGGGTCGTGGTGACCGGAAGCGCCACACGGCCGCTACGCCGCTCGGCGGCGACCAGGTCGAGCATCACCAGCAGCGCCCGGTCGTCCTCGATGATGCGGCCCTTCTCGTCCACCAGGGACAGCCGCTCACCCACCGGGTCGAAACGCACGCCGAACGCGGCTCCGGAGGATGCCACGATCTCGCCGAGGCGTACCAGCCCCGACCGCCGCTGATCCGCCGTCTCCGTCGGCCTGGCCTCGTTGAGACCGGGGTTGACGGTCAGCGAGTCCACGCCGAGCTTCCCGAGCAGACTGGGCAGCACGAGCCCGGCACTGCCGTTGGAGGCGTCCACCACGACCTTCAGGCCGGCCTCGGCGATCCCCGTCGTGTCGACGTTGCGCAGCAGCGAACCCGTGTACGAGTCGAAGACGCTGGCCGGGAAGTACAGGTCGCCGATCTCACCGGGGAACGCGCGCCGGTACTCCTGCCGCGCGAAGATCCGGTCCAGCTTGCGCTGGCTGGCCTGCGAGAGGTCCGCGCCCTGCCCGTCGAAGAACATGATGTCGACGGAGTCGGGCACCCCGGGCGAGGTCCGGATCATGATGCCGCCCGCGCTGCCCCGCGCGGTCTGCTGCCGTGCCACCGGCAGAGGCACGTTCTCCAGGTCGCGTACGTCGATGGCGCTGGCCTGGAGGGCGGAGATGACCGCCCGCTTGAGCGCACGGGCACCCCGGGAGTGGTCACGGGCGGTGGTGACCGTGGAGCCCTTCTTCAGGGTGGTCGCGTAGGCGCCGGCGAGCCGTACGGCCAGTTCCGGAGTGATCTCCACGTTCAGGATTCCGGAGACACCGCGGGCGCCGAAGAGATGCGCCTGCCCGCGGGACTCCCAGATCACGGACGTGTTGACGAACGCGCCGGCCTCGATGGTCTTGAACGGATAGACCCGGACGTTGCCCTGCACGATCGATTCTTCACCGATCAGGCACTCGTCACCGATGACCGCCCCGTCCTCGATCCGCGCTGCGCGCATGATGTCGGTGTTCTTCCCGACGACACAACCCCGCAGATTGCTGTGCTGCCCCACGTAGACGTTGTCGTGGACGACGGCCCGGTGCAGGAAGGCACCGCTCTTCACGACGACGTTGGATCCGACGACGGTGTGCTCGCGGATTTCCGCGCCGGCCTCGACCTTGGCGTAGTCACCGATGTACAGCGGTCCGCGCAGTTCGGCTTCGGCATGCACCTCGGCGCCCTCGGCCACCCAGACGCCCGGCGATATCTCGAAGCCGTCGATGTCGACGTCGACCTTGCCCTCCAGGACGTCGGCCTGCGCCTTCACGTACGACTCGTGCGTGCCTACGTCCTCCCAGTAACCCTCGGCGATATAGCCGTAGACCGGCTTGCCTTCCTTCATCAGCTGCGGGAAGACATCGCCGGACCAGTCGACCGGAACGTCGGCCTCGACATAGTCGAAAACCTCGGGCTCCATGACGTAGATGCCCGTGTTCACCGTGTCGGAGAAGACCTGACCCCAGGTCGGCTTCTCGAGGAACCGCTCGACCTTCCCCTCTTCGTCGACGATGGTGATGCCGAATTCCAGCGGATTGGGCACCCGGGTCAGGCAGACCGTGACAAGAGCGCCCTTCGCCTTGTGGAAGTTGATGAGTTCAGTGAGGTCGAAGTCGGTCAGCGCATCGCCGGAGATGACGAGGAAAGCATCGTCCTTCAACGCCTCTTCGGCGTTCTTGACGCTTCCGGCGGTACCGAGTGGCTTCTCCTCATTGGCATAGGTGAGCTCCATGCCGAGCTCTTCGCCGTCACCGAAGTAGTTCTTGACCAGCGATGCCAGGAACTGCACGGTGACAACGGTCTCGGTGAGCCCATGCCTTTTGAGCAGCCGAAGCACATGCTCCATGATCGGGCGGTTCACCACCGGAAGGAGCGGCTTGGGCATGCTAGAGGTCATAGGGCGAAGGCGTGTACCTTCGCCACCGGCCATCACGACGGCCTTCATGTCGGAAGCGTCCTCCTTTAGATGACGGTCTAGCCGACTTCACCCGTCCAGATTGTCCCGCACTTTTCCGCCCGGGGCCATCGAAGGCCACTGCGTCCGGACAATCGCCGAGCTCAATCGGCTGTGGCGTCCGCACGAACCAGACGACGGACCTGCACCACGTAGAGCACTCCTGCCCACCAATAGAGCGTTGTACCCCATCCGGCGAACGCCCATCCGAAAATAGCAGCGAGTGACGAGATCCAGCCGCTTCCGTCACTCAGCAGCAGGAGCGGGAACGCGTACATCAGATTGAACGTGGCAGCCTTGCCAAGGAAGTTCACCTGCGGTGGCGGATAGCCGTGCCGCCGGAGGATCCCCACCATCACCAGCAGCACCAGTTCACGCAGCAGGAGCGCGGCCGTCAACCAGAGCGGCAGGATCTCGCGCCAGGTGAGTCCGACGAGCGTCGACAGGATGTACAGCCGGTCCGCGGCGGGGTCCAGGAGCCGGCCGAGGCTGCTGATCTGGTTCCAGCGCCGGGCGAGCTTGCCGTCCAGGTAGTCACTGATGCCGCTGAAGGCGAGCACCAGCAGCGCCCAGCCGTCGCTCTTGGGCCCGCCGAACTCGGGCCTGAGGATCAACCACAGGAAGACGGGTACGCCGACGAGACGCGCCATGCTGAGGATGTTCGGGATGGTGAGGACCCGGTTCGTCTGGACACGGGTCTCCTGGACCTCCACCCGGGGGCCTCCTGTGATGGGAAACGAGCCAACTTTGCCCCCTGACCTTACCTCAACGCAAAAAAGCTCTGGCTCTTGGGCTTGATGCCCAAGAGCCAGAGCTCTAAAAGGAGTTCGGCAGTGTCCTACTCTCCCACAGGGTCCCCCCTGCAGTACCATCGGCGCTGTGAGGCTTAGCTTCCGGGTTCGGAATGTAACCGGGCGTTTCCCTCACG
>NZ_JBVHQD010000036.1:0-55953 GCF_055567595.1 Streptomyces sp. NPDC026515
ACGCTGCGGATCCCCGGGCGTCGGGTCCCGGTCGAGGTCGAGTGGATGCCAGTCCGCCGGCCGATACCCCGCCATGTCCCCGCAACCCCCGTCGCGTAAGCACCGTCAACACGCCTGTGCACAAGCGAACTTACAAGGAACGGCCGTTCGAGGTGAAGCCCCGGTCCGCGAAGCGGAACGTCGACGTGATCGCGTCGAAGATGTCGAAGAAGGAGTCGGCCAGGTCCAGGACCTGGCTGCTGCCGGCGACCAGCGCCACCTTGCCCTCCTGCCCGGGGACCGGGATGAACGTCTGCATCAGGACCGCGCGGACCGTGCGCCCGAGGCTGTCCTCGGGGATCTGGATGTCCTCGATGCCGTAGGTGCGCGCGGCGGGGCCCACGCCGGGGATGTCGACGGTGGTCACCTTGCGCCAGGAGTCGCCCTCCCGGTGCGCCTCCTTCGGCGCGAGCTGGGAGGCGATGGCGGCCGGGTCGTTGGAGAGCGGCGCGCCCTCGCGGGTGCGGCCGCCGATCAGCGACACCGTGACCGAGCCCGTGACCGGCGTGTCCCCGCCGAAGCTCTCCGCCATGCAACCGCAGTACAGCGCGCCCGACTTCCAGGCGTCGGCAGCGGACTTGCGCAGGAAGGTGACGTAGGTGTCCCGGTACGGGACCAGCTCCGGATGCTGGGCCACGCGCTCGTCCACCATCCGCCGGATCGAGTCGTCCCGCGACTCCGGCCGCACGTCGAACTCCCACCACGACTCGGGCACCTTGATCCGGAAACCGCCGCGCTCGACGGTGAGCGTCTCTATGTAGCGGGCCATGGTGTACGTCGCCCCCGTTCCGGTGATCTGATATACGGTGCGGCCCAGACTACGAGATGCGCGAACGGGGGGACGGTCACGTGGGCAAAGGCAAGAGCGACCTCGCGATACCGCTGAGCGAGCTGGAGGACTACGGCCGCCAGCTGCGCTCCATCAAGGAACGTCTCAACCACACCAAGAAGATGTTCGAGTCCTACCGGGACGACATCGGCAGCGGTACGGTCTACGACGCCCTCGACGACTTCGAGTCCAACTGGCACGACGGCCGCGAGGACATCAGCAAGCAGATCGACTCGCTCGCCGACATGTCCGACACCGTGGTCCGCGAGTTCAAGAAGCTGGACGACGACCTCGCGAAGAAGGCGAAGGACGCGGTACGGCCGGAGGAACGGCAGCAGGGTGGCGGCGGCCCGAAGGTGCAGTAGCGACCGCTCGGGCCTCGTGCGTGAAGCGGGCGGGGTGGCCGAGCGGGATGCGGTCGAGTGCGGGGGCGACCGCGGGCCAGGACGTGACGACGGGGCGGCAGCCCGTCGACTGGTCGCTGCCTTCACCGACCAGCCAGTGCCCCGCCTCGCGTACGAAGGTGATCCCTCCAGCGCCCAGTGCCATCGCGCCTCCCGCACAGGCCACGTGCTCGCTCCGGCGCGGAGCCAGCCGTAGCCCGCCGTCGAGGCCGACGGCGTAGGTGAACGGCTCGGCCGGCTCCGTCGGCGACTGCCGTCCGGCCCACGAGTCGACATCGGCGGCAAACGTGATGCGGGTCCCGGTGCCGGTGGACCCCGGCACCGCGACGGCCGGTTCGGCGGGGCCGACATGGCGGTAGCTCCGCTCCGGTGGACTCGTGAGCGACTCCTCCAGCGCCTCGTCGTGCGGGCGGTGGCCGGCCTTGACGCGGCGGACCAGAGGACGATATCCGGCGGAGACAGCTTGTAGTCCCGGAAGCAGCCCGTCTCGTCGGCGGCCGCCCTCGCCTCGTCCTCGTCGAAGGCGCAGAGCGCGCAGACGGCGGCGAGGAGACGGTCCACTGCTGCCGTCTCTCCGCCAGGAACGCACCGGCCGACACGTCCGCGAGCGACCAGGTGCCGGTGGCAGTCGTGGCGCCGACGGCCACCACTTCCCCGAGCGGCGCCAGGAGTTCGCGGACGTACCTCACTCGCCGCCGGCCACGGCCGCGCAGCAGAGGAACGCGGTCCAGGCGGCGGACGGGAAGGCGAGGCGGGGGCCGCGGGCAGGGGGGTTCTTGGAGTCGCGGACGTGGATGGTGTCGGGGGTGGTGGCGACCTCGACGCAGGAGTCGCCCTCACTGCCGCTGCTGTAGCTGCTCTTGAACCACGTCAGACCGGAGGCGTCCTCGGCCGTGGTCGTGCGGATCATCTCTCCCCCAGCAGTTGTTCGATGAAGGCCGCCGACTCACGCGGCGTGAGCGCCTGCGCCCGGATGACGCCATACCGCAGTTCAAGGATACGGAGCTGCTTCGGATCGGACACCGGTCGGCCGCCCGACACCGCAGGCGAGCGCCCTACCGCCGAACCGTCCTCGGACTTCAGCACCTCGATCCCGCCGTCGACCCCCGCGTGCTCCTCGCGGTCCATCGGCATGACCTGGAGCTCGACGTCCCGCAGCCGGGCCGCCTCCAGCAGGTGTTCCAGCTGCTGACGGAGCACCGCCCGTCCGCCGAGCGGCCGCCGCAGCGTCCATTCCTCCAGAACGAAGCTGAGTTCGGGCGCCGGGTCCCGCTCGAAGACGGCCTTGCGGGCCACCCGCGCGGCGATGAACCGCTCCGCCTCGTCCCCGCTGTACGCCGGGCGGCGCATCAGAAGCAGCCCGCGCGCGTATTCGGGCGTCTGCAACGACCCGTGAATGTGGAGCGGGTCGCAGAGCTGCAACTCGACTGCCTTCGCCTCCAACTGCGCCAGGTCACGTACCTTCTTGGGATACCGGACCCGCCGCACGTCCTCCTTCATCGCCCAAAGCAGCCCGCCCGCGTCCAACACCTCGTCGGCCCTGTCCAGATACTCCGGCCGGGGAATCCGTTTTCCGCCCTCGATCTTGTAGACCATGTCCTCCCCGTAGCCGACCGCCTCCCCGAACTCCGCGGCCCGCATCTCCACCGCCTCCCGCCGGAGCTTCAGCCGGCGCCCGACCGTGGCGATCACCGCGACGCCCCACTCGTCGTCGGGATCCGCCTCCCAACCAGGCTCGTCCGCCTCGCTCCTGAGCCGTTCCGCCACGCCGTCCACACTCATCCCACGCTCCTCCGCCGAACGACCGTGCCACGACGACGCGCCGCCTCCACGGTGCGTGACGACGCCGTCACTCCGCACCGTGGGGGCTCACGGCCATGCCGAGTGACGTGAACCGGGAAATCTCCACCCGGCCCGCAGGCCGATCCGCTTCAGGAAAAGGAAAGGTGAATTCCACGTTATTCGAAGCGGTTGCCGCGCTGAATAACAGCTCGCACCTGCCTGCGAGCGGTCCTTACGGAATATTTCCGCACCCTGTGACAATCTCTGGCCCTGGCTTTACCATCGCCCAATGCGTATTTCCGAGGTCGAAGCAGCCAATGCCCGCATGCTGGCCCACGCACCATCGGTCCGGCCCGTTTCCACCGGCGACATCATCCGCGTGCACCGCAAGAAGTTCCCGTACCGCGGCTACGTCGAGATCGATTCGCCGCACTGTCCGCCGTTCGTGATGTTCTGCGTGAACGACGATGCGGTGGCCATGGACACCCTGTGGAACGGGACGTTCGGTTACGAGCCCGGCACCCTCGCCACCTGGGCCCGGCTGGCGGCGCGGAGCACGACGATCGCGGACGTCGGCGCCCATGTCGGTTACTTCTCGATGATCGCGGCCCATGCGAGCCCGAAGGCGAAGGTGCACTCGTTCGAGCCGGTCGACCAGATCCACTCCCGGCTGTCCGTGAACGTCCGCTCCAACGGCGTCCCGAACGTCAAGCTCTACCAGGCCGGTGTCTCCAGCGAGCCCGGCTGGGCCGACATCAGTGTCCGGTTCTCCGGGAACCTGCTGTCCACCGGTTCGACCCTGGAGGGCGCCGCTCCCGACGCCCAGCTCAAGCGCATCCGGCTGGTCACGCTCGACGAGGTGTTCGCCGACACCAAGCTGGACCTCGTCAAGATCGACGTGGAGGGCCACGAGATGTCGGTGCTGCACGGGGCCCGTCAGGTGCTCAAGCGCGACCGGCCGACCCTGGTCCTGGAGGCCCTGGTCGACGCCTCCCTCGACGAGTTGTTCGCCGAGTTCGCACCGCTCGGCTACGACGCCCACTGGATCACCGAGGCCGACGGCGCGCTGGTGCACTGGCGCGAGCCCCGGCCCGCCCACACCCGGAACCTGCTCTTCGCACCGCGGGACTGAGACACTTCACAGCCGCCGGCTCTCCAGTCGGCCCAGGCAGATCACGGTCAGCCCGCCCGTGTCGATCAGCAGCCGCTGCACCACCACCGTGGGGTCCACCGCCCAGAACTCCAGGCGATACCGCCCGGGCCCACCGTGCGCGGGTACCGTCCGATCGGCCCCGGCCCGCGGACAGGGGACCTGTGAGTCGCATGGGGCGCATGGGGCCCGAGCGCCCCGTCGCGGGGACGGATACGCCCGCACCGTAACCTCACCCGCCGACAGCGGGGTCACCCCGTGCTCCAGCCGGGGCCACGCCTTCCCCAGCCGCCCGTCACCGGCCACGCCGGCGCCCTCGCGCCGGTCCGGCCGACGCCGTGGGGCAGCGGCACCGGCCTTCCCGGCCCGCTCGCGGCGGAACGCCAACGGCGAAGGGGCCCGTACGACCGAAGTCGTACGAGCCCCTTCAGATACCTGCCTGGTCAGCCCTTGCGGGCCGAGATCACTTGTTGATCTTGGTGACCTGGCCGGCGCCCACCGTGCGACCACCCTCACGGATGGCGAACTTCAGGCCCTCCTCCATGGCGATGGGCTGGATCAGCTCCACCTTCATGTCGGTGTTGTCGCCCGGCATGACCATCTCGGTGCCCTCGGGGAGGGTCACGACGCCGGTCACGTCCGTGGTACGGAAGTAGAACTGCGGGCGGTAGTTGTTGAAGAACGGCGTGTGACGGCCACCCTCGTCCTTGGACAGGATGTACGCGGTCGCCTCGAACTCGGTGTGCGGCGTGACCGAACCCGGCTTGATGATGACCTGGCCGCGCTCGACGTCCTCGCGCTTGATGCCACGGAGGAGCAGACCGACGTTCTCACCGGCCTGGCCCTCGTCGAGCAGCTTGCGGAACATCTCGATGCCGGTGACCGTGGTGGTGGTCTTCTCGGTCTTGATGCCGATGATGTCGACGGTCTCGTTGACCTTGAGGACACCACGCTCGATACGACCGGTGACGACGGTGCCACGACCGGTGATCGTGAAGACGTCCTCGATCGGCATCAGGAACGGCTTGTCGACGTCACGCTCGGGCTCCGGGATGGACTCGTCGACGGCCTTCATCAGGTCGAGGACGGACTGGGTCCACTCGGCGTCGCCCTCGAGGGCCTTGAGCGCGGAGACCTTGACGACCGGCAGGTCGTCGCCCGGGAACTCGTACTCGGAGAGGAGCTCACGGACCTCGAGCTCGACGAGCTCCAGGATCTCCTCGTCGTCCACCATGTCGGCCTTGTTCAGGGCGACGACGATGTACGGCACGCCGACCTGGCGGGCCAGGAGCACGTGCTCCTTGGTCTGCGGCATCGGACCGTCGGTGGCGGCGACGACGAGGATCGCGCCGTCCATCTGCGCGGCACCGGTGATCATGTTCTTGATGTAGTCCGCGTGACCCGGGCAGTCGACGTGGGCGTAGTGACGGGTCTCCGTCTGGTACTCGACGTGCGCGATGGAGATGGTGATACCGCGCTGACGCTCCTCGGGCGCCTTGTCGATGTTGTCGAACGCGGTGGCCTCGTTCAGGTCCGGGTACGCGTCGTGCAGCACCTTGGTAATGGCGGCCGTGAGGGTCGTCTTACCGTGGTCGATGTGACCGATGGTGCCGATGTTGACGTGCGGCTTAGTCCGCTCGAACTTCGCCTTCGCCACTGGGGTCCTCCTGGGAGTGGTTCTGTACGCCTTGATTCGATCGGCGCCAGGTGATCTTTGCTGTTGGTTCCCGGGCCCCGGGCCATTCCGCCACGAATGCGGAGGAACGGCCCGTGAGGCTCCGGGGTCAAGCCTAAAGCGTCGTAGCGCGGTGCGTTACTCGCCCTTGGCCTTCGCGATGATCTCCTCGGCGACGTTCCGCGGAACCTCGGCGTAGGAGTCGAACTGCATCGAGTAGCTTGCGCGACCCGACGTCTTGCTGCGGAGGTCTCCGACGTAACCGAACATCTCCGAGAGGGGCACGAGGCCCTTCACGACGCGGGCACCGGACCGCTCCTCCATGGCCTGGATCTGGCCACGGCGGGAGTTGATGTCGCCGATGACGTCACCCATGTAGTCCTCGGGCGTGACGACCTCGACGGCCATCATCGGCTCGAGGAGCACGGGGGACGCCTTGCGCGCGGCCTCCTTGAAGGCCTGCGAGCCGGCGATCTTGAACGCGAGCTCGGAGGAGTCCACCTCGTGGTAGGCACCGTCGAGAAGCGTGACGCGGACGCCCGTCATCTCGTACCCGGCGAGGATGCCGAACTGCATGGCCTCCTGCGCACCGGCGTCCACCGAAGGGATGTACTCCTTCGGGATACGGCCACCGGTCACCTTGTTCACGAACTCGTACGAGGCGTCGCCGCTCTCGATGGGCTCGATCGCGATCTGCACCTTGGCGAACTGACCGGTACCACCGGTCTGCTTCTTGTGGGTGTAGTCCACGCGCTCGACGGCCTTGCGGATCGTCTCACGGTAGGCGACCTGCGGCTTGCCGACGTTGGCCTCGACCTTGAACTCACGGCGCATCCGGTCGACCAGCACCTCGAGGTGCAGTTCGCCCATACCGCCGATGATGGTCTGGCCGGTCTCCTCGTCCGAGTGAACCTGGAAGGAGGGGTCCTCCTCCGCGAGACGCTGGATGGCGACACCCAGCTTCTCCTGGTCACCCTTGGACTTGGGCTCGATGGCGACCTGGATGACCGGCGCCGGGAAGTCCATGGACTCCAGGATCACCGGCTGCTTGTCGTCGCACAGCGTCTCACCGGTCGTGGTCTGCTTCAGACCCATGACGGCGATGATGTCGCCGGCGCCCACCGACTCGATCTCCTCACGCTTGTTCGCGTGCATGCGGTAGATCTTGCCGATGCGCTCCTTCTTGCCCTTGACGGAGTTCAGCACGGCGGTGCCGGACTCCAGGCGGCCCGAGTAGACCCGGACGAAGGTGAGCTTGCCGAGGTGCGGGTCGCTCATGATCTTGAACGCCAGCGCGGACAGCGGCTCCTCGTCGGACGGCTTGCGCTTGACCACGACCTCCGGGTCCTTCACGTCGTGGCCCTCGATGGCCTCGACGTCAAGGGGGGAGGGCAGGTAGCGCACGACCGCGTCGAGCAGGGGCTGAACGCCCTTGTTCTTGAACGCGGTACCGCAGAACACCGGGGTGACCGTGATGTCCTTGGACTTGCCGGACGCGATGGTGATACGACGGATCGCGGCGTACAGCTGCTCCTCGGAGGGCTCCTCGCCCTCCAGGTACAGCTCCATGATCTCTTCGTCGTTCTCGGCGACGGCCTCCAGCAGCTTGCCGCGGTACTCCTCGGCAGCCTCGGTGTGCGTGGCCGGGATGTCGACGACGTCGTACATCTCACCCTTGGTGGCCTCGGCGGACCACACGAGCGCCTTCATGCGGACCAGGTCCACGACGCCCTGGAAGTCGGCCTCGGCACCGATCGGGAGCTGCATGACGATCGGCTGCGCGCCCAGACGGTCCTTGATCATGTCCACGCAGCGGTGGAACTCGGCACCGGTCCGGTCGAGCTTGTTGACGAAGCAGATACGCGGCACGCCGTAGCGGTCCGCCTGACGCCAGACGGTCTCGGACTGGGGCTCGACACCAGCGACGCCGTCGAACACCGTCACGGCACCGTCGAGCACGCGGAGCGAACGCTCCACCTCGACGGTGAAGTCGACGTGGCCCGGGGTGTCGATGATGTTGATCGTGTGGTCGACGTCTTCCAGCGGCCAGTGACAGGTGGTGGCAGCAGAGGTGATCGTGATGCCACGCTCCTGCTCCTGCTCCATCCAGTCCATGGTGGCGGCGCCGTCGTGAACCTCGCCGATCTTGTACGACACACCGGTGTAGAACAGGATCCGCTCGGTAGTGGTCGTCTTGCCCGCGTCGATGTGGGCCATGATCCCGATGTTGCGGACCTTGGCCAGGTCAAGTGAAGTGGTAGCCATAAGGCTTCAGTCTTCTCTCGGTCTCGATGTGGGTAGCGACTACCAGCGGTAGTGCGCGAAGGCCTTGTTGGACTCGGCCATCTTGTGGGTGTCCTCGCGCTTCTTGACGGCCGCACCGAGGCCGTTCGAAGCGTCGAGAAGCTCGTTGAGCAGACGCTCGGTCATGGTCTTCTCGCGACGGGCGCGGGAGTAGCCGACCAGCCAGCGCAGCGCCAGGGTGTTGGCGCGGCCGGGCTTGACCTCGACCGGCACCTGGTAGGTGGCGCCACCGACACGGCGGGACTTGACCTCAAGCGTGGGCTTGATGTTCTCCAGCGCGCGCTTGAGCGTGATGACCGGGTCGTTGCTGGTCTTCTCGCGCAGGCCCTCCATGGCGCCGTACACGATGCGCTCGGCGGTGGAGCGCTTGCCGTTCAGCAGCACCTTGTTGATGAGCGACGTGACAAGAGGAGAACCGTAGACCGGGTCGATGATGACCGGGCGCTTCGGGGCAGGGCCCTTACGAGGCATTCTTACTTCTCCTTCTTGGCGCCGTAGCGGCTGCGGGCCTGCTTGCGGTTCTTGACACCCTGGGTGTCGAGCGAGCCGCGGATGATCTTGTAGCGAACACCGGGCAGGTCCTTCACACGGCCGCCGCGCACGAGCACGATGGAGTGCTCCTGCAGGTTGTGTCCCTCACCCGGAATGTAAGCAGTGACCTCGATACCGCTGGTCAGACGCACACGCGCGACCTTACGCAGGGCCGAGTTCGGCTTCTTCGGGGTGGTCGTGAACACACGCGTGCAGACGCCACGACGCTGAGGGGAACCCTCGAGTGCGGGCGTCTTGTTCTTCTCGACCTTGTCCTGCCGGCCCTTGCGGACCAGCTGCTGGATCGTAGGCACTACTTCTCCGGTTTCTGTGTGCCGAATGGTGAAGCTAACCTGGAACGTCGCCGACCCACGCGGTCGGGTGTGTCGGATTCCGTGGACTCCTGCCGAACGGCAGAAGGGGGCGCGGATCGCGGTGGCCACTTCGTCACTCCGGTGCGGTTTGAAGGCACGCACGAGGATCAGGGCACACCCCAGGCACAAGGTCTGAGCGTACCCAGCGCAGTCACTTCGGTCAAAACCAGGAAGCCGGGACCGGTCACGGAGGCTCTGATCAGCGGTTTCGAGGCCGCCTTCCGATATACCACGAAGACGAACGACACGCGAACGGAACGCGTCGCGAGCTGCCGGTGGCGGGTTTCACAGACGGGCGGGAGTGTGGCGCAAGGCGCGTGGGGACTGCCTGACCAGCCCCCACGCACCCCCGGGTGCCCGCCCGCGCCGAGGCGCACCCCTGGTCGTCACGGACGGCGGGACGCCCTGCGTTCCGCCGCGAAGACGTCCTCCAGGCGGAACAGGGCCGACCGGCCCGCCTTGCCGGCGGCCGTCAGGTGGCCCAGCTGCACCCATTTCCTGATGGTGGCCGGCGCGACGCCGGCCTCCTGGGCGGCGAGCGGCCCGGGAACGAGAGTGGGCGGGTCGGCGTGCGTGGACTTCATCGGCGCCGCCACTCCCCCTCGGCCCAGGCGTGCCGGCAGGCCGGGTCGTCGTGGCAGCCGCAGTCCGGGTCCGTGCAACGGCAGGCCGGGTTGACGCAGAGGACGGCGGCCCGGTCCGGGAAGGCCCGCAGCGAGACGGAGTCGCACCAGGGGCAGCGCCCGGAGACACGGACGACGGTCTCGGTGTCACCGAGGGCACGGGCGCAGCGCCGGGCCATCCGGCGGGCCTCGTCCCGGACGTGGGCGGCGAGAACCGCGTCGGCGGCGATGTCGTCGAGGAGACCGGCGATCCGCCGCAGCCGCTCCGGTACGGAGGCGCGGCGGACGCGGGGCAGCCCCAGCCGGTCCCGTACCGCCTCCTCGAGCTCGACCACGCCGTCGGTGACGTCCCGGATGGTGTCGGAGATGTGCAGCCGCAGCGGGGCGGCGCCGTGGCCGGGGGCGACGAGACCGTGGACCTGCTGGAGCCGCAGGGCCTCGGCGCGCTCCGTACGGAGCCGGCCGGCGAGGTCCGCGGGCGGCGGCGCGGGCGTGGGCCGGTGGTCCGGGGCGGCGCGGCCGGGGGCGAGCTCGACGGACAGCTCCGGGAACTGCCGCAGGAGCAGGCCGATCCACAGGGCGGCGCGCTCGGCGGCGTTGCGGGCGGGGCGGTCGTCGGAGGGAGCGTCAGAAGAAACAGGAGAAGCAGGGGTCGTACGGCGGTCAGGCAACGGAGCCTCCGCGGCGCAGGGCGCCCCGTACGACCGGGCCCTGCATGACCGGCAGCAGTTGGGCCGGTATCGCGACGGCACGGCCCCGGCGCCAGAGGCGGCCGCCGCAGACGCCGTCGAACCAGTTGTCGGCGGGGGCGACGGCCTCCTCGCAGTGACGGCGCACCGGGCAGCGGGTGCAGGCCCGCAGGGCGGGCGCGGCCTCCGTGACCTTCCTGGAGAAGACGATCCGGGGCGGGAGCCCCGCGCAGGCGGCCGCGGCCTGCCAGGCGGGTGGTGGACATGAACCGGTGACGGAGACGGACATGGGGCCTCCCAAGGTGGCTCCGGTGGGGCTGATGTGAGGCGAGCGCCGTCAAGACTTACAGATTGCGCGCGCGCTCGCAACAAATATGCCAGTGGCCCTTTCGGCCGATCATGGAAGAATCAGGACCACCCGGGCGTCGCCCCCCCACGGAATCTCCCCGTATCGCACGGACTTTCCTCGTTGCTTGCACGAGAGCACGTAATTCCGTGCGCGCAAGCAAGCTAAACTTGCCGCACCCCGAAGGAAGCGAGCCCTCAGATGACCAGTCAGGACCTGGAGTCGTTCGCCGCATGGGTCGAAGACCTGCTGCGCGAGCGCGGCTACGACATCGACAGCCCACGCGGCGGCGGCAAGTCGCGCATAGCGGACGAAGCGGGGGTCCACCGGGCCGCCGTCACCCGCCTGCTGCAGCGCCAGAGCATGCCGGACCTGGAGACCACACGCAGGCTCGCCCGCGTGCTGGGCGTCCCGGTCCGCGAGATGCTGATCCGCTCCGGTCGCCTCACGGCGGAGGAACTCGCTGACCCGCACGACCACCTGACCGCACCGGCGCCGAGCGCGGAGTTCGGCCGCCGGCCCACCCTCGAGGAGGTGGCCGACCTGCTGGGAGTGCCGGCGGACCGACGGGAGATGTTCGTGCGCGTGGTGGAACAGTTCCTGCCGGCCGAGGTGGCGACGGCCGTCGGACACGGCCAGGAGGAGGGCCGCCCCCTGGCGGATGCGGCGACCGCCGGCGACTGAGCCCTTCCCCCGACCCCTCTCTCCGACTCCCTCCCCGACTTAGTTGCGTGCGCGCACGCTCTCTGTCACAGTTGGTGCAGCGGCGGAGCTGTGTCCGCAGGCCGGCCGCACTCATCCCGACGCTGCCCCGAGGTGATCCGGCATGACCACACCCACCCCACCCGCCTCGTTCCCCGACATCGAGGCGATGATCGTCGACGTCCTCGACGACGACTCCAGACTCTCCGGCGCCACCGTCGCCGTGCAGGCACCGGCCGGCTTCGACGGCACGACCCCCGCGGTCTTCGTCAACCGCCGCGGCGGCGCCTGGGCCGGCGAGCGCCATGTCGACCAGCCGCTGATCGAGCTGGAGGTGTACGGCCCGACGAAGCAGGCCGCGCACGTGCTGGCCAACGACGCCCGCCAGATCCTGCTGTCGATGGCGGACCACCGCTACGGCACCAACCTCGTCACGGAGGTCGAGGAGCAGGACGGCCCGCGCTGGCTGCCTGACTACCTCTACTCGGCCGCCAACCGCTACGTGACCGTGATGAAGGTGTACGTCGACGTCTACTGACGCCCCCGCCTCACCCCCCACCCCACAGACCGAAGGCCCCGCCACCCCGGCGGGGCCTTCGTCGTACCCGGACAGGACCCGGTACGGCAGCCCACCCCGACAACGACCCCACCACCAAGGAGAACGACCATGGCAGGAACCAACTCCTCCGAGATCCGCATCGCCGGCGTAGGCCGCCTCTACGTCGCCACCGCCGGCACCGACGTGCCGACGACCTTCTCCACCGACACCGCCACCGACTGGGCGAGCTGGCAGAACCTCGGCTTCACCTCGGGTGACGGCGTGACCTTCTCCAAGAAGGACAAGCTGGAGCCGGTCGACGTGTGGCAGGCCGTGAGCCCGGTGCACTTCGTGTACTCGGACCGCGACCTGACCCTGAAGTTCTCGCTGATGCAGTTCAACGAGGACACGCTGCCGTTCTTCATGGGCGGCGGCACGGTGGACGCGGTGACCGGCTCGACCGGTGTCTACAAGTACGACATCGCCGACCGTCCGTTCGCCGACGTGCGGGCGCTGGGCCTGGAGTTCACGGACGTCAAGGCGAGCGACGGCACCGCCGTCACCTACCGCTTCGGCATCCCGCGCGGCCAGGTCACCGCGGCCGACGACATCAAGCTGGCCCGCAAGTCGGCGGCCCAGCTCGGCATCACCTTCACGGCGATGGCCTCGGCCGACGGTTCGGCGCTGGCCGGCTTCGTGATGAAGGACTCGGCGTACGCCGCCTCCTGATCCGCCGGGGTGGGACGGACACCTCGGTCCGTCCCACCCCGGACCCGCCCCCCGCCTCTCACACAAGGAGCACCATGACCCGTTTCGACGTCAACGCCGCCCGCGCCCAGCGCCTGGAGGCCCTCGGCCGTACCTGGTCGTTCGACATCGACGAGGAGAGCTACACCCTGCCGACCGAGCTGACCCGCGCGACCGCGAAGGCCCTGCGCAAGCTCGACGACAACGACGTGGACGGGCTGCTGCGGCTGCTGCTCGGCGAGAAGCAGTTCGCCCGTTTCGAACAGCACGAGGTCACCATGCAGGACATCGCCGCCGTCCTGGAGGCCTACGGCAAGGAGACCGGGCTCGGCCTGGGGGAAGGCTGAGCCTCGTCGGGTTCGTGGACGAACACGCCGAGGCCCTCGAAGCGGACCTGCTCCGCTACTACGGCATCGACCTGCTCGACTGGCATCGCCAGACGCTGTCCGCCCGGCGTCTCGCGCTGCTCGTCAAGCACCTGCCGCGCGACAGCGCCCTGAACCGGGAGCTGCACGGCGAGGCCGCGGAGTGGTCGGTGTCCGACCACCTCCTGGCCGCCGCCGTGGACCATCTGGCGGCCGCGAACTGGATGTTCGCGTCCGTCAACTCGGAGGAGGGCGACCAGCCGGATCCGCCGACGCCGGTACCGAGACCGTCGTACGACGACGCAACACCGCCGGCCGCCGAGAGCGCACCGGGCCCGGCCGCGGCCTCGCCCGCCTCCGACGCGGCACCGTCGGCCGCGCAGCTGGCCCGCTTCTTCGGCTGACCCGCCCCGCAGCCGGCAGGTCACTCGTCCCGGCGCCGGCCGGGGGCCCGGCCCTCCAGCTCGTCCGCGAGGGCCCGGGCCTTCTCCGAGAGCCGCGCCCCGGTCACCGGATCGCCCTCCTCCTGCTGCTCCCCGGCGTCCGGCCGGCGCACCTTGTCCCGGCCGCCGGCCGCACCCTCACGATGCAGCGGAGGCACGCTGGGCCGCCCGTTCCGCCGTACGACCGAACGCCGTTCGGCGGCGGCCGGCACCACCCGCTTCTCGCGCACCTCGCGGGCGGAGAGCAGGGTGTCGGTGCCGGGACCGGCGTCCATGTCCGCGTCCGCGTCCGCTTCCGCCTCCGCGTCCTCGCAGACGCCGGGGTCGGCCCACGGTCCGCCGTCCGCCGTCCGCCGTCCGCCGTCCGCGACGAACCGCTCCCGCTCCCCGCGCTGTTCCACCCGCGTCCATTCGGACGGCGGGTGCAGGAGTCGGACATACGGCAGGTGAATGACCTCACCGCGACCGCCGGGCTGCCCTTCCGGCCTGCGGGCCCGCCGGGGCAGCCGCCCGGTCCGGGCGTCCTCCTGGCCCTGGAGACAGGCGGCCGTGATCCGTTGCTCGTACGCCCGCCGGACGACCGGAAGCTGCTCGTCGGCCACGTCGGCCCAGCCCGCGCTGTGGGCGGCCGTCTCCCGCCGGTCGAGTTCACCGCGCGGCAGGATGACCAGGTCCTGCGGCCGGTGGCCGAGGCTCAGGACCAGCTCGGAGAGACGAGCGATGAGATGTGGCAGATCGGCGGCCTGTTCGAGCCAGTCGATCACCTGCCGTTGCCGCGCGTTACCCGCGTCCGCGTCCCCGTCCACCCCGTAGGCCTTGCTCTCGTCCCTGCCCCATCGCGCCCCCCGCGCGAGGACGGCCGCCCTGTGGCCGTCCACCGTCGCATGACAGGCCCTCAGGTCCCTTGCGAGGCCACACCGTTCACTTTCACTTCACCGACGGGAGAACGGCCGGATCCCAAGCCACGGATCCGACACAACATCCACTGCACCCCCGCATCGCCGCAGGTCCGGCCCCGGTGACGACAGAGAGTGAAACCAATCGGCTTCGGCAAACACGGAGCGACACCACGGGATTACTCGTACACTAGTTCGAACAGACGCTCGAGCGCGTCAGGAGCGCACCTGTACCACCAGCCCAGCGGACAGACCGGAAAGCAGGCCGACAGACATGGCGACTGGCACGAGCAACTTCCCGCAGCAGCCGATCGACACCTACTCCCGCCTCGCCCACCTCCTGCACTCCCCCGCGCCCGACCGCGAGGCACTGCTCGACCGGCTGTACGAGGAACTGCTCACCCGCGAGTCCCGGGCCTACGCGGCCGGCTGGACCGACGCGCTCACCGAAGCCCGCCGCGTCCGCCGCTGACGCCCTCGGGGAACGCGCACCACACCGGCTTCTCGCCATACGCCGCCCGGCGCCGTCCCGACCCCCCGCGACACCGCCTCGACCAGCCGCAGCCCCCTCCCGCCAGCCCGCCAACGGGTCGCTGCTGACCGGCAGTCGAGGCATCCGGGCCGGCTCCCGGTCGAGCGCGCGACCACCCGAAGCGACGGCGGCGCGATCCACCGCCCCATTCCCGGGACCCCGTGGTGCCGCCCGGTTCCCGCCCGGTACGACCGACAGCCGCAGCGAGCACCCGACCGGACCGCGAGGACGGCGAAGGCCGCCGCGCGCCGGCCACGCGCTTTCGGCCGAAGGTCGTCAGAAGAACGGACGGGACAGGGCCACCATCAAAATCCCGGCGGCAAACAGGGCCAACCCGCCGTACCCGAAGAGGAAGACCATCATGCGCTCATCGCGGTAGTCGATGTCGCCGCGGGTGCCGGTTCTCGCCCGCGTCGGCCTTTCCGGGTCATAGATGACGGGCACCTCGTCACCCGGCGATCCGATCGGTTCCAGCATCACCTCTTCGAATTCCTCCGAAGACCCTCCTCCGGACAGGCGGACCTGAAGGTACAGGCGCATCTGTCCGCCCACGGGCTCCCAACGGGCAATGGTTGCCGCACCCTCCACACCACTGCGCTCCAACTTCCTCAGGCGCCGATAATCCCAAAAGCTGTTCAGCTGAAGAATTAGACCGCACGTCCCCAGGAATACGAAAAGTATTCCCAGGAGGTCGACCACACCGCCTGGCCTCACCAGACCCCCCCTTCTGCAATTGAATATCCGCCTGCAATCAAAAAAGCTAACAGGCGCTGATCGGCGGAGTCAACCGTTCATCGACTTTCGAAGTGAGGTGGAAAATGGCCAGCGATTCAAACGCACAGGTCCTGGAGAAAATCGCCGAACTCAAGCAAGACATCAGTACGGTAAGTGTCACACTCAACACACACGTGAAGAACGGCGACAATCTAAATCAAAAGGACAAGAAGGACATCCTTGACGCCATCAAGGAGGGGCCGGACGAGCAGAAGAAGCCCTGGGAAGCATTCCTTGAGTCGATCGGCTTCAAGGACCTGATGGACGCTTTCAAACAATTGAGCGGCTGGAGCATCCTCATCCTCGCGAGCGCCGCCGGGATCACCTTCCTCAAGGACAGGGTCCTCAACTACGGGGCCATTCTCAACGCGATCTCGAATCGTCTGACGGGCAAGGTCTTCACTATCGGGGAGAACGGCCTGCCGGCCAGGCGGACACGCGCCCAGGTCGAGGCGGACAACGCCGTCTCCATCAACCCGCACGGTATCCAGCCGCAACTGCTGAACGACCTCAAGACCGCACTCAGTGGACTCCCGCCGAAAATCCACGCGTTCAACACCGAGATGGCACAGACGAAGTCCGCGAGCACGATCAAGAAGATCTCCGACGCCATCGGGAAGCTGGCTGAAAAGCTGGAGCCGGATCCCACACACACCATCAAGGACGTGGCGGGGGCCGTCGGCGAACTCCACACGAAGCTCCAGTCCTTCGATCACGAAAAGCTTCCGAAAGCGACGACCCTGCGAGGCATCGCCGAGGCCGCCAGGGATCTCAGTCGCAACGCCGACAACGTCAAGAGGATGTTCCAGGACCTGGGGGTCGCGTTCACCGAGACCGCCAACCGTATCGGCGCCTGACCCGGCTCTCTCCCAAGGAGGTGTCCCATGAGTCTCGTTAGTTCCCTGAAGAAGGCCTCCGGTTCGCTGGAGGACTTCAAGTCCAGGGCCTCCGGTGCCGGCACCGCGGCCAAGGGGATCGGCAGTGACAGTCAGAAGAGCGCCGGTCAGCTGAAGGCGCTGAAGACGGCCGCCGACGGGTCCGGGAAGGAGTTGAAGGACCTCAAGACCGCGTCGGACCAGGCCGAGAAGTCGCTCGGCAAGGCCGGCAAGACCGGTACCAGTGCCGGGAAGAACCTCGGGAAGTACGAGTCCGGGGCGAGCAGGGCGGCCAAGGGCCAGGACAAGATGAACAAGTCGATGAAGGGCAACTTCTTCGGCCTGCTCATGCAGTTGCTGCAGCCGCTCATCGACAAGGTCATCGACATGGTGACCAACTCGAAGACCATGCAGAAGGTCCTCAAGCAGGCCTTCGAGGTCATCAAGAGCGTGATCAGCGACGTCATGAAGGCCATCGGGCCGATCATGAAGAACGCCGGCAAGCTGATCAAGTCGGTCTGGAACGGCATCAGGACGGCGATCACCACCATCGTCAAGGCCGTCGCCACCGTCATCCGCACCTACGTCACCATGTGGAAGACGATCATCACCGGCACGCTCAACGCCATCCGCTCGGTCGTCTCCGGGGTGTGGAAGGGCATCAAGGCCGTCGTCTCGCCGGTCGTCAGCTGGATCAGGTCCGCGATCCCGAGCGCCTTCCAGACCGTCAAGAACCGGCTCTCCAGCATCTGGGGCGGCCTCAAGGGCATCGCCGGCCGTGCCTTCGACGGCATCAAGGGTGCGGTCCGCGGTCCGGTCAACGGCGTCATCGGCCTCATCAACTCGGCGATCGGCGCCCTCAACGGCATCCACGTCTCCATCCCCGGCTGGGTCCCGATGGTCGGCGGCAAGACCTTCGGTGTCAGTCTGCCGAGGATCCCCGCGCTGGCCACCGGCGGTGTCGTACTGCCCCGCTCCGGCGGTGTCCCGGCGCTCCTCGCCGAGGCGGGTGAGGCGGAGGCCGTACTGCCGCTCAGCAAGCTCGACCGGCTGCTGAAGCGTGCGGCCGCCCGAGGCACCACGAGCGGCTCCACCGCAGACGGTGGCGCGCTCCACATCGAGCACTACTACGCGGCCGAGACCAGCAGCCCGCAGCGCACCGCCGACGCGCTGATGTTCCTGGCGAAGGCGCGCGGATGAGCAGCACGGTCGCAGGCAACCCGTTCAAAGGGGCCGTTCCCGCCCTGCGTGCGTTCCGGACCAGGACGGAGCAGACCCAGTCCAGGCTGCGGTCCCTCTCCGATCGCGTCAAGGATGCCGACGACGACCTCAGCCGCGTCGGTGCTGCAGCCGGCCAGGGCGCCACCGCGGTCCAGAACATCAAGGCGAACGCCGCCACCGCGGCCCGCTCCGTCGCCAGGGCCGGACGGACCGCCACCGGATCGGCCTCGGACCTCAGGTCCGTCGGCAGCGGGGTGAGGAGCGCCGGGAGATCCCTCGGCAAACTCAAAGCCGGGCTCGGCGGCGTCTTCGCGATCGTGGGCGCGCTGATCTCCGCCTCCGGCGTCCTCGGCGGTCTCCTGGACACCTTCGGCACCGCCATGACCATCGGCTCCGGCGTGATGATCGTCGTCAATGCCCTGACCCGCGCCAACCCGATCGGCTTCGTCACCGGCCTGCTCCTCCCGGTGGGCGGCTGGCTGCTGGACATCGCCCTCAACTCCGAGACCGGGCAACGGCTGATGGACCAGCTCGCCAAGCTGATCCTCCAGTACGTCACCGGCTACCTGGCCGTCCTCGGCCCGGTCCTCAGGGCCGTCGCCGCTGCCGTGAACCTGTACGTCACCGGCTACCTCACCCTGATCACCGGCGTCCTGACCACCCTCGGCACCCTCATCGGCACCGGCTTCGCCGTCCTCAAGGCGCTCACCACCGGGGACACCCGCGCACTGAGCGGCAGGGTGTCGGCGGTCTGGAACGGGCTGAAGAGCGCCGTGCGGCCCGTCCTCGACTGGATCACCAAGGACATCCCCCAGGGGTTCACCCGGATCAAGGACGCCACCTCCCGCACGCTCACCGCGATGGGGCAGTTCGTGACCACCGGCGCCCAGACCGTCGCCGGGGTGATCAAGGGACCTCTCCAAGGGCTCGTCGCCTTCGCGAACTGGGTGATCGACGGGCTGAACAAGCTCAGCTTCAGCCTCCTCGGCAAGAAGTTCGGCGTGCACCTGAGCAGGATCCCGATGCTGGCGGAGGGCGGGGTCGCCGTGCCCGGAGCGGCCCGGCCGGGCAAGGTGCTCCCGCTCACCGCCCTCGCCCGCACCCGGCCCACCCGGGCCGTCCGCGATGCCCACCGTGTCAAGGAGTTCCACGAGAGCCACGGCGCCGGCGCCCACGCCACCGCGACCGACCTGCTCTTCCTGGCCTCCGCACACGCCTGCCCATGACGACAGTCAAGTGAGGTGACGGCCCGATGGCCGACCTGACCACAACCGCATACGCCGACGACGTTCCCCCCGGCTCACTCATCACCCGCGACGGGCAGATGCAGTGGGCCGGACTGCTGCTCGGCCCCGGTACGCCGTACGAGATCGGCAGTGACGGGCTGACCGGCTGGGAGGACCTGCCGGACTACGACACCACCGACGCCGACCACCCCACCGCGCACGGCGCCTGGCCGGGGGCGCGCTACGCCAAGCCCCGCAAGGTCGGCGCCACGATGTGGACCGTACCGCCGTCCGACGACAGCGCCTCCTACCTCGCCGCGACGCGCACGCTGCGCCAGGCGCTGCTGCTCGGGGACGCGGAGCGCTGGCTGGCGGTGCGGCTGCACGGCGAGACGCTGGCCGTCCGGGCCCGGGTCGCCCAGCGCGTGCTGGGCGCCGACCGGACCTACACCACGCAGGGCGTCTCCAGGGCCGCCGTGCAGTGGTACGCCACCGACCCGCGCCGCTACGCCGTGGACGAGCAGGCGGCCGTGACCGGCGCCCCGCAGCCGGAGAGCGGGCTCACCTGGCCGCTGACCTGGCCGCTCCACTGGGGGCAGGCGGCCTCGACCGGTGACGTCAGCGCCGACAACAACGGCTCGGCGCCCACCCATCCGACCCTCGTCTTCACCGGCCCGTGCGCCAACCCGACCGTCACGGACCGGACCTCGGGCCGCAAGCTGCGCTACCTCATCACACTCGCGGCCGGTGACGAGCTGGTCGTGGACACGGCGGAGGGCACGGTCACCCTCAACGCCACCGCCTCCCGCCGCCACACCGCCGGCACGGACGGCAGCCCCGAGGAACTGTTCGCCTTCGAGCCCGGCCGCGCCCAGCTGGCGTTCCGCCCCGACGCCTACGACACCGGCGCCCGGCTGACCGTCCGCTGGCGCTCGGCGGAGTGGTGAGCAACGCCCCTGCCCACGTCGACACACCACGGGAGAACCGCAGATGAACCTCCGCAGCTCATGGGTGGCCGAGACCGGTCAGACCCGCGAGGACACCCGACTGACCCAGCTCGGCGCGACCACGCCGGCCAACCCGCTCGAGGTCCGCTCCGGCATCCTGCCGGGGTCGTACGACGGTCTCTCCCGGCTGTCCGGCCTGTCGCTGGAAGGCGCCTCGGGCGCCATGACGGCGACCGTCCGCGAGGGCCGGGCCGTCATCGCGGGCTCGGCCGCCCAGGGCGCCTACCCGGTCACGCTGTCCGAGCCGACCGCCCTCACCTTCGCCGACGGCGACGCCGCCAACTCCCGGACCGACCTGGTCGTCCTGCGGATCTACGACTCGCTCTACGACAACTCCGGGCAGACCAGGGCAGCCCTGGAGATCGTCCAGGGCACCCCGGCCGCCGTCCCGGCCGTGCCCGCCGCCCCGCCCATCGCGCTGCCGCTCTACCGGGTCACCGTCCGCGCCGGTATCAGCGCCGGCAAGGGCGGCATCAACTGGAGCACCGACGTCACCGACCTGCGCACCCCCACCGTGGCGGTCGGCGGCATCCTGCCGGTGGTCGGCGAGACCGGCAACGGCGCCTACCCCGGCCAGTACCGCGACTCCGGAGGCGCGTTCCAGCGCTGGGACGGCTCGGCCTGGGTGTCGTACCCGAGCGCCCTGGGCGGGATCGCCCCGGCCGGGGCGGTCACCACCGCCGGCTACACCGGGCAGTACCGGGACTCCTCCGCCGGACTGCTCCAGCGCTGGAACGGTTCGGCGTGGGTCTCGTACCAGCCGGTGCCGACCTGGACCGACTACACGCCCGTCTGGCGTGCCGAGACCGGCGCCGCGCCCGTCCTCGGCAACGGCACGCTCGCCGGGGCGTACGCGAAGACCGGCACCATCGTGCACGTCAGGATCTATCTGCTGATCGGTTCGACGACCAACCTCGCCGCCCAGGACGCCAACGCCAACTGGACGTTCTCACTGCCGGCCGTGCCGGTGTCCACCGGGTGGAAGCTGGACGGGCGGGTGCTGACCGCGGTCGCCTACGACCAGTCGGCCCAGCTCTTCTACCAGGGCAGCGGGCTGCTGGCGACGACCAACGGGGGCGTCGTCCGCTCGCTGCGCGACGGCTTCGCCGCCACCACCGCCATCTGGGACAAGTCGGCGCCCGTGACCTGGGGCGCCGGTGACGTGCTGTCCGTCTACGGAACCTACGAGTCCGCCTCCTGACGCAGGCGCGCCGCGCGGCCGCCCCCTCGCCCCCGGCTCCCCCGATCCAGCAAGGAGTTCACCATGCCCGTACGCTCCGGCTGGCTGTCCCCGGACAGCCAGACCCGTGAGGACACCCGGCTCGCCGCCCTCGGCGTCCTCACCCCGACCTCCCCCGTCGCCACCCGCTCCGGCATCCTGCCGGGCTCCCCCGACGGCCAGTACCGCATCTCCGGTTTCACCCTGACGGGCGCCACCGGCACCATGACGGCCACGGTCAGCCCCGGCCGGGCCCTCGTCCAGGGCGCCGACGCGCAGGGCGCCTACCCGGTCGCGCTGACCGAGTACCTGCCCCTGACCTTCACCGACGGCGACGCCCAGTACGGCCGGATCGACCTGGTCGTCCTGCGCGTCTACGACGACGCCTACGACGGCTCCGGTCGCACCGAGGCCACCGTCGAGATCGTCCGGGGCATCCCGGCCGCCACGCCGGCCGTACCCGCGACACCGGCCCTGTCGATCCCGCTGTACCAGGTCGCCGTGGCCAAGGGGGCCGGCGCCGGCGGCAACGCCATCGACTGGACCGGCGCACTGACCGGTATGCGTACCGCCACCGTCGGCCTCGGCGGCATCCTCCCGGTCACCACCGACAGCGCGGGCGGCGCCTACCCGGGTCAGTACCGTGACGTCAACGGCCAGTTGCAGCGCTGGAACGGCACCGCCTGGGCCAACTACCCGGTGCTGCCCGTCTGGCAGGACTGGACGCCGGCCTGGACGACCAGCAGCGGCAACGCGCCGCCCGCGTTCGGCAACGCCGCCGTCAGCGGCCGGTACGTCAAGTTCGGCACGACCGTGCACCTCAACTTCTCGATCACCTTCGGCAGCACCACCGGCTTCGGCGCCGGGGCGACCACCAGTGACAACTGGCGCTTCTCGCTGCCGACCGCGGCCGTCGCGACCCGCCCGCTGATCGGCTTCGCCGAACTCGCCGTCGACGCGCCCAACCGCGTCACGGCCAGGGTCTCGCTGGCGACCAGCACGGCCTTCGAGCTGATCGTCTCCTCCGGGCGGCCCTCCGGCGCCGCCTTCACCAACACCGGCGGCGTGGACTCCCTGACCCCCTGGACCTGGGCGAGCGGCCATGCCGTGGTCGGCAGCGCCACCTACGAGGCGGCCTCATGACCACGTCCGTCAGCACGCCCTACCGGGCGATCTTCTGCGACCTGCTCACCGACAGGACCATCGACATCCTGCCGCTGCGCGATGTCACCGTCGACGACTACATCGGCAAGGCCGGGTCGCTGTCCGGCACCGTCCCGGTCCCCAACGCGGAGGTGGCCGCCCGGGTCCGCAGGATCGAGGAGGGCCGTACCTCGGTCTACCTCCAGCGCGGCACCGACCTGTGGTGGGGCGGGATCATCTGGACCAGCACCCTGCAGAGCGACGACCAGGGCATCCTCACCCTCGGCATCCAGGCGGCCACCTTCGAGTCGTACGCGGGGCGGCGGGTGATCCGGGCGGACACTCCCGCCTACGACCCCTTGTTCAAGCTGCCCTTCACCGACGCCGACCAGCTGGACGTCGCCCGCGGCCTGTGGGACCACATGCAGACCCAGCTCGACGGCGGGAACATCCTCGTCACCTCCGGCACCGAGACCTCCCCGGTGCCGCGCACGATCACCTACCGGGACGGCGACGAGACCTCCTACCAGGACGCGCTGGACGCGCTGGCCGCCCTGGAGAACGGCTTCGAGTACCACGTCAGCGTCTACACCGACCCGGTCACCGGGACCCGGGTACGCCGGCTGGTGCTGGGCTGCCCGCGGATCCAGACCGGCTCCACGCCCCTGGTCCTGGACCGGCCCGGCTCGATCCTGTCGTACTCCTTCCCGCGTGACGCCACCCGCGGCGGCACCACCGCCCGGGCCCGGGGCGCCTCCGTCAACGACGACCAGTCCGCCGAGTCCCGGCCCCTGGCCTCCACGGTCGCCGTCGCCGACCGGCTCATCGGCGCCGCCGGCTACCCGCGCATCGACCTCACCTCCGACCACAACGACGTCAGCGACCCGGCCACCCTGAACGCCCTCGCCCGTACCGAACTGACCGCCGCCACCGGCGCGGTGGTGGTCCCGGAGATCAGCATCCGGCTCGACGACCTGGTGCCGACCGCGCTGCTCGGCCGGACCGCGCGCATCCGCATCACCGACGAGTGGTTCACCGAGGGCCTGGACGCCGGCTACCGGATCATCGGCGTGAAGGTCAGCCCGGCGCAGCGCGGCCGCCCCGACACCGCCGAGCTCTACCTGGAGGAGGCCGCCTGATGCCCCAGCTCCCCGAAGACATCATCGACCGGCTCACCCAGATGGAACGCCGGATCCAGCAGCTGTCCACCGCCGTCAACACCCGGCCGCCGCTCAGCACGGTCTCCGGCTCCCTGTCGGTCGGACCGTCCGGCGGGGCCGCCATCTTCCGGGTCGGCAACTGGAACGGCGGCGAGTACCAGATGGAGCTGCGCCGTCAGACCGGCGAACGCGCCCTGAGCATGTACAACGGGGACGGCACCGCCGGCTCGCTGCAGCCGCTGCGCATCTACGACTCCGCCGAGCGCGAGCTCATCTCCGACGACATCGGAGCCGGCGGCCTGGCCCGGCCCTGGCTGAACATGCTGCCGCCGCAGGACACCGCCCTGTCCCGCTGGCCGCAGACCACCACGACCAGCGGCTTCACGACGGTCGCGATGTCGTACAACGTCGTCTGGCAGCCGAACATGCGCCTGCTGGTCAACACCCGGGCCAGCTCCGGGGCCACCGGTCAGGTCAAGGTGCTGGTCAACGGCGTCCAGTGGGGCGGTGTCGCCGACACCCCGGCGGACTTCGACTACTCGGGCCCGCTCAGCGCCGACTTCGCGTCCGTCTACAACACGCTGCTCAAGGTCGAGATCCAGGCCGTGGTCACCAGCGCGTCCGGCACCGTCTACGCCAGCCCCGTGCTCATGTACGGCCGCCAGACCTGACCCGCTGCCAGGAAAGGACCCCCCTCCCATGGACATCGACACCAGCCAGCCCTGGGGCCTCGCCATCGACTTCGCCGGCCGGGCCACCCTCACCGAGGCGGGCCACACCATCCACGTCAACGTCTCCGACACCAGCCTGAGCGACGTCATCGGCCCGGACTCGATCACCGGCACCTACTCCGCGGTCAACGTCATCGCCCAGTTCACCGAGTCCGGCACCGACAACGCCGTGCTCCGCGGCATCGGCCGGGTCACCGTCCCACCGGTCGGCACGGCCCCGGTGGTCCCCGACCAGACGGCGGTCCAGCGAGCGGTGGCCGCCGCCCTCGCCAACTTCGCCCAGAACACCGCGGCTTACACGGCCCTGTGCGCCACCTGGACGCCCGCCGCCGACGGATCGGGCGACGGGCCGACGGACACGGCCTCCGGGTCCGGTACGGAGACCGGCGCCTGACCGTCCGCCCACCCCACGGCGCGCCCCAGCCGCACCCCGAGCCGCCTCGCGCCGGCCGGGGTTTTTTCATGCCCGCATCCCACCCGGAAGGATCCCGATGGCCACACCCCTCTCCGCCGAAGTCCTCCTTTCCGCTCTCAGGGCCGATGGCGTCACCGTCGTCGAGCACGACGGCTGGCGCACCCACAACAGGGCCGGACACGGTGCCTGGGGCCCGGTGAACGGCGTGATCATCCATCACACCGTCACCTCCGGCACCAGCACCTCCGTCAGCATGTGCTTCAACGGCCGCTCCGACCTGCCCGGCCCGCTCTGCCACGGCGTGATCGCCAAGGACGGCACGGTCCATCTCGTGGGCAACGGCCGCGCCAACCACGCCGGCAGCGGCGACGGCGACGTCCTGCGGGCCGTCGCCGCCGAGAGCGCCTCGCTCCCCGCACCCCACCGGAACGACACCGACGGCAACGCCCACTTCTACGGCTTCGAATGCGTCAACCTCGGTGACGGCAAGGACCCGTGGCCCGCCGTCCAGCTGGAGGCCATGGTCCGGGCGTCGGCCGCGCTGTGCCGGGCGCACGGCTGGAGCGCCCGTTCGGTGATCGGCCACAAGGAGTGGACCAACACCAAGATCGACCCCAAGGGCTTCGCGATGGCCGGCTTCCGCGGCCGGGTCGCGGCCCGGCTGGAAGCGAGGACCCCACCCGGCAAGCCCGCCTACCAGCCCTTCCCCGGTGCCGACTGGTTCCGGAAGCAGCCGAGGTCGGCGGTGGTCACCGCGCTGGGCAGGCGGCTCGTCGCCGTCGGCTGCTCCGCGTACTCCGACGGCCCCGGGCCGCAGTGGACCGAGGCCGACCGGGCGTCGTACGCGAAGTGGCAGCGCAAGCTCGGCTACACCGGCTCGGCGGCCGACGGCTGGCCGGGTGCCGTCTCCTGGGCGGCGCTCAAGGTCCCGTACAGCTCCTGAACGCCCTCCGAAGAAACGAGGCACCCCATGTCAGAGGCCGCCAGGCGGACCCTCCGTACCGTCGTGCAAACCGCTGTCGGCCTGAGCGTCCTGCTGCCGACGGTCGTCGACACCGCCGGCATCCCGGCCACCCTGCCCTGGGCCGCCGGCGCACTGGCCGTCGCCGCCGGCGTCACCCGGGTCATGGCCGAACCCGCCGTACAGCCGCTGCTGCCGTCCTGGCTGCGGACGGGAGGCGCTGATGACCGACGCTGACCCGAACGACCCGATCGCCGTGGCCCTGGAACTGGAGCGGCTGCGGGGCACCCTGGAGGCCGGGTTCGCCCGCGTCGACGGCTCCCTCGCACTGCTGGTCCAGCGCAGCGACCAGACCGACAAGCAGCTCGCCGACCACGAGCAGCGCCTGGACGCCCTGGAGCGGTCGCGCTGGCCGCTGGCCAGTGTCGGCGTGCTGGCCGCCGTCGCGACCGTGGTCGTCGCCGCGCTGGAACTGACGGCACGGTGAGACGCCGAAGGGCGGTCACCCCGCAATCGGGGTGACCGCCCTTCAGAACCCGCTACTACTGGTTGTACGGACCGTAGTCGTAGTCCTCCAGCGGAACGGCCTGGCCGGAGCCCGTGCCGAACGGCGAGTAGTCGATGTCGTCGTAGCCGACGGCCGAGTACATCGCGGCCTTCGCCTCCTCGGTCGGCTCGACCCGGATGTTGCGGTAGCGGGACAGACCCGTACCGGCCGGGATGAGCTTACCGATGATGACGTTCTCCTTGAGACCGATGAGCGAGTCGGACTTGGCGTTGATCGCCGCGTCGGTGAGGACTCGCGTCGTCTCCTGGAAGGACGCCGCCGACAGCCAGGACTCCGTGGCCAGCGAGGCCTTGGTGATACCCATGAGCTGCGGACGACCGGAGGCCGGGTGACCGCCCTCCTGGACCACACGACGGTTCTCGTGCTCGAACTTCGAGCGCTCGACCAGCTCGCCGGGCAGCAGCTCGGCGTCGCCGGACTCGATGATCGTCACACGGCGCAGCATCTGCCGGATGATGATCTCGATGTGCTTGTCGTGGATCGACACACCCTGCGAGTTGTAGACCTTCTGGACCTCGCCGACCAGGTGGACCTGGACGGCACGCTGACCCAGGATGCGCAGCACGTCGTGCGGGTTGGTGGCACCCACGGTGAGCTTCTGGCCCACCTCGACGTGCTCGCCCTCGCTGACCAGGAGCCGGGCGCGCTTCGAGATCGGGAACGCCGTCTCGTCGCTGCCGTCGTCCGGGGTGATGACGATCTTCTTGGTCTTCTCGGTCTCCTCGATCCGCACGCGGCCCTGGGCCTCGGAGATCGGAGCGACACCCTTCGGGGTACGGGCCTCGAAGAGCTCGACGACACGCGGCAGACCCTGGGTGATGTCGTCACCGGCCACACCACCGGTGTGGAAGGTACGCATCGTCAGCTGGGTACCGGGCTCACCGATGGACTGGGCGGCGATGATGCCGACCGCCTCACCGATGTCGACCAGCTTGCCGGTGGCCAGCGAACGGCCGTAGCACATGGCGCAGGTGCCGACGGCGGACTCGCAGGTCAGGACCGAGCGGGTCTTGACCTCGGAGACGCCACGGGCGACGAGCTCCTCGATGAGGACGTCACCGAGGTCGGTGTTGGCCGGGGCCAGCACCACACCGTCGACGACGATGTCCTCGGCCAGCGCACGGGCGTACACGCTGGTCTCGACGTTCTCCGCCTTGCGCAGCACGCCGTCCGCGCCGACCTCCGCGATGTGCAGCTTGAGGCCGCGCTCGGTGCCGCAGTCCTCCTCGCGGATGATGACGTCCTGGGAGACGTCCACCAGACGACGGGTGAGGTAACCCGAGTCGGCGGTCCGCAGGGCGGTGTCGGCGAGACCCTTACGGGCACCGTGCGTGGAGATGAAGTACTCCAGCACCGACAGGCCCTCACGGAAGGACGCCTTGATCGGACGCGGGATCGTCTCGTTCTTCGCGTTCGACACCAGACCGCGCATACCGGCGATCTGCCGCATCTGCATCATGTTTCCTCGGGCACCCGAGTCAACCATCATGAAGATGGGGTTGGTCTTGGGGAAGTTCGCGTTCATCGCCTCGGCGACCTCGTTGGTCGCCTTGGTCCAGATCGCGATGAGCTCCTGCGTGCGCTCTTCCTTGGTGATCAGACCGCGCTCGTACTGCTTCTGGACCTTCTCGTCCTGAGCCTCGTAGCCGGCGACGATCGCCTTCTTCGCCTCGGGGACGACGACGTCGGAGATGGCCACGGTGACACCGGAGCGGGTGCCCCAGTAGAAGCCGGCCGCCTTCAGGTTGTCGAGCGTCGCCGCCACGATGACCTTGGGGTAGCGCTCCGCCAGGTCGTTGACGATCTCGCCGAGCTGCTTCTTGCCCACCGAGTAGTCGACGAACGGGTAGTCCTCGGGCAGCAGCTCGTTGAAGAGCGCGCGGCCCAGGGTGGTGCGCAGCCGGAAGGTGTCACCGGTCTGGTACTCCGGCTCGCCCTCCTCGACAGCCGGCGGGGTCCAGCCGCGCGGCGGGATGGTGCCCACCGGGAAGCGGATGTCGATCGCCGACTGCAGCGCCAGCTCGCCGGCGTCGAACGCCATGGTCGCCTCGGCCGTGGACCCGAACGCGCGGCCCTCGCCCTTGGTGTCGCGCAGCTCGCCGTCGGTGGTGAGGAAGAACAGACCGAGGACCATGTCCTGGGTCGGCATCGTCACCGGACGGCCGTCGGCGGGCTTGAGGATGTTGTTCGAGGACAGCATCAGGATGCGGGCCTCGGCCTGCGCCTCCGCGGACAGCGGCAGGTGCACGGCCATCTGGTCACCGTCGAAGTCCGCGTTGAACGCGGTGCAGACGAGCGGGTGGATCTGGATGGCCTTGCCCTCGACCAGCTGCGGCTCGAAGGCCTGGATGCCCAGGCGGTGCAGGGTCGGCGCACGGTTCAGCAGCACCGGGTGCTCGGCGATGACCTCTTCGAGGACGTCGTACACGACGGTGCGGCCGCGCTCCACCATGCGCTTGGCGGACTTGATGTTCTGCGCGTGGTTCAGGTCGACCAGGCGCTTCATCACGAACGGCTTGAACAGCTCCAGCGCCATCGCCTTCGGCAGACCGCACTGGTGCAGCTTGAGCTGCGGACCCACGACGATCACGGAACGCGCGGAGTAGTCCACACGCTTGCCGAGCAGGTTCTGACGGAAGCGGCCCTGCTTGCCCTTGAGCATGTCGGACAGCGACTTCAGCGGACGGTTGCCGGGACCCGTCACCGGGCGGCCACGACGGCCGTTGTCGAAGAGCGCGTCGACGGCCTCCTGGAGCATGCGCTTCTCGTTGTTCACGATGATCTCGGGCGCACCGAGGTCGAGAAGGCGCTTCAGGCGGTTGTTGCGGTTGATCACACGGCGGTACAGGTCGTTCAGGTCGGAGGTCGCGAAGCGGCCACCGTCCAGCTGCACCATCGGGCGAAGGTCCGGCGGGATGACCGGGACGCAGTCCAGGACCATGCCCTTGGGGCTGTTGGACGTCTGCAGGAACGCGGAGACGACCTTCAGCCGCTTCAGGGCACGGGTCTTCTTCTGGCCCTTGCCGGTGCGGATGATCTCGCGGAGCTTCTCGGCCTCCTCGTCGAGGTCGAAGGACTCCAGGCGCTTCTGCAGCGCCGCGGCACCCATCGAGCCGTCGAAGTACGTGCCGAAGCGGTCACGCAGCTCGCGGTAGAGAAGCTCGTCGCCCTCCAGGTCCTGGACCTTGAGGTTCTTGAAGCGGGTCCACACCTCGTCGAGGCGGTCGATCTCGCGCTGCGAACGGTCGCGCAGCTGCTTCATCTCACGCTCGGCACCCTCGCGCACCTTGCGGCGCACGTCGGCCTTGGCACCCTCGGCCTCCAGCTCGGCCAGGTCGCTTTCCAGCTTCTTGGCGCGGGCCTCGAGGTCGGAGTCGCGGCGGTTCTCGACCTGCTGGCGCTCCACCGAGACGTGCGCCTCCAGGGAGGGCAGGTCGCGGGTACGGCGCTCCTCGTCGACGAACGTGATCATGTACGCCGCGAAGTAGATGACCTTCTCCAGGTCCTTCGGGGCGAGGTCGAGCAGGTAGCCCAGGCGCGAGGGGACACCCTTGAAGTACCAGATGTGGGTGACGGGCGCGGCCAGTTCGATGTGGCCCATCCGCTCACGGCGCACCTTGGCGCGGGTCACCTCGACGCCGCAGCGCTCACAGATGATGCCCTTGAAGCGGACGCGCTTGTACTTGCCGCAGTAGCACTCCCAGTCCCGGGTGGGGCCGAAGATCTTCTCGCAGAAGAGCCCGTCCTTTTCCGGCTTGAGGGTGCGGTAGTTGATGGTCTCGGGCTTCTTGACCTCGCCGTGGCTCCACTGACGGATGTCGTCAGCGGTGGCCAGGCCGATCCGGAGCTCGTCGAAGAAGTTGACGTCGAGCACTATGCGTCAATCCCTCTCAGGGTTGTGAGTCTTTGGTCTGAAACGGGGGCCTGGGGGTCGGCGGGGGCCTCACACGGTGGCGAGGCCCCTACCGGACTCCCGTCAGACCTCTTCGACGCTGCTCGGCTCGCGCCGGGACAGGTCGATGCCGAGCTCCTCCGCAGCGCGGAAGACGTCCTCGTCGGTGTCACGCATCTCGATGGACATACCGTCGCTGGACAGCACCTCCACGTTCAGGCAGAGCGACTGCATCTCCTTGATGAGGACCTTGAAGGACTCGGGGATGCCGGGCTCGGGGATGTTCTCGCCCTTGACGATGGCCTCGTAGACCTTCACGCGGCCGGTCACGTCGTCGGACTTGATGGTCAGCAGCTCCTGGAGGGCGTACGCGGCGCCGTAGGCCTCCAGCGCCCACACCTCCATCTCACCGAAGCGCTGGCCACCGAACTGGGCCTTACCACCCAGCGGCTGCTGGGTGATCATCGAGTAGGGGCCGGTCGAGCGGGCGTGCAGCTTGTCGTCGACCAGGTGGTGGAGCTTGAGGATGTACATGTAGCCGACCGAGATCGGGTCCGGGAACGGCTCACCGCTGCGGCCGTCGAACAGCCGCGCCTTGCCGGACGGGAGGACCAGGCGGTCACCGTCGCGGTTCGGGATGGTGTGCTGCAGCAGACCCGCCAGCTCGTCCTCGCGGGCACCGTCGAACACCGGGGTGGCGACGTTGGTGCGCGGGGCGACCTGGTCGGCGCCGATGACCTGGAGCCGCTGGGCCCACTCGTCGGCGAGGCCGGAGACGTCCCAGCCGCGGCTGGCGAGCCAGCCGAGGTGGATCTCCAGGACCTGTCCCGGGTTCATTCGGGACGGGACACCCAGCGGGTTGAGGATGATGTCGACCGGGGTGCCGTCCTCCAGGAACGGCATGTCCTCGATCGGCAGGATCTTGGAGATGACACCCTTGTTGCCGTGCCGGCCGGCGAGCTTGTCGCCGTCGGTGATCTTGCGCTTCTGCGCCACGTAGACGCGGACCAGCTGGTTCACGCCCGGCGGGAGCTCGTCGCCCTCTTCGCGGTCGAAGACGCGGACGCCGATGACCTTGCCGATCTCGCCGTGCGGGACCTTCAGCGAGGTGTCACGGACCTCACGGGCCTTCTCACCGAAGATCGCGCGCAGCAGGCGCTCCTCCGGCGTCAGCTCGGTCTCACCCTTGGGCGTGACCTTGCCGACGAGGATGTCACCGGCGACGACCTCGGCACCGATCCGGATGATGCCGCGCTCGTCGAGGTCGGCGAGGACCTCCTCGGAGACGTTCGGGATGTCCCGGGTGATCTCCTCGGGGCCGAGCTTGGTGTCACGGGCGTCGACCTCGTGCTCCTCGATGTGGATCGAGGAGAGGACGTCGTCCTGCACGAGGCGCTGCGACAGGATGATCGCGTCCTCGTAGTTGTGACCCTCCCACGGCATGAACGCCACGAGCAGGTTCTTGCCGAGGGCCATCTCGCCGTTCTCGGTGGCCGGACCGTCGGCCAGGACCTGGCCGGTGATGATCCGGTCGCCCTCGTTGACGATGACCTTCTGGTTGACCGAGGTGCCCTGGTTGGACCGGGAGAACTTGGCCAGGCGGTACGTGATGTACGTGCCGTCGTCGTTGGTGGTGGTGATGTAGTCCGCGGAGACCTCCTGGACCACACCGTCCTTCTCGGCCTTGACCACGTCACCGGCGTCGACGGCGGAGCGGTACTCCATGCCGGTGCCGACGAGCGGGGCCTCGCTCTTGATGAGCGGCACGGCCTGGCGCATCATGTTCGCGCCCATGAGGGCACGGTTGGCGTCGTCGTGCTCGAGGAACGGGATCATGGCGGTCGCGACCGACACCATCTGGCGCGGCGAGACGTCCATGTAGTCCACGTCTTCACCGGCGACGTAGTCGACCTCGCCGCCACGGCGGCGGACCAGGACGCGGTTCTCGGAGAAGCGCAGGTCGTCGTTGAGGCCGGCGTTGGCCTGCGCGATGACGAATCGGTCCTCTTCGTCGGCGGTCAGGTAGTCCACCTCGTCGGTGACCTGGCCGTCGACGACCTTGCGGTACGGGGTCTCGACGAAACCGAACGCGTTGACGCGACCGTAGGAGGCGAGCGAGCCGATCAGACCGATGTTCGGGCCTTCGGGCGTCTCGATCGGGCACATACGGCCGTAGTGCGAGGGGTGCACGTCACGGACCTCGAAGCCGGCCCGCTCGCGGGAGAGACCACCCGGGCCAAGAGCCGACAGTCGGCGCTTGTGGGTGAGACCCGACAGCGGGTTGTTCTGGTCCATGAACTGGGACAGCTGGCTGGTGCCGAAGAACTCCTTGATGGAGGCGACGACCGGCCGGATGTTGATCAGGGTCTGCGGCGTGATCGCCTCGACGTCCTGGGTGGTCATGCGCTCGCGCACGACGCGCTCCATACGGGCCAGACCCGTACGGACCTGGTTCTGGATGAGCTCGCCGACGCTGCGCAGGCGACGGTTGCCGAAGTGGTCGATGTCGTCGGTCTCGACGACGATCGAGCCGCCGCTGTCGCCGACCGTCTCGGTCTCGCCGGCGTGCAGCTTCACCAGGTACTTGATCGTCGAGATGATGTCCTCGACGGTCAGGATGCCGGCGTCCAGCGGAGCGTCCGCACCGAGCTTCTTGTTGACCTTGTAGCGGCCGACCTTGGCGAGGTCGTAGCGCTTCGGGTTGAAGTACAGGTTCTCCAGGAGCGTCTGCGCGGCCTCACGCGTGGGGGGCTCGCCCGGACGCAGCTTGCGGTAGATGTCGAGCAGCGCGTCGTCCTGGCCCTGGGTGTGGTCCTTCTCCAGGGTGGCGCGCATCGACTCGTACTCGCCGAACTCCTCGAGGATCTGCTCGGTGGTCCAGCCGAGCGCCTTGAGCAGGACGGTGACCGACTGCTTGCGCTTGCGGTCGATGCGGACACCGACCATGTCGCGCTTGTCGATCTCCATCTCCAGCCAGGCACCCCGGGAGGGGATGATCTTGGCCGAGAAGATGTCCTTGTCGGACGTCTTGTCGATCGAGGAGTCGAAGTAGACACCGGGTGAACGGACCAGCTGCGACACCACGACACGCTCGGTGCCGTTGATGACGAAGGTGCCCTTGTTGGTCATGAGCGGGAAGTCGCCCATGAAGACCGTCTGAGACTTGATCTCGCCGGTCTCGTTGTTGGTGAACTCGGCCGTGACGAAGAGCGGGGCGGCGTACGTGAAGTCGCGCTCCTTGCACTCGTCGATGCTGTTCTTCGGCGGCTCGAAACGGTGGTCGCGGAACGTCAGCGACATCGACCCGGAGAAGTCCTCGATCGGGGAGATCTCCTCGAAGATCTCCTCCAGACCGGACTTGGTGGGGACGTCCTGACCTGACTCCAGAGCCTCCTCGACCCGACTCTGCCAGGCGGTGTTGCCGAGCAGCCAGTCGAAGCTCTCGGTCTGCAGCGCGAGCAGGTTGGGAACCTCGAGAGGCTCCTTGATCTTTGCAAAGGAGATGCGCAGCGGGGCGGTGCTGGCGCCGTTGTTCATATTCGCGTTCGAGGCAGTGCGCGAGGCGGCCAAGAGGGGGTCCTTCCGAGGGCTCGGACTCACTACGCGCTCCCCGGTCCCTTCCCGGACACAGAGACGGAAACCCCAGTTCAGAGGAGGTTCGGTCGTCGGCATTCGGGTGAGGGCAGACCCCTGGTGACGGGCAGGGGACAGCTAACAGGCAGCGCAAAGGGTCAGTGTAGCCACTTGGCACACTGATGTCCAGTCTCCATTTTCTGAGACCCTCATCATCGTCAACGCCTGCGTCATCCCTGCCCTCAACGCACGTTCATGCTGCCCTCTTCAACGCACGTTCATACTGCCCTCTTCGTCGCCGATCCATGCCTCGGATTCGGACCGTTCTGGCGACGCGTCCTGAGAATTGCGCGCTGCGTGCGGTTCGTCAAGGCCCCGCTGCGCAAACCCGGTGCGCCAGGGACACGACGAAGATCACCATACCCCCCGCCGGAGCGGGTGCAAGGCAACCGTGGTCGGCCTCCCGGGAACGCCGAAGAGCGACCACCCGGATGGATGATCGCTCTTCGCGGTCCGCGCGTTACAGGCCCGAGGGGCGTGTTTCAGCGCACAGAGGTCTGCGCGACCTCAGAGGCCTTACTTGACCTCGACGGAGGCGCCGGCGCCCTTGAGGGACTCGGCGGCCTTCTCGGCGGCGTCCTTGGCGACCTTCTCGAGGACGGGCTTCGGGGCGCCGTCCACGAGGTCCTTGGCCTCCTTCAGGCCGAGCGAGGTGAGCTCACGCACGACCTTGATGACCTGGATCTTCTTGTCGCCGGCACCGGTGAGGATGACGTCGAACTCGTCCTTCTCCTCAGCGGCCTCGACCGGGGCGCCCGGGGCGGCGGGGCCCGCGACGGCGACCGCGGCGGCGGCGGTGACGTCGAACTTCTCCTCGAACGCCTTCACGAACTCGGAGAGCTGGATGAGGGTCATGCCCTCGAACTCGGCGAGCAGTTCGTCCTGGGTGAGAGCCACGATGGCTTTCCTTCCACTAATTTCGGCTGGTGCCGGATGTACATGTCTGGCGGGCGTACGTTCGGCCCGCTACGACCTCTGCCTCAGGTGCTTCGCTTGCGACGGCGAACCTCAGGCGGCGGTCATTTCGGGAGCCGAATTACTCGGCACCGCCCTGCTCGTCCTGCTTGGCACGGAGCGCGTCCACGGTGCGGACGAGCTTCGAGGGAAGCGCCTGGAAGAGCTGAGCAGTCTGCGTCTGCTTGCCCTTCATGGCGCCCGCCAGCTTGGCGAGCAGAACCTCGCGGGACTCGAGGTCCGCAAGCTTCTTGATCTCGTCGGCGGACAGCGCCTTGCCGTCAAGGACACCGCCCTTGATGACGAGGTTCGGGTTGTCCTTGGCGAAGTCACGAAGACCCTTCGCCGACACCACCGGGTCACCGGTGACGAAGGCGACCGCCGTCGGACCGTTGAACAGGTCGTCGAGCGTCGAGATCCCGGCCTCGTTGGCCGCAATCTTGGTCAGCGTGTTCTTCACCACGGCGTACTGGGCGTTCTCACCGAGCGAACGGCGCAGCGTCTTGAGCTGCGCCACGGTGAGACCCCGGTATTCGGTCAGCACGGCGGCGTTCGAGCTGCGGAACTGCTCCGTCAGCTCGGCTACCGCGGCAGCCTTGTCGGGCCTTGCCATAGAGCGTCGGCCTCCTTCCGGGTGATGAGGACCGCTCAGAAGGGGCTGAGAAAACGAAACGCCCCGGCGCAGGCGCACGGGGCGTAGCTCGACCGATCACACACACCTGAGCATGTGTCCCGGGAACACTTCCACAGTCACCTGCGCGGGTCGTCCGCGGTTCAGCGGATCCTTCGGCCACCGCGCCCTCTTACGAGCACACGGCAACGACCAGCGGTCTTTGGCTTCTCCAGGAGAGTACGGGACCGGTGCACTGTCGAGCAAATCCGCTCCGAACGGCCGCTCTCACGAGGTCGATCCGGTGCCGCCCTGCTTCTTCAGCAGGGTCCTGAAGTCCTCGGTGTCGCCGGCCGGCGGCTGCTCGGCGGCGACCGGCACGCCGTAGTCGCTGTAGTAGGCGGTCTGGGCCATCGCGCCGCTCGCCGTGGCGGCCCTCTCGACCTTCTTGACCAGCAGGTTCTTGTCGTCGACCCAGATGTCGACGGTCTCGGTGCCGACACCGGCCTCGGTGAGCTGGCCGCGCAGTTCGCTCTCGCCGCTCAGGTCGGAGACGCTCACCGTGCCCGAGTAGTGCGTGGTGTGCACGCCGGAGACCTGCTCCTCGCCCGTCCTGCGTACGTCCCCGGAGGCGAGCAGCAGCCGCACCGACCGGTTGGGCGTGGTGTTGCGCATCAGGTCGGTCATCATCGCGCCCGAGCCGCCGCCCAGGGTCGCGAGGTAGTCGTAGGGGTACTTGATCCAGTGCTTGCCGCCCAGCTTCCGGGCGAAGGCGGGACCGACCTTGGCGTAGTAGGCGTCGTGGAGGTAGCGGGTCTCCAGGGACGTCGAGTCGAGCCTGCGCATCAGGTCGGCGGTGCTGCCTCCGGTGTAGGTGATGGTCAGCGTGCCGGTGAGGCCGTCCGCCCAGCCGAGGGCACCCTCGGCCCTCGTGGACATCAGGGAGCCCAGGGCCGTGGTGGAGCGGACCCGCACCGACCGGGCCCGCTGCGTGGACCGCTCGGCGGAACGCAGGGCGGCCAGGGCGCGGGCGTGGTGCGCGCTGCCGCCGCTCCCGGTGTCCGGGCCGGACGAGGAGGTGCAGGCGGCCGCCCCGGTCAGCGTGATCGCCACCGCTATCGCCGGGACCACCCGGCGCACCCTCGGCCTCGTCATCTCGGCCCACCCCCCTACGACTCCCGCACCCCCGACGCTAACCCAGGCCACCGACAGCCGGGGCCGAGGTCCTGCGACGCGGGAGCCCGCGCGGCCGGGAAACGGGACGGGCCCCGCAACCCTCCGGGGTTGCGGGGCCCGTCCTGGTGGTGACGCGTCCCTGACGCGGCTGCCGGACCGAGCGCGGGGCTCAGACGGCGGCCGGGTCCTCCTCGGTGAGGAGGTTGCGGGTGCGGTTCGAGTCGACCGGAATGCCGGGGCCCATCGTGGTGCTGATGGCGGCCTTCTTGATGTAGCGACCCTTGGCCGCGGACGGCTTCAGACGGAGGATCTCCTCCAGCGCGGCGCCGTAGTTCTCCACCAGCTTGTCGTCGTCGAAGGACGTCTTGCCGATGATGAAGTGCAGGTTCGAGTGCTTGTCGACGCGGAACTCGATCTTGCCGCCCTTGATCTCGGTCACAGCCTTGGCGGTGTCCGGGGTCACGGTGCCGGTCTTCGGGTTCGGCATCAGACCACGCGGGCCGAGGACGCGGCCGAGGCGGCCGACCTTGCCCATGAGGTCCGGGGTGGCGACGACGGCGTCGAAGTCCAGACGGCCCTTCGCCACCTCGTCGATCAGCTCGTCGGCGCCGACGATGTCGGCGCCCGCGGCACGCGCGGCCTCGGCACGGTCACCGGTCGCGAAGACCAGGACCCGGGCGGTCTTACCGGTGCCGTGCGGGAGGTTCACGGTGCCACGGACCATCTGGTCGGCCTTGCGCGGGTCGACACCCAGGCGGAAGGCGACCTCGACGGTGCCGTCGAACTTGGTCGTGGAGGTCTCCTTGGCGAGACGGACGGCCTCGAGCGGGGCGTACAGCTTCTCCCGGTCGATCTTCTCGTCCGCAGCGCGAAGGGCCTTGCTGCGCTTGCTCACAACTTGCTCCTGTGGGTTCTGAAGGAGTCGTGGTGTACGGGCCGAGCAGGCCCTACCACGGTGGTTCTACGAAGGTGGGGATCAGCCCTCGACCGTGATGCCCATGGAACGGGCGGTGCCGGCGATGATCTTCGACGCGGCGTCCAGGTCGTTGGCGTTCAGGTCGGGAAGCTTGGTCTGGGCGATCTCCCGGACCTGCTCCTGGGTGATCTTGGCGACCTTGGTCTTGTGGGGCTCGCCGGAGCCCTTCTCGACACCGGCGGCCTTGAGGATCATCTTCGCGGCCGGCGGGGTCTTGGTGACGAAGGTGAAGGACCGGTCCTCGTAGACCGTGATCTCGACCGGGATGACCCAACCGCGCTGCGACTCGGTCGCGGCGTTGTAGGCCTTGCAGAACTCCATGATGTTGACGCCGTGCTGACCGAGCGCGGGGCCGACCGGCGGGGCCGGGTTCGCCGCACCGGCGTTGATCTGGAGCTTGATAAGCCCCGTGACCTTCTTCTTCTTGGGAGGCATAGCTCTCCGGGTCCTTTCCATTCGGGTCCTGCCCGCACCCGGGGACCACCCGGACGCAGGCATACCGCACAACGATAACGGGTATGGATGCGCGGCCAAAAACCGAGCAGGTCAGGCGAGGCCTGACCTGCTCGGAAGTGCGATCTCCAGAAGGGACTAGTTCTTCTGGATCTGGTCGAAGGACAGCTCCACCGGCGTCTCCCGACCGAAGATCTCCACCAGACCCTTGACCTTCTTGGAGTCGGGGTTGATCTCGTTGATCGTCGCCTGCAGCGTCGCGAACGGACCGTCGGTCACCGTCACCGAGTCGCCCACCTCGAAGTCCAGCACCTGGACCTCGACCTTGCGCTGCGGCGCCGGCTTGCCCTCGGCCTCCGCCGCCTCGCGCGCCGCCTTCTCCTCGGCCTCCGGCGCGAGCATCTTGACGATCTCGTCCAGGGTCAGCGGGTAGGGGTCGTAGGCGTTGCCGACGAAGCCGGTGACACCCGGGGTGTTGCGGACGACACCCCAGGACTCGTTCGTCAGGTCCATGCGGACGAGCACGTAACCGGGCAGCTTGTTCTGCTTGATGGTCTTGCGGTCGCCGTTCTTGATCTGGACGACCTCTTCCTGCGGCACCTCGGCCTGGAAGATGTAGTCCTCGACGTTCAGCGAGACGGCGCGCTGCTCCAGGTTGGTCTTCACGCGGTTCTCGTACCCGGCGTAGGTGTGGATGACGTACCACTCGCCCGGCAGCAGGCGGAGCTCCTCGCGGAGCGCCTGGACGGGGTCGACCGGCTCGGCGGGCTCTTCCGCGACGGCCTCTTCGGCCTCGTCGGCGTCTTCCTCGGCGTCCTCGTCGGTCTCTTCCGACTCCTCCGCGCCGACAGCCTCGTCCTCGTCCTCGACGTGGACCGCGGTCTCCTCGGCCGGCTCCCCCAGTTCGGCCTCCGCAGCCTCGAACTCGTCCTGCTCGTCCGCGCCCTCGACGATGTCGAGCTCGTCGTCGACCGTCTCGGCCGCCTGCCCGCGGGGCTCGGTGGCGTCGTCGTTCAGGTTCGGGTCAGACACGATGGCTGCTTCTTCCTGGATACATAGGGGTGGAACATGCGAAAACGGGCGCCGGTACCACGGCGCCCTTCGCTCTGTGCTCAGCCGAAGACGTACTTGGCAGCGTGGTTGAGTCCATAGTCAATCACGGTCACCAGAGCGATCATGATGGCGACGAAGAAGATCACCACGGTGGTGTACGACGTCAGCTGGTTACGAGTCGGCCAGACGACCTTGCGGAGCTCCGCGATGATCTGGCGGTAGAAGGTGGCAAGGCGCTTCAGCGGGCCCTTCTTGGCACGCTTACCGCCCTTGCGGGCCTTCTTCTTGGACTCCGACACCTCGTCCTGGGCATCAGGCGTATCGATGGAGCCCACGGCGTCCGTCATTCATCCTCACCTGATCCCGGGTCGTGGCCGTGCCGCGCCCGGTCCTGAGCCGCACGGCGGTGCAATACTTGTACGTACATGCGCACACATCCTGGCGGTGTGTGTAGCAGGGCCGGAGGGACTTGAACCCCCAACCGCCGGTTTTGGAGACCGGTGCTCTACCAATTGAGCTACGACCCTTTGCTGTGTCCACCAACGTACCGCATCCGGCCGAGTGCTCGGAGTGCACTCGCTCGGTCGCGCCCGCTGAAGGCCAACGAGGAGTGAGTGTACGTGGTCCACGGCGCCGCGTCGAACAGAAAGTGGCAGTCCGGGGCGACCGTACGGAAGATCGTCCTGGCCGCGGCCGGGATTCGGACGCTTGTTCACGGCCTGGCCCGTGGTTGTTCAGTCTGTGAAACCGGCGTGCCACGCAGGTTTCCGGTCTGAAACGATGGACCCCATGAGCGCTGCAACCCCTCCCACCGAGCGCCGGGTCTCCGCCCGAGTCGGCGCGATCTCCGAGTCCGCCACCCTCGCCGTGGACGCCAAGGCCAAGGCCCTGAAGGCCGCCGGACGCCCGGTGATCGGCTTCGGCGCCGGTGAGCCCGACTTCCCGACCCCGGACTACATCGTCGACGCCGCGATCGAGGCCTGCAAGAACCCGAAGTACCACCGGTACACGCCGGCCGGCGGTCTGCCCGAGCTGAAGGCCGCGATCGCCGCGAAGACGCTGCGCGACTCCGGTTACGAGGTGGACGCGGGCCAGGTCCTCGTCACCAACGGCGGCAAGCAGGCGATCTACGAGGCCTTCGCCGCGATCCTGGACCCGGGCGACGAGGTCATCGTCCCCGCCCCGTACTGGACGACGTACCCGGAGTCGATCCGGCTGGCCGGCGGTGTCCCGGTGGAGGTGGTAGCCGACGAGACCACCGGCTACCGCGTCTCCGTGGAGCAGCTGGAGGCGGCGCGCACGGAGAAGACGAAGGTCGTGCTCTTCGTCTCCCCGTCGAACCCGACCGGCGCGGTCTACAGCGAGGCCGAGACCGAGGCGATCGGCCGCTGGGCCGTCGAGCACGGCCTGTGGGTGCTGACCGACGAGATCTACGAGCACCTCGTCTACGGCGACGCGAAGTTCACCTCGCTGCCGGCGATCCTGCCCGAGCTGCGCGACAAGTGCGTCGTCGTCAACGGTGTCGCCAAGACGTACGCGATGACGGGCTGGCGGGTGGGCTGGGTCATCGGCCCCAAGGACGTCGTCAAGGCGGCCACGAACCTCCAGTCGCACGCCACCTCGAACGTCTCCAACGTGGCGCAGGTCGCCGCCCTGGCCGCCGTCTCCGGCGACCTGGCGGCCGTGGCGAAGATGCGCGAGGCCTTCGACCGGCGCCGCAGGACCATCGTGCGGATGCTCAACGAGATCGACGGCGTGGTCTGCCCGGAGCCCGAGGGCGCCTTCTACGTGTACCCGTCGGTCAAGGGGCTGCTCGGCAAGGAGATCCGCGGCAGGCGGCCGGCCTCCTCGGTGGAGCTGGCCGAGCTGATCCTGGAGGAGGCCGAGGTCGCGGTCGTACCCGGTGAGGCCTTCGGCACGCCCGGCTACCTGCGGCTGTCGTACGCGCTCGGTGACGAGGACCTCGCCGAGGGCGTGAGCCGCATGCAGAAGCTGCTGGCCGAGGCGCAGGACTGACCTCTTTTTTTCCGCGCTGCACGCGCGCGTGCGGGCCGTCTCCCTCCGGGGGAGGCGGCCCGTTCGCGTGTGCGAGCAAGGCCACTAAAGGGGAATCGGCTACCGGTGCACCGGTCGTGTGCGGCAGGATCCTGGAATGGAGCACGTACGTGATGTCACTGAGCTGCCGAAGGCTCACCTGCATCTGCACTTCACCGGTTCGATGCGGCCGGCAACCGTCCTGGAGCTGGCCGACAAGTACGGTGTACGCCTTCCCGAGGCGCTGACCGACGCCCTGACCAGCGGCGAACCACCCAGACTGCGGGCCACCGACGAACGCGGCTGGTTCCGCTTCCAGCGGCTCTACGACGCCGCGCGCTCCTGTGTGAGAGAGCCCGAGGACATCCGGCGACTGGTCCGGGAGGCCGCCGAGGAGGACGTCAGGGACGGCTCGGGCTGGCTGGAGATCCAGGTGGACCCGACGTCGTACGCACCGCGCCTGGGCGGGCTGATCCCGGCGCTGGAGATCATCCTGGACGCGGTGGAGACGACGTCCCGGGAGACGGGCCTCGGGATGCGCGTCCTGGTCGCCGCGAACCGTATGAAGCACCCTCTGGACGCGCGCACGCTCGCGCGGCTGGCCGTGCGGTACGCGGACCGCGGTGTGGTCGGCTTCGGGCTCTCCAACGACGAGCGGCGGGGCATGGCCCGGGACTTCGACCGGGCGTTCCACATCGCGCGCGAGGGCGGACTGCTGGCGGCCCCGCACGGCGGCGAGCTGACCGGGCCGGCGTCGGTACGGGACTGCCTGGACGATCTGCACGCCTCCCGGATCGGGCACGGTGTGCGGGCGGCGGAGGACCCGAGGCTGCTCCGGCGTCTGGCGGACCGCGGCATCACCTGCGAGGTGTGTCCGGCCTCCAACGTGGCCCTCGGCGTCTACGACAAGCCCGGGGACGTCCCGCTGCGCACGCTGTTCGAGGCGGGCGTCCCGATGGCGCTGGGCGCGGACGACCCACTCCTGTTCGGCTCCCGTCTGGCCGCCCAGTACGACATCGCGCGCGTGCACAACGGTTTCACGGACGCGGAACTGGCGGAGCTGGCCCGGCAGTCGGTACGGGCTTCGGCGGCGCCGCAGGACGTGAAGGCGAGGCTCCTGGCGGGCGTCGACGCATGGCTGGCCGCCCCGGCGTCCTGATCGGCCTCTTCGTCAGGGCCTTCGGAAGTGGGCGTAGGGCGGGTACGCCTTGAAGCAGACCAGGACCTCGACCGGGTGCCCGCCGCCGGGCGGCTGCCTCAGCCCCCACAGTCCCGACACCAGTGCCGCCTGCCCCTCGGACACCCTCTTCTGACGCGGCCCCCAGCCGGCCGCGCGGGCGAGCGACATGGCGGCCTCGGCGAAGACGTCCCGGCTGCCGAAGAGGCAGAACGTGCTCGCGTGGACGGTGTGGCGCAGCTCGTCCCGGCGGTCGGTGTGCCGCTGCCGGGCGAGCAGGCCTGCGGCGTCCCGCGCGGTGCGCGCCTCGTCGGTGCGGACGGTGAGCGGGACCCCGTCGCCCCGCCGCAGCCGTCGGCGCAGCCCGGGCCACCGCGAGGCGCGCAGGCCGAGCGAGCCGTGGGCCAGGACGAGATCGACGAGCGGCCCTCGGCCCTCGTCGGGCGGCACCCCGTCCCGCAGGGGCACGTGGACGATCGTGTGCGGTGAGTGGGCGGCGAACGAGAACAGCCCCGCGAGCCGGCTGAGCCCGTCGTGGTCGCCCATGAGGGTGCCGACAGGCGCGGGCCGGCGCAGGGAGGTGTGGCGCAGGGGCTGTCGGGGCTGGACGACCCGGCGCTCGTGCGGGCCGGTGCGGGGCCGGAACTCGCGGAGTCTCAGCCGCATGGGGCGTGCCTCATGGCATCAGGGTCGCGGGCCGCGGGGCTCCTCGGCAACGGAGATTCCGTCGAGCAGGGTGCTGACGAGCCGGGCGGCGAAGGTGTCCGGCGGCGGGCGTCCGCCGGTCGGGGCGCCTCGAAGGCGAAGCCCCGCTGGACGCGGGCGCCGAGCAGCGCCGAGCAGCAGGGAGGCGGCGGCGAAGGTGCAGGCGCCCCTACCGCACGGTGATCGGCGGCTTCCCGGCGAAGGGCAGCTTCATCGCCCGGGCGGAGGTGGCCCAGGCGATGAACCAGCGGGTGGGTGGTGTGGCGTACTGAAGTCCCACGCGAGCGGGGGCGCCGTACCGCCCACGGCCGGCAGGGCCGCTACAGACTCACTCCCACGGTCACCGGCTCGTTGACGAGCGTCACGCCGAACGCCCGGTGGACACCCGCCACAACCTCCCGTGCCAGCTCCAGCAGGTCCTCGGTGGTGGCCCCGCCCCGGTTGGTCAGCGCCAGCGTGTGCTTGGTGGAGATCCGGGCCGGCCCGCTGCCGTATCCCTTGGCGAACCCGGCCTTGTCGATCAGCCAGGCCGCCGAGGTCTTGGTACGCCCCTCCCCGGCCGGGTAGGCGGGCGGCTCGGCCCCGTCCCCGAGCCGCTCGCGCACGCGCGCATGGAAGTCGGCGAGCTGCGCGTCCGTGAGGATCGGGTTGGTGAAGAAGGATCCCGCCGACCAGGTGTCGTGGTCGTCGGGGTCGAGCACCATGCCCTTACCGGCTCGTAGTTCGAGCACGGCCTCGCGGGCGCGCGCCAGCGGCGCCCGGTCCCCCTGATCCACTCCGAGGGCCCGCGCGGCCTCGGCGTACCGCACCGGCGCCGACAGCCCGCCGGCGTCCTCCAGCCCGAAGCGCACCCGCAGGACGACGTACCGGTCGGGGTCGGCCTTGAACCGGCTGTGCCGGTAGGAGAACACGCACTCCTCGTTGGTCAGTGTCACCGTCTCGCCGGCCCGCCGGTCGTAGGCGACGACCTCGGTGATGGTCGAGGAGACCTCCTGGCCGTAGGCACCGACGTTCTGGATGGGCGTGGCGCCGGCGGACCCCGGGATCCCGGCGAGGCACTCGATGCCCGCGAGGCCCGCCTCGACGGTGCGGGCGACCGCGTCGGTCCACACCTCGCCGGCCGCCAGCTCCAGCGTCGTACCGCGTGTTTCGAAACCGGTGGTGGCGATGCGCAGGGCAGTGCCGTCGAAGCCCTTGTCACCGATGACCAGGTTCGAGCCGCCGCCGATGACCAGCAGCGGGGTCCCGCTGTCGTCGGCCTCGCGGACGGCGGCGATCACCTCCGCGTCGGTGGTCGCGGTGACCAGCCGGGTGGCGGGGCCACCGAGCCGGAAGGTGGTGAGGGGGGCGAGGGGGGCGTCGTGGAGTTCCTGCACGCGCCCAAGACTACGAGACGCCACCGGCACTCCCTCCGTCACGCAGCGCACGCGCGCGTGGGGCCCGTCTCCGCCGGACGGGAACCCCACGCGCGCGTGCGGTCGGTCGCTGCCGTCAGTTGCCGACACCCTCCAGAACCGGGGCCGACTCCCCCGCGGTCACCGTCCGCGTCGCACGACGCCGGCCGGGGATGCACAGGGCGGCGATCCCGGCGAGGGCGACCACGGCCGAGCCGGTGACCAGGGCGGGCCGCAGCCCGTCCACGAAGCTCTGGGCGCTCTCGTAGCCACCCTGGGCGGCGAAGATCGACGACATGACGGCGATGCCGAGCGCGCCGCCGACCTCGCGCAGCGCGTTGTTGGCACCGGAGGCGATGCCCTGTTCCTGCGGGCGTACGGCGGACATCACCAGGTTGGCGGCGGGGGCGAAGTACAGCGCCATGCCGATACCGCTGATGATCAGACCGGGCAGCTGGACACCGTAGGAGGCATGGGCGGTGACCACGGAGGCCATGTAGCCGAGCCCGGCGGCCTGCAGGAAGAGTCCGGCGGCGGCGACCGGGCGGCCGCCTATCCGGTCGGAGAGGATCCCGGCGATCGGCGCGACGAGCATCGGCATGCCGGTCCAGGGCAGCATCCTGAGGCCCGCCTCGGTGGGCGAGTAGCCGAGGACGCCCTGCATGTACTGGCTGAGCAGGAAGATCGAGCCGAACATCCCGAGGAACATCAGCAGGCTGGCCGCGTTGATCCCGGAGAAGGCGCGGGAGCGGAAGAGCCGCATCGGCAGCATGGGGTTCTTCGCGCGGCTGCCGTGGACGACGAAGCCGACAAGCAGGGCGCCGCCCGCGAACAGTCCGGTCAGTACGAGGGAGCTGGTCCAGCCGTCGGCGGGGCCGCGCACCAGGCCGTAGACGATCCCGAAGAGTCCGCCGCTGGCGAGCAGGGTGCCGGGGAAGTCGAGCGGGGCGCCGGTGCCGTGGGACTCGGCGAGACGGAGCCGGGCGAGGGGCAGCAGCGCGAGGCCGAGCGGGACGTTCAGCCAGAAGATCCAGTGCCAGGACACGTGTTCGGTGAGGCTGCCGCCGATGAGCGGCCCGGAGGCGACCGCGAGCCCGTTGACGGCCCCCCAGATACCGTAGGCCATCCCGCGCCTGGCCTCCGGCACGGCCGCCGTCAGCAGGGTGAGCGTCAGCGGCATCATCACGGCCGCGCCGACGCCCTGCACCGCGCGGGCGGCGATCAGGGAGTCGATACCGGGTGCCATGGCCGCGGCGGCGGAGGCGCCGGTGAAGACGGTGAGTCCGGCGAGGAAGAGCCGGCGGCGGCCGAAGCGGTCACCGAGGGCCGCGCCGAACATCAGCAGGACGGCGAAGGTGAGCGTGTAGGCGCTGACGGTCCATTCGAGGTCGTCCAGCGCGCCGCCGAGGTCCTTGCGGATGGAGGGCAGCGCGGTGGTGACGACGAGGTTGTCGAGGGCCGCCATGAATCCGGCGACACTGGTGATGACGAGCGCCCATGCGGCGCCCCCCTGACGTGCGGTCTGCTGTGCGGTCTCTTGTGACATCGCTCCCCCAGAGCGTGTGTGACAGTCGCTTAGTTATTGATCACTAATTTTTGGGCCCATGAAGAGGCCCGCAAGGAAGCGGCCGGGCGCCCCTTCACTCGTCGTCGCACCCGTCCAGCCGTCCCGTGGTCGCGGCCTTCGCGTACATCCCCTGCCAGACCCGGTGCTCGGGCGGAAAGCCCATGGCCGCGTAGGTGTTGATGAGCATGCCCTTGGCCAGGAAGGTCGTCGTGCGGTCGACGTCGGCCCCCGAGAGCAGGTGGACGGTGTCCCACAGACGCCCCCAGCCGGCCCGCACCAGTTCGCCGAACTCGTGCTCGCCCTCCGCCTCGGCGGCCGACACGGTGATGTACGTCTGCATCTGCATCTGGAGCCACTCGGGCCGCTCCTGGATCAGCCGCACGTACGTGTCACCCATGGCATGCAGGGCCTCCTCGCCCTGCACCCCCTCGGCCGCCCCCTCGAAGAGTTCGCACATCTCGTCGATGCAGCGCTGCGAGGCGGCGGCGAAGATCGCCTTCTTGCCGGGGAAGAGCCGGAAGAGGTACGGCTGGGAGACACCGACCCGTTTCGCGATCGCCTCGGTGGAGGTGCCGTAGTAGCCCCTCTGCGCGAACTCCGTGATCGCCGCACGAACGACGCTCTCACGCCGCTCCTCAGCACTCATCCTGACCATGCGGAGAAGTTAGTACTCAATCACTAACTAAGTCAAGCAGCCGGAACACCAGCTCCCCCTCGGCCGTTCGACGGGCAGGGGGCCGCACATGCGTAAGGGACGCCCTGCAAGGGAGAGCGCCCCTTACCGCGCTGTGGGACCCGCCGGGTCAGGCCAGTCTCACGAGCCGGGTTCAGGCCAGCCGTACGACCGCCCGTGACATGCCCAGCACCTTCTGTCCCGCGCTCGTCGCCGTCAGGTCGACGCGCACGGTGTTGTCGTCGAGCTTGGCCGCGACCTTGCCGCTGACCTCGACCAGGGCGCCCTGGTCGTCGTTCGGGACGACGACGGGCTTGGTGAAGCGGACGCCGTAGTCGACGACCGCTCCCGGGTCGCCGATCCAGTCGGTCACCACGCGGATCGCCTCGGCCATGGTGAACATGCCGTGCGCGATGACGTCCGGCAGGCCCACCTCCTTGGCGAACTTCTCGTTCCAGTGGATCGGGTTGAAGTCCCCGGAGGCACCCGCGTACCGCACCAGCGTGGCACGGGTCACGGGGAAGACCTGGGCGGGCAGTTCGGTGCCGACCTCGACGTCCTCGTACGCGATCTTCGCCGTCATCGGATGCTCACGCCCCCTCTTCCACGTCCGCCGCACGGGCCACCAGCTTGGTCAGTGCGCTCACCACGAGTTCACCCGTCTCGTCGCGGACGTCGCCGCGGATGTCGATGACGTCGTTGCCCGCGAGGGACTTGACGGCTTCGATCGTCGAGACGACGGTCAGCCGGTCGCCGGCACGCACCGGGCGCCGGTAGGCGAACTTCTGGTCGCCGTGCACCACGCGGCTGTAGTCGAGGCCCAGCTGCGGGTCCTCGACGACCTGCCCGGCCGCGCGGAAAGTGATCGAGAAGACAAAGGTCGGCGGAGCGATCACGTCGGAATGGCCGAGCGCTTTGGCGGCCTCCGGGTCCGTGTACACGGGGTTGGTGTCGCCGACCGCCTCGGCGAACTCACGGATCTTCTCCCGGCCCACCTCGTAGGGCTCGGTGGGTGGGTAGGTCCGTCCCACGAAGGACTGGTCGAGCGCCATTGGCCCGGCACCTCCTGATGTCTGCTGTGATGCCCCACAAACTAGCGGGAAAGCCGACTGCCGAAACGCCGTGAGGCCGCCCCCGGGATGGGGACGGCCTCACGAACGAGCCTGTTGTTACCGCGTTTCGCGATGCGCGGTGTGCGCATTGCAACGCGGGCAGTGCTTCTTCATCTCAAGACGATCCGGGTTGTTACGCCGGTTCTTCTTGGTGATGTAGTTCCGCTCCTTGCACTCCACGCAGGCCAGCGTGATCTTCGGGCGGACGTCGGTGGCAGCCACGTGAGTGCTCCTAAGACGAACGGATGGACTGATTCAACGCAAAAAGAGTAGCCGATCGAAGGACCGACCCCGCAATCGGCTACTGTCAGTAGCGGTGACCGGACTTGAACCGGTGACACAGCGATTATGAGCCGCTTGCTCTACCGACTGAGCTACACCGCTTTGATGAGATCAGTCCCGCCTCGCGACGGGACCTCTCACACCAGAGCCCCAATACGGAATCGAACCGTAGACCTTCTCCTTACCATGGAGACGCTCTGCCGACTGAGCTATTGGGGCGAGCGATGAAGACATTACACGCTCGGCCGCCGTTCACCCAAATCCGTTTCCCGCCGCTCCACCGGGCCCCTTCCACCTGGCTCACTGCGGCCTCCGGGGCCCCTCCAGAAGCTCCTCACGCGCGCGTGTCGAAGCGTTCCCGACCGGTCCGACCAGGCCGGTACGACTATTGCGCTCCTCCCCGCCGCGCACGGTTCGCCACCCTAGGCTCGACTCACTCTGCGTGATCTTGAGTCCCCCGCCCGGACCGACCCTCCTGGAGCGCGATGCCTGACAGCCAGCCGCAGCCGCCCTCGTCGTCGTCCAACTCCCCGGGCTCCTCGGGACAGCCCGAGCCGGCCGGGCTCCTGCTGTGCGGGGCACGGCTCACCGACGGCCGCACCGTGGACGTACGGCTGGGCGGCGGGCGCATCGAGGCGGTCGGTACGGCCGGCAGCCTGGCACCGGGTCCGTCCCGCCCGGGCGGCACGCGCGTGGACCTCAGCGGCTACCTCCTGCTCCCGGCCCCCGCCGAACCGCACGCCCACGGCGACACCGCCCTCTCCGCCGACCGGGGCGGTCCCGTCCCGTACGACCCCGACGACGTCCAGCGCCGCGCCACCGAGGCCGCCCTGCTGCAACTCGGCCACGGCGCGACGGCGGTACGCGCGCACGTGCGCGTGGGCGACGTCCAGGGGCTGGCCGCCCTCGCCGCCGTTCTCCAGGCCCGCCGTTCGCTGCGCGGACTCGCGGAGCTGACGACGGTCGCGATGCCGCGCGTGCTGACCGGAGTCGCCGGCGTCGAGGGGCTGGCGCTGCTGCGGGACGCCGCGAAGATGGGCGCGTCCGTGCTGGGCGGCTGCCCGGACCTGGACCCCGATCCGACGGGCTACGCGGAGGCCGTCCTGGAGGTGGCCTCCGAGCACGGCTGCCCCGTCGATCTGCACACGGACGCCGTGGACGCGGCCCGGCTGGCGAGGCTCGCGACGATGGCGGGCGGCATGCGCCCCGGCGTGACGCTCGGTCCGTGCGCCGGGCTCGCGCGCCTGCCCGCCGAGGCGGCGAACCGGGTCGCGGACCAGCTCGCCGCGGCCGGCGTCACGGTGGTGTGCCTGCCCCAGGGCGGCTGCGGCTCCGTCGACCGCCGCGGCACCGCCCCGGTACGGCTGCTGCGCGCTGCCGGTGTACGGGTCGCCGCAGGCAGCGGCGCCCTGCGCGACCTGTCGAACCCCGTCGGCCGCGGCGACCCCCTGGAGGCCGCCTACCTCCTCGCCTCCCGCCACGGCCTGCGCCCCGAGGACGCCTACGAGACCGTGAGTACGTCCGCCCGCGCCGCCCTCGGCCTTCCCGAGGTGCGTGTCGAGGCGGGTTTCCCCGCCGAACTCCTCGCCGTACGAGGCGACCACCTGGCAGGCGTCCTCTCACTCGCCTACAGCCGGATCGTGGTGCACCGGGGGCGCGTGGTGGCACGCACGAGCGCGGTCCGCGAGTACTGCAACTCGGCGGCGACAGCGGAACTGGGGCTGCCCAGGCAGGGACGGGGCGAGGTGTCCTGAGGGGCGCACCGGGGGCGAAGGGGCCGGGCGGGTGCCGGCGGTCCGAGCGGATACCTGAGCCGAAAAGCCGGCGTGCGGTGACGACCGTGCGCGGGAGCGCGTCCGTGAGGACGACCCCCACCCGGCCAGGCACTTCACGGGCTCGGCGCGGACGCGCGGGGCGCATGAAGTCGTGCGGCGGATGCGGGGCTTCGGGCGTACGGTCGGAGACATGCGCATTGTCATCGCTGGTGGTCATGGTCAGATCGCGTTGCGGTTGGAGCGGCAGCTCTCCGCGCGCGGGGACGAGGTCGCGGGAATCATCCGGAAGGCCGAACAGGGCGACGGTCTGCGGGCGGCCGGCGCCGAACCGGTGCTGCTCGACCTGGAGTCGGCGTCGGTCGAGGAGGTCGCGGCGTGTCTGCGAGGAGCGGACGCCGCGGTGTTCGCGGCGGGCGCGGGCCCGGGCAGCGGCACGGCCCGCAAGGAGACGGTCGACAAGGGCGCGGCGGTGCTGTTCGTGGACGCGGCCGTCCGCGCGGGCGTGCGCCGCTTCGTGATGGTCTCGGCGATGCGCGCGGATCCGGCACACCAGGGTGACGACGTCTTCGACGTGTATCTGCGGGCCAAGGGCGAGGCCGACGCGTACGTCAGCCGGCAGACCGCCCTGGACTGGACGATCCTGCGCCCCGGCTTGCTGACGGACGAGCCGGGTACGGGACTGGTGCGTCTGGAGGCGCACACGGGCCGGGGACCGGTCACGCGTGACGATGTGGCCGCCGTGCTGGCGGAGTTGGTGGACACGTCGGCGACCGCCGGTCTGACCCTGGAGCTGATCGGTGGTTCGACGCCGGTCACGGTGGCCGTGAAGTCGGTGGCCGGGAACTGAGCCCGCCGCCCGGCCGTTGGGACTTGTGACGGTGACGACAGCCGGGCGCGCTCGTCAGAACAGCGGCAGCTGTCCGGGAAAGGCCGGCACGGCGTAGCCGTCCAACGACGGCTGGACCGCGCCGAGTTCGGCCTGCCGCCGCGAGCCGGAGCAGGAGACCAGGTCGCCGGTGTCCCGCGCCCCGGGCGGGTCGTGCCGCGCGAAGCGTCCCGCGACGACGGCGATTTCGCGGTGGCACACCGGACAGGTTCTGCGTCGGGAGGGCATGATCCCAGTGTGCCCCGGGGCGTGCCACACGTGCCGGGGGCCGCGGGGTCCCGGGCGGCTGATCGAGCGCCCACGGCGTCTCCGGCGCCCACACCGGCCGCCGCGACCGGGGAGGCGCACCGCTGCCGGTCACGAGGGCCCCGCCAACCGCACCTGCCCGACGGGGGACAGGGATTCCGCGGACGCGGCGCCGGGGCGGGGATGTCGTCGCGCCTCCGCTCGCCGCATCCATGGCACGACAAGCCCCCACGGCACAACAAAAAGAGACCCCCTCCGACCTGTGTTTCCACAGTCCGGAGGGGGTCTTCCCCAAAGTGGCGGCGCCAGGATTCGAACCTGGGAAGGCGAAGCCGGCAGATTTACAGTCTGCTCCCTTTGGCCGCTCGGGCACACCGCCGGGGTCTGCCACCAAGTCGAACCGTTTTTCGGCGGTGCTCCCTGGCAACGACGTAAACAATACCCGATCCCCAGGGGTGCTCCGCCACCCGATTGATCTGCGCTCACGAGACGTGGGGTGGCTAGGCTGGTGCGGATGCGGCCCGGTCCCCACACCAGGCGCTGTCGCCGTCGCGCGCCGGAACGCATCCCGTTACGCCCCCCCGATACAAGGAGCCACAGGACATGGCCGACTCCAGTTTCGACATCGTCTCGAAGGTCGAGCGGCAGGAGGTCGACAACGCCCTCAACCAGGCCGCCAAGGAGGTCTCGCAGCGCTATGACTTCAAGGGCGTCGATGCTTCGATCGCCTGGTCGGGCGAGAAGATCCTGATGCAGGCGAACTCCGAGGAGCGGGTCAAGGCCATCCTCGACGTCTTCCAGTCGAAGCTGATCAAGCGCGGCATCTCGCTGAAGGCGCTCGACGCGGGTGAGCCTCAGCTCTCCGGCAAGGAGTACAAGATCTTCGCGTCGATCGAGGAGGGCATCTCCCAGGAGAACGCGAAGAAGGTGGCGAAGATCATCCGGGACGAGGGTCCCAAGGGTGTGAAGGCCCAGGTCCAGGGCGAGGAGCTGCGCGTCAGCTCCAAGAGCCGCGACGACCTCCAGGCCGTGATCGCGCTCCTGAAGGGCCAGGACTTCGACTTCGCGCTCCAGTTCGTGAACTACCGGTAGTCGCCCCCGGGCCGAGACACGACGACCAGGCCGAGACGGACGAAGGGTGGGCGCCAGGGGCGCCCACCCTTCTCGTTTCCCGTCCGTCGGCCTGCCGGGCGATCAGTCGCGCGAATTGCCGAAGAGAAGGCGGTAGAGGATCAGCAGCACCAGCGAGCCGCCGATCGCCGCCACCCAGGTCGCACCGTCGTAGAAGTTCTTGGTGACGGGGTGGTCCAGCCAGCGGGCCGAAATCCAGCCGCCGAGGAACGCGCCCACGATGCCGATGAGAGTCGTGCCGATGAAGCCGCCCGGGTCGCGTCCCGGCAGCAGGATCTTGGCGATGGCGCCGGCCAACAGTCCCAGGATGATCCAACCGATGATGCCCATGCGCTGAACCTGCCCTTCCGCGCTGTGTTCGCACTGATCCGGCCCTGTGATTTCGTTCTCTGCCGGCTGTGCCGGACAAGTTGTCCGAGTCATCCACAGATGGCCGTCGCGCACATGTGTTCGCGCCCTGTCTGCTAAGAGGACGCCACGGCGACACCCTGCGGTTGCGGCGATCAGTAGGGTGCGCGCATGTCCTCCTCCCCTCCCGGCCTGCGGCGCACGCTGGGTCTGCACGACGCTGTTCTCATCGGCCTCGGCTCGATGATCGGGGCGGGCGTGTTCTCGGCTCTGGGCCCGGCGGCCCGCGCGTCCGGTGCGGGGCTGCTGCCCGCGCTGGCTGTCGCTGCCGTCGTCGCCTACTGCAACGCCATGTCCTCGGCCCGCCTCGCCGCCCGCTACCCGCAGTCGGGCGGCACCTACGTGTACGGACGGGAGCGGCTCGGCGCCTTCTGGGGGTACCTCGCGGGCTGGGCGTTCGTCGTCGGCAAGACGGCGTCCTGCGCCGCGATGGCGCTGACCGTGGGCGCTTACGCCTGGCCGGGGCAGGCACACGCGGTCGCGGTCGCGGCCGTGGTGGCACTGACCGCCGTGAACTACGGCGGTATCCAGAAGTCGGCCTGGCTGACGCGGGTGATCGTGGGCGTGGTGCTGGCCGTCCTCGCCTGCGTGGTGGTCGCGTGCCTGACGTCCGGGCGAGCGGACGCCGGGCTGCTGCACATCAGTCTGTCGTCGGGTGCGGGCGGCGTACTTCAGGCGGCCGGCCTGCTGTTCTTCGCGTTCGCCGGGTACGCGCGGATCGCGACCCTCGGCGAGGAGGTACGGGACCCGGCGCGCACCATCCCGCGCGCGATTCCACTGGCCCTGGGTATCGCGCTGGTGGTGTACGCGTGCGTGGCGGTGGCCGCGCTCTCCGTGCTCGGCGCCGACGCGCTGGGGCGGACGGCGGCGCCGCTGGCGGACGCGGTGCGGGCGGCCGGGGTGCCAGGGCTGGTGCCCGTGGTGCGGGTGGGGGCCGTGGTGGCCGCGCTCGGTTCGCTGCTGGCGCTGATCCTGGGCGTGTCACGGACCACGCTCGCCATGGCCCGGGACGGTCATCTGCCCCCGGCGCTGGCCGCCGTGCATCCGCGCTTCGAGGTCCCGCACCGCGCGGAGCTGGCCGTGGGCGCGGTGGTCGCCGTCGCCGCGGCTACCGCGGACGTCCGAGGCGCCATCGGGTTCTCCTCCTTCGGTGTGCTGGTGTACTACGCGGTGGCCAATGCCTCGGCCTGGACGCTCGATCCGGCGCCGCGTGCCCGCGTGGTACCGGTGGTGGGCCTGCTGGGGTGCGCGGTGCTCGCCTTCGCCCTGCCGGTGGTGTCGGTGGCCGCGGGGGCGGCCGTGCTGGCCGCGGGCGCGGTGGCGTATGCGGTGCGGCGGCGGGTGACGGCTCCGTAGCCGGCTGCCGCCTTCCGGGAGGCCCGGTCGTTCAGGGGGCCTGCCGCGGGGCCGGTGCCGTGCGTATCCGCAAGTCGTCCCACGGGGCCAGATCCGTGCCCTCGTCGGTCTCCTCGTACCAGCCCGTGCGGTTCATCCAGACGCACAGCCAGTCGGTGAGGGTGGCCGCGTCCACGAACCAGGCGCCGTCGGCGCCGTCGCCGTTCGGTTCGTAGAGCAGGACTGTGGCCTGCGGGGTACGGCAGTCCACGCACGCGTACATGCCACAACCCCAGTGCGAGATGGGCAGGACGCCCTCCGGCCAGGGCCACTGCGGGTTCTTGCGGCCGTACTCGCGGTTGGTGAGGTACTGGGCGACGGCGGCCGGTTCGCCGGACGGGGCGGCGTCCAGCAGGGGCAGCAGACCGTACGACGGGCCGAAGCCTCCGTCGCCGACCTCCTCGTACAGCGCGGCGAGGAGGGGTGGCAGGGGGAAGCCCAGGGCCTCCCGGGCTCGGTCGAGGGTGGCTGCGTCTACGGGTGCGGGAAGCGACGGCCAGCCCCACGGGCGGGTGTCGCGGGCCCGCAGGGCCACCTGTGTCAGCAACTGCCCGATCTCGGTCATGGCTTCATGATGCAGGCCGCCGCTGACAATCGCGGCGGCCTGTGGACAACCCTTGGCCCGGATGCGGGCCTGTGGACAACTCGTGTGCGGCGGGAGCCGCATGAGGTGTGGTCAGCGGGTCGCGGGGGTGGTCAGCGAGTCGCGAACGGCTGGTCGGTGGGCACGATCTCGCGTCCCAGCGGAAGCAGCGAGACCGGGATCAGCTTGAAGTTGGCGATGCCGAAGGGGATCCCGATGATCGTCAGGCACATCGCGACACCGGTGACGATGTGGGCGAGTGCCAGCCACCAGCCCGCCAGGATCAGCCACAGAACGTTGCCGACGCAGGAGGGGGCGCCGGCGTCCCGCCGCTCGACGGTCGTGTACCCGAAGGGCCACAGGGCGTAGACGCCGATACGGAAGGCCGCGAGGCCGAACGGGATCGTCTCGGGACGTTCCCAATCACGCTACAAGGGCGCTGAGGTTCCGCCTGGACGCCTGACCGGCTGATACTTGTGGCAGCAGGCATGCCAACGGAGTGACCTGGAGAGGGTACCGATCATGAAGGTGTTCAACCTGCTGCTCAACATCCTGTGGCTCGTCTTCTGCGGCCTCTGGATGGCGATCGGCTACGCGATCGCAGCGTTGATCTGCTTCGTCTTGATCATCACCATCCCGTTTGGCATCGCGTCCCTGCGTATCGCCGGCTACGTCCTGTGGCCGTTCGGACGGACCACGGTGGACCGACCGGACGCCGGCGCCGGATCCTTCATCGGCAACGTGATCTGGGTGATCTTCGCCGGATGGTGGCTGGCCCTGGCCCACCTGATCACAAGCATCCCGCTGTTCCTGTCGATCATCGGGATCCCATTCGGGTGGGCCAACCTGAAGCTCATCCCGATCTCACTCATGCCGCTTGGGCGTGAGGTAGTTCCGTCGGATCAGGGATTCGGCGGGCGCTGACGGTAGTCGTCGCTCAGCAGTTGCCGCGCCGCCTCCCTCACTCTGGAAAAGCAGCTTCTGCCAGACTGAGCGTTACCGTCGGCAATACCCTTCGGACGCCAAAGAACCAGCTATGGGCAGGGGGCAACGTCTGGCCGTGCTGTCACGACGCAATGGCTGTGTAGGAGCTAGTGCTCTGACCGGGAACGTTGGCCGGAGTGGTGGTTCGGGCAGTTGGATGTCCGTAGACGTCCGTCCGCTGGGGGTGTGGTGGCTGAGCCTGTTCGTGTGCGCAGACTGACCGACCAGGAGGGGCAGAAGCTGCGGCAGATTGTGCGCCGGGGCAGTACGAGTTCGGTGCGTTACTGACGCGCGATGATGCTGCTGGCCTCGGCCGGCGGCAACCGGGTGCCGGTGATTGCGCAGCTGGTGCAGGCCGATGAGGACACCGTCCGGGGTGTGATCCACCGGTTCAACGAGATCGGCCTGGCCTGTCTGGACCCTAGGTGGGCGGGAGGCCGTCCCCGCCTGCTCAGCACTGACGACGAGGACTTCGTCGTGCAGACGGCCACCCCCGTTATGTTTTCCGCGGTCCTGCAAGAGGGCCGCTGGCCTCCGGGCCCGGCATGGCTGTTCCCCCCTGTCGAACAGATGACCTGGGGGGTG
>NZ_JBVHQD010000037.1:0-55028 GCF_055567595.1 Streptomyces sp. NPDC026515
GCAACGAACTCAACACCACCCGCAACCACACCACCACCACACCAGCCACCCGCACCACCACAGCCGCAGCCGGCCGCACCACCACGGCCGGTCACCCCACCAGACCGGTGGAACCCGGGCGTCTCACCCCCGAGGACGGCGCCTGGCCGGGCGCGTCCCTCGGCACCGAGACTCCCGCACTCACCAAGGACGAACTGCACCTGCACGACGTAGTCCAGCGCTTCGACGCTCGGGCCACCGCAGCGCATGCCACCGGCATCACCGCCGTCGGGCCGAACACCGCTCCCACCGGCACCGGCACCGGCACCGGTGTCCGTGCCACTGCCGCTGTCGGTCCTCGGGAACCGGCCTCCGAAGGCGGCCTGGCCGGGATCACGACCGTCCTCCGCCGCCCCACACCGGCCGTCTCCTCCACCACTGGTGTCACATCGGTCGGCGATCGTGCGACGACGCTCCCGCACGCCACCCAGATCCCGTCCCCGCACGGCGGCACGACGCCCTCCGCCGCGGTGGGAAGACACACGGCGTCGGCGGAGTCCTCGGCACGCCGTGGTGTGCGGACCCTCGGCGCCGCGACGAGCGCGGGCCCGCGTCGCGTGTTCGTCTCCGCCGCGGAGCCGGCGGGCGCGGCTCACCCGATCACGGATGTGTCGGCGCCTCCGGCACCGGCGATCCCACGGCATGGCCATCCTGGCGGCTCAGACGGCCCTGCCGGGACCACTGAAGTGCCGCGCCCGCTCGCCCTGGAACTCGATCTGCTGAAAGCGAGGCCGGGAGCCGACGAGATCGCGCGCATCGACGCGCTGGCCGCCGAGGTGGCGCACGAGGTCATGGAGAGGGGCCGGACCGGTCGGCCGCTGCCCGAAGTGACCTATACCGTCCATCGTCCGGCCGCCGTGGCGAGGCAGCCCCACTTCGGACGCACCCTGCGGACCAGCACCGTATGGGCCGAGCGGATCCGTGCGGCCTTCGAGCGGAGCCTCGACGCACGTGTGCCGGACCTCGCAGCCCGGCTGAAGAGCCGAGTCGTGCTCGAAACGGGCGACGCGGACGGCGGCGGACGGCCGGCGGCCAAGGAAGCCGCGGGGGCCGATCGCGCGATCATCGCCGTCCGCGACGCTGCCGTTCCGGAGGATTTCCGGGAGTGGGTCAACAAGCACCTGGGACAACTCGGTGCCGCCGAGGCCCCGGAGGAACGCGTGCGGGCGGCGGTCCAGGCGCTGGAGCACACGCGGGGCGCGGCCTTCACGCGCATGGACATGAAAGCGCGGGCGGAAGCCACGGCACGGCGTCTGAAGGGGGTGGAGTTCGGCGGTGTACGCGGAGGCGCGGGGCCGGGCCGCACGGACGCCTCCTCGTCCACCGGGCGTGGTTCGCGGGCCGTGACCTCGCAGGAAGGGCCGTCGTCCGGCGGCGCGTCCGGGCCGTCCCCCGTGCGTGCCGCCGCCGAAGCGTCCCGGCTGGTGTCGATCGCGGACCTGGATCAGCGCCGGCCACCGCGTATCGACCGCGAGCTGCCTCCGCCACCGGATGCCACCGGGGCGGTCCCGTTCAGTGACGGCTCCCGGCTGCCCGCCTACATGACGGGTGAGACGACCTCACGCCTCGCGCTCGGTCCGGGCCGGCGCGAGGCGGCCCGGCCGTTCGTGCTCGGTGCGGGCCGGCACGAGGCACGCGGTGCCGAGCTGGTCGTGCGGGAGGTGGCCGCCTGGCTCGAACCGAACGCCAAGGTGCGGCCCGCGCCGGGCAAAGGGCTCGAGGCACGCCAGGGACCGCCCCTTCTGCGTCAGCTGCTGCATGCTCTGGGCGGGGACGCGAGAGAGTTCGTCGGCGTCGCCAGATCGTTCCCCTACGAGTCGGTCCGTGGGCACGCGCGCACGCTCTGGATGACCGCACTGCCGTACGGGGAGCCGGAGCGGTGGCTGGACAACCCGACCAAGATCGACACTGCGCAGCGGTACCTCCAAGGCGGCGGCCGTTCCCGGGTCAACGGCAGTGCGTGGGGCTTGGGGCTGTCCACGGCCCTGGGCCCGGCCGGCGGCGTCGCCGCCGGATGGTTCCACGGCTTCATCAAGATCGCCTGGGGCAAGTCGGCACGGCACACCCTTCAGCACCAGGTGATGAATCAGACCGAGACGCGCAGTACGGACGGCTCGCACGTTCATCTGGACGCGCTGGGCTACGCGTTCTGGATCACGGACGGCTCCGGCCGCCACGTCGGGCTGGACGGAAGGCCGGTCGCGGAGGACGGGCCGCTCCGGGAGTCCGCTCAGCTGCGGTTCGCGGTGCGGGACGGCCTCAGCCTGCGCCTCGCGGACTCGCTCACCGCCGCGGAGTCCGGGACCGACTCGGCCTTCCCGGAGACCATCGAGCTCACCGGTAGCGCCACCCGCTTCCACGAGGTGAGTGTCGAGGACGTCATCCTCGTCGATCCCGTCGCGGACACGGCCCTCGCGTTGATGGGCCTGGAGGCCGGCGCGAAGGGAGCCGAGCAGGTCGCCGAACTCGTCTCGCCCGCGGCTCTGCGGCAGAGCATGCGTGCCCTGCTGATGGGGCCGGTGACGAGTCCGGTGCTGTACGGCGGTGCACACGGCAGGGACCCACTGGGCCTGCTCCGGATGGAAGTCGAGCCTCACCGGCTGGTGCGGATCGGCGACATGACGACCGCCGCGGAGATCCGCGACATCGCGCAGTCGGCGGTGCGCGGCGAGCGGGCGGCCGGAGTGACGCGCAGCGTCGAGGTCGGCGGGGCCGCCGGGCCCGGCTTCCACGTGTCGGCTCCGACGGGCGCCGCGCTGCGCCTGCAGGCGGGGCTCAACGGCCGCTACGGAGCGTCCGTGTCCCGCACCACCGCTTTGGGCAACGCAGCCGGGATCAAGGTCGGCGCACAGCGGAAGGGCACCCCGACCGCGTTGTACCTGCTGGAGCAGGATCTTGTGATGTCGGCCCCCGCCCGGGTGCACGGGCGGGCGGGGGCCGAGCCGGCGGAGGGCGTTTCAGGCCGTCGGACCTTGCGGAAGAACGCGCCGCAGCAGCAGCGGAGCGAGACCGGTCGGGTGTGGGCGCTGGTGCGGCTGTCCGAGGGTGAGGTACGGCGTCTGGCCGGGATCCCCGCCCTCGAACAGCGACCGGCGCCGGTCCCCCTGCTCGTGACGGAGCGTTCGCTCGGGGTGAGCCGGGTGCACGAGGTGCGGTTCCCGGACGCTGCCCCGGCGCAGGGTGACCCCGGTCGGGCGCGGCCGGCCGAGTTCTTCGCCGACAGTGTGCTGAGCCGCCTCGGCCGCGCCTACCCCGGCCTGGTGGCACCGCCGGCCGAGCTGTATCCCGGAAATCCCCGGTGGCGCGGCACCGATCACTTCCTGTCCGTGCTGCACAACACGCGTGAGGTGTACGACCGGCTCTCCCATCAGAGCTTGGCGTCGAACCTGGGCTCGATGCTGGACACGGGGCTGCGGATCTCGCTGGCCCAGTGGACTCCCCTGGGACGCAGGCACGTCGACGTTTCGGTCCGTGCGACGCTTCATCGCGGGGAGTACCTCGGCCGGGGTACGCAACAGCGCGGCCGTTTCAGCGCGCCGGGCAGCGACAGCATCAGCGGACAGCGTGGCAGCAGCCGTTCCTGGCAGGTCGGCGTCGAAGGCGCGGTGTCCCTGCGGGACGGTACGGCCGGTACCGCGGGCATGCCCCTGCACGCGGAGACGGCCGCCGCGGGCGTGCGCTACGGCCGAAGATCCCAGGTGGAGAGCGGCTATGCCCTCTCGGGCGGGGACGAAGTCACCTCGATCACCACGGGTGGCGCGGACTGGTACCGCTACGAGGTCCGGTTCACGGTCGAGGGCAGCGGACACTGGCGCCCGCGGCAGTGGATGCGCGGTCTGTCCTCCGGCTATCTCCTGGGTACGCAGGCGTTCGTCGCGGCGGACCCGGAGAGGACGCTCCTCGGGCCGCAGACGCCGGGCGGCGACGAGGTCGCGGCGCGGGGGGAGGTGGTGCTCAGCGTGCCGGTCGAGTACACCGGTACCGTCGGCCTCGAACGAGTGGTGCGGCACCCGGCGGAGGTCATGACCGCCGCGGACGCCCGCGCCATGGCGTTGGGAACCAGGTCGTGGCTGGACCAGGTGGCAGCGCAGGGCACCGGTTCCGCGGCGGACGGTCGACGGTCGGTGCTGAGCCACCCCCACACCACGCTCGATGTCACGGACGGGCCGCAACTGCTCGACCTGGCCCGGACGGTGCTGGACCGGGCGTCGGGCGGATCCTGGCAGTTCCGTCTGCGGGGTGCGGACGGCGGCAAGGAGTCGGAGGTGCCGGTCCTGCTGGAGAGCCGGATCGCGAACTTCGGTGCGACCTCCGCGCCCCTGGGCGGGCACTGGACCCTGCTCACCGCGGCTCCTTACCTCGACCGCACCACCAGGCTCGCCTACCGGACCAGGCTGATCGAGGCGCCGACCGCGGACCTGCCGGGTCTGACCGCCCTCAGCCGGCCGCTGAAGATGGAGATCGAAGCGGCGGCCGGCGCGTCGGAGCTGGCGTCGGGACGTCAGACCAGAACCAGGACGGTGGACGCCGGCGTCCGCGTCAACCAGCTGACGTCCTACAGGGACACCCGGGTCGCCGCCACCGTCGGTCTTCAGCTCGGGGCCCGCTTCAGCACGACGACGTCCGGGTTCGTCCAGCGGAACGCCACCTGGACGATCAACCGCAAGGACGTGGGCGGCTACCAGGTCGTGGTGAGCGCGCCGGTGGAGCACACGTACGCGGCGGCCTCCAGCAGACTCGGCAAGGGCACGCACGGTGCCCTGGTGCCCACGACGCTGTCCGACGCCTATGGCGAGAAGCGCCTGTCGCGATGGGTCGGCATCATTCCAGGCAAGGCCGCGTACGAGCTGGAACTGGTCCGCGACGCCTACGGCGGCGTGCCCCGCTACGACGAACACGCATGGACGGAGCTGCCGTGGCTGCGCCAGGTCCAGTTCGGCGGCTGGCCGGCCAACTCCCTCAACCCCGCGGCCGCAATGAGCCGGCTCGATCAGGTGCTTCGCCCGCTGGGCCTGCCGGACGACGACTTCGAGCATCTGCGCCAGCTGGTGTCCGGGCGAGTGATCCGTGCCCTGAACAACGAGATGGCGGGGCCGGGCGTGGCGATCCCCGCGCGGCTTGGCCGCTGGGGTTCCGAGACGCTCCGGACCTGGCTCCGTTCACGTGAGGTGCATCTCCGGGTGCAGTTGATCCCTACGGAGAACCGCCACTTCCACGGTCTGGACCACGGAGTGGAACTGGAGGAGCAGGTTCAGGCGACGGAGACGGCGCAGCACGGTCGTGGCCGGAGCGCACGTGTGGCGATCGGCCTCACCGTGGCGGCACGCGCCGCCACCGGCAATGCCACGGTCACCTCGGCGGGACCCGCCTATACGCAGACGGCTTCCACGGCGTGGGCGACCACGGCGACGCAGAGCGAGTCCACGGGCTTCGCGACGATCGTGACCCATGCGGGTCACCTGCACGCCGCGGTCGCGCAGGAGTACGCCGTGCGGATCGACGTGCGGATCTCCGCCGACGACGACACGGCTGAGGCCGCGTCGCACACCATCCAGGAGCCGGGCGGGTTCCTGCACAGGCACCTCCCGCTCAGCCTGATGTGGCCCGGCCCCGATCCCGCCCGGGAGAACGATCCGCTGGCTCCCACCGAGTTGGTCCCGCCGGGCCGGACCCGCCGGGTGGCGGTGCCGGCGGTGACGGGCGCCGGCGGCTGGCACGACGTCGCACACGCCGCGGAGGGCGCCGGGCCCTTCACGATGCCCGCGGAGGGCTTCGCGGTCCGCGGCTTCCTCGGCCTGGAGGAGCTGCACTCCGCGAACATCCTCGCCCTGGGCGCCGCGTACGACTCCACCCTGAGGCTGCCGAGGGATGCCGAGATCGACGACGAGAGCCTGTTCGCGAAGGCCCAGGACACGCCCCTCACCAAGATCGGCACCGGAGCGCGGGAGAGTCTGGAGACCGGCACGTCGGCCATGGCGTTGACGGCCTTCTTCGCGCAGACCCTCACGCCTGACGGCTACCAGGTGGCCGGGCTGGAGGAGCGCGGCTTCTTCGGGGGCGTCAGCGGCCGTCTCGACCTGTACTCCAGGCCGGACTTCTCCGGAGCCCGGCTGCTGACGGTGGCGGACGGCGTGAAGTTCGAGAGTCCCCGCCACAGTGCCCAGGGCAATGCGTCCACGTTCGCTCACGCGGGCACCTCGGAGCACGGGCTGGACGCCGGGCCGGCCGGTCCGACGGCGGGCGGTTCGGTCCAGGAGGGCGGCAACGCGAGCGTCCCGGCGGCCGAATCGAAGTCCGCGGGGCTGTCGCTCGACGGGCAGGGCTCGGTGAACGTGAAACCGGACAACAAGCCGCGTGCCTATCTCTTCGCCCTGCCGGTTCGGTGGCTGAGTGTCGCGCAGGCTCAGCACGACGTGAAGGACGGGGCCGTGATGGCGCGCGTCCGGGGCGCCTTCCACCTGGCGCGGCGGGAGCCGCTGGCGATGGAGACCGACACCGTGGCCCTGGCCTGGGTGCGTGAGGACGTCGCCCGCCGGCTCGGGCTGCTCACCGACACCAGCCATCCCGCCCCGGCCAGGCAGGCGTGGGACGCCGTCCAGCAGGCGAGCGCCGCGTTGGCCGCCTCGGACAAGGCGTTGTGGGACCTGCGGCTCGGCGAGGGGGCCGCGCGGGAGACGGCGCTGACCGAGGCACGTACGCGCCTCGACGAACTCGAGCGGCGCGACGTGGACGCGCTCCCGGCGGTCAGGGAGGCGCAGGACGCGTTGGTGACACTGCTGCGCGAGCACGCCGAGGACGATGCCGAGGCCGCGCACGAGGGCTGGGCCTCGCTGCGCGGTGCCCTCATCGAGGAGGCCCGGGAGCGGTTGGAGCGGGCCCGTCGGGCGGCTGCCGACGAACTCGCCGCGGCCCGGGCCGCCGAAGCCGAGGCGGGCGCTTCGGTGGAGACGGTCGCCGAGACCGTGCGAGCTCTGCACGAGCACGGCCGGATCCTGCACCAGGATCTCGTCCGGCTGCGCCGGGCGGCCGACCGCCACACCGCCTGGCACCAGCTGACCGCCGACCAGCAGGCTCGGCTGCGCGGTCAGGGCACCACCGAGCCGGCCCCGGTGACGTTCACCCCGCCCAAGGCACCGGCGCTCCCCTCGACGGCCGCGAAGGCGGCAAAGGCCGCCCCGGCCAAGGCATCCGCGCCGGCCGCCCGGAAGGACGCGCCGCCCGCCGACGCCCGCGAGGCGTACGCGACCGCGCCGTGGCGGCCACGGCCCGGCGACGGGATCGCCGAGGACGGCCTGTCCTTCGACGCGTCCGGCGACCACCGCACGCTGACCGTGACCGGCCCCGATGCCGGGTCGCGCGTCTACGACCTGCACCTGCCGCGGGTCGACGCACAGGGGGCCCTGCTGCGTCCCGGACCGGACGGCGGCGCGGCCCGCGACGGCCGTCCCGTCGACGGCAACGGTTTCTGGGCGGCGGTGGGCCTGGCGGGGGAGCGCACCGGAGACCCGATGGATCTGGCTCTGCGGGCGGCCGGCGCGGGCCTGGTGCAGGACCCGCATCTGTACCGGCGGGCGGTGTTCCGTGTCGAGGAGGTGGAGAGGGTGGTGCCGGCCGCCTTCGTCCGCGACCCGGGACTGCGTCGGCGGATCCGCGGCGACGGGGGCCGTCTGCCCGAGGAGGTGAGAGGGGCGCTCACCGCGGAGCAGACGCGCGCCCTGCTCGCGACCACGCTGGTGATGGCGCGCAGGTGGGACGCGCGGACAGCGGCCATGGCGGCCGCTCTGGCCGCGCGTGCCGTACGGCGTCACCTGATCGTGGTGGAGGAGGACGGCTCGCATGTGCTCCACACCGTGGAGGACTCCGGTGGCCGCCCCGCGATGGTCGTCTACCGGCGTGGTGACTCCTACCTGGCCGCGCTGCCGAGGCGGAGAGACGCGACGCCGGCCGATGTCCCCCTGTCGGACGACGCCAGGCGACGGGCCGTCAGGGAGGGCAAGCGTCCGGCCCCCGAGCACGGCCTCGCGGGCGGCGGCCACCACTGATCGCGGGCGCGGGCCGCGAGGGGGGAGAGACGGACGCGTGGCCCGGGAGTGTGTCGCGGTGTGCTGCCGTGGCGCGGGTGTGCGGCGCGAGGGTGTCGTCCGCCGCCGCCTCATGCGCCCGTCGGGGCGAGCGTGCGCCGTCGGGCGTTGCTCGCTCTGCGACGGGCCTCGTCCAGCAATTTCCGCTCCTCGTACGTCAGGGCGGACAGGAGCTTCGGGTTCTTCAGCCATCCGTTGAGCAGGGCGTGGGAACCCCCGAGCCTGAGGGAGTACGACCACAGGCTCTCACCGGGGGACTCGTCCTCCCACCCGGCGGCCCACTTCAGCAGATGGCCGACCTTGTCCTCGTTCCTGTAGCGGACCGGCATCGGATACATGGATCTGTCCCCACCTCGGCGCTTCGTGCGGCACGCGCCGACGGCGTGCCGCGTCGAACGGTCGCTCCTGCATGACGGGTGCCCTCGCAGGGGAGCGCACGATCAATCACTTACCTACATGTTAAGTAGAAGCGAAAGAAGATCAATGCGAGCTCGACCCTCAGTGTCACCCTCTTTCAAGTCTTATAGCGGCATAAAATGGCTAATATAACCCGGAGGATCTGTACCCTCTCGTTATGCAGCCTGGGCAGACCTGAGGCCCCCGGGTCCGCGCGTGTTCAGGAGAAGCCCGTGAATGACCTCGACCGTCCGCGGCAGACGAGGTTCACCGGGTCGGGCACGAAGGCCGGCACCGACTCCCGACGCCGAGCTGCCGGCGGACGAGACCGCCGTCGCAGCCGCGTCAGCCTTTGGGATCACGCGGTGTTCACTACGGCGTGTCACCGAGCGGGGCACCGGGCTGGACGCCTGCGGTGGCGGTGGCGCCGGTCTCCGCCCGGGTCTCCGGTACGACAGGACCTCCGGCGGCGTCGAAGGCATGGGTCACCTCCGGGACGGTGCCCGCCACCAGCAGTCCGCGGGCCCGTTCCTCGTGACGGCGGTCGGTGGCGGTTGTCCGGCCGTGGTGCTGGGCGAGGTGCTCCGCCCAGGAGGAGACCAGGTAGTTCTCGACGAACCGGTCCGGATCGTTGCCGTCCTGGTAGAGACCCCAGACCAGGGCTCCCGTGCGGCGCCGTGAGCGCGCGACATCGTCCATGCAGCCCGTGAAAGCGGCCCTGTTCCCGGAGCCGACCCGGTAGACGACGGAGACCAGTACCGGGCCGTCGGCAGGTCCGGGCTCGAACAGCAGGGGCGGAACCGGCCAGTGGTCGGACGGAGTCGGATCGATGCTGTCCGTGCCGTGCAGAGGCCAGCGACGTACGGTCACCGCGCCGGCCACGAGCAGTCCACCGGCGGTCAGGAGCGAGACGGTCAGGCCCGCCGCATCGGCCAGCGCGCCCCACAGGGGTGCTGCCAGCGCCTGCCCGCCCTGGAAGACCAGGAGGTAGACGGCGAATCCCCGGGCCCTGACCCAGCCGGGCAGCCGCGTCTGGAGAGCCGCGTTCAGGGTGGACAGCACACCGATCCAGGCCAGCCCGGCGGGCAGCAGCGCGCCCGCCGCGAGCCAGGGGAGCCGGGTGACGGCCAGCGCCGCGAGCGAGAGGGCGAAGACGAGGGCGCCGGCGGCCAGCGTGCCGTTGGTACCGAGAGCCCGCCGGAGGGCCGGCAGTACGAGGGCCCCGCCGACGGCTCCGGCACCGACCGCGCCGAGCAGCAGTCCGTACCCTCCCGAGCCGAGCCCCAGAGAACGGCTCGCGACCAGGGGAAGCAGTGACCACAGCGCGGCACCGCCGGGTACGAACAGCAGCGTGCGCAACAGGACTCGGCGAACTCCGGGCGCGTACCACACGTAGCGGCGGCCCGCCTGAAGAGCCGTCAGGAGCTTCTCGCCCGGCCCCGGGGACGCTGAGGTCCGGGAGCCCCGCCAGAGCGCGAGGACGGTGGCGACACCGAGGTAGGACACGGTGTTGAAGGCGAACACCCAGCCCGTGCCCGCCGCCGCGACCACCGCTCCGCCGACCGCCGGCCCCAGGGCGCGCGCGAGGTTCATGTTCACGGCGCCGAGCGCGGCGGCCTGCCCCAGCTGGCGGCGCTCCACGAGTTCCGGCTGGATCGCCTGCCAGGCCGGGCCCATCAGCGCGGTGCCGCATCCCAGCAGGAAGGTCAGGCCGAGCAGCAGCTCCGGGCCCAGCTCGTCCGCGAACGCCAGGACGGTCAGCGTGGTGGAGACCACGAACATGGCCGACTGGGCGAGCAGCAGCACCGTACGACGGTCGTAGCGGTCGGCCAGCACCCCCGAGGGCAGAGCCAGCAGTACGACGGGGAGGCTGGAGGCGGTCTGGACGAGCGTCAGCAACGCGGCGCCGTGCCCGACCAGCAGCCACTGGGCTCCCACCGTCTGCATCCAGGTGCCGACGTTGGAAACCAGCTGCGCGATCCACAGCGCGCGGAAGACGCGCGCCGCGAGCGGGGCCCAGGGCGAATCCCGCTCGGGGCGGCCTTTCGGTGACAGTGCGGAGGTCATGCTGGTCCCCACCGGATTCGGGACGTGGGCGACCGCGCATCCGGCCGTGCGTCAGGCGCCGTACTCGTACGGCAGGTGCTCACGTCAGGGGGCGGAGGTGTGCCCCTGTCGTCCGGCGGTGACCCGTCCCTGGTCTGTCGGCGAAGCGCTGTGGGATCCCCCTGCCAGGCCCGGCGGGCGGCGCAGGAACACCCGCGTGAGGAGTCCGCCGGCCGGGCCGGTCGCGATGGCCGCGACGGAGACCCACACAGGCCACGGGCACAAGCCGCCGACATGGTCGGCCGACCAGCGCCCGGGACCGGTGAGCGCCAGCACCGCGGAGACGGCCACGAGGAACAGCGGGTACTCGTAGCCGTCGTTCTGCGCCCAGAGCCCCTTGTGCCACTTGACGGTGCTCGCGACCGTCATCACCCCCATCGCGGCCATGGCCGCCAGGGGCGTGAGCAGACCGGCCGCCAGGAACAGGCCGCCGCCCACCTGGCTGCCGCCCGCGGCGAGCGCGGTGAGCCGGCCTCCTCGGAAGCCGTCGTTCCTGAACTCCTCGGTTCCACCGGCCAGCCCGCTGCCCCCCAGCCGGAAGCTGACCTTCTGCACCCCATGCCCGGCGATGAGCAGCCCCGCCACCAGCCGGAGCACCAACAGTCCGGTATCCACCACGTTCCCGCCTTCTCCTGACGTGCCGTCGACGGCCTGGGCGAACAGGTCAGCCGGCCGCGTGAGCGCCGATGACCGTCTGGGCGTAGAGGAGCCCGAGGCCGTAGGCGCCGCCGTGCTCCTTGACCACGTCGCCCACCGCGGCGTACGTGCCGGTGCGAGCCCAGTCGCGTTGCAGCTCCAGCAGCACCTGCACCCAGGTCACCGGAACCGCGCCACTGCGCGCCATGCGCTGGACGGCATGCTCGTGGGCCTGCGGGCTGACCCCGCCGGACGCGTCGGTGACCACGTAGACCTCGTAGCCCTGGGCCATGGCGGAGAGCACCGGCAGGACGACGCACACCTCGGTCCACAGACCGGCGATGACAAGTTTCCCGCGGCCGGTCGCCTTGACCGCCTCGACGAAGGCGATGTCCTCCCAGGCGTTCATCGTGCTGCGGTCGATGACCTTCTTCTCGGGGAAGACGGCCGCCAGCTGCGGCATGATCGGTCCGGAGAAGGACTCGGCGGCCACCGTGCTCAGCACGACCGGCACGTCGAACACCTTCGCGGACTTCGCCAGTCCCACGGCGGAGTTGATGATGGCGGTGCGGTCGCCGCTGCCCGCGGCGAAGAACATCTGCGGCTGGTGGTCCACGAACAGCACCGCGCAGTTGTCCGGGGTGAGCAGGTCCGGGCTGGGGGCGGCGGTGACCTCGGCGATGTCGACCATGAGAGTGAGCCTTTCCGTCTGGGACGCGATCGCGGACGGCGTCACCTGCCACGCCGGCCCTGAACCGAGGGATCGGTCCGAACCGTGAGGGGAGGGATGTCCGCGCCGTAGGAGGGCCCGAAGCACTCGCGCCCCGCGGCCGCTTCGCCGCAGGCTATGCGGCGCCGAAGTGCCCGGGTGTTCCGGCAGGGCACTGGCCGTGTCCCGACAACGCACTGCCGTTCCGTGCGCCGCGGTCGGCGGTGAGCCGGTCAGGGGGGACACCGAAGTCCGGCCCGGCCCCTCCTCCCGGAGGAGGCGGTGATCAGCTCGATGTGCCGGAGCGGGAAGGTACGGTGCGTCCGACGTCGTGTCGTCGCGCCGCCGGAGAGGCAATACTGGACGCATGCCCGATCTCTCCACGCCGAGCGCCTTCGAGATGCTGCGCGAACAGTACGTGCGCCGCCTGCCCGCCTCCCTGGACGAGCTCGGCGGGCCGACGACCGGCACCGTGGAGCTCCCCCTGCACGTCGTCTGGTCGGGCCGACGGGCCTACGGGCTCGACCAGCCCCGCTCGCGCATGAGCCTGTACCGCACGGTCCTGGCCGAGGGACAGCGCGAGGACCTGGTCTCCTTCCTGAACCGTGAGCTGCTGCTCGCGCAGTGGCCCGTCCTGCGCACGCTGATCGGCCGCCCGCTGCGCGACGCCTGGGAGGGCGGCTTCCCCGAGCTGACGACGGACCGGAGCCGCGCCGCCGCGTGAACCTCTCCGAACTGCACCGCCGCCTGCTGGCCGACGTCCTCGACATCGGCACGCCCTACCCCCTGGTGATCACCGGCGGGTACGCGGTCCAGGCGCACGGCCTGGTCGACCGCCTCTCCCAGGACCTCGACGTCGCCACCGAGAACCCGGCACCGATCGGCGAGATCGTCCAGGTCGTGAGCGAGGGACTCACCGAGCGGGGCTGGCAGGTCGCACAGATCGAGATCGGCGCGCTGTCCGGCAGGCTCATCGCCACCGACGCGGCGACCGGCGAGCAGTGCGAGGTCGACGTCCTGAAGGAAGTCCTCTGGCAGCCGCCGGCGGCCAGTCCGTACGGACCCGTACTGGCGCTGGACGACGTGATCGGAACGAAGGTGCGCGCACTCGCCGACCGGGGCGCCGTCCGCGACCTCATCGACGTCCACGCCGCCTCCGGGCACCGTTCCACGGCCGAGCTCGAGAACCTGGGCCGGCGGCACGCGCGATACGCCTTCAGCCTGGAGGACCTCCACGACCGCCTCGCCGGCGCGGAGTGGTGGGACGACCAGGACTACGCCGACTACGGCCTCCAACCCGACCAGATCGACGCCCTCAGAACGTGGGCGCTGCGCTGGGCCGCCGACATCGGCACGCGCCTGCACGGCGAGGCAGATCCGGACGACCTCTGAGGCAGGCCGGCGGCCGTGTGACGGCCGTCGCGCCGAGGTCGCACGGGATACGGCGCGCGGCTCGTGGATGGGTGACCGGACGGCTCGGCCGTGCGTGGGGTACAACAGACGCCGGGCGTCCTCCCGCAGAGGTGGGGCGCCGCAATTCACTCCGGCCGGCACCTCCGGCAAGATCGAAGGACGAGCAGCATGGCCGGCGGCACCGTGAAGTGGTTCAACTCCGAGAAGGGCTTCGGTTTCATCGCCCAGGACGGGGGCGGCCCGGACGTCTTCGCCCACTACTCCAACATCTCCGGCAACGGCTACCGCGAGCTGGTCGAGGGCGAACCCGTCACGTTCGACGTCACCCAGGGCCAGAAGGGCCCCCAGGCGGAGAACATCGTCCGCGGCTGACGCGCTCCGTCAGGAAGAGGGGTCCGGCGTCGGCCGGCCCCTCCTCCTCGGCGCCCTCGACGACGGCGGCGAAGGCGTTCGGGCCGCCGGCGAGGAGGGTGAGGACCTGGCCGGGGTCGTGCGGAAGGGGGGCACTCGACGGCGTCGAGCAGCCCGATCCTGCCGTTGGTGCCGCGCCGAGGTGGATGAGTCGGGCGCCGCGCCGCAGGGAGCCGGTGATCAGGCCCACGGCGTCGGCGATCCGCGGCAGAGCCGTGCGGACGGTGAGGGCGACGGTCCGGTCCTCGGCGTTCATGGCGGCGAGGAGTTCGGTGACCGGCATCCGGTTCAGCTCGGCCGTCCGGGCGTTGCGGGCTTTGGTGCCCAGAGCGCTCAGGCCCACAGTGCGGTGGCCGAGCAGACCGCACGGTGGTCCGCGCACCGGGGCCACCGTGCACGACGGTCTGTCAACGTCAGGGGATGATGCCGTTGACCACGCCACCGTCCACGCGCAGGGCGCCGCCCGTGGTGGCGGACGCGGCGTCGGAGCCGACGTAGTGGACGAGGTTGGCGATCTCTTCCGGGCGGATGAGCCGTCCCAGGAGCGAGGTGGGGCGTTCCTCGGCGATGAAGCGGCGTTCGGCCTCGTCGAAGGGGACGTCGTCGCCGAAGCGGCTGGCGATGAACTCCCTGACGCCGGGGGTGAGGGTGGGGCCCGGCAGGACGGCGTTGACGGTGACGCCGGTGCCGGCCGTCTCCTGGGCGAAACCGCGCGAGACGGCAAGCTGCGTGGTCTTCGAGGCGCCGTAGTGGATCATTTCCCTGGGGATGGCGATGCCCGACTCGCTGCTGATGAAGACGACGCGGCCCCACCCGCGCCGCACCATGCCGGGAGCGTAGTGGCGGGTGAGCCGGATGCCGCTGAGGACGTTGGTCTCGAAGTAGCGGATCCACTGCTCGTCCGTGATCTCGAACGCGGGTGTCGCGTCGAAGATGCCGGCGTTGTTGACGAGGACGTCCACGTCCGGCACGGCGTCCGTCAGGGCGCGGACGCCTTCCGCGGTGCCGACGTCGCCGGCGACGGCGCGGACCTCACCGTTGCCGGCGGCGGAATGGACGCGTTCGGCGGCGTCCTTGGTGCGCTGGGGGTCACGGCCGTTGACGACGACTTCGGCTCCGTCGCGGGCGAAGGCGATGGCGATCGCTTCGCCGATGCCGGAGGTGGAGCCGGTGACGAGTACGGTGCGGCGGGGTGCTGCGCTCATGGGAGTGCCTCCTGGGCTGGTAGAAGTCGTCCGGGCATCTTGAGCTGCAACCGTCGCGGCACCGTCCCGGTGCACGTCCGGCGGGGCTGCTCTCGGCAGGGCAGCCCACGTCGCGACGGTAGAACGCGGTGGTGTCGGGCGCATCCCGGGGCGGCGGTGAGCGGGTGCCGTCCCGCTCACCGCCGCCGATGGGCTGAGCGATCCCCTCGGAGTCCGCGCGGCCCGGGCCGGACCGGGCAGGCGGGTTCAGATCCCGGCGGAACGATTGGCTTACACGCTCATTCGGTTCGGCTCACAGGGTCGGCGGCGGCCCGGTGACCCGCAGGTGGAATGCCTCGGCGGAGGCCACGACCGCCCCGAGGTCGAACTCGGGCGGCAGGTCCCCGGCCTCGGCCACCACGGTGCCGTTGTCCCTGAAGTACTCCTCGATGCCGGCCGGGCTGAACAGGGCCGCGATCCGGGCGCCTTCGGGCGAGCGCACCAGATAGCTGTGCGGGACCCCGCGCGGCCCGTAGGCCACCTGTCCGGGCGTGAGGTCGTGGCGCTGGTCGCCGACGAAGAAGGACACCTCGCCGTCGAGGACGAACCAGACCTCCTCCTCGTCCTCGTGGACGTGGTGCGGGGGCGCGTGGCCGATCGGATCGGCGAACTCCATGAGGCTGAGCCTGCTGTCGGTCGCGGTGCCGGGGAGCAGGATCCGGGCCTGCCCGCCGAGGAACCAGAACGGCGCACGCTCGGGGGCCGGGCCGAAGGTCGGGAAGAAGTCGGTCATGTGCGCTCCTGAGGTCAGCGGGAGGTGCCGAGGAAGTGCAGCAGCAGGTGGGTCATTTCCTTCGGGTGTTCCTCGTAGATCCAGTGGCCCGAGTCGGGGACGACCACCGGGGTGACGTGGGTGGCGTACTTGCGGACCTGCTTGCCGACCGAGGAGCCGAGGCTGCCGTCGGCGCCGATCGCGAGCACCGGCATGGTCAGGGGCTTCTTCTGGAACCGCTCGTTGTCGGAGATGTCCTGCGGGAAGGTCCGGAACCAGGCGAAGGACGCTTCCAGGTGGGCGTAGTCGCTCAGGTAGGAGGCGAAGACCTTCAGGTCGTCGGGGGTGAGGGCGTCCTTGTGCACGGCGATGCCGCGCATGAAGCCGGTGGTCCAGGTCAGCTCACGGCCCTGGATCAGGCTCTCCGGCAGACCGGTCTGAAGGGAGAAGAAGCCGAAGTGCCACGCCCCGGGGCCCTGCGCGGTCAGCGACGGGAAGTCGTAGATGCCCTGGTCCGGGATCGGGGCCTCGCTGAGCACGAGCTTCTTCACGCTGTGCGGGTACTGGGCGGCGTACGCGTAGGCGACCATGGTGCCGATGTCGTGGCCGACGACGTTCACGTCCTTGTCCTTGCCGATGGACACCAGGAGCGCGTGCAGGTCGGCGGCCATGGTCTTCTTGTCGTACCCGGATGCCGGGGCGTCGCTCTTGCCGGCGCCGGGCAGGTCGGGTGCGATGACCGTGTAGTGCTTGGCCAGGGCGGGCATGATGTCGTGCCACTCGTACCAGGTCTGCGGGTAGCCGTGGATGAGGACCAGGGTGGGGCCGTGGCCGCCGATCACGTAGTCGATGCCGGTGCCGGCGACCTTGACCTTGTGCTCGCTGAACCCGGCCGGTACCCGCTCGCCGGGCGACGAGGACGAGGCGGGCGGCGTGTCGGAGGCCGCGGCCGTGACGGTGACCGTGCCGAGGCCGACGGAGAGGGCGAGGGCCGCGGCCGCCAGGCCACGGGAGCGGGACAGACGGAACTGCACTGATGTCTCCAAGAGGGGAAGGGGCGGCGGGGCTGGGACGCCGTCGGTGACGACGCGTCAGAGGAATGCGGCGCGGGCGCCGTTCGGTGACGATCGCGGCGCCGGTGGCGTCGGTCACCCGGTGGTCGGTGAGCTGGAATATTCGATGAGCGACAGCGGCCGCCCGGATGAAGCAGCCGGCGCTGATCCGATGGGTCCACGAAACCCGCGGTGGTGGTCGGATCGCACCGGGGTGGTACCCCAGTGGGTGGTACGGCTCGGGTACCACCAGCCGTCAGGGGCCTGCGGCTACCAGGTCACCGGCAGCGTTTGCGGGCCCACCAGGTTCTCGTTGTCCTTGAACCGCAGTTCCCGTACCGGGACGGCGAGCCGCAGGCCGGGGATTCTCCTGAACAGGGTGCCGAGGGCCACCTGTTGTTCGATGTGGGCCAGCGCGTGGCCCAGGCAGTGGTGCAGGCCGTGCCCCAGTGCGAGGTTGCGCGACGGTGTCCGTCGGATGTCGAGCCGATCCGGGTCGGCGAAGGCCGACGGGTCGCGGTCGGCGGCGTCGAGCTGGATCAGGACGCCTTCGCCGGCCCGGACCAGGGTGGTGCCGATGACGGTGTCCTCCGTCGCGACGCGCGGGCTCGCGTTGTGGGCGATCGTGGTGTAGCGGAGCAGTTCGGCCACGGCCGGGGCGAGGTCGTCCGTCGCGCGGAAGGCGGCCAGCTGGGCCGGGTGCGAGAACAGCGCCACCACCGCGACACCGATCATGTAGGCGGTCGTGCCGTGGCCGGCGTGGAACAGCAGCTGCGTCATCGCCACGGCGTCCTCTGCGCTCAGCTCACCGGAGCGCACGCGTGCGACCACCACCTGGCCGACCAGGCCCGGCCCCGGCTCGTGCAGTTGAGTCTCCACCAGGTTCCGGAAGTACGACGCGAGGGCCAGCCAGCTCCGGGCCGCCTCGTCGGCTCCCGCGGTGTGCGAGGCCACGGTGCGGCAGAGGTCGTGCAGCATCCGCCGGTCGTCCTCGGCGTCGACCCCGAGCACGTCGCAGATCACGCGGACCGCCACGGGCACGGCGAACGCCGACATCAGGTCGACCGGGCGGGGTGCTTGGAGCAGGGCGTCGAGGGTCTCGTCGACGATCCGCTGCACGCGGGGGCGTCTGGCTTCCATCTTCTTCGGGGTGAACTCGCCGATGAGCATGGCACGTTGGGCGCGGTGGACGTCGTTGGCCCGCTGTGCGTAGGGCAGTACCCCGGTGAGTTTGGCCGCGTTGGAGGCCGAGGCGAGCGGGAAACCAGGAAGCCGGAAGTCGCCGCTGAGACGCGGGTCGGACAGGGCCTGGAGGGCGTCCTGGTAGCGGGTCACCAGCCAGGGGCGGCCGCCGTCCCAGATTCCGACCCGCGGCAGTGCGTCGGCGCTCTGCGCGCGCAGGTAGGCCGCGGGCGGGTCCAGCGGGCGGCGCGGGTCCCGCGCGTGCGGGTAGGAGGAGATCACGTCCGGTTCGGGCACAGGGCTTCGCCTCGTTCGGCAGTCGGGACAGGGGGCAGGACGGGCCACGGGCGCATCGACGCCCGCGGCCTCGGGCGTCTCAGGCGTCTGTGCCGGAGCGCAGTACGGAGACCCGCGGATCCGCGCCGGTCACCACCGCTGACAGAACCGCCGTGTACCTGGCGAGCAGCGCGTCGATGTCGTCGTCGCCGTGGAGTGAGGGGTCGTACTCCGCCCAGATGTCGCAGGCGCCGTCGGCGGTGTCCTGGGCGCGCAGGGTCAGAGGGAATTTCGCGGTGTCGAGGACGGGGAGTTCGGCGATGACGCCGCCGTCGAGCGAGAGGGTGCCGGCCGTGCCCGGCGGATGATGGGCGAAGACCACCGGCATCGGCACAGCGGAGCCGCCCCGGGTAGGGGGTCCGGCCACGGGGTCGGCGACGATGTCCGGGAACGACAGGTCGCGGTGCGCGTACACGGCGGCGGTCGCCTCGGTGACGCGGCGCATCAACGCGGAGAAACAGGGGTCGCCGCGCAGATCCACCGGCAGGACGGTCAGGGTGACGAAGAACCCCAGTACCCGCTCGACGGCGACATGCTCACGATCGGCCACCGCGAGTCCGAGCAGGAGGCGGTCCTCGTGGTCCCGGCAGGTCAGGGCGACCGCGCAGGCGGCGGCCAGCAGGATGAACGCCGTGTGCCCGCGGGAGTTGGCCCGGGTGCGGATCTTCGACATCGCGCCGGGGTCCAGGGTGACGGCCCGGCGCCTTCCCTCCGGCGGTACGGCGGTGGGCTGACGGCGGCGGGGGCGTGGGTAGCCGTCCAGGGCGGCGCGCCACCAGCGCGCCACCTCGGCGCGGCGCTCGGCGGTGACACGCGCCGCGTGCCAGGACGCCCAGTCGACGTACTGGACCGTCAGGCGTGGCAGATCCGCCGGTATCCCCAGCCGCTCGGCCCGGTACAGCGTGCCGAGTTCGTCGAAGAGCACGTCCAGGGACCAGCCGTCGGCCGCCAGGAGGTGCACGTGGAACGAGATCTCGTGGTGATCGGGGCCGAGCGGCTGGACGGTGATGCTCAGCAACGGTCCGCGCTCCAGGTCGAAGCCCGCCCACGGCCTGCGCCGCCCGCCCACGCGCAGCACGGGGGGCGCCTCGGCCTCGACGACCTGACCGGTACCGCCGGGGTAGACGGTCCGCAGTGGTTCGTGCCGCCGGACGAGCCCGTCCACGGCCCGGCCGAACGCCTCCAGGTCCAGCGGGCCCCGCACGTCGAAGACCCGGCGGGTGCTCTGCCTTTGTCGCGTGGGGTCGGCGTCGTGCAGGGCGCGGACCAGTCTCTGCGCGGGCGACAAGGGGAAACGGGTCACGGCCGCGGCAGCCTGCGGATGCCGGCGGCCGCCGGGGGCGCCGAGGCGACGGCGGCCGCGAGCCCTCGGACCGTGGGATGGGCGAGCACGAGGGGGAGTCCCACGTCCCGGCCCGTCGCTGCCGACGCGCGCAGGGCCAGCCGCAGCGCCTGCAGCGAGTGCATCCCGGCGTCGAAGAAGTTCTCGTCGGCGCCCGGCCAACCACCGCACACCCCGGCGACGAGGGAGGCGATCATCTCCTCCCGGGGGTTGAGCCACCGCCTGGGCGGCCCGGACGGCTCCGGCCGCGGCACCGCGGCCAGCGCGGGCAGGTCCACCTTTCCCTGCGCGTTGAGAGGGAAGAAGTTGTGGGTCACCACGGCCGCGGGCACGAGATGCCGGGGCAGGATCCTGGCCAGCGCGTGCTTGATGTCGCTTCCGGTCCGCGGGCTCATGACGTGGGCCACCAGCGTGTCCTGGCCGCGGTCGGCCAGGACGACCGCGTCGTGCACGGCGGGCAGGGCGAGGAGAGCCGCGCGTGCCTCGGCGGGCTCGATCCGGAAGCCCCGGATCTTGACCTGTTCGTCGTCGCGGCCCACGAAGTCCAGCACGCCGCCGTCGAGCCAGCGGCCCCGGTCACCGGTGCGGTACAGGCGTCCTTCGGCGAACGGATTCGGCACGAACGCGTCGGACGGCCGGGTGTACCCGCGGGCGACGCCCGGTCCGCCGACGCAGATCTCCCCGACGGCGCCCGGCGGAACCAGCCTCAGGTCGTCGTCCACCACGTAGACCAGGGTGTTGGGCAGCGGCCGCCCGATCGGCACGCGCGGCTGGGTCCCGAAGTGCCAGTCCTTGAGGGGCATGGCGGTGACCATGACGGTGGTCTCGGTCGGCCCGTAGTAGTTCGTCGCGTTCCCGGGGGCCGTGGCACGCAGCCGCAGGGCGGCTTCCACGGCCATGACGTCACCGCCGGCACCGAGATGCCGTAGTCCGTGGACCGCCTCGGGGAACTCCGCGACGACGGTGTTGAAGACGGCCGTGGACAAGGTGGCATGGCTGACCCGGGGCGAGGTCAGGGCGCGCGCCAGGTCGGACAGGGACCAGGGGCGGGGCAGGAAGCGCACGCTCGCGCCGTGGACGAGTGTCCCCCACACCTCAAGGACGCAGATGTCGAATCCTGGAGAGGCCAGGGCGAGACAGCTGTCACCCGGCCGGAAGCCGGCCACCTCGGGGTCGGCGAACCGGGAGGTGACGTGCTGATGCTCGACGACGACGCCCTTCGGTACGCCGCCGCTGCCGGAGGTGTACATCACGTAGCAGGCGTCCGATCCCTGCCCTGGTGGGATCGGGCCGTCGTGGTCGGCGACCGCCTCGAGGACGACGGTGCGCACGCCCTCGGGTACGGCCTCACGGGCCAGGGCCTCGGTGGTGAGGAGTACCCGCGCTTTGCAGTCGGCCATGAGCGCGGCCAGCCGGGACACCGGATCATCCGGGTCCGACGGGAGGAAGGCGGCCCCCGACTTCATCACCGCGAGCTGGGCGACGACGAGGTCACCCGACAGGGGCACCCGTACGGCCACGACATCGCCCGCCCCCAGGCCGGCGGCCCGCAGATGCAGGGCCACCCGGTCGGAGCAGGCGTCGAGTTCGGCGTACGTCAGCGGAGCGGGACCGGTGACCGCGGGCGCGTCCGGCGTCTGGCGTGCCCACCGGCCGACGAGGTGCGGCAACCACCGGGCCGCGGGCTCGACCGTGGGCCCCCGCCCCCATCGCAGCAGCTCCTCGCGGGTGGTGTCGGCGACGAGGTCGAGGCGGGCGATCGGGGCCCGGGGCTCGTCCACGACGGCGCGCAGCAGTCTCTCGTACACCTTCGGCATGTGGGTGCAGAACACGTCGTCGAAGAGATCGGTGTCGAACTCCCACGCCAGCGTGATGCCTTCCAGGGCGTCCCGTGAACTGGGCAGCACGCGCTCACCGGAGGCGGGCACGGTCACCAGGCCGCCCGCGAGCTGCGCGATGCGCCCCGGCTCGGCGTAGCGCGGGACCCCGACGACCGAGATGTCGAATTTCGCGGACCCGTTGCCGAGGCCCTCGATGAGGTCGACGCCCAGGGACGTCGGGCGCAGCGGGCCGAGCGGGGAGTCGTGGAAGCTGAACACCGCCTGCGTCAGGGGGCGGGCGCTGTCGCCGTGGGCCGCGGGGGATGCCTCGAAGATCTGGTCGTAGGGCAGTTCCTGGTGCTCGTAGACCTTCCGGGACCGTTCCCGTGTCTGTTCCAGGACGTCGAGGAACGTGCACCCTTCGTCGAGGCGGCCCCGGAAGACGACCATGTTGACGAACATGCCGAGCACGTCCTCGGTCTGCCGCCAGCGGCGGTTGGCGACGGCCGATCCGACGAGCAGGTCCCGTGAGCCGGTGTAGGCGTGCAGCAGCACGAAGAAGGCGCTGAGCAGGGTGATGTAGAGGGTCGTGCCGCACCGGTCGGCCAGGTCGGAGAGGCGTCGGGCCAGGTCCGCGTCGATCTCGGTGCGCGGCGCCCGGCCCAGGAACCGCGTGGTGTGTGTCGCGACGCGCCGCGGCAGGCGCAGCACGGTCTGTGCTCCGGCCAGTTCCGTCCGCCAGAACTCCCGTTGCCGGGCGGCCTGCGGGGACGAGAGCCATTCCTTCTGCCACCGCGCGTAGTCGTAGTAGCTCACCGGTGGCGCGTCACGCGTCACCGCGCCGTGCGTCAGGTACTCGGCATATCCGTCGAGGAGGTCGCGTACGAAGCGACGCAGGGACCACCCGTCGTGGATCACATGGTGCTCGATGTGCACGAAGACGTGCTCGTCCTCGGCCAGCCGCAACAGCGCCCAGCGAAAAGGAGGTTCCACGGCCAGGTCGAACGGCGTCTCCACCAGCTCCCGTACGGCGTCGCCGACCGCCGCCGCCTGGTCGGCCCGCCCGGTGAAGTCCGAGACCTCCAGCCGCACCGGCCACGGATCGTCGAGTACGCAGGTCAACTCGCCGTCGTCCACCAGGAACCGGCTGCGCAGCGTGTCCTGGGCGCGGACGATCGCGGTGAGGCTCGCTTCGAGGGCGGCCGGCGAGAGGCGGCCGCTCAGCCGGAACACCGACTGGCTGACGTAGGCACGCGCATCGGGGCTGACCGCCTCCATCAGCCACACGCGACGCTGCGCGAAGGACGGTTCCGGCGGGAGGCCACCGCGCCGCGGGCCGAGGTCCCGGGCGTGTTCCTCGACGCCGGCCGCGATGGCGGCCGGTGTGGCGCGTTCCAGGACGGTGCTCAGGGGGACCTCCGCCCCGAGCCGGGTCCGCAGGCGTGCCACCAGCTGGGTGGCGAAGAGCGAGTTGCCGCCCCACCACGACAGGTCGTCGTCCACGCCGACGAGCTGTGCGTCGACACCGAGCAGTTCGGCGGCCACCTCGATCACCGTGGCCTCGGTCGCGTCGCGCGGCCCGCGTGCCCGCCCGGTCGCCGGGCCGGGGTGGGGCAGCGCGTCCCGGTCGACCTTGCCGTTCACCGTGAGCGGCCAGCGCTCCAGCACGGTGATCCGGTCGGGCACCATGTACCCGGGGAGCTCGCGGGCCAGCGACTCGCGCAGCGACGCGGGATCCACGTCACCGATCACGTATCCGAGCAGCCGCGGCTCCCCGGCCCGGTCGACGAGGACGAGCCCGTCACGGACACCGGGTCGCGCGGCGAGCGCCGCCGTCACCTGCCCGAGCTCGATCCGCGCGCCGCGCACCTTCACCTGGTCGTCCGCCCGGCCGAGGAACTCAAGGGTTCCGTCGGGACGCAGCCGTCCGAGGTCGCCGGTCCGGTAGAGCCGGCCCGCGCCGGGGTCCTCGACGAACTGCCGGTCGGTCAGCTCGGGATCGCCCAGGTAACCCGGTCCGACGCCGGGGCCGCCGATGCAGATCTCGCCCGCCGAGCCGGGCGGCGCCGGTCGCCGGTCGTCGTCGAGTACGAGGACGCGGGTACCGGCGATCGGCCGGCCGATCGGTACGCGGGGGCCTTCGGCGCCGGTCACCGTGTGCAGGGTCGTGCAGATCGTGGTCTCCGTGGGGCCGTAGCCGTTGACGAAGCGGAGGTGGGGGGCCCAGCTGCGGGCCGTCTCGGGAAGGCAGGCGTCACCCATGCTGATCAGCACCTCCAGGTCGGGGAATCCGCCCGGCGTGAGGGTACGGAGCACCGCCGCGGGCAGGACGGCGTGCGTGATGCGCCGATCGGTGAGCACGCGGGCGAGGGGCTCGCCGGAGTGGACCGACACGTCGGGGATGTCGAGGCGGACGCCGTTCGTGAGCGCCAGCACGACGTCGAACAGGGCGGCGTCGAAGGAGGGGTGCGCGAATTGCAGCACGCGGGTGTGCGAGGACAGCGGGCCGAAGAACGCCCGCTGGGCCCGGGCGAGATGGGCCAGTCCGCGGTGCTCGATCATGACGAACTTCGGCGTGCCGGTCGACCCGGACGTGGCGATCACGTACGCCAGGTCGCCGGGGGCGTTGACGTCCGGCACGGGGCCGGCCTGGTCGGGCACGTCCTGAAGGCTCGGATGGCCGGGGATCGGCCGGCCGAGGACGAGGGAGACCTTCGCCCGGTGCGCCGCTTCGCTCAGCCATGCCTCGGGATGGCCGGGGGCGAGGGGCAGATAGGCGGCTCCGGCGCGCCACACGGCGAGCACCGCGACCACGAACTCCGTGCTCCGCTCGAAGACGAGGGCGACGATGTCCCCCTTGCCGATACCGGCTCGCCGGAGTGCGGTGGCGGTGGCGTCCGCCCGGGCGTCGAGTTGCCCGTAGGTGAGGTCGCCGTCGTCGGTGTGAAGGGCTACGTCCGAGGGGGCGGACGCGCACCGCCGTGCGACGAGGGCGCCCACCGACTCCCATTCGGTCGTCACGCTGTCCTCGGGTTGGTGGACGGGCCGAGGCGCGGTGTCCGTCCGGCCCGTGGCCCAGGGCGCGGCGCCACGAAGGCTGTCGAGGAGACGGTCGTAGGGGTGGGCGTGGGCGGCGTCAGGTGTCGACGTGTGCATGTGTCGTACTCCCGTGCGTCGACCGTCTGTCGGCGGGACGCAGGTTGTGAGGTTCATGCAACGCCGCATGGCATGCGGGTGGAGTGTCGACCGGGGTGCCGACGAGACGCACGGGGAGCCGCGTTGCGACGGGTTCTCCACGACGCTAGCCCCGGCCGTCCAGGCCGAGATCGCGGTCAGCGCACGTGACGTTGTCCGTCAGCGCACTGCCCGATCGGGCCTGCGGCCGGTACGGCGGGCCCGCGGTCCGCTACGCGGCGACCGTACCCGGTGCTGCCACGGACTTCTTGGAGACCTTCACGCCCGGGTCCCTCCACTCGGCCGGCGAGATCCCGTAGAGGGAACGGAACGCCCGGCTGAAGTGGGACGCGCTGGTGAATCCCCACCGGTGGGCCACTGCGGAGATGGAGCGCCTGGTGGCGTCCAGCCCGGCCAGTTCGCTGCGGCACTTCTGCAGCCGGCAGCGCTGGATCCACTGCCCGATGGTTCCGCCGTCGGCCTGGAAGAGCTTGTGGAGGTAACGGACGGAGATCGAGTTGGCGCGGGCCACGGTCTGCGGGGTGAGATCCGGGTCGTCGATGTGCTGTTCGACGAACCTCTTGATCTCCAGCAGACGGTCGAGACCCGCGGAGCCCTGCGACCTCAGGCTCACCTGTTCCTCGGCCAGGAGGGTCAGCAGATCGATGGCGGTGCTCGCCAGAGGAACGCGTGCCGCTGCCGGGCAGTCCGCCGCCGTGTCGACCAGTTGCGCCAGGAACGCGGCGGCCATCGAGCCCATGGTCGTGTCGGGGCGGATGGGCGTCGCGACGATCCGTCGCAGGTGGTCCTCCCTCAGGCCGATGAGCCGGCGAGGCAGGACGAGGAACTTCGCGCGGTACACGCCGGTGAAGTCGAGCGACATGGGCCGTGCCAGGTCGTAGAAGGCCATGTCCCCGGCCTTGAGGACGACCCGGCGGTCGTCCCGCTCCACCGCGGCGGCGCCCGTGTCCATCAGCATGACGACCAGGAGGCCGTCGTCCTCGGTGGTGGGCCGCTGGGGACGACGCAGCCGCATCCCGCCGCCCTCCAAGGTGGCGAGCTTCATGTGGCCCAGCCCGAACGTCCGGATCGCCGACCCGTGCGGTCCGTCCGGCGCCTCGGCGTCGACCATGCCCAGCGTGCCGTGCAGCGCCTCGTGCCAGGGGCCCTCCGTCTGTGGGGGTGGCTCCTCGGTCGCACGGAGGGGATCGGGCGCCGGTATCGGGGAACGCGGCGACCCGCAGGCCGTCTCGTGGCCGATCCGGGCGCCGTTCACCTGACGAGCGGCAGTGAGAACGTGCATGGCCTGTGTCATCTCGAACCCCTGCGCGCGGCCGTCTGGAGTTCCCGTGGGGAGATCCCGTAGGCGAGCCGGAAGACGCGACTGAAATGGGAGGCGCTGGCGAAGCCCCAGCTGTGGGCCACCGTCGCCACCGTCGGGGCATGGGACGTCGTCCGTGCCAGTTCCTTCCGGCAGCGCTCAAGACGCTGCTGCTGGATCCACCGCGCCGCGGTGACGCCTTCCGTCTCGAAGAGCTTGTGCAGATACCTGAGCGACACCTGGTGAGCGGAGGCGACCTCCACGAGAGACAGGTCAGGATCGGCGAGATTCCGCACCATGTAGTCCTTGACGCGCAGGAGCATCGCCTGGACCGCGGCGGGCTCCTGGGAAACCTGCCGTCCGTGCCTCTCCTGGAGCAGGCACGCCAGCAGGTCGCACGTCACCGCGGCGAGCCTGTCGGCCTGCGCGGGAGCGACCGACTCCGCACTCACGTCCAGACGCCTCAGGTGCCCGGCGAGAAGCGCCGCGAGTGGCTCGTCCCGGCCGAACGAGGTGGCGGTCACGCCCCGCAGTTCGGGATCACTCACCCCGAGGGCGGATCGGGGGAAGTGGAACGAAGTGAGGCTGAACGCCTGCCGCAGCACCTTGCTGAAGGGGCGCCGGGAGTCCGAGAGCGCGAACTGTCCGGGGTGCACGACGGTGTCGCGGCCGTCCTGCGAGCGTTCGGCCATCCCCCGGTGCATCAGCGTGAGCGTCACGGTCTCCCGGCCGTCCCTCGCGATCATGCGGGGCCTTCGGGTGACGGTCTGCGGTCCGGCCGTGACGGTCGAGACCTGCATGAACCCCACCCGGCGGCTCACGATCGTCGCCGTCGCCGGCTCGTCCTCGTGCAGATCGACGTCCAGCGGTACGAACGTCCGCGACACGGCGTCCTGCCAGAAGTCGGCTCGGTCCGGTGCGGACAGCGGAGCGGTGGAGAGGACCACGGACACGGCGACTCCCTGGCAGGTCGTACGGACGCGCGGCCGACACGGCCGTCGGGCGCGAGCGGTCTCCGGCCGCCTGATCCGTGGAGGATCACGGCGGTTCGAGGGCTCACGGCGAGCGGTGTCAGCACATCGCACCTGCGCGAGAGGTACCAGGAAGAAGTGCAGGAAGAATTCTCGGGGCGCACTGCCCCGCAGGCGCTTCCGCACGCCCGACGCCCGTGTCCGGCGGGCGAACGGCTCCCGGCGCGCGAGCCCCGACCGGGCCCCATGGCCCGGCTCGTGGACCCGGGCGGTCCCACAGGATCGTCGACGGACTCCGGGGAGGATTCCAGCCCCCCCGGGACCGACGCTGAGCACAGTTCACCCGAAGCCGATCCGGCAGGCCAGCCGCCGGGGCACATCCTGCCCTCCGCAGCGCGGTCGGTGCGCTTTCGCGCAGATCTTGGTGCGGGACATTGACGGTGTCCGGTATACCGGCCAATGATCACCGTCGAGTTGCGTGCCGCCTCTCTGCCGTCCTGCTCGACCGGCGCGCGATCTCTCCAGAGCGCCTTGCGGCACCTCCTCCGGTGCGCCGGGACACGATGAAGAGGGTTGAGAGGTCGCTCATGGTCACGCCTGGATTCCCGCGCGACACGCTCGATTCGGAAGGGCTGCCGGTCTGGATACGCGACCTCGCCGGCGAGGATCCGAACCACAGTCTGCATGTCGTACGGGACATGGGACCCGTGCTGGCGCTCGAGGCCCTTCGCGTCGAGCCCGCTTCGATCCGGCGGTGCGTCCTTCCCGACAAGAAGCCGAACCGGTACACGTCACTGCCGAGCGCGGCTTACCGCGGTGACGGGGGAGACGCCGCCACACTGCTCGCGGGCCGGATCGGGTCATGGACCTTCGTCTACGACGATTTGGGATACACCTTCGACGGCACCGCCGAAGTCCTCTCCCGCGGGGGGCGGACGGCGGTCACCACGGTGTCCGCCATCAACGGGCACGCCAGTCTCCACTACGCGGTGGACGGCGAGGAAGTCGAGGAAGTCGTCATCGACGAACTCAGCCTGGAGGAAAGACTTCCCGGCATGCCCGCCGAACTGGCCGCCGCATTCGAGGCCGCCGGGATAGCCGCCTGGGAGGACCTCGAACCCGGCGAGGTCGACAGCCTGATCGGCATGCGGGTCGCCTGTGCCATGGCGGGGGCCGTGCTGACGCTGGACGAGATCCGCCGGATACCGCTGGTCATGGCACAGCGAAACGCCGGCGACTGACGTTCGCAGCGGGCGGGCGCGCCAAGTCGCGGGCGGGCGCGGGCGACGGCAGCCGTCGCGGATGCGAGGGCGTCACGTCCGCTCGCCCACATCGATGGCGGAGCGCCGCTCGTTCTCGGTGTAGCCGCCCCAGACGCCGTACTCCTGCTGCGACGCCTGGGCGAAGCGGCCGCAGGGAACGTGCACGGGGCATGCGCGGCAGATGGTCCGTGCCGCTTCCTCCCGCCGTTGACGGGCTCGGCCTCTTTCGCTCTCGGGCGAGAAGAAGACGGAGCTGTCCATGCCGCGGCAGGCGGCGTCCATCTGCCACGCCCACATCCGAAGAAGCGGCTTGGTGTAGGTATTCATGCTCACCCCTTTGATGAGCGGCTGAGCAGCCCTCCGAAGCCGTGCGCATCCCGACGGGGAAGACCACGGCTCGCAGTTCAACGGACGAGGGCCACAGCGCGCATGCGAGAAAGCGGGACCGTCGCTCCGAACCCTACGAACTCGTCCTCGGGGTTCGAGTCGGCGAACGCACGGCCCCTTGCCCAGAAAGGCACCTCCCCCCGCACTCGCGGCGACGAGCAGCGAGCCGCCGACCTCCGATTCCCACCCCCGGGTGCACGGACAGAACAAGGCCGGTGCGCGGACAGGCAAGGGCGCGGGACCGCGACTCCTAGGCTCCTCCTCGAGTCGGATCCACCGCAGCCGAGGCGATGACGTATGCCCGGAACGTGCCTATGAAGCTTGTTGCTTGACCTTTCATCAGTTCATCTGCGAAAACGTCTTTTGCGAACAGGGGTTCGTAGTCAACCGGTGTTCACAGGGTTGGTCCCAGGTACAAGCGCACAGGAGTCGCACGTTGCGAATATCTAGGCTGTTCACCGCGAGACCCAGGCCGAGGCCCGCGAGGCTGGCGATCGTCTCCTCCCTCGCGATGACGGTGCTCGGCGCCGGCCTGCCGTTCGCCGCGACCGCGTCGGCGGAGCCCGGCACCGGCACATCGGTGCAGGACACCAGCGCGTCCGTCGAGTCCGTGTGCAACGTGCCGCGGCCCGGCACGGTCGGGTGTTTCGCGCTGCGGCGCACCGACACCGGCACCGAGCACGGGGTCCAGGCTTCGGCACCCTCCGGATACGGGCCGTCGGATCTGCAGAGTGCGTACGACCTGCCGGCGAGCGGGGGCGAAGGGCGGACGGTCGCCATCGTGGTGGCCTACGACGATCCGACGGCGGAGTCCGATCTGGCCGTCTACCGTTCGCAGTACGGTCTGCCCGAATGCACGACCGCCAACGGCTGTTTCCGTAAAATCGATCAGCGGGGCGGCACCGATTACCCCAAACCCAACAGCAGTTGGGCCGGCGAGGCTTCCCTCGACATGGACATGGTCTCCGCGTCCGCGCCCGCCGCGCACATCCTGCTGGTGGAAGCCGACAGTTCCGATTTCGAGGACATCTTCGTCGCCGTCGACCAGGCGGTCGCGCAGGGAGCCCAGTACGTCTCCAACTCCTATGGAAGCGACTACACCGGCGGGTCCGGCCAAGGCGAGGATCCGGCGGAGACCACCGACTACGACGCCCACTACAACCACCCGGGCGTCGCGATGGTCGCCTCCACCGGCGACCTCGGGTACGGCGTGAGTTACCCGGCTGCCTCGCAGTACGTGACCGCCGTCGGCGGGACGACGCTCACACCGAGCTCGTCCACCTCGCGCGGCTGGTCGGAGTCGGTGTGGAACCTGTCCGGGTCGGGATGCTCGGTCTACGAGCCCAAGCCCGGATTCCAGACGGACACCGGCTGTGACGGGCGCTCGGTGGCGGACGTGGCGGCGGTCGCCGACCCCCGCACCGGTCTGGCCGTCTATCAGACCTACGGAGGCGACGGCTGGGGAGTGATGGGCGGCACCAGCGCCTCCGCCCCCATCATCACCGGCGTGTACGCGACCGCCGGCGTTCCCGCCGCGGGCAGCAACCCCAACTCGTACCCTTATTTCAAGCCCTCCGCCCTCAACGACGTCACCAGCGGCACCAACGGCATCTGCACCCCGGCCTATCTCTGCACCGCGCGGGCCGGCTACGACGGGCCGACGGGCCTTGGCACTCCCAACGGCCTGGCCGCCTTCCGCAGCTACCCGAACGGCAAGGTCAGCGGCACCGTCACCGACGCCGGCGGAACACCGCTGACCGGGGCCACCGTCTCGGCCGACGGCTACCAGGTCACCGTGAACTCCCACGGGCACTACTCGTTCACGCTTCCGCCCGGCAGCTACGATCTGCGTGCCGACGCCTACGGCTACCGCAGCAGGACCGTCGCGGCGGTCAGCGTCGCCGACGGCGACTCGATCACCCAGGACATCTCGCTGGATGCCGCCGAGTCCAGGACCGTGACCGGCAGGATCACCGACGGTTCCGGCCACGGCTACCCGCTCTACGCCACGGTCACCGCGCAGGACGTGCCCGGCGCACCGGTCTTCACCGACCCCTACACCGGCGTCTACCAGCTGAAGCTGCCGGAGGGCCACGACTACACGCTGAAGATCGTCGCCCAGTACCCCGGCTACCAGACGGTCACGAAGGACATCACCGTCGGATCCTCGACGGAAACGGCTGACGCCGCGCTTCCCGTGGACCGCGAGAAGGACACGTTCGCGGGCTACGCCGTGGGAACCGTCGGCCGGACCGAAGCGTTCGATGCGACCGATTCCCCGCCGGACGGCTGGAGTGTCGTCAACGCCCCCGGCACCACGGGCGGCTGGCAGTTCTCGGATCCCACCCACCACGGCAACATGACCACCGGCAGCGGGGGATTCGCTCAGGCCAACAGCCTCGACTTCCTCGGCAAGCGCCAGGACTCGTCACTGGTCAGCCCGGTCTACGACTTCAGCGACTACACCAGGCCGCGGATCTCCTTCGACATGGCCTACTTCGCCTCGCCCACGCAGACCGGCACGGTCGACATCACCACCGACGGCGGCGCCACGTGGACCAATCTGCGCACGTACACCGCGCTCACCCAGCCCGGACACATAGACATACCGATCGCCGCCTACGCCGGGGCCAAGGCCGTCCAGGTGCGGTTCCGTTTCGTCGCAGGCAGCGACAACTACTGGGAAGTGGACAACCTCTTCGTCGGTGACCGCCCCGCCACCCCCGTGAGCGGCGGGCTGGTGGCCGGTGTCGTCACCGACGCCAACACGGGTGCGGGTGTCGTCAACGCGGCCGTCCGCAACGCCGACGACGCGGGACAGTCCGCCCTGACCACGGCGACCCCGAACGACCCGCGGCTGGGCGACGGGTTCTACTGGCTCTTCTCCGACACGTCCGGCAGACAGTCCTTCACGGTGACCAAGAGCAGGTTCGTAACCGGGACCAAGGCGGCGCGCGTGGTGCCCGACAGGGTGACCGAGAGCGACCGCGCCCTTGAGGCCGGAAGGCTCACCCTCAAGCAGACGGCCGTGGACAAGACCGTGGCCTGGGACGGCCGGGCGACGGCGAAGGTGACGATCAAGAACACCGGGAAGGCACCGGCCACCTTCACCGTCGGCGAGCAGCTCGGCGGCTCCGGGACGCAGACGCCCCCGGCCGACGGCGCGGCCTGGCAGCCGGTGGCGGACCTGCCGACGGCCACGATGGACAACGCGGTCGCCGCGTACGACGGCCGGCTCTACTCCGCCTTCGGCTTCACCAGCGGTGCCACCTACAAATCGGACCTGTACGTCTACGACCCGGGCACCGACGCCTGGTCGCAACTGGCCTCGGCGGCCGACGAACGTGACGCACCGGCCAAGGGATTCATCGGAGGCAAGTTCTACGCCGTGGGCGGCTGGCGCAACGACGGCACACCCGATCCCAAGCTGGAGATATACGACCCGGCCACCGACACCTGGAGCACCGGAGCGTCCTCACCCAAGCCGTACGCGGCCTCGGGCAGCGCGGTCGTGGACGGCAGGCTGTACGTCGTCGGCGGATGCGGCAGAACCTGCGGTGGCACGACGGACGTGTACGCCTACGACCCCCGCACCGACAAGTGGTCGGCGACGGCCCCGTACCCCGAGACCGTCGCCTGGACCGCCTGCGGTGAGATCTCCGGCATGCTCTACTGCGCAGGCGGCCTCGCCCCCGACAACACCATCACGAAGCACGCCTACGTCTACGACCCGGTGACCGACACCTGGTCACCGATCGCGGACATGCCCCTCGCGGTGTGGGGACCGAACTACGCGGCGGCGAACGGACGGTTCATCACCATCGGCGGCAGGACCGGGACCGCGGTGACGAACAAGAGCTTCGCCTACGATCCCCGAGCCGGCACCTGGAGCGCGCTGCCCAACGCCGTCTCCGCGATCTACCGCGGCGGTGCGGCTCCCGGCTTCTACAGTGTCGGAGGCAGACGCTCGGCCAATGCGGCACCGGTCGCCACCGCCAGCGTGCTGCCCGGCTACGACCAGGGCGACCGCATCGACGACGTGGCCTGGCTCGGTCTGCGTGGGCAGACGGCGACACTGCGGCCGGGGGCCAGTACCACCGTGACCGTGTCTCTGGATGCTTCTGTCTCCGATGTCACGCGACCAGGCTCCTACCAGGCCCAGTTGAGTGTCGAAACGGACACGCCGTACCACGTCGCACCGATCCCGGTGACGATGACCGTCAACCCGCGCAAGGGGTGGGGCGCATACGCCGGGACCGTGCTCGGTGACGACGGGGAGGGCGGCACGGTCCCTCTCGCCGGGGCCACCGTCCAGCTCGTCGGCAAGAAGTCGAGCCATACCCTGACGACCGCCGAGGACGGAACCTACTCGCTGTGGCTCGACGCCCGGGACGGCCCGGTCACGGTGACCGTGTCGATGGAGGGCTACGCGTCGCGGACCACTCGGGTGAAACTGGTGAAGAAGGGCACGACCGTCGGCGACTTCACACTGAAGAGAGCCCCTTGATCGCTGCGCACGGGCCTGACTTGACAGCCGGCCGTGACGGACGAACTCGTCCCTCACGGCCGGCCGTCGGCTGTTCGGCCCTCTCACCGGAGCCGTCGACGTCGGGCACCGGAGGACGTCAGGGCTCGCCGGGTGAGGAGCGATGCGCTCGTGGACCAGCAGACGCGCACTTCTGGACGCACTGAGTGGGCGGTGGGGACGTAGCGTTCCTTGTGGCAGCCGAGTGGGATGAAGCGCCTCTCGCCTCCCACTCGGCCGCCTCCATCCGAACCCGCCTCCACACGGAGAGCGCGCCACCGCACCGGCCCCTTCGAGGACGGACCACCGCTGCCGACGGCCGAAGGACGGGATCAACCGTGGCCCAGCTCCGCCAGACGCTCCCGGGCCGTCGCCACGTGCTCGGGGTTGGCGGCCTCCCCGAGAGCGACGCACTGGACGTAGATCTCGCGCGCCCGTTCCCGCTGTCCGCCGCCCCGCAGGGCTTCAGCCAGGTGGATCAACGCGCGGCTCTCCAGGCCCGGATTCGCGCTCGCGCGGGCGAGGTCCACCGCGATGCGCAGGTGCTCGGCGGCCTTCGCCCAGTTCTGGAGAAGGGTCTGGGCCTGGCCTATCGACGTCTGCACGTTCGTTCGGTTGAAAGCGGCACTGTGCGGTTCGATGCCGTCGCCGGCCTGATCGAGAAAGGCGAGCGTACGGAGGTGCTCCGCGATGGATTCCTCATAGAGTCCCGCTCGCAGCAGGGTGTCGGCGTGGCTGCACATGGCGTGGAGGGTCCCGTGCAGGTCACCGGCGGCTTCGAACAGTCTGGCCGCGTCGCGATTGTGCGGTGCCGCCGCGGCGTAGTCGCCGAGGTGGCTGAGCGCCCAGGCCGTGTAGCTGTGGGCCCACGCCTGCTGGGGAAGGTCGTCGGCGCGCCTGGCCGCCTCGAGTGCCTCGGCTGACCGTTCCATGCTGGCGTGGTGCCGGCCTTCGCAGATCAGCAGGGCCCAGGCGTGCAGGTTGAGGTGGGTGGCTTCCAGGAGGGGATCGCCCAGGGCCTGAGCGCTGGCGGCGGCGGTGGCGGAGACCTCCGGCCAGTGTCCCCAGAAGATCCACTGATCGGAGAACCAGTGGAGTGCTTCCGCGAGCTCGACCACGGCGGCGTGGTCCTGCGCGTGCGCGGCGGAACGGTAGGCCGCCAGCCAATTGATGTTCTCCGTCTGCAGCCACTGACGGGCGCGGTCCGCCGTGGCCAGATCGACGGTCCCCTGCCAAGTGGGAGGCGGGGCACCGTAGTCGGGCTCGAACCAGCGGCCGGCCATCACCGCGGTCTCCAGGAGCCAGCGATGCAGCGCGGACCGGGCCGCTTCGGCCGCCTTGTCGGACTCCTCGGCCCCCAGCCGGTCGCGGGCGTACAGCTTCAGCAGGTCGTGGAGGCGGTACCGGTCCTGGTCGGACCCCAGCAGACCGGTCTCGACCAACTCCTCCAGGGTGTCTTCGACGTCGAAGTACTCCTGGCCGGTGAGTTCGGCACACATGGCGACGCTGGCGTCGGGGCCGTCGACCAGGGAGAGGAAGCGGAAGAGCCGGGCGGCGCCGGGGGTGAGCTGCCGGTAGGACAGGTCGAAGGCGGCGGCCACGCGGACGTCGCCCGCGGCCAGGGTGTCCAGCCGGCGTTCCTCCAGGGCGAGACGGTCCGCCAGGCGGCGAACCGTCCAACCGGTGCGCGTCGCAAGCCAGTTGCCCGCCACTCGCAGGGCAAGGGGCAGGTACGCGCAGCGCAGGGCGACCTCGGAGAGCGCGTCGGGATCCGTGTCCGCGCGGTCCTTGCCGATCACACCGGCCAGGAACACGGCGGCTTCGGACGGGGAGAGCTCGCCGATGGGCAGGCGCTCGACGTCCTCCAGCCCGGTGAGCATCCTGCGGCTGGTGATCAGGACCATCGCCCCTCCCGCGCTCGGCAGGAGGGGGCGGACCTGGGCCTCGTCACGGGCGTTGTCCAGCACCAGCAGGCAGCATCGCCCGGCCAGCGCCTGCCGGTACAGCTCCGGATGGCCCTGCGGTCCGGCCTTGGCCAGGTCCCGGTCGGCGACGCCGACGGCCTTGAGCACGCGCAGCATGAGCTCCGCCGGCATGGGGGGTTCGTCGTCCATGCCGCGCAGGTCGAGCACGAGCTGCCCGTCGGGGAAACGATCGGCCAGTTCGCGTGCGGCGTGCAGTGCCAGCGTGGTCTTCCCGGTGCCCGGCGGCCCGGACACCGCGACGACCTGTGAGCGCCCGAGGGCCGCCTGTCCTGCCAGCGCCGTGAGGTGGGCGAGTTCCTGCTCCCGGCCTACGAAGTCGTCGACGCCCCGCGGGAAGGCCCGTACGTCGGCCGGGCTCTGGCGCGGGTTGCGGCCGATGCGGGCCGCCGCCAACAGCCGTTCTCGATCCGCCTCGTGCAGGTTCAGCCCCGTCGCCAGCGCCGCGACCGTGCCTCGCTGGGGAGTCGCCCGGCGTCCCCGTTCCAGATCTCCGATCCCGCGGCCGCTCACCCCCGAAGCCTCGGCCAGCGCTTCGATCGTCAGCGACGACTCCAGACGCAACTGCCTGAGCAGCGCCCCGAACCCGACATCGTTCACGTCGGTCACCCGACCCACCCCCCGTGTGCCTCGTACCTCTGTGCCCGGACCAACTCGGTCCGTCTCGTCGCCATGCGACCACCTGTCGGAGCCGGCGAAGACGTACGCTGCCTGGCGATCATGAGCGGTACGCGGCTACAGGATATTCACAAGTCCATGCCGGGTGAGGTGAGCGGGACAGGTTGCCGCCGGGAGCTGGGGTGTCTGTGGAACTCCTGTGCGGGCCGAGGGACGTAAGGGCGCGCCTTGGAGGTCCCTTCGCGCTCGGTTCTCTCCTGGGCAACCTCTCATACATTTCCCGGCAAGTGGCTTCTGCGGGCGGCTCTAGGCTTTTTTCGGGCAGGAGATGCCATCCCCCAGACCTTGTGGAACGGGCAGGAAATGACTCAACCGTTTTCAAGCGCGGCCGAGACGACGGCCACTTGTGAGCTCGAAGTGCACGTGGTGGTCGGAGGTGAACCGCGTGTCTCACTCCCGGCAGCCTTCTACTATCACTGTGGGGACCCCTACGCCGTACGCCTGTCGATCGGGGCCACCTCGAGCGGTACGGTCAACTGGGTGTTCGCGCTGAGCCTTCTGCAAGAGGGAATGCGCCGACCGGTGGGCGAAGGGGACGTACTGGTGTCCCCCCGGCGCTCGTCGCACGGTCCGGTCATCCGCATTGTCGTCAGGTCCCGACTCGGCTCGGCGGTGCTCGACATGAAGGCCTCGCCCGTCGCCGATTTCCTGGACCGGGCGCAGGAACTCGTGCCGACGGGCACGGAGGGAAGCCACGTCGACATCGATCACATCGCGACCCTCCTTCTGGCGGCCGACGACTGAACGACCGGCGGGCGCCTTTCCGCCGGAGTCGGACGCGAGGCGTCTTGCGGTCGCGGACCGCACCGCACGGCAGATGACGGGTACGGCGGCGGGGGCGGGAGCCGTCCCAGGCTCTCGGCGCACTCGCAGCACCGCAGGACCCGTCGTCCGGACCCCTGCCGATCACGAGTCCGGACCCCGGTCCTGCAGCGAGCGCGGGCGGAGCGAACCGTGCGAACGGCTGGCCCGTTCTCCCGCCGGCGGAGCGCCGGTTCGACTCGGGAGTCGGGCGTCTGTTCACACCCGCGCAGCACGCGCTCGCCGCTGCGGGACCGTTCACGAACGACGTGGGCAGTCGGTCACGACAGGCGGGTGCCGCGGCAGCTCGCGCGGTCTGGCGCGTTCAGGCCCCGCAGGACTACCACGTCTGGATCCACTGACTGCCGCCGTCCGACCCTTCGGCCCCGATGCCCACTCCGGAGACGTCGCCCTTGTACCAAACGGTACCGACCGTCCTGTGCGAGTAGACGTCTATGACGTTGATCGGTTCCCAGGTGCCGATGGACTGCCAGTTCCACCAGTTGCACTGTCCGGGGTTGACCCCGGTGCTTTCCATGCCGCCTCGGTAGGGAAACTGGAGCACGGCGGGGTAGTTCCCCTGGGCGCACAGTTGCACCCACTGGTTCTGGATCGTCGACGCGGACGCCGAAGGGGCCGTCAGGGCAAGCAGACTGGTCGCCGTGGCGCAGATCGCGGCCGCGGAGACGGCAAGCCGGCGGGTCTTCTTGGCGAAGCGCACTTGGTTCCTCCGAGGAGAGTACTGGGAGAGGTTGATTGAGGGACTCGGTACCGGACCGTTCCCATGGGCCCTCGTGGTGACGAAGTCCAGAGCGAGGACGCGTCAGCCGAGCGGCTCCGATGTGCCCGTGGTCACCAGGTCTGGATCCACTGGCTGCCGCCTTCCGAGCCTTCCGCTCCAATCCCCAGTCCGGAGACGTCGCCCTTGTACCACGTGGTGCCGACGGTCCTGCCCGACCAGACGTCCACGACGTTGACCGGTTCCCAGGTGCCGAGGTCCTGGAAGTTCCACCACTGGCACTGTCCGGGAGAGACGACGAAGCTCGAGAATCCCCCTCGGTAGGGGAACTCGACCTGGGCCGGGTAGTTGCCCTGTGCACAGAGCTGGATCCACTGGTTCTTGATCGTCGACGCGGATGCCGGGCCCGCCGTGCCGGCCAGCAGGCCCGTGGCCATGGCGCAGGTGACGGCCGCGGTGATACCAACCCGCTTGGCATTTCTGAGGAAGCGCACTTGCTCTCCTTCGCGATGAACGCCGGCGAACGATTCCTTCCGGCGTACTCCGAGGTAACCGTTCCGACGGCCCTCTTGCCGACGGAGCATAGAATCACCAGTAAGGGCCGGGTACTTCACCTGCCCATACGGGGAAAGGGTCTGCCCTTTCGGAAACACTTGCGGATTGCTTCAGGCCACGGTTGTGCGGATTAAAGCCGATCCAGGGGATCATCCAGTCTCCGGTGCGACATCCGAGCGCCCGCGGGATGCTTTCCCCGCGGGGGAGGGAACCTACGAAATGAGCCATATCGCGGAGGCGGAAGCGACGATGAGTGCCGCCCACTGAGACTCCGAGAGGGCGCCGTAGACCGGTCGGTGCCGGTGGCCTCGGAGGGAGTCGAGCGGGATGCGCAGAAGGCAGTAGGCGAGCAGGTAGGCGGGGAGCAGTGGCAGGCGGGAGTCGCAGAGGGCGATGAGGATCACTGCCGTCAGAGCCGCCAGATGTGCTGCCGCGTCCACCAGTTGCAGTGGGGTCACGGGGCCTGGCGGGCAGGGCCCCGGGTCATAGGTCCGGAAGCGTGTGGCTGCGCCGCCGACGAGTTCCGGGCGGTACCTGATGCCCTTGGGGTTGGGGCGTCCGTAGCAGCATCCGCCGACAAGACAGCCGATTCGATAGATCACGAGAAGGACGGGAAGGCAGATTCCGAGATAGTCACTTCCCGGTCCGATCGGCTGACCGAGGAGCCAGCACGCGAGTAAGTATTGAGGGATGATCGCCAGGGCGAGGTCCTGTATGGTCGAACGCGCCCTGGTCTTGGTCACCTTCTTTTTCGCCCGCAAATAGACGTTGTATCCGACGGTGTGCACCAAAATCATCGCGATCGATACCTTCCATCACGTCAGGTCGGAGCGCAGCTGGCCGGCCAGTACGGATGAAGGTATGAGGGACAGGGTCGCGACATCTATCGCCAGAAAGTACGGATGGCGGGAAACGGGGCGAGACGCCGTGTGCGTGGATGCGATGAATCGCTCGATCGGCGCACTGTAGACATGGCGTTCGGCTGCTTCCCCCCTCGCGGATGCCGCTTCGTCGACACGTGGACACGTCGTCGCGTCGTAGAGCGATTCCGTCATGACTTCGGTCCCGGGAGTGCCGGTGCTCGTCTTCGCCTCATCCATTCCTGTTCGAACCTCCCTGTCGTCCGGTGGGGGCGAGGCCTGGGGTAGCAGGCTGCATAACGGTTAAGTACACGGCCCGCCCGGTTCGATCGACCCCTCGCGGGGTTCCGGCCTGCCCGTTCGGTCAATGCCTTTGGCTCGGTGGGGCAGAATTCGGCGGACTGGATGCGAGCGACCGATGACTGTGGTGATCGCCGTACGCCTCCCGAGGACCCGTCGGCCACCGGCGGCGGCGAAGAAGGGTGCCGGCGGCCGGTCCGGTGCGGTGTGAGCTGGATCCAGAGGTCGGGCCCGGCGGCGCGGCGGGCCCTGCCACGCCGGCTCGGGCCCCTCTCGGGAGGGCCGTGCCGCACTGGTCCGTGGGGGGCGGAATACTTCCGACCCGTACTTGATTGAACATTCCAGAAAGTACGGGCCCCCTCCTGGGGGCCGCCGGGAAGGTGGACCGGACCGCACCGCGGACGGACTCCGAGGTCGCACTCGCCACTCACCGTCCTGTAACACAATTCTGTATTGAGCGATCCAGAAAAGGAACATCATGGAACTGCACCTCCAGGGCAAGGTCGCCGTCGTCACCGGAGCCAGCAAGGGCATCGGCCTGGCGGTCGTCGAGGGACTTGTCCGTGAAGGCGCCAAGGTCGTGGCCGGCAGCCGCACCTCCACCCCCGAGCTCGACGCGCTCGCCTCGAACCACGACGTCACCGTCGTGCCCGTCGACCTGTCGACGTCCGAGGGCCCCGAAACCCTCGTGCGCACCGCCGTCGAGCGGCACGGCCGGATCGACATCCTCGTCAACAACGTCGGCGCGGCCGAGCCCCGCGAGTCGTTCCTCAAGGTCACCGACGAGGACTGGCAGAAGGTCTTCGGCCTGACCTTCTTCAGCGCCGTCCGCGCCAGCCGCGCGGCCCTCCCCCACCTGCTCCAGGCGGAAGGCGCCTCGATCGTCAACATCAGCTCCATCAACGCCCGGCTGCCCTTCCCCATGGTCGTGGACTACTCGGCGGCCAAGGCGGCGCTGACCAACCTGAACAAGACGCTGTCCGAGGAGTTCGCCCCCCAGGGCGTCCGCGTCAACGCCGTCTCGCCGGGCCCGGTCCGCACCCCCTTGTGGACCGCTCCTGGCGGCTTCGCCGACGCCACCGCCGCGGCCGCCGGCACCACCGCGCAGGAAGCCCTCGACACCGTCGTACCGCAGAGCATGGGCATCACCTCCGGCCGGATCACCGAGGCGCACGAGGTCGCCGACCTCACCCTCTTCCTCGCCTCCCCCCTCGCCGCCAACATCACCGGAGCCGAGGTCGTCCTCGACGGCGGCCAGATCAAGACCCTCTGACCTCTCGACGAACGCCCCCTGTCGTCCCGCCCGACCGGACGCCTCGGCCCAGGCGCCGAGCGGTCCGCGGGCGGGCCGGCGCGGTCTCGCGCGACGCGAGATCTCGGACTCTCGGAAAGGACGTTCGGTGAGCGGTTCTGGAACGCCGCGGCCCATGCGGGTGGTCGTCCTTGCGGAGGACAGACTGACCGCGCAGGGCGTGGAGGCACATGTGGCGGGCGACGACCGTGTGCAGGTGCTCGGGCCGGGGGACGAACAGACTCCGGACGTGGTCCTGCTCATCACCGCCGAGCTGGCGGAGAACACCTTCGCGGTCCTGCAGCGCTACTGCCGGGAAAACCCCGACGAATCACCGCGGCTGATCCTCGTGGCGAACAGACCCACGGTCGAGCAGCTCGTCCGCGTGGTGGAGCTGGGACTCGTGGCATTCCTGTCCCGTGACCACACCACTCTCGCGGACATCAGCAAGATGCTCTGCGCCGTCGCGCGCGGCGCCGCCTCACTGCCCCAGTCGATGCTCGGACCACTGCTGGAGCAGATCCGCACCGGGCGCTGGAACGACCAGGCCTCCGAGGGAGGTGAGGACCAGTTGTCCTTCACCGACCGGGAGCTCGCGGTACTGCGGCAGCTGGCCGCCGGCTTCAGCACCACGGAGATCGCCGCGGCCCTGCACTACTCCGAACGCACCGTCAAGTACATCATCCACGAGATGATCGTCCGCCACGGCCTGCGCAACCGCGTCCACGCCGTCGCCTACGCACTGCGCCAGGGCGTTCTGTAGGGGCCAGGCCGGCAGCCCCGATCGTCGGCCGCCAGGGCGGCGGAGGTGACCACGTACGTCTTCCCACGCGGCCGAGCGTCGGGCGTCGGTGACGACCCCGCGCAGGTCGGCAGCGGTGGGAGGAAGGTGAGCACGCCGCGACGGTGCTGCACCGAGAGACCGTCGCCATGGGCTACCGCGGCCACTACCAACGGGTCAAGACAGCCATCGTGCCGCTGCGCCGCGGCCTCTCGATCGGCACTCCGCGCGAACGGCCGCCTCACCCCGCGAAGTCGCCCGGTGGATCACGACCGCGCGGTCCCGCCGCAGCCTGCACGCAGCCGAGTCTTTCCGCCTGATTTTTTGAGCACTGCCCGGAGCTGCAGCGAACCCGCGACCTGGCACGGCGGTTCGCCGTCATGCTCGACGTCGCGATTCGACCCAGCTGCCGGACTGGCTCGACCACCTCGCATCCTCCCGTCTTCCCGCACTCGCCAGCCTGGCCAGTACGCTCCGCGAAGACCAGACAGCGGTCGTGCGCGGCATCACCAGCCCGTTCAACTCCGGTGTCAACGAGGGCTGCATCACGCGACGTGAAGCTCCACGACTCATGGCCGAACGCGCAAGAGTCCCGCTGCTCCGCCACGCCGTCATCCACATGGCCCTGCTCCGATGCCGCACCCATGACGGAGCGTCATTGGCGCATGGTGGCACTCCCCGGCTTCACGGACATCTTGCCGGGGCCACGTCCACGTGTACGCCGACACCAGTCGGTGTCATCGCGCAAAACGTCACGGTGTGGTCCAGGGTCCCGGGGCGGGATCGGCGACAGTGCCGGCGGCGCTCTGCTCCGCGCGCGTGGCCGCGGTCCTGAACAGGTCCTCGCGGGGTACGCCGGCACTGTCGAGGAGCGAGGCAGTCGAGTGGAGGTCGTCGAACGTGGTGCTGTCCGAGTCCTCGCAGATGCTCGGGTCGGCCGTGGGAGCCGGATCCCGCCGTCTGTCGGGGGGCACTGGGACTGTTTCCACGGTGAAGGAGAAGCCATTGTGGCGGGCAAAGTTCTCCAGGACGGACTTGTGGGCGAGTGCCTTGGACGGTTTCTTCTTGGTGAGGCCCTTCGCGTCGTCGGGGCGGAGATGGAAAAGTACGATCCGGTCCAGGTCCTGCCATCGGATCCGACTGAACTTCCGTCGCTTCTCCGCCATGACTCCCAACTTCCCCTGCAGTCACGGTCTTCACGCTACGAGGGGAGGGACAGCCGCTCGGCATGGATGAGCTGACCGCCGTAGCCACGAGAGACATCCTTGGCGGAGCGTTCCTCGACCTCGGCGTCGGCTGGCCCACCAGGACTGCTGACTCGGGGGCGGCCGAGGTCGTGTCGCCCGATTAGGGACGGAGGATTGTGGTGAAGCCCGGTAGGCCGGAGTCGGAGTCGGGTGCGCCGGTGGTGGTCTCGGGTGTGACGGGTACTGGTGCCGTGGTCGCTCCGGCCTCCCACTCAGGGCCCTGCCATGGGGAGGTGTCCGGTGTACGGAGGGCACTGCTGAATTCAGGCAGGGCGTGGCCGGTCGGGGTCTCGGAGGTGTCTCGGACTGCTGTGGGCCGTGCTCGTTTCAGGGCCTTCTCGAGGCCTGAGATCTCCCTCTCATTGATTGTGATCTCCTGCTCATTGCGGGGGTTCGATGCGCGGGCCCGGTCGAGGGCTCGTTGGAGTTGCTCGCGGATATCAGGGGTTTGGACCCGGTATATGTGCGGATTGCGGTAGTGAGCGCTCGGATCGGACGTGGGCTCGGGATGGTGGTCTCCGGCCGCGGAGGTTGCGGGAGGCGGTGCCTGCGTACCCGGGGCTACGTTCATGTTGTGCATCACGGTGGTGTCCGACAAGCCGGTCAGGGAGGCAAGAACGGCGAGCAGGGTGGGGTCGTGCAAGTCGCCCAGAAGATTCGGCGCGGGCCAGTTGGTGGATGCATCCGTCGCGGACTCTGCCGGAGTATTGTCCGCAAGGGCCAGCAGAGAGTTGAGGAACGCGGTGGCCTGCAGGTCCTCTGGTATGTGGTCGTTGTCGTTGTTGGTGATGTGACCCATGGGGTTGAGCGGTGCGGAGAAGTCCAGGGTGGAGTCGAGGCTGAATGAGGCGGGTGTGTGGGGGGTGAAGTTGGCGTCGGGCTCAGGTTGCACCGTGTGGAGGAGGTCGAGGAAAGACGTGGGCTGGGGCTGATCCGCGGTGCTGTATGGCTCGGGGGCGGCCAACAAGTGGTCCTGTCCGGGGGGCTCTTGAAGGTCTTGGTGGCCCAGAAGCCAGTCGAAGTCGCCGCCCAAGTCCATAGGGGTGTCGTAGGGAGCGCTTTCTGGTTCCGTGGCGGTGTCTTCGGGGGCGGTGGGTGGTCCGGCTGTGTGTGACGGATCCGTGTGGTGGGTGGCGAGCTGTGAGTCGAGGGGGGTGTAGTGGTTGCCCTGCAGGCGTATGTAGAGGTGATGGGTCGGCGGTGGCTGGGGTGTGCTGAGTGGGATGGGGTAGGCGATGACGTTGTAGGCACGCAGACGGCCGCGGTAGCGGTCGACGATCCTGATACCCAGCTGGACGTTGAGAGCCGAGGCCGCGATGTTGGCGACGAGATCGCCGGCCCTTCCGGCCCAGTCTCCGTCGGTGGTGATGGTGCGCAGGACGTCGGTGTAGCTCACACGCACGCTGCCGAACTGCCACTGGTCGATCCACGGCTGCACCTCGCGTTCATTGGCGCGCATCCAGTTAGCGAGACGGGCCCGCAACCGGAGTACCCCAGCCGGGCCTGCGTCCTCCCTCAGAAGAGTTAGGAGAGTTGCGTAGAGACAATTCCCATCGGCTGCGATGTCCGGATACGGGACGGCCGGTGGAGGGTCCGCGATTACTTCGTCGGCGCTCTCGTCCAATGCATCGAGAACGCGTGTCCCTTCCGGGGCGGCACCGAGTTGCTCCAGGGTATGAGGATTGAACAACTTGACACTGCCGTCGGAGAAATACGATACCTCCCACAACGATGGCCCCGCGGAATTGGGCAGCTTCAAGAACACAAAATGCGTGAACACACTCTCACTACCAGCCGACCCGCTCTGGCCGCCCCGCGCCACCCCGGACCCAGACCCTGTTGCCGACTCTGGAGCGACAGACTGAACGGGGGGCTCGAGGGAGCTGCGATCTCTATTTTCTGCTACACCATCGGGTACTAGGTGGATTATACTCGGATGTTTGTTGTCGCTGAGGATGTCAAAAACCCGCTGCGGCACCACTCCAGGTTTCTTCGTCTTGGTGGCATATCGAATAGTAGAGTAAAGGCGTGGTCCAAAATCTATAACATTGGACTTACCGCTGACTCCGATGTCTTGAAAAGCTCGCTGCGTAGGAGTTCGGTCGGGGTTTAGGCTGTACCATTTTGCAACAGCTTCACTGTACTCCTCATTCGAAAAGCGTGGGCGTGCCCCTTCGGAGCTCTTCCCGCCCGAAGCGGTATCGGGCAATCGTCGAACGCGGGATACTCCTGCATGGGTGATCCGACTCTCGGCCTCGGTTTTCGCTGTAAGGTGAACTACGCCCGGGTGCTTGTTGTCGCTGAGAATATTGAAAATCTCGCGCGACACCACTCCCGTCCCCCTCCCTTTGGAGGCCTTTTTAATAGTGTCATAGAGGCGCGGACCGAACTTAATCAAATTCGACTTACCGTTGACTCCGATATCCTGGTAAGCTCGCTGTTTGGGAACTTCTTTGGGGTGGAGAGAATACCAATGCTTGATGGCTGCGGTGAATTCATATTCGGAAAAAGTCGGGGCGGTGCTCCGCTTCTTTGGGGTGTTTGATTCGAGCCTGTCGCCGTGTGCAGTTGACTCATCATTCGAATTTCCCCAGTGCATTTTCATTCCGTCAAGCTCGTCCAGTACGATTTGCCATGCAGAGTCCTCACTTTCCCTCCCCTTTCGGCGTATCCGGAAGAGCCATTGTCCGACTTGGAGCGGCTCGCCGGAAACTGATTCAATGTGATTGGCGGTGACATTTGCCAGAGTTCCTTCTCTGTTGAAGACTCTACGAGCGGCCTCCAATAGGAGTGCGGTCTTGTCCAGTTTTTCCCAGCGCATTTTCATTCCGTCAAGCTCGTTCAGTACCGCTTGCCGGCGCGGGTTAGGGCTCGTCCTTCCCCTTTGGCGCACTCCGTGCAGCCATTGCCCGACGGGGACTCTCTCACCGGACACCCGCTCGAAATGGCTGGCCGGCACGTTTTCGATGGTTCCTATTCTTTCGTAAATTTGGCGTGCAGCATCCAGGAATAGGCGAATCCTGCCACCCGCTTCGGTCCAGTTCGCGCCCATCGCGTCGAGTTTATTCAAAATAATCCGCCTATTCGGATGGGTGCTTTGCCTACCGTGTCGGCGAATACCATGAAGCCATCGTCCGACAGTGACGTCCAGGTCGGCCATCCTTACGACATCTGAATATCCGACGTATCTGAGAGTTCCCTTTTCCTGATAAATTTTCTCGGCGGATTTCAATAGTAGGGAGATGGGTATTTTTGGTCTATATTTGGGTTCTCGGCGCAAGTTGAGGCGGTCGAGTTCGGCGGCTACGACTGGCTCGATAGATATCTTGTTGCTGCGGATCCGGTGGAGCCATATTCCAAGGGCGACGTTATTGCCATCGACGTTTTTCTCGACATGTGAGAAAGAGATGTCATGGATGCTGCCGTTGTGAACGGCAGCATATTTGCGGGCGGCTGCCAGATAGATGTCGGTATCGAGATCGAGCGTGACACGGGCATAGACCTCCAAGTGGTACCGCTGGCGGAGGATGCGGATCTCATTCGGGTCAAGCTCTATTTCGTACGTGTTGCGGATGTACTCGTACACGTCGCCGACAGATGCTTCGGGGTTCTGTGCGATGACGCCGTATAGATCCTGGGCATCCTCACCTGCCAGGGGGTCGAGTATATTTCCGCGGCTGATGAATCCCATCTCGACCTGGCCGGTGATCCATCGTTCGTGTGCGAGAGGGCCCAGGGTGTTTATTGTTTGAGTGCCGGCGGGGGCGATGAAGGTCGACACTGCGAGCGCTGGGACGGGGGCATGGACGTGCGAGGCGGGTGAGGACTGAGATCCGGATCCCGGCAGAGGGGCGTGCAGGTCGGGAAGGTGGAAAACGGTAGTCTCGTCGTCATTGATATCAGCAGAAGGATCGAAGAGTTCCTCGGCGCTGACCGGATCATCCTCTTCCTCCACGCCGTCAAAAAGAGGATCGAAGGGCTCTGGGGAGTTGACTAAGCCTTCCTCTCTGCCGGGGGGTTCTGCATTTTGATCACCGTTATGCTGCGAACCAAGGGTGTTGTTCTGTTCGTAATCGGTGGTGACGGGTACGGAGTCAGTGTGCTGGATGGTTCCGGGATGTTTGGTGCGTGCTCCCCCGAGCGTGCGGGTGGGGTGGCCGACGAGAAGGAACTCGGCTGTCCTGCGGGAGACAGTGATGGAGTTGCGCTGGTTGCCGAGGGTTTCTTCGGCCAGGTGCGCAAGGTTGATGAAGGCTTTTTTGAGTTCGAGTCTGTGGCCGAGTCCGTGGTCGTAAATGATGGCGGCGACTTCCGCGATGGCGTCGGCGATGTCGTGACCGAATTCGGCTCGTGCTGTGGCGGCTGCCGCTTTCATGATGCCGATGACTTTGGTCGGGTCGGGAAGAGGTGAGCCAAGCAGTCCGACCAGCTCGTTGTAGGTGGTGACGGCGATAAATGTGTCGCGTGCGAGGTCGGTGGGACTGTGGCTGGGTGGGCTCGATGGGGTGTCCGGGATGCGGGCCAAGGCGGTGTCGGGTCCCTGCAGACGGGTCTCGAAGCCGGGCAGGCCGATGTCGTCGGTGGTGAGGTGACCGGCCGCGATGCGGCGGCCGTCCTTGGTGTGGCCGTGCCTGCTTCCTGGGTCAGTGCCGTCGGTGGCCGTGGTGGCAGTTTCCGTCCGGACGGCGGCCCTGGACCTGTCGGCTGCGGCGCCGTGGGCGGGAGCGGGGCCGGAACGCGTGTCATGGAGCTCGACCGTGATGGACAGGTTCTTGTCACGGGCGAACTCTTCGAACCGCAGCTTGTGCTCATGCACCGTCGGGTCGAGTCCGTCGTCCAGGAGCACCACACGGTCGAGCGCGTCCCGCTCGACACCGCCGTGGATCTGCGCTTCGAAGTACCCGCGAAGGCGTCCCGGCAGGGTGCCCGCGTCACGGAGGGCACGAAAGGCACTGTCGTACCGGAAGTCGGTCGCCTCGGCGAAGGCCAGCCGGATCAGCTGCTCGGGGCCGTGGATGAGCAGTGGCAGCATGTTGCTGTGCCCGGTGACGCTGCGTGCGCCCGAGGACTCTTCCCTGAAACTGTCCCAGGGGGTGAACGTGGACCGCTGCATCACGTCGCGCTTCAGGTGCAGGACGGCCATGCCGTACTGCGGCAGGCCGCGTGGCCGGTACTTTGAGTTGAGGGCGGCGTAGTTCGGCAGGTCCGCCATGTCCTCGGGCGTGGGAGCGAACGCCTGGCCGGGCGTACCGGGGTAGTTGCCGGACGCCTCCCTCGTGCGCTTCACGGATGCCGGCAGGCCAAGCGCTTCCTCTGCCTGGCCGCGTGTGACGAGATAGCCGGCGTCGGCCGATTTCGTCTCCCACGCGTTGCGCAGCAGGTGCCGCCCCCCGGTCATCGAGTCCAGCAGCGTGCTCCCGTCCGGCATCTTCATTTTCAGGTCGACATTGATAGTCAGCGAAAGGTCCTCGCGCAGGTGCCGGTGGACCGCCGCGACGAGCTCGTCGGCCTCCCCGCCTTCCAGCGGGTAGTCCTTGGCCCAGGCCCACCGGTCGCCGCGGAGCTTTGCGACCAACTGGTCGGAGTCCGCGGCCAGGCCGCGCAGTGCCCTGCGCTCGGCCATCACCACCGCCGCGAGCTGTGGCATGCGCAGCTTCCGCAGCTCGTGGCGGCCTTCCAGAGCGTGGAACAGTGCGATGTTCTCCTGGAGGGACGTCTGCTGCCGGAGGAGGACCGGTCGCAGCGCGGAGTCGTGACCGGCATGCGCGAGTGCCTTGTCGAGCACATCCTGGTGGCTCTGAAGGTCGCTCGCGTAGGCGTCCCTGCCGTTGCCGGCGGGCCTCCCGTAGGCCGTCGCAGGATCGTCCAGCCACCGTGCCACGGTCAGATCCTGACCGCTGGGCACCAGCACATGCCCGGTCTGCCCCTTTGCGAGGCCGATGACGGTGTGGGTTGCGGCCGGAACATGTTGCACGGACTGCACGATTCCTTCGGGAGCAGGAGACACCGCGTTGGTCCGGCCCCCGCCGGGCAGCAACGAACGCAGCCTCTTCGGCAGGCGAGGTGCACCTCCGCCGAGCCCGTATCCGCGGTACGACGGAGCTTCCGGGAGCGGTGCGCCACCGGTCGCTTCCGACCAGTGCGCCTCAGCCCGCTCCAACATGGCCTCGGCCCGTCGCACCTCCTCCCGCGACTCGGCGTACCGCGCGCCGTCGGCCTCCGCCGAGGTCCCGACTCCGTTGACGTACCGCGCCTGCAGCTCGTCCCGGACCATCTGGGCGGCGGCCAAGTCGCGGCGGGCTTCGGCGAGAGCCTCCGCCGGGTCCGTATCCGGCCGTGTGCCCGCGGAAGGCAGGTCATCCGGAGCGTGCCGCCTGCCGGGCGCCGGCGTACCCGATCCGTCGTCGACGAGGTCCGCAACCCGAACGCTGTCCGGGAACTCGGCATGCGCGGACCGGACGAGGTGGACGGCGAGCTGATCGGCCTGCGCCTTGAGGCCGGTCCTGGTGAAGGCGGCCCCGCGACCGGCCTCAACGACCGCACGGGCAGCCTCCATCCTCGCGGCCGGCACCGCGGCGTGCCCCATCCGCCGCAGTTTCACGTTGACCTCATGGAGGAGGTCCGCGTCCCGCGACAGCCGGTGCCCGGCGGTCGACGCGGCAGACGGCAACAGCGTCGGTTCCGGATGCTGCGGCACCGGGACGCTGCCGTCGACGGGGATATGCACCTCGTCGGATGGCCCGGCCGCCACCCGGTCCCCGTTCACCGCGGGAGCGTCGGCGAACGCGTCGTCCCCCACCGCGTCCGCTCCGGTGTGATCTGGGTGCGGTGTCCCGCGCTGGGCGCGCGTGCGGTCGGGGCCTGTTACCGGGCCGGTTGCGTCGGCGGTCGTGGTGGCGGGTGTCGGGTCGAAGGCCTCTGCGGCTGTTGCCACCGGCCCCTTCCGCGAGGTTTCCGCGCTGTGTGGTGGTGCTTGTCTGCCGGCGGGGAGGCGGGAGTTGTCAGTGTGGGGGACGGGTGAGGTGTTGGGGGAGGCCAGCGGTGTGCTGCCGGGGGTGGGAACGTGACCTGGGACGAGTTCGGTGGGGAAGTCGGCGAGGCCGGTTCCGGGAGTGGTCGGGGTGACACTGGTGGCGCGGGGTGAGGGGATGTCCGGGGTACGCAAGGCGTCCTCGGAACCGTGCAGGCCGCTGCCGGCTGCGACTTCGGTGGTAGGAGTGGGGCGTGCTCGTTCGAGGGCTGCTTCGAGAAGGGCGATCTCCTTCGGGTTCGGGTGGGTTTTTGCGCGCGCGTCGGCGAGGGCTGCTGTGAGCTGGTCGGCGAGGTCGGGTGCCTCCACCTTGTAGACCATCGGGTTGGAGGTGAGACGGTTGCGGTTCGCTCCGAGGCGCTCCCTGACGTCTAGGAGTATTCGACGGTGTGGATTATCTTGAGATGCTTCCTGCCTGTACATCTCCAACGTCTGGGTGTGTGCGATTGAGGCCAGGTTTGTCAGGCGCAGATGATGGGCGCGCATCCCGTCGGCCTGGACGAGACGTTCTCCGTATGAGCGGACTTCTATGACCGCCCGTTCGACCGTCACATTCCGGCTTGTTCCGGGTACCGTCAAACCGATGCGATCAAGGTCGCCGAGTATGTACGTCTTCATGATGTCATTCATATGGACCTTGGACGGGTGGTTTTCCGTCAGGCCACTCAGGAAATAATCGCGCAATTTGAGCTCGGAATCGCCGGGAATCCCGATGTCCAGCGCCGATTCAGAGCTTCGTGTCGGATCCGGAACTCGATGATCGATAATGCTCTCGAACTCGCGCATAATGGATTCGCTATGATGCGAGAGAAACCATCGGGCGCGTGGATTGAGGCTCATATACAAGTCATCGGGTTCGTGCCGCGGCAGGACAGCCGCATGCGCCTTCGTAAGCCTCCCGTGGATATCTCTGGCTGAGTTAACAATTACAGCCCCTACGATGTAGTGGAGCGCGACTACGCCCCGGAGTTCCTGTACATCGCGCAATGGTGCATTGACGAAATGGCTCATGTCGGGGACGACGTCAGGGACGGAGCCAGTTGCCAGGAACGCCATGTACCGACCCGCGACCCTGGTGGCGAAGTCCAGGGCGTCACTCAAATGGCGTTGCGTGAGATAGCCGTATGATTCGTTGCGCCAGGTTCCGTCATGCACTGCCGATAGAAAACTTGGAAGTCCGGCGAGAGGGACGCCGATATTGTGGTGAACGTGCGCACCTCCTGGGTCGCCTATAGGTCGTGAAGTCACGGACATCCGCTTGCCGATGGGTGTGAGATTCCAGCCCGATTCGCGCGGAAATATTTCCCTCAGGGGTATGCCTGGGTGGGGCGCGCCCGCGAGGAGCACGTTGTCGACATGAGTCTTAAGTCGTTGTTCCAGGGAAGCGTAAAGATTGATCCCGTCTTCGAGGTTTTCGTACATTTCGCCCGGAATATTGTCCATTATGCCGGGGATTATTTCCAGAATGGTAAATTCTCGTTCTTCTCCTGTTCCCCCCGATTCCTTGGCGCCCTCTCTGGTTCGATATATATCGCCTCCCCTCCCGAGATAGAGAGCCTTGCTTTCCGTGATGATTCGCGTTCCGCCGGGTCCCGTGGCAAGAAGATCCCCGGCGTCTTCCGACAGTTGCACGCGGGGACGGGGGAAGAGGACATTGTTGATCTCGGCTTCAATTGATGAGCCTCCACCGCCCAGTCCGCCGCGCCGGTCTGATGCCTCAGGAAAATCCTGTCGGAATTGATGGATGGCGGCTTCGGCGGCGGCGTGATCGGGCGTGTCGTGGAGGTGCAGAGCGTTGTCCACGTCGGCGACGAGTTGTTCGAAGTGCTCGCGATGAGGGAGGGGGTGGGCTGCGACGGTGCTGTCTTCGATGCGGACGTGCGGCCGTATTCCTTGGCGCTGAATGTAGGCCAGCGTGTGGTGCAGGCGGTGGTCGTGGACCGAGGGCGACTCTGTGGTGCCAGCGGTGCGAGGTGCGGAGGTGCTGGGCCCTTCCTGCTGGTCCCCATCAGATGGTCGGGGGTGGGTGGTGCTGCTGAGGGCAGGGAGGGTGCCGGGCGTTTGCTCGGCGACTTTGTTGACGCCGCGGGAGATCGGGTCGCCGTATCGGGAACCTGCGGCTGGCGCGACTCGCCCCCGGTCACTGTTCGCCCCAGAATCACGGGCCCCGTTCGTGGCCTTTTCCGCACCGGGTTCGAGGGCCTGCTCGAGCTGGTGGACGGGATCCGGGCCGGCACCTCCGTCGTCGCCCATGAGTGCGTGGCTGGTCTGGATACGACCTTTGTGTGCCACTGCGATCTCGGGCTGTGTGCCGACCCGGGATGCGCGGTGGGGGAGGGCTGCGAGCAGCTTGCGCGCGAGATGCGCGGGTTCGAGGTGTGGGGCCCGGCCGGCGGCGGCAATGATCTCGGTGTCGGTGACGGCAGGAAGGCCCACGGCTCCCAACGCGAAGCGGGTGAGTATGAGAGTGCGCGGGACATTGGCCAGTGATGAGGCCAGGAAGTGGTTGGTTCCTGGAGCCTGGCGGAGGATCTCGCGGAGACTGTGGTGGTAGTGCGGCTGGGTGAGGTCGGTGACAGCGAGAGTTGCGGAATGCAGAACCCTGTGGCTATCGAGCTGGTGTTCCCCTCGAGCCGCACGTGCGTGCCACTCCTCCTCGAACATCCCGGCCAGCAGATCACGCTGCTGCTGGATGTCCTGGGCTGCGAACAGAGGCGCAGGAGTTTGCCCCGGTCGGCTATGTCGAGCCAGTACAGCGCTGATCTCCCGATCAGACACCGACGGGCTGATGCGGCGGGGGAGCGCCTGACGGGTCTCGAGAATAAGGCGCGGCAGATCCGCCGCTTGCGTGGCATATGAGCGATCAACGGCAACGATTTGATAGTTTTCGCTAGCACCGAAGAGACTGAAGAGGGCACCTTCATACACATCGTGATTGCTGAGATCCAAGAATCCGTCAAAGACCATCCTCAGGAATACGGAGCTGTCGGGCAGCGGAAGTCCTTTGCCCAGCCTCTGGTCCCATATTTCCCCGAACATTCGCGCCGCAAGCGCGTGCTGATGGGCAATCTCCTGAGCAACCTCCTGCGGCTCCGGCTCGGGATATCCGGCCAGGGCCTGTCGCTCCAACGCCGCATGTATCTCAAGATCGGAAACGAAATCACCGATACTGTTGGGCAGCCGAAGTCGTACTCCCAACGTCGCCACTGCGAGGTTCAGCCCGTCCGCAACCTGGTAACCGGACCAGTCCTGCCCCGCCAGAAGAGCGACGACCTCATCATCCGGCTGTCCCGACAATCGAGAAAACCGGTTCATGAATTCTTGCGTGTCAGGAACGAATTCTCTGTTCCGTGCCGCAACCGCGGTTGCGGCACGTGCGTAGATCCTGGCAGTCCCGCCTGTGGAACCATCCATTTGGATCACGGCGGCGGCCAGTCTGCCAAATCTTCCGATCGTGGACCAGTCGCTCTTCATCCAGGATACGAAATTGGCCCGGAGTGGTGCATTTTCCCGCAGATATTGAGGTGCGTAGCGGCCAAACTTGTTGGTGTCGGCGAGATCCTCAGAAGCGTTTGTTTTCGCATAGTCGGTGATCGGCGATTCTATTGCCTCGTTTCGCCTTCCGTCCGGGGTCCAAGCGCCTGCCCGCGTGCCGAACCATTGCACGGTGTGATCGAGCGCTGCCGCGATGCGTTTGCCCGCCTGTGATGGCGTTTCGTTTCCTACTCGACGAAATACGTCAGGGTAATTTACGATCAGCTCCCTGACTGCAGCCGCATGTTTGGGCTTCACCCTCCAGAAGTACTGGTGAGTCAGGAAAGCCGTGATGGTGAGTTCGAAGTCCCTCCTGGGGGTTGCTGCGATTTCCAGCCCGTCCTCCAGTGGATCTTCTACTCCGTTCCGGAATCGCTCTTTGAATACAGACAAATATTCTCTTTCGGCCAGGGCGTGAGACAGTTCGTGAACGGCGATCCCTGCAAGCCGACCCGGCGCGTTCGTCGAGTTGCTCTGGGCGTAGAAGTTGATCAATTTTTGTTTCGGGAAGAACTGTCCCAGGATGCGAGGCTCTGCCGCCTTTTGGTGTATTCCGCTGGTCACCAGTCCAACAGTGTGAACCTCTTGTGGGGCCCTTTCGGCGCGCCGCCGGGGGCCGAGGAGTGGTTCGTAGTTCCTCAAGGCATCGACCAGTTGCTGCAGTTGTTGCAGGCCCCAAGGTAGTGCCTGGATTTTGGCCGTCTCGTTGACCGGCGTGCCCGGGTTGTCCGCCAGCACTGCCCAGACTCCGGCTCCGGAATCCAAACGGATATGAAACTCGTCGTTCAGCATTCGCTCGAGTCGTTGCGCCTCTGTGAGGTCCGTCGGGCTCATGCTCGACGCGAAGTGACCCACGCCTGGCGGTGTGGCGGGCATGCCGGATGATCCCGCCGCCGTTCTTGTCGCGGCGTCTGTGATCGCCCAGGCGGGCCGTTTCGAAGGCGCGTCGGCAGGACCGGAAGCGATGATGCCAGGGCCGATAGCGGCCCGATCAAGGTCTGCAATCGTTTGATCGCGTACATGGGCAGGGCCACCGACGAGGATGAAGCCAGTGGTGATCTGAGCAAGTCTGATGGTGTTGTCCTGACCTCCGAGACTTTCCTCGAGGGTGTCCGCGACACTTTCGAGGGCTTGGCTGAGCTTCTCGGTGTAGCTCAGCCCGTCCTCGCCCACGCGGTGTGCTACGTCAAGGATGGCGTTCCTGACACTGTCGCCGTACACATGTCCGGCCTTGTAGGCCGCGGTCTCGATGACCCGCCTGAGCGTGCTGTCTCCAGACGCAGCCAACTGCTCGCTGTACCAACTGTGGAGCCTGTCGAACGCATCCGCGGCCACGCGTCTGCCACGCACGGTGCGGGACCTGCTGGCAGAGGTGTGCATGAGCGGGGCCGAGCGGACTTGTGGCATTTCCGGGCCCGCCTCGTTGGAGGGGCCAGAGGGCAAGGTTTTGTCGCCCAAGGGTGCTTTTGTCTCGAAACCGGGCAGACCACCGTCACGGGTGAGGTGGCCGATGCCGGTGGGGCTGTCGTCGCCCCGACTGGTGCGGTCGAGATTGGGGTCCGCTTCGGGGCTGGGGCTGTTCGTGGTCGTGGCTGCGGGTGTTCTTGCGGTGGTGCGGGACGGGCCGGATCCGCCGGTGGTGCGGATACCGTGTTGTTCGACGGGGCGGTGGGCTCTCGCTGGGGTCTGTGCGCCATCGCCGTCAGCGGGGGGAGCTGCGCCACCTGAGGTGCTGCTCGTGCCAGGGCGCGACATGGTGCTCGGGTCGGTGGTGGTTCGGGAGGTCGCCCCACCAGCGGGTGCCGTCCCGGGGGTGCGGTGGAGGACGGAGTCGAAGTCGGCTTTGGTGGTGATGGGGTGGGTGGTCAGGGAGGCGCCGGGCCAGCCGCCGTCCTCGGCGGCGACATCCCCGGTCATGTCCTTCGCCGTGATGTCCTCTGGGGGGATGCCGTGCACGGCGGCACCGCCGTACCCGTCCGCGGCGGTTACGGGTCGCATGTGGAAGAGGTCGTCCGGCCCTTCCGGCCCGACTCTCGACGGGGCGACACGCCCCGTGGCGGGTGTGGTGGTGCGGGTGGTGGTGTGGTTGCGGGTGGTGTTGAGTTCGTTGT
>NZ_JBVHQD010000038.1:0-50378 GCF_055567595.1 Streptomyces sp. NPDC026515
CCGGGAAAGAGATCACAGGCCGGTCATCAGCCCTCTACACTCACCCAGACCGCCCCTGAACAGGGAAAACGTCAAAGTGCTGCTGGAGTACTAGGAGGGTGACGTCGACCGCGGAGAGGTATCCGGGGAGGACAGTGGTGTCAGGGGTACGGTGAGCGGGATTGTCACGCGGTCCTTGCGCGGGAGGTCAGGCCATTTCGGCGTCGCCGTCGTTCACGGCGAGCCGGTTCTTCAGCCGGCAGCTCGGGCCGTTGACCGAGATGACGTCGCAGTGGTGGAGGAGCCGGTCGAGAGCCGCGGAGGCCGGGACCTCCTCGTCGCTGACCACCTGTCCCCGCTCGCTGCAGGTCTCGTTCGAGGGCCAGTGCGTCCTCGGGCGGTCGAGTTCGGCTCGGTGTTGCGGGCGGGGCCGGCCCCGGTGGCGGGTGGCTCGGTTCTATGGGCAGCCGTCGGGATCGTCTTCCCGGTGGGAGGGCGTTGTGTTCCGGTGCGTCGGTCGGAGCGCACCAGTGGTGCGGACCCAGGCTGCGAAGTCCTCGGCCGCCTCGGTGACGGCGCTGAAGCGCAGCGAGGGGAAGAAATCGAAGTTGTGCTGAGTGTCCTGACAACTCGGCCCATGGCGCTGAGAAGGCGGCGTCAGCTCTAGCCACGACAGTGCGAAGTTGCTTCCTGTCGATGCTGGTACCAGCATGCGTCGATCTCACGTCCGTCGCCCAGGGTGAACCGTGGCGGTCCTGGCGCAGGAGTAAAGCCGGCTGCCGCTAGTGCCCCTCGAGAGGCATTGTTCGTCGGCTCCGCGCCCGCTCGTACGACCTTGAGGCCGAGATGCCGGTGACCGAGCTGGACGGCCGCTCGGAACAGTTCGACGCCAAGCCCTTGCCGACGGTAGCCCGGGGCCAGCCAGCCACCGATCTCGCCGGTTTCCAGACCCACGCTCGTCGTGCCCGCGTATCTGCCGTCGGCCACATGCACTGCGGTCAGCCGCACGACGACGCCATCGATGGGAATCTCGAGCTTCCTCATCATCTTGAGGCGGTCGCGAGCCTCGAATCCTGACAGGTCGTCATCCGCGCGCATGGACAAGAACAACTCTCGCGTGTCCTCGTGCTGAACGATCTCATCAGACCTGGAACCCAGCCAGCGCTGCGCCTCAGCATCGGATCCGGCAGCGGCGGAAGCCATTACATCCAGGGCGATGAGCGGCGTATAGAGCAACAACCGCTCGCTGCGCAGCACGTGCCGACCCGCACCGCACCTACCGCGCACAGGTGGATGAAGCGGTTCCGCGGACCGGCGGAACAGCGCTTGCCACATCATGCCCCGCCCCAGGAAGAGTACTGTTCAGGTGCCGCTCCAGCACCATGCGACGGCCGACTATAACTTGCCACGCAGACACCCGTGAGTCTGGGTGCGTACACCGGCTCGACACTTCACGCAGTGGCGTCCCCTGCAGCCTCAGACCCAGTATTCGGCCGGTGTGGCCCGGCCCACGACGGTCTGTTCGTCCAGTGCGGTGAAGATGTCCTCGACGAACCGGCCGGCTATCCGCGGCGCCTTCGGGCCTAGCAACGGGACCGGGGAGCCGAATCGATCGAGGAGCTGGAGCACGGCCGGGTGCTGGACGCGCGGCCCAAGGACCCGTTCCAGCGACGGGTGGATCCGGGTGAGCAGGCCCCGCAGGCGGTTGCTGATGCGGGTTGCTTCCCCGGCCAGGTCGTCGGCGAGGCCGACGATCATCTCCGGCTCGGCGATGGTCTCCTGGAGCTTGACCGTACGGAACGCGTAAGGCATGAAGCGGGCCGCGTCCGCGATGACGAACGCGTCGCGGGCATCTGTTTTGGCCTCGCCGGGATAGAGGCCGGCGACCCGCCGCATTGCCAGGCCGGGCAGATAGGCGGCCGGGCAGCCCATGTCCCGGGCCACGCCAGCGGCAGGGCTCCGATGGAGGCCGGCTGGTCGACCACGACACGCACGGTCCCATGCCTGGCCTGCCGTCTGCCGAAGCCATGATCCACATTGCCATGGCCGACCTCATGTCCCACCGCCACCAGCGAGAACCCCTTCTCCTGGCGCGATCCGGCACCCCGGAATCAAAGCCGCATGTTCGGATGAAACAACGGGAGAAAACGACCTCTCAGGCACGTGAGATGTCTTTCAGCCGAGAGCCGTAGAACGCCAGGTGGCGTTCCGCAGCGGTGGCCCAGGTGTGGCGGGCGGCGAGTCGGCGGCCCCTGACCCGGCGCGCTGGGGTGTCGTACGTGAGCGCGGCACCGAGCTCAGCGGCCAGGTCCCGGTGCGTGGTCGCGAAACGGGCGGCGCCGTCGAACACCTCGCGCAGTACGGGCAGATCGCGTACGACCAGCGGAACTCCCGCCGCGAGTGCCTCCATCGCGGCGAGGCCGAAGCCCTCCTTGACGGAAGGGAAGGCGAAAGCGGAGGCGGCGGCCACCAGTGGCGGCAGCTCGTCCTCGGCGACCTGCCCCAACACGACCGGTTCGAGGCGGAGTTCGGCTGCCCGTGTCTCCCAGCGAGCTCGGTAGTCGCGGTAGTCGAAGAGGGTCTCGCCGCCCGCGATCACCAGCTGTACGTCTGGGTGTGCGGAGCGCAGTCGGGCGTACGCCTCCAGCAGGTCCAGCGAACCCTTGCGGGGTTCGATACCACCGACGGTAAGGACGTAACGGCCCAGACGGGCACGCCAGTTCGCGCGGGCGGCCGGCTCGGTGGTGGCGAAACGGTCGTAGGCCACTCCGTTGGGAATGACCGCCGCGTTGATGCCCCAGCCGTCGGCCAGTTCCGTGGCGACGGCCGTCGACACGCAGATGTGCGCGTACGGTTCGACGATGGCCCGCTCGTGGCAGGCGGCCAGTTCGGGGGTGGTGAAGCGGTCGATGTGGTGGACCGTGCGGATGCAGCGGCCAACGACCGCGTTGGCGCTGATGCAGTCCTGGGCGTGGACGACGTCGTACGCCATCGCATAGGGCTCGAAAGCCTTGCCCAGGACGGCGATGGAGCGCAGAATCCGTTCGCCGACGGACTCCTCGGGCGGGCCGTCCGGGAACGGCACGATCCGCAGCCGTACGGCTGGGTCGACCGGCCGGAAGAAGCCCGCGTCACCGCCGCGGCCCAGCGTCCACACCGTGATGTCCTGCCCGGCCGCGGCGAGCGCCTCGGCGAGGGCGAGGGTGTGGACGACGCCGCCGCGCGGCTTGGTGGAGTAGCTGAGCAGAGCGATCTTCACGTGCGGTCCTCCCGGTAGGCGCCGGGCCGGCGTTCGTCGAGGTGGCGCAGGATGCGGCGGGCGCGGTCGATCTCCTCGGCGACGTCGGTCTCGGCGACCGCCAGGCCGGCCTTGGACCAGGTGCGGGCGAGGATGTCACCGCCCGGGCCGACCACCTTGGACTGGCCGAGGAACCGCATGCCGCCCATGGCGCCGGTCTGGTTGGAGGAGGCGAGGACGACCTGGTTCTCGGCGGCGCGGGCCTGGTCGTACAGGTCGAAGAGCTTGGCCTGGCGGTCCTGGGCCATGCGCGGGGCGCGGTTGGTGAGGGACGTGGGCCAGGCGGAGAGGCAGGCGAGGATCTCGGCGCCGTCCAACGCCAGAGAACGGGCCGACTCAGGGAACGTCTTGTCGTAGTCGATGAGCATGCCGATGCGGCCGACGGGTGTGTCGAAGGCGTCGAAGCGGTCACCGGCCGCGTAGGCGGCGACCTCGCCGGCCGGCAGATGGACCTTGCGGTGGCGGCCGAGGACACCGTCGCCACTGACGCAGACCGCGGCGTTGTAGCGCTCGTCGCCACCGTCCTCGCAGTAGCCGAGGCAGACCACCATCTCGGCGGCCAGGCGGGCGACCTGGAGGATCAGCGGGTCGTCCGGCTTCAGAGCCGGCGGCAGGGCCCCGGGGTCGGGGTGGCGCAGGTCGGCGAGGTAGCCGCCGAGCGCGGCGTCGGGCAGGACCAGCAGACCGGCGCCAAAGGCGCGCGCGTCGTCGATGAGCTTCGCGATGCGGGCCAGGTCGAACTCCAGGTCGCGGCCGAAGTGGGCGGCCGCGGCCGCGATCCGGATCGTGCTCATGCGCTGACTGCTCCCGTGGGTATGTCGTAGGTCTCGGGCCGCCGGTCGCGCAGGTGCCCCATCGACCGCCGGGCGGTCTCCAGTGCCTGTGCGACGTTCAGTTCGGCGACGGCGACGCCGGCGGCGACACCCGTGTCGGCGAGGATCTCGCCGCCGGGGTCGACGACCTTGGCGCTGGCGACGAAGCGTAGCGACCCGAACGTGCCCGCCTGGTTGGCCGACAGCCACACGATCTGATTCTCCAGCGCGCGGGCCTGGTCGAAGAGGTCGAAGCGGCGTTTCCAGCGGTCCTCTTCGAGGCGGGCGGCCGCGTTCGTCCGGGATCCCGGCCACGCGGAGACACAGACCCCGATCGCGGCGCCGTCGAGCGCGAGCGCGCGGGCGGACTCCGGGAACGCCTTGTCGTAGCAGATCATCATGCCGATCCGGCCGACCGGGGTGTCGAAGGCGTGGAAGCGGTCCCCGGAGGCGTAGCTGGCGTCCTCGCCGAGTGGCTGGTGGACCTTGCGGTGGTTGCCGAGAACGCCGTCGCCGGTGACGCAGACGACGCTGTTGTAGCGGGCTTCGCCGGCCGCTTCGCAGTATCCCGCGACGACCGTCATCTCCCCCGCCAGGGAGGCCAGTCGGCGGATCTCGGGGCCGTCGAGGGCGAGCGCGGGCGGGCCCTCGTCGAGTTCGGCGCGGTCGTCGAGGCTGAGCAGATACCCGCCGAGACACGCCTCGGGCAGCGCCAGCAGCCCTACGCCCTCCCTCCGGGCTTCCTTGATCAGCCGTTCGGCGATCTGGAAGTCCTCCTCCAGGTCGCGGCCGAATTCGGCGGCGACGGCGGCCATACGCAGGGTGGTCATGCGGTCCCCATCCCGGTCACGGTGGACATGACCGCTTCGGTGATCTCTCCGTCGGGCCAGCGCAGCCCGACGCCTTCTCCTTCGGTGAGCTCCCCGCACACCGCACCCGTGGCGGGCCCGGCGGGCAGGGGCGGTGCACCCGGCTCGTCGGCCGTGAGCATCGCGAAGCCCGGGAAACAGGTGAACCAGTCGCCCACGGTCGCACCCCCCGGTCGGGGCACGGCGGCCACGTCTAGCACCGCGCGGCAGCCGCTCGCCTCGGCGAGCATGCCGAGGGTGCCGGCGATTCCCGCCATCGACACGTCCTTGGCGGCGGCGGGCCGGGCGGCGGCCACCGCGCCGGTCATGGTGCGCAGTTCGTCGCTACGGCGGTGGCTGGTCGAGTCCCACTGGCGGCCCCGGTAGCCAGGGCGCCAGCGGCCGCCCAGGTCGGTGGTGAGCCGTACGGCGTGACCGGGGCGGCCGCCGCCACCGGGCACCGGCCGGCCTGTGCGGCCGAGCGCGGTCACCGACAGGGCGGCCGGGACGCCGAGCTGGGTGTGCCCGCCGAGGACCGGGATGTCGTACGCCTGTGCCGCCCGGGCCAGTCCGGCCAGGATTCGGGCGGCGTGCGCGGCGTCGCGAGCGCCCACCGCGTCCAGCAGCCCGAGCGGCGCGGCGCCCATCGCCGCCAGGTCGTTGACGTTCACGAGGACCGCGCACCAGCCCGCCCACTCGGGGTCCCGTTCGACCATGGACGGCACGATCGCGTCGCACGCCGCGATCACGTCGGTGCCGGGGACGGGGGCGCCGTCGTCACCGACGAAGCCCGGGGGAGGTGCCAGCGCGCTGAGGAGCGGTCCAAGGGGGGACTTCGTGGCCGCCGCGAGGGCGGCGATACGGCCGATCGGCCAGCGCATCAGGACGTGCGGCACGCCCGCGACCGTCGTGTCCCGCACCCGCTGCCAGCCGAGCCGCCGGAACAGCACCTCGTTGCGCGCCTGGACGGTCGCGTCGAACCGCAGCACGCCCTCCGCCTCGGCGCGGGCACAGGCGGCCCGGACGAGCGCCGCGCCGATGCCGTGCGGGCCGCGGGCCCGGGGTGCGACGACCAGGCGCCCGCCCTGCCACCAGCCGAGGTCGGAGCCGTCGTCGACCGGACACAGGCGCACCCCGCCGACCACGGTGCCCTCCGGGTCCTTCGTGACCAGGACGACGGTCCGGGGGTCGGTGTCGCGGTCGTCCAGGTCGTGACGGACGAAGAGCCCCTGCTCTTGGACGAAGGCGGCACGGCGCAGCTCCCGGTAGGCGGCCACGTCCGCCGTGCCGTCCGCCTCCTCTATGCGGAAGGCGGCCCGGCGGGCGAGCGTGCTGCGGTCGCCCAGCAGGGCCAGGATGTCCTGCGGACTGTCCACGGCCGGCACGACCACGGAACCGTCGAGGTACACGGCGGTCACCCGCCCGCTGCCTGGAGCACACTGCAGGCGCCGCACGCCGCGCAGCCGGCCTTCTGGTCGGCGCCGCTCATTCCGGCGGCGCGCAGCCTCGCGGCGACGCCCTCGGTGACGTACGTCAGGTGTTCCGCGCGGGGTGCCCCGGCGCCATCGCGGGCGGCGAGGGTGCCGCTCATCGGGCGGAACGGGACGACGAACGGGTACACCCCCCGGTCGATCAGCCTGCCCGCGCCGGCGACGAGTTCGTCGGGGTCCTCGCCCAGTCCGACGAGGAGGTAGGTGGAGACGCGGTTCGGTCCGAAGACGCGCACCGCCTCGTCCCACGCGGCCTCGTACTCGGCCAGCGGGACCGTCGACTTGCCGGGCATCCAGCGTCGTCGCACCTCGTCGTCGAGGGACTCGACGTGGATGCCGATGGCGGTGGCGCCGGCGTCGTGCAGGGCGCGGATCCAGGCGAGGTCGCCGGGAGGTTCGCACTGCACCTGGATCGGCAGACCGGGCACGGCCCCCAGCACCGCCCGGACCGACCGCACGAGGTTGCGGGCGCCGCGGTCCGGTCCGGTGGTGGTGCCTGTGGTCATCACCATCTGCTTCACGCCGTCGAGCCGTACCGCGGCCTCGGCGACCTCAGCAAGCTGCGCCGGGGTCTTGGCGGCCACGGTGGCGCCCGAGCGCAGGGACTCCTCGATGGTGCAGAAGCGGCAGCGGTCGGACTCGGCGTAGCGGATGCAGGTCTGCACGACGGTGGTGGCCAGGACGTCGGAGCCGTGCAGGCGGGCGATCTGCTCGTAGCGGAGACCGTCGGCCGTGGTCAGGTCGTAGAACTTCGGTCGCTGCACGGATGTGAAGGAGATTCCGGTGTCCTCGTCACCGAGCCACACCTTGCCGTTCCGCACGGAGTAGGGACTGTGGGGGTTGCGGGGGAGCGCGGCGTTGGCACCGTCGACGAGGACGTGTCCGTCGTCGCTGGGCCCCGCGCCGTCCGGCCGCCGCACGGGCGCGTCCGACGCGACGCCGCGCAGGGCGAGTTCGGCGCGGGTCATGATCCGCACGTCCACCGCCGTACCGCTGTCACCGGTGCCAACGCTCACGTCGTTCTCCCTACAGCTGGTAGGTGGAGTTGATGATGGCGCCCTTGCGCGCGTAGTGGATCAGCGCGTCCTGGACGTCCAGGGGGTGGGTGGGGATGACCCCCTCGATGAGGTCCTCCTCGCGGGCGCCGTGCAGGGAGAGGCCGAAGCGGCAGCAGTAGACCTTGCCGCCCTCTGCGATGAACGTCTTGAGCTGGTTGTTGATGTTGTGCTCGCCGGGGAAGGCGGAGTTGCCGACGGTCGGGAAGCCGCGGGTGGCGAGGCAGTTGAGCGAGCCGGGGCCGTAGAAGTAGATCGCGGTCTCGAAGCCCTTGCGCAGGGCGCGGGTGGCCTGGAGGACGGCGACGAAGGAGACCGAGGACTCGTGGGCGATGCCGTGGACGAGGGTGAAGTAGGTCTCGCCGTTCTCGGCCCGGTAGTCGGGGAAGACCTTGGTGGAGCCGTAGATGCTGGTGCCCTCGGGGAGCGAGGGGTGCGGGATCTCGTCGAGGGACTTCTGCTCGACGTCGGAGAGCTCGGCGGTGACGACGGATTCGGACATGACTGTCTCCTTGTGCGTACGGGAAGGGAGTCGGGGGCGGTCAGTCGTAGAGCGCGGCGAACGTGTCCCGGAAGACCAGGTCGCCGAGTTCGCCGCCACCGGTGGCTTCGGCGAGGCGGGCGTACTCGCCGGTGAAGTCGCCCCACGGCTGGTCGCTGGCGAAGAGCACCCGGTCGTGGCCGATGCCGCGGCGCTCGATCTCCTGCGCCAGCCAGCGGGGAGTGAAGCCGATGGCCCAGGAGAGATCGGTGTAGACGCGCTTGCCGGCGCTGATCCAGTCGAAGAACCGGGAGCCGACGAGCTTGATGTGACCGCTCATCCCGCCGCCGAAGTGCACGAGATGGACGGGCACTTGACCGGCGTACCAGTCGACGAGATGGCCGACCTCGTCGATGTCGGAGGCGGCGCCGGGAGAGGTGTGCACATGGACGACAAGGCCGTGCCGGGCGGCCTCGGCGAAGATCCGGTCCAGCTGAGGGCGGCAGGCAGGGTCCGTGGGGCGGCCGCCCAGCAGGAAGCTCAGCTTGAGGGCCTTGACCCCGGGCTCGCCGGCCAACCGGAGGGCCTCTTCCGTGCGTTGGGCGTCCTCCGGGCGCGGGGACACCCACAACCCGGCACGGATCCGGTCGTCGCTCTGCGCGGCCTCCAGCGCCAGCTTGTTGAAGGAGAAGGCAATCGCGGGATCCGGTACGCCGTAGTTGGGGATGACCAAAGCCCGTTCGGTTCCCTCCGCGTCCAGGTCGGCGATGAGCTGCTTGACGGTGGCGCGCGCGGTGGTGTCCGGGTTGACGGGTGGGCCGCCGTAGAAGGGATAGGCCGGCAGGAGGCCGATGTGGCGGTGTGCGTCGTAGACCATGGTGTGGTTCCTCAGCCGATCGGGAGGGCGGAGGCGAGTTCGCTGGGGGCTCCGGTGAGCGTGCCGCACACGTCGGCCAGGCGGCGCGAGGCGTCGATGTGGTCCGCGAGGAACTCGGCGTCCCGGCCCACCGCCTCGAAGCGGCCCGAACCCCACGAGTACTGCCAGGGCAGACCGAGGAAGTGCAGGCCGGGCGTGCCGGTCGCGCCGCGCCAGTGCATCGGGTAGCCGCGGCCGTCGAAGACGGGGGCCTCGATCCACCGGTGATCGCGCCTGAAGCCGGTCGACCAGACCACCGAGGTGATACCGGCGGCCTCCAGGTCCAGTTCGCGCGGCTGCTCGTTCGGCTCCCACACCGGGACGTACCGGGGCTCGGTCGGGACGGCGATGCCGTGCGCGGCGATGTACGCGTCGATGGCGTCCTTGATGCCCTCGGCGACGGCGTCGGAGTGGTCCAGGTTCACCTTTAGGTCGTCGGCGAACTCCAGGCCCGTACCGGTGACTCCGGTGAGCCGCCCGTACAGCCGCATTCCGTCGCGGGCAAAGGCGCGCAGGTCGATGTCGCGGCCGCCGTCGCGGCCGGTGACGTAGTGGTTGACCCGCATGCGCACGGCGTCTGCGTCGTCGAACTCGTCGATGGACTTGTCGTAGTGGCCCATCTCGTCGAGCCAGGCCACGCAGTCGCGGCCGCGGTAGAAGCGGGCCACACGAGGGGCGCTGCCGACGGCCAGGTGCACCTGGCGCCCGGTGAGGTGGAGGTCCTCGGCGATCTGGCAGCCGGACTGGCCGGTGCCGACCACGAGAACGGGGCCCTCGGGGAGCTGGTCGGGGCTGCGGTAGCGGGAGGAGTGGACCTGGGTGATGCCGTCGGGCAGTCGTTGGGCCATCGGCGGGACGGACGGCGTGTGGTAGGGGCCGGTGGCGACCACCACCTGCCCGGCGGTGAAGTCCCCGGCGGTCGTGGAGAGTTCGAACACTCCTCTCGGCGAGCGCCGCAGCCGGGTGACCGTCACGCCCTCAACCAGTGGCGGCCGGAAGAAGGAGACATAGTCCTCCAGGTACCGGACGATCTCGTCACGGACCATGAACCCGTCCGGATCATCGCCCTGATACGGATAACCGGGCAGCCTGCACTGCCAGTTGGGGGTCACCAGGCAGAAGGAGTCCCAGCGCCGCTCACGCCACTCGTACCCGACCCGGTTCGCCTCGATGACGACGTGCTCGACACCACGCCGACCGAGGCAGTAGCTCATCGAGAGCCCCGCCTGACCGCCACCGACCACGACCACCGGGATCGGGGCACCTCCCCTGCCCGACAGGCTGTGAGGGAGGGCGCCGACCGGCCGTGTCGCCGGAGCCGAGCTCACCGCGCGCTCCCGTCGGCGCCGGTCAGAGATTCGACCGTGACCTTGGCACCGCTGACGGTGGCGTACGCGGCGGCGGTCCGCTCGATCTGCGCGAGCTGGTCAAAAGCACCGGTACAGAAGAAGCCGAACTTCTCCTTCACGCGCTCCCCGGCGATACCGAGTGCCGTACGGCTGCGCTCGACGAAATCCGCAAGTGCGTACTGACCGCCGGGAACGAAATAGTCCTCGACTACCGTGGAGGGGGAATAGCAGCGCTGCGACACGCCGTCGGGCCAGCGCACATGAAAATACATCTCGGGCATGACATCCTCCATGCCGGGCGCCGAGGTCTTGCCACCTCGCCGCTGTCCGTGGAGACCAACTCCAGCCCTCGGGGATTTCCGAACGAAGTCATCCGGAATAAAGGGGAGTTACCAGAACCTCACGCGGGTTCGGGATGCAATGACGCATTATTGTTCCCGCGGAAATGAAACCGAAATACCGAGCCCATAGCTACGCGCTCCGCACGGTCCGGATCTCCCATCCGGGATCGGGATTCCGTCATGTCAGTCGAATCAGTCGCACCGGTCGAGATCTGCCGACTGCGGACGGCCGCACCTGTCCGGTCGAACGCGGGGAGGGTATGGCCGGTGCCGCCGATGACCCGGCGGCATCGGTCGACGGTCACGCCGTACTCGTCCGACAGGATGCCCTTGGGCCAGACGTCGGCGTCGTGTCCGAAGAGCGCGAACTCGCCGAGCGTCTTGCCGACGAGGTCCTGCGGCTTCTCGATTCCCGCCTCGGTGTTCCCGAAGATGGTGGCACGCCGGAAGTTGCGGTTCGGGAGGATCGGCAGCGCCATGAACGGCGTGTCGTCATCGCCGCCGCACTGCGCCGTGGACAAGCGGCGGGCGCTGTCCAAAACGTGGAGCCGGAGAGCGGCGCACGCGTATTGAGCGGTCTGCTGCACGGATTCCTGCTCCAGCGTGTGGCCTTCGGCTTGACCGACACGGCAGGATCCAACGACGCCGTCCGGGGGTTGCTCGACAGAGCCGAGGTGATTCGCCTGTTCATGAGGGTGGTGGCGCAGGTGGTCAGCGATTCCGAGTGCTCGATGAGCCGTTCGTGGTCGCGCGCGTGCCGACGGGTGTTCATGACCCAGGTGTGTGAGCGTTCGACCCACCGTGCGGTAAGGCGGACGTCTGAAGTCCTCGCTGCCCGATTTCCGGTACACCACGGACTGGAACCAGGTCGGCAGGTCGCTTGCGGTGATCGACGCGGCGGCGCGGCAGGCGGAGGCCGAGGCGGAGTGACCGCGGGGGGACTGGCGGGGTCCGGACAGTGCAGGACCTCGGAACCGGCACAGAGGTTCCGGGGCCCGGTCGGAGGGCGGGCGGGATGAGCGCCCGCAGCAGGCGTCACACGCGCCGCAGTATGGCGACGACCTTACCCGATGGTCGCGTCGTCGCCGGGGGTGGGCTCGCAGGCGGCGTTGTGGGGGAGGAGTCGGACGTGGCCGTCCTCGCGCTGGAAGCGCTTGACGGTGGCCTCGGGGTCGGCCTTGCGTTCGTAGCGGCGGTGCGGTCGGCGGCATCCGGTGAGCCAGGCCGTTGCTTCTCCTGATCAAGCGGGGTGAAGGTCGGACGTTGAACGGCCGCCGACGGGGGAACTCGCCGTCCGCGCGCACGACGGGTGGGGACGGACGGCATGTCGTCGCGCCCTCAACTGTCCACCCTTCAACGAGCTATGGGCGCGCAGCGTACGCAGGTTTTCGCCGCCGGGCGAACTTCGAGGCGCTCGATCGGGATCGGCTCACCGCATTGCTCGCAGCGCCCGCAGTCCCCTCTCTCCCACCGTTCCAGGGCGTGATCGAGATCGTTCAGATGCTCGCGCGCCTGGGACAGCAGGGAGGCGACGTGTGCGCGCTCGAAGGCCGTGCTCGCACCCTCCGGGTCGTGCTCGTCGTCAATCGCCACCAGTGCGTTCGCCTCGACGATCCCTTCGAACTCACGGCTAAGGGCGGATATCTGCTGCAGTGTGCTGACGCGGTCGGCCGAGAGCAGCGTCCGCATCCACTCGCCCTGGGGTGCGGGAAAAGCGGCATTGACGCATTGATCGCTCATATTGGTGGAAACGGCATTGTCTTGTCTTGAATTCCCAGGTGCTCGGGAGGCGACGGCCTCAGCGATGACGTGGGCGGCCACGCTGGTACTGCTTCGGCCACGGGGCGTCGTCACCGAGCACGTGGGCAGCGCGGAGCGGCCACGTCGGATTGCGCAGCAGTTCGCGCGCGAGCATGATCGCGTCGGCCGAGCGGTCCACGAGGATCTGGTCGGCTTGCTCCGGTGCGGTGATCAGGCCGACCGCGGAGACGGGCAGGGCCGCGCCCTCGCGGATGGTTCGGGCGAAGGGCACCTGGTAGCCGGGCTCCACTTCGATACGGGCGTTGTGGACGAGCCCGCCGCTGGTGATGTCCACCAGATCGACACCGTGGGCCACCAGGTGCCGCGACAGCTCTACCGTCTCCTCCGGGGTCCAGCCGCCGTCGGCCCAGTCCCTGGAGTCCTGGACCGGCAGGGGCGCCGACGAGGGTGCGTATGTCAGACGATGCGCTTGCGGCCCCAGAGGAAGATGAAGGCCGTCACAACGCTGGCAAGAGCGAAGAGGAACAGGGTGTCGAGCCACTGGGTGCTGCTGAGCTGCGAGAGGGGCAGGTAGTCCACCGACTTGCCGACGACATCCTTCTTCTGGAGACAGATGTCGACGGCTTTCGCCGACGGCTCGTGCAGACAGGTGTGCATGGGGAGGGCCTTCCCGGAACTCGTGATGTACGACCCGCTGTCCACCGTCAGGCCGCCCGGGGGAACGGGCGGAGGGGAGCCGTTGACTCCCGAATGATTGGCGATCCTCACGGGGTTCGCCAAGTTCAGGCGGTTCATGGACCAGAACAACTCGACGGCGACGGTGAAGAAGAAGGTGGCGACCATGGACAACAGGGTCCGACGCAGCACCATGCCGATGGCGACGCCGCCGACGACGCTGAAGACGGTGAGTGCGACTGGCACGGGTCCGGTGTTGCTGAACACGGTCACGTCCCAGCCCATGCTCCCGTCCTGTTCCATCAGCGGCGTCCACCACCAGCCGCAGGCGAGGGAGAGGACCGTCGTGCACACGACGACCACCAGGACGGTGAGCCCGAGTTTGGCGGTCAGCCAGCGGCTGGGGCGCGGGGACTGAGACATGACGAGCTTGGCGGTGCCGCTCTCCAGATCGCCGGCGAGCAGGGGGGCGCCCAGGAATACGCCGAGGATGACGGGCAGGGGAAGAAGGGCCAAGCCGACCTTGAGAGTCCGCTGCACGTACGGCTCTATGCCCACCGTCCACTTGTCGGGCGAAGAGTCGGGCCAGCCGAGGGCGGTCAGGTGGTCCATCAGGCCGGCGCGCTGGTGGGCGATCCACGCCGTGATCAGGGCCGTGACGGCGAGGTAGGTCCAGTAGGCGGCGCGGTGCTGGCGCCAGGTGAGCCAGGTCATGCCGCTGAGCCGGGAAGCTCGGATGCGGCGGGAGGCGGCGGAGGGCGCGGGGGAGAGGGCGGACCTGCCGGGTCCGGCGGCCGGGGGCGTGGTCAGGTAGTTCATGCTGCGGCTCCCCCTGGGCTGTGCGGCCGGGCCGGGACCTGAGCTGCGGGAGTGATCAGTGGCGGCGCTTTGAGGGAGCGCAGGTAGGGAAGCAGGAGTTCCTCCAGATCCGGGGTGCGGGACTGCCACTGGTCGCTGACCGGGCCGCCCGGGCGGACGAGGGCGCTGGTTCGGCCTGCGCTGGTATGGCACTCGACAACGGTGTGGCGGGCGAGTTCGCTGGAAACGCCCGGCCCGTCGGCGCCGCCGACGTCCTGCAGGAGAAGATGGGCGCTGCGGAGTTCGTCCACGTCACCGGCCATGCGCAGACCTCCCGTGGAGACGACGAGGAGGAAGTCGCAGACGCTCTCCAGTTCGCTGAGCATGTGGGAGGACAGCAGCACTGTGGTGCCGTGTTCGCCGGCCTCGGCCAGCAACAGGCTCATGAGTTCGCGGCGCACCAGCGGGTCGAGGTCCGAGAAGGGCTCGTCGAGCAGCAGCAGGTCGGGTCGTTTACCGAAGGCGAGGGCGAAGGCGACGCGGGTGCGCTGCCCGCCGGAGAGGGTGCCGACCTTGGCGTTCATGGGCACATTGCCCGAGCGGACGATGTGCTCGGCGACGAGCTGGTCCCAGCCGTGGTTCAGTTCGCGGCCCAGACGCAGTGTCTCGGCCACTGTGAAGCGGCGAAACAGCGGCTTCTCCTGGGCGAGGAAGGCCGTGCGGCGTCCCGCCTCCACGGACTGGGGGAGCGCGCCGAAGACCCTGAGGGTGCCCTCCGTCGGTTCCAGCAGGTTGGCGGCGATCGACATCAGAGTCGTCTTGCCCGCTCCATTGGGACCCACCAGTCCGCAGATCCGGCCGGCCGGGAGTCGGAACGAGCAGTCCCTCAGGGCCCAGCCCCGGCGGTACTTCCGCCCCACCGCGTGGGCCTCCACCGCCGACTCAGCCACGGGGCCGGCTGTGTTGATCGGGCTTCTTGCATACGCGGCGCCCTGACTGGTGTCACTCACTGACACTCCTTGATGCACGGGTTTTGGGTCACTTCAGCGGCCCTCATGGTGACGGCGCGCCTCTTCTCCAGGACGCCGCGACCAGCGTGGCCACGTCCTTCCTGGCGGGCGCGGCTGACGGTTCCTCGCATTCAGGAAGTGATCCGTTCCAGCCGCGCTCGTGACCAGTAAGTTACGGAGACGACCCGTCGCCGCGCTTCGAGCAGAAGTTGGATCTGTGGCACCCCTCTACGACTTTCGGCCGAGCGCTCTGATCCGCCTCCTCCGATGCCGATGCCCAGATCGGCGCGCGTTGTTCTGTACGCGGTGAGTCGCCGGCGCAGGACCACGTCACCCGGTGGATGGTCCGCAGGGCCCTGGAGGGCCGGTGTCCGGAGACACGCAGGCAACGGCGACGCCCGGAGTCACGACTGGCTGGTGGACGAGCACGGCGTCGGCGTCATCCGCCATCCCATGGCCGGCCCCGCAAGCACCGACCGGCTGAACCAGGCATCGCATGAGAGGGGCCTGCGAACAGGCGACGCCACCCCGGGTCTGACCAGACCGGGCAGGGGGTGGTCACCTGCGGCGACAGCAGGGCCGCCCGTTCGGGGACGCGCAGGCAGGCGGCAGAAATCGCGCCAGCGACGAAGGAAGCGGCGTTGAGGCCGGTACCCAGCCGGCCCGAGGCCATGCGTCGGGCCCGGGATGCCAGGGACGTACCGAAGACCCGGGGGCAAGGCCGTCCGCCCGTCAGGCACAGGACCAGGGCACACGGACGGCAACGCCGCCTTGGCCCGCACGGCCCTGCCTAATCGCTCACAAGGCCCGAACGCCACGCCCAGAGTGCGATCTCGACGCGGTTGCGTACGGCGAGTTTGGACTGGATGTTGCCCAGATGCGTCTTGACCGTGCCGAGGGACACGAAGAGGGCTGCCGCGATCTCGGCGTTGGTCTTGCCGTCGGCCACCAGGCGGACGACGTCGGTCTCGCGTGAGGACAGGACCGACACGACCGTGGGGGAGGTCTTCGACGGATGAATGCCTCTCAGCAGCCGGACCGTGATCGCCGGACTCACCAGGGCCTCGCCGGAGTGAGCCGCGCGCACCGCTTCGGTCAGCAGTCTCGGCCCGGAGTCCTTGAGGAGGAAGCCGCAGGCACCGTTGTTCAGTGCCTCGTAGACGTAGGCGTCGTCGTCGAAGGTCGTGACCATCACGACCTTGGGGGAGCCATGGCCGAGGCGGTTGAGCTCGCGCAGGGCTTGCAGCCCGTCCATTCGCGGCATCCGGATGTCCATGAGGACGACGTCCGGTTCGAGGCGGCGACTCATCTCCACCGCCTGGACGCCGTCCTTCGCTTCCCCCACCACCTCGATGTCTTCCTCGACGCCCAGGATCAGCGAGAAGCCGGTCCGGACCATGGCCTGATCGTCCGCCAGCAGCACGCGGATAGTCATCATGCTCCTCCTGCCGGTATGCGGGCCTGCACACGCCAGCCCCCCTCGCTCCTCGGACCGGCGACGAATGAGCCACCGAGCGCCTCAGCCCGTTCCCGCAGACCAGCCAGTCCATAACCGCCTTCTGACGAGTGGCCGCCGCGGCTGCGGCCGTCGTTGGCCACCTCCACCGTCACCATGTCGAAACGCATATCGCGGCCGACCAGGATCTCGAGTTCCCGTACGCCCTCTGCGTGCTTGCGGACGTTCGTCAGGGCCTCGGTCACCACTCGGTGCACGGCCGACTGGACATCGATCGGCACGTCGTCGAAATCACCCTCGACGCTCAGCCCTACCCGCATGTCGTCGGCGGAGGTGAAGTGATCGGTGAGAGAGGCGATGTCGCTGATCGTGCCCAGTGGTGAGAGACGGGCCTCGGCCCCAGCCTCGCGCAGCAGGGTCACCATGCGGCGGATGGCCGTCATCGCTTCGTCCCCAGCCTGCTCGATGCGCTGCAGCGCGGGGAGCACCGCCTGAGGCTGCTGGGCCGCGACACTTTGGGCGGCCTGAGCAAGCACCACGATGCCGGTGACGTGGTGGGCGACGTAATCGTGCAGATCGGAGGCGATGCTCGTGCGCTGCGCCAACTGCCTGGCCATCTCTCCACGACGACGACTGATCTGAATCGTCCGCACCCAGAGCCCGGTGCCGGCGGTGACGACGCCGGCCAGCGCAAGGACGAGTGCGAATACCACCAGTGACATCTTGTCCGAGGACATGCGCAAAGGCTGCAGCACCAGCCCCGCCAGCAGGAGCGGTAGCGCGAACGCGGTGGGCTTGGGCGCCGCCCGCCACGCAGTCAGCCCGATGACCAGAAGGGTGACTGCCACGACGGTGAGCCCGAACGGCAGGGCCTGACGAACACCGCTCGCAGCGCCCGCTTGAAGGCCTGTTGTCGCGGCAAGCATGGCCGCTCCCAGGACCAGCGCGCCCACGCCCAGCGCGGTACCCGACAGCCGCGAAGCAACCAGGGCTACGGTGACAGCGAGCAGGATGACGAGCGGGTGAGCCAGTCCCAAGCCCAGGTCCACTATCCCCAGTGCTCCGGTGCCTGCCAGCACGGCCAGGCCGCGCACCAGCCACTCCGTGAAGCGGTTCGTGCTGTTGTTCACGTTCTTGTCTTCCCCACTACGGCCGGACGGGCAGGCGGCCCTCCGCTGTTCTTCCAGTGTCATCGATGCGCTGCCGCCGCCCCCGGGCCGGCAGCAGCGCGGGGAACGGGACCACGCCGCGTCCAGAGGGGTGTCCCGGCAGCAGCCTCGCGTCCAGGATCCGGCGGATGAGGCGAAGCCGGATCCGGGGGCGTGAACTCTTCCCCCGCGCCGAGAACGGCTACTTCAAAGGCGGTCATCGTGTAGACGCGGACTGACTGGATCAGGCGGTGCATCAGGTCGGGCACGGGGAAACCTCCTGGGGCGGATGGGTGCTGGTCGGTCCGGGGAGCCATGGCGCGAGCGGATGGTCGTGCGTGGATCCGTCCGATGGCCGTGGCGTCAGGACAGGCGCGGCGGCCGGCTCCGGGTGCCGCGCGCGAAGTCGTCCCACATGGCCCGGGGGCCTCAGACTCAGACGGGCGAACCGCAGGGCGAGGACGCCGGGTGTGCGCGGCGGGTGCCGCAGGATCCAGCGCCGGCTGGGGACCGGTTCCCTGGCCGGACGGCGAAGGCGGTTCGTCGACACGGACACCGGAGTGGATCTGTCGTACACGATGCATCTGGCGCCTTTCGTGGAGTCTCATGACCAAGTCGGTGCCCAGGTGGTCACGAGGCGTCACCGTCTGTAGTCCTGAATGCGAGCCTGCTCTGCCGTGCGAGGCCGGCGCACTGCAGCAACCCGAACGAGAGTGACCGCGAGACCATCCCACGAGGTGGGGCACATGACATGAACGCTATGGGATCGCTGTGGCTCGCCGCTTGGGGCAAAAGTCTGACCTGTCCGCGGCCGCTACGACTTTCGGCCGACCATCGAGCCGCTGGAGGGCGCGAAGGCCTGGGACGATGATGACTTCCGCCCACCTGGCAGCGTCCAGGCCCTGTGGGCGCTTGCCTCGGAGCAGGTCCGTCGGCTCATCGAGGATCTCCACGCCAGGATCAGCGCCGAGACCCTGACCGCAGCCGAGACGGAGCATCTGTGGATTCGCCTCGGCGGCGACGGCACGTGCAACGCGCCCGCCCCGGGGGGTGGTCGCGGCTCGCTTCCGCCCCTACGAAGACCGTGACGGCGGACCGCTGCCCGACGACCACGTGGTGCTGTCGGTCAAAGTTCGGCGCGTGGACGGCCGGCGGGGGACCTTGCACACCCGTCCGTTCCTCGAGTATGCGGTCGCCCTCTCCGAGTTCTGCAACCAGCGCCTGGTGGAAGACCTCTGCCAGGCCCTCAGCCCGGCGACGGCGCCCCGCTGTCCGACCGCCGGGCAACGGCCGGTGACGGAACTCGCTGGAATCCCGGACCAGCTTGGCTGGACGGGCACCCCGCCGAGGAAAGCGAACAAGATCGGCGAACCCGAGGTCTACGAAGCCCGCCGACGAGTCCGCCACCGACACTTGTCCCGACGCTTCGCCGTCGGACGCACTCGTCGAAACACGGCCTCGACGGGTTCCGTACCGGACCTGCGCCGGGGCTTCCGGCACGCGTCATGCACGGGCTTCAGCGCCGCTTGCGTGAGCGACGTCCCACTGCGCCGAAGCCGGGCGAAACACGATCACCCTGAGCAGTGCCCGCCAGGGGCGCAGTGGCGCCGCTCTGGCGGATCGGGTTCTCGACGTCGCCGAGCAGCGTTCCGATGCGTTCGAGCTCGTGGGTCTGGCGGACCACCCGCTCCCCTTCTTCGACAGGGCGCCGCCGGTGCCGGGGGGCGACGATGTCGTGCCTGGCGTCACCCTGACGATGACCGTCAGGGCGCGAGCGGCTGCTGGGCAACGGCGAGGACCTCGGACGCTCTGCATCGATGCGTTAGATTATCGATATAATGTAAGTATTCGTTCGCCGGTCGTCGTACGGCTCCTTTCTCGCCCCTGTGCGGCTTCGGTTCGCACACGTGGGACGACCCAGCGGGCGGCTGCCCGCTCACCTTGCGGCACTACTTCACGAGGAACTCATGGCCTTTGATGATCTGCTCCCACGCGTTTCGCCTACCGAGGCGGCCGAACTCGCATCGTTGGTGAGCGGTCTGGTTCTGCTGCCCGGCGACGAGGGTTACGACGCCGAGTGCCGGACCTACAACCTGAACGTCCCCCTGGAGCCGGCGCTCGTGGTCGGTGCCGCCGACGCGGCCGACGTACGGGCGGCGATCCGCTTCGCGGCCCGCCAGGGCCGGCCTGTGACGGTGAAGACCACGGGGCACCAACAGGTCCACCCTGCCCGGGGCGGGGTTCTGATCAGCACCCGGCGTATGAAGGGCATCGTCGTCGACGCCGGCCGGCGATGCGCGCGGGTCGAGGCCGGAGTGGTCTGGCAGGAGGTGATCGACCGAGCCGCCGGCGTCGGTCTGGCCCCGGTGAGCGGCTCGGCTCCGCTGGTGGGCGTGGCTGGCTATACCCTCGGCGGTGGACTCAGTCCGGTCTTCGGCCGGAGCCGGGGATACGCGGTGGACCACGTCCGCTCGCTGGATGTGGTGACCGCTGACGGCGAGTTGCGGCATGTCACGGCCGGCAGTGATCGCGAACTCTTCTGGTCGCTGCTGGGAGGGAAGGGCAATTTCGGCGTTGTCACCGCGCTGGAGTTCGATCTGTTCCCGTTGACCCGTTTCTACGGTGGCGGTATCTACTTTCCCGGCGAACACCTCGCCGATGTGCTGCACACCTGGCGCACCTGCCAGTCGGACATGCCGGAGGAGATGTCCTCTTCGCTCGCCGTGCAACGGCTCCCTCCGCTGCCCGAGTTGCCGGAGCCCATCCGGGGGGCGTTCGTGGTACACGTTCGGATCGCCCACCTCGGTCCGGTGGCCGAGGGCGAGCGGTTGATCGCACCCCTGCGCGCGGCCGCCCCTGCGCTCATCGACACGGTGGGTGAGATGCCCTACACCGCCATGGGCGCCATCCACATGGACCCTCCGGCGCCGATGCCCTATTACGACCGCACGACGATGTTGCGCGCGTTCCCCGCCGAGGCGGCCGACAAGCTGATCGAACTGCTCGGCCCCGGATCGGACTCGCCGCTGGTCAGCGTCGAGATCCGGATGCTCGGCGGTGCACTCGACCGTGAGCCCGCGGTACCCAACGCCGTCTCCAGCCGGGGGCTGCCTTTCGTCCTCTTCGGTTTCGGCGTGGGCGCGCCGGACCAGGCCGGGTTCCTGCGCGGCGAACTCGACGCGTTGATGGACGCCATGGAGCCCTGGGCGGACAGGCGCAGGATGGTCAACTTCCTCTCCACCGAAGAGGCCACCGACCCCGAGCGGTTGAGCGAGGTCTACGGCGTCGAACGCTACCGTCGTCTGACCGCCGCGAAGAAGGCCTACGACCCCACCAACATGTTCCGGGTGAACCACAACATCCTGCCCGGCTGACAAGGTTCGGCCTCCGAGACAAGAACCAGTGCCGAGGCCAGGGGGCCGAACGGCCGCCACCACGACCGCGGCGGGGCTGTCCACGCTGATGCGGCTGGTGGCCGGCAGGCTCGGGGTGACGCCGCTGCCGCGGACGGCGGTCCCGGCGGAGACCGGACGCAGCGCGGACCTCGCCACGGGCCCTTTCCCGCCTGAAGGAGGGGACGCGGGTGGCGTTGACGGTGCTCGCGTCCCCGCTTCGGGGGACGAGTTTGCCGCTGCCCGCGCAGTAGGCCAGCTCGGCCGGTCCGGCCAGGCCCCGGTCGCCGAGGTGCCGGTGATCCGGTAGTCAGGGCGTTCGCGGAGCAGCGTGCTGCCGGGCTTGTCGAGCAGCTTCTTCAGCGCGGGGGAGACCGCCGTCTCGCCGGGGGCCGGCATGGTTTTGACGCCCGGCGGCAGCACCGGCCGGTCGCCGTCGGCATCGAGCAGCAGACCCCGGATGTCGTCGTCGCGGAAACCGGGCCGGCCGGCTCGCGCAGCACCATGCTGGCGAACTGCTTGGGCCGGTCGTTGAACCAGGAGTAGTCCCGCTCGAAGCCGCGCTCGCTGCGGGCGCTCAGCATGGCCGGCACGGCGGCCGCGACCGGCAGCAGCGCGCCGCCGACCGCGGTGAGCAGGGTGCGGGTCCAACCCCCGCGGCCGCCGGGCACCGCGAAGCGGGCGTCGAGGCCGAGGTCGCGGACCCAGGTCCGGAACATTGCGCCGACCGTGCCCTCCCCGATGGTGCTCGCGCGACGCGCTTCATGTCGCCGGACTTGCCGTCGCGGACGACGACCTCGCGGTTGGAATGGGCGGCCACCCCGCGCCTCGTGCGTGACGAGGACGACGGCGGTGTTGGTGTCACGGGCGGCGTCGGTCAGCAAGCGCATCCCGCGCTAGCCGTTGAGGGAGTCCAGGGTGCCGGTCGGCTCGTCGGCGAAGACCACCCGCGGGCCGGTGACCAGGGCCCCCGCCACGGCGACCCGCTGGCACTGACCGCCGGAGATCTCATCGGGGCACCTGCCCACAAGGTCGTCGACCTCCAGCCGGGCCAGCCACTCGCCGGCGCGCGCCTCGGCCTCCTTGGGCCCGGTGCCGTTGAGCCGCGGCGGCAGCGCCACGTTCGCCACGCAGGTCAGCTCCGGGACGAGCCGGCCGAGCTGGAAGACGTAGCCGAACTCGCCGCGGCGCTGCGCTCGGCGTCACTCATCGCGTTCAGGTCCCCTTCCCGGTACGGCATGCGGCCCCAGTCGGCCCGGACGATGCCGGCCAGGCAGTGCAGCAGCGTCGACTTGCCGGAGCCGGACGGCCCCGTGGCGGCGACCACCCCCCGGCGCGTGTCTCGAACTCCACGCCGTCCAGCGCCGGGGTCGGGCCGTACGCGGATGACCTGGTCCGCGAGGTCGCCGTGCCGTTCGCGTTCGGTCAGTTCCCGCATCTGCCCCAGGTGCTCGGACCGCTGGGTGTCGAGCTGGCCAGCGGGGCTGCGCCCGGTGAGCAGCAGCGCGAGGACAACCTTGGTGTGGAGGGTGTTCGGCAGGTAGGACTCAGGCTTCTGCGGCTGCCCGAGCCACTTGTCGACGTCGATGATCCCGGCTTCGGTGATCGCGTACCGCTTGCGTCCCGGGCCGCCGCCGGGCTCGATGCCGTCGGCCTCGACCAGCCCGCGCTCCAGACAGCCGCGGCACCGTCGAGTAGACCCGGACGTAGTGCAGGGGCGGCCATGACCGAACTTCTCGTCGAACGCCCGCTTCAGGTCGTATCCGTGGCGCGGGCCGGACTCAAGGAGCCCGAGCAGGGTGTGCCCGGTGCTCACGACTGACTCTACATGTCGTGTATACATGCAGTGTATAGTGGCCAAGGCGTTGCACAACCGCATCTGGACCGGCGAATTCCTTGAGGTGTCGCCAAGGCCTTCTGCACTTGGCGGCCGCGACGAGGAGCCGAGCAGCCTGGCCGCCGAGCGGACCGATTTTGAACGAGGAGCCGTGCGCTCTCCGGGTGCCTGAAGTGGGTGCGGGTTCGGTGCCGCCGCCTGGTGGGTGGCGGGTCCATCACGCGAGCCCGACCCCCGGGGCTTGTCCTTCCTCCTCCATGGGTTCGTCGGCCTGAAAGGAGTGCTCGGCCCAGATGGTCTTGCCTTGCGGGTGATGGCGGGTTCCCCAGCGCTGGGTGAGCTGGGCGACGATGAACAGTCCCCGGCCGCTTTCGTCGAAGGTGCGGGCGCGTCGAAGGTGCGGGGATGTGGTGCTGCCGTCGGTGACCTCGCAGGTCAGGCCTGTGGCGCAGCGGATCAGGCGGAGACGTACCGGTGGCTGGGCGTGGCGGATGGCGTTGGTGACCAGCTCGCTGGCGATGAGGACGGTGGTGGGGGTGGCCCCCTCCAAGCCCCATGTGTTCATTTTGGCCGTGACATGTTTGCGTGCGGCGGAGACGGCCGCCGGGTCGGCCGGGAGGTTCCAGGTTGCCACGTCGGTGCTGTCGAGTGTGCGGGTGCGGGCGGCGAGCACGCACAGCTGGCGCGGTGCTCCCGCTGTCACAAGGGACTCCAAAGCAGCACGGCAGGTGTCTGTGAGCGAGGACTCTGGCTCGACAACGCGTTCGGGCACCTTGAGCCCATCGGTCTTCGTGTCGGAGTCGGGTGGCCTGGCGGCGTGCGTGTGCAGCAGGAGCACGCTGCCTTTCCGAAGCCGGATGTCGGCGGTCTCGACCTTCGCCCGCGCGTGACCGAGCGGTACTCCGGCAGGAAGGTCGACGGCGGTCATCGCGCCATCGGGGGCGATGACGGTGGGCGCAGGATGCCCAGCGCAGGCAAGGCTGCAGTTTGCGGTGACGGGATCGTAGACGGCGTACAAGCAGCTTGCCGCAACGTCGTGGGCACTTGTGTCCGTCCGCGACCGGCGTATGACATCGTGGAGATGGGTGAGCAGCTCCTCCGGTTGCATGTCGATGTCTGCCAGCGTTCGCACCGCGGCGCGGAGTTCGGGTACCCGGGCGGGGGCTGGGTCTCCGCCCTCGGTCACGCTGCCGGCGACCAGCGCCACCCGGGCTCCCGACAGTGGGATCGCGTCCAGCCAATGGGCCTGCGGCCTTCTGTCGTCAGCCCGACAGTATGCGAGTTCCACGGCGGCGGGTTGCGCCAAGCGCCCTGCCGGCGGTCCGACCGCCGGCAGGGAAGCGCATGGATCGCCGGTGACCTGACGTGGTGCAGACAGGACGCGGCCCGCTTCTTCACTGCTTCTGGGGCGTGCAGCGAAGACGCACCCGGCTTTCTGGCCGATCCGGACTCGGCAGATGAGCAGGCTCATGCCGACAGACAGGAGGGCTGCGGCGATGACAACCGTCCGGCCTCCCTCCGACACGCCTGGAATCACGAAACCGTAGGCGGCCACACTGGTTGCCAGCGTGGAAGCACCGACGATCAAGGTGTGCCTGATGGGTAGCAGAGCTGCCGCCATCAGCGGTGTCAGGACCGAGTAGTCCGACCAGCGGACCAAGCCCGCTGCAGAGGCATCCAGTTGCAGTGCGCAGGTCGCAGCGAGATAGACGGCGAGCAGTGCGCTCGCGTGTCGGAGCAGGAGGAGTCTGGGTGTGGCCATCCTCGTCACCGTCCCTTCTGAAGTGGTGCGCAGTGCCTGCGAGACGGTGCGCATGTTGGTGGCGGTGGGGTCGGGGTCTTTGCGAGGCGTGCGGGTTTTCGGGCTGTGGATGTTCACTGTGGCGCTCGTCCGGCATGCACGGGGTGCGTTGGACGATGGACAGCGACAAGGGCCAGGTCGTCCTGGAGGTTCTTGCCCGCGTGTCGGTTCACGTCGACGCTGACGTGCTGTACTAGGCGCCTGGGGCAGTCCCAGGACCATGTATCGGCTCGGTCGAGGACGGGGAAGAACTCGCCGGCGGAGTCGCGGGCCTCGGCCAGGCCGTCGGTGTAGAGAAGCAGGGTGTCTCCGGGGCCGAAGGCGACAGTGTCGAGGCAGAAGGCGTTGGGCGTGTCTGCTGCAAGTCCCAGCGGCGGCGCAGCCTGGGTGACGGGCAGCAGGGTGACCTGGTTGCCCTGGCGCAGCAGAGGTGCCGGGTGCCCGCAGCTGACCACTCTGGCGATGTCTTCGTCGTCGGGGAGTTCGATCAGCAGGGCAGTGATGAACCGCTCGTTGCTGTCGGGGGCGATGGGAGTCAGCTCGCCCAGGTGCCTGCGGACGCTGCGTTCCAAGGAGGCCGCAAGTTCTGGGAGTGTGCGGTGCTGCTGGGCTGCCTCACGGAAAGCACCCAGGACGGCGGAGGCGTCGTCGATGGCCGGGAGGCCTTTTCCGCGGACGTCTCCGATGAGGACGCGTGTGGCCTGAGCGGTGCGGGCGGCTGCGTACAGATCACCGCCCACCAGCGCGTGTGCCGCTGCGGCGCGGTACATCGAGGCGACGTGGAAGGGGCCCAGCTTCGAGGGGATTGGCCGTAGCAGCACTCGTTGGGCTGCTTCGGAGACTGCCCGGACTTGGGCCAGTTCCCGCAAGTCGCGGTCGTGCAGGGCCCGGGAGGCGAGGACGAACGCGGAGACGATGAGCACCGATCCGATGTGAATGGGCAGCAGTGGTGAGTGGAGCAGGCCGTCGTGACGGTCCACGAGGAGCACTGCCGCGGCTGCCATGAGCGCGACGACGGCCGTGAAGCGTGTTCGTGCGAACGTTCCCGTGTACGTGGGGGCCGCCACGAGCAGTGGGGACAGGTGAACCGCAATGGGGGCGAACGACGCACCCGAGGTGATGGCCGCGATCAGCAGGAGCGGAGGCACAGTGTGGCCGCGCATGCCCAAGGGCCCGGTGCCGCGGCCATGTGCTTTCGGCCGCTGGGGGACTTCGGGGCTGAATGCTGGGAGTAGGCGGGCCCCATCGTTGGCCGCGCGCTTGGAGACGGGAATGCGCGGGAACAGGTGCATCACGAGTCGGGGGCGTGACCTGGTTTGCCTGGAAGGGCTGCGTCGTATCAACATGGCGCGGCTTTCGTGCCATCGCGGCGTGGAGGGGTGAGGTGAGGCCCGATGAGTCCGCCGGCGGTGCGCGCCCCCCGGCGAACGGTCCTTTGGGTGGGGCAGCGGTTAAGCCGGTGATCGTCCGGCCAGAAGTACAGTCCGGTCAGCGGCTCCCCGGCGCATCGGCCGCTCACTACGGCTCGCAGCGCGCAAGGGGTCGGGCTGGTGTGTGTCCCGGACAGGCAGGCAGACCGTGTGGGGGTCGACGCCGGTGCTGTGACGTCTTCGGTATATGTGCGGCTCTGTTGGGATCACAGCTTTGCCGCCCTTCGTGTTCCGTATAGTGGAAGGAGTTTACCGGAATGTGATTCAACTGTGCGACGCGCGATTCGGTACGTCAAGCGAGCTGCTTCTCTGCCGTCCGGCTCGGCACAGCAGGCGCGACGTGGCAATCAGTCACGCTTCACTGCGGGATTTCGAAAGGCAATTGGACGAGGACAGGGTTTGCTGAGGATTGCGTGACGGGTTGGTTCGCCCCGGCTTGACGACCGGTGTGGGCATGGCGGCTTCGCTTGCGACTGGGGTCGGCCGGCCGCTGACGACGGCGGTCAGCCTCAACGGCAGCACCTGCGGGCAGCGGCCTTCGGTGTCGTGCGGGCCGAACGCATGGCGCGGCAGAAGGTCCCCGGCGGCTACGGGGAGAACGTCGTTTCCGTGCCTTCCGTGACGAAGTAGTCTTCGCCATGGGGCGCGATAGCCAAACGACCCGTGGGATGCTTCCAGGGCTCTGTGGTTGCCCCCTATGGCACCCGGGAGTCTGGCGAATGCGTCGGTGAATCCGGTCCGCCGGTTCGGGGCGGGGTGGGGGAGACGTGCAGAGGGTTTCCGTGCCCTCCTCCTCCGGGCGCTCTTGTCTGCACGCCGACCTATACGTTCCGCATGTCGTCGTAGTTGCCTCCTGCGCGTCCCTCTCGGGGCGTCTTGCGGGTCTCGCCTGTCCGGCCCGGCGGCTTGGGTCACTCCCTGTCCGGAGGGTGACTCGATTTGGGTTCGTGCTGCGGGGCTGCCCTGACGGACAGTACGGCTCACACGGGGACGGGCTTCGGTTCTTCCCGCTCTTCGGTTGCCATGACGCAGGGGTACTTGAGCGGGTGGGTGCCCGCCCAGGTCGCCCAGGGCGGCAACGCGACTGTTAGATGATTGTCGTTATCTTACATGCGGGGCGACGTCGGTGCCCTCTGGAGCGAGGGTGCCTTGCTCGCTCGCCGGTGCGGCGAGCGGCGGGTACCGGTCGATCGACCACCGCCCGCGGGACCTGGTCGGGTGTGCTCGTCGGGATCGCGGCCGACGGGCGGCTGCGGCTGTGGCAGGTGATAGACGACAGGCGTAATCTTAGGGGTGGGGGTGTCGGCCCGCTGGTCGTTGTAACAGCCGCAAACAGCACAGGTGGCCAGTCGGTATTACGGAGGGTGATGAATGAGTCGCGTCTCGCAAGCAGAAGCGAAGGCCAACCGGGAGCGAACGGTGGCTGCGGCTTCTCGGCTGTTCCGCGAGGACGGTGTCGCCAACGTCGGCATTGCGGATGTGATGAAGACGATCGGACTTACCCAGGGCGGCTTCTACAAGCAGTTCGCCTCCAAAGCCGCGCTCGTCGACGAGGCTACCGCCAAGGCGTTCGCCGACAACTTGCAAGACCTTGTGGCTCTGGACCACGAGGCTGGAGGGCACCAGGCGGCGTGGCAGTCGCTGCTTGAGTCCTACTTCTCCGTCGAGCATCGCGACAACCCTGGTACTGGTTGTCCCGCAGCCGGTTTCGCGGGCGACGTCGCGCGTGAGCCCGAGTACAGGGAGACCTACGCCAGGGGCGTCGAGGAACTCGCGGGGTGGATCGCGCCTGGCGATGCCGGCCTGGCTGCCTATGCCACGCTAGTCGGCGGCATACTTCTTGCCCGTGCCACCGCAGGCACGCCTTTGTCGGAGCAGATCCTGCAAGCGTCGCAGGCGGCGGTGGCGAGGGCTGCCGAAGTCGGCAGTCACAGTCAGCAGCCGCGGTGCTGACTCGCGGATCGGGCGCATGAGGGGGGAATGACGTGGCTCGTACCTGGCTGTCGATCCGGGTGGAGTTGGTCTCCGGTCATGGTGCGGACCTGTGGCCGCGTCCCGGTCGGGTGTTCGCCGCTGCTCAATCGCACTCCTTCGCGCAATTCGCCTCGGCCATCGATCTCGCCTTCGCGCGCTGGGACTTGGCTCACCTGCACCTGTTCACGTTGTCCGAGGCCACCCATGTCAGCCCGCTGGACCGGTGGGACGGCGAGCCCCCGGAGGGTACCGTGGACGGCCATGTGACCAAGCTGAGCAGGCTGCAGGCCGGCGAACAGTTCGCCTATGTCTTCGACATGGGCGATGACTGGGCGCACCTGTGCACGGTGGCGGGGAAGCGTATTGATCCCCTCGAGGCACTTGGCGAGGTGCCCGACCGCCCGGTTCCCTACTGGGGCTGGGGCAACATCCCGGACCAGTACGCGCGCCGTTGGGACGGGGACGACGGGGAGTCGCCGATGCCAAAGCGGCCGGCCGGTGGGCTCAGCGACCTGCCTCCGATCCTGCCGTGGTGGGGCGACCGCCGTGGGTGACCTCACGCTGCGTACATAAAGTGGCCGCCGGCGGGGACTGAAGTGGCCGTGGTGGGGAGCCGAAGTGGCCACGAGTGGGGAAAACCAACCGTCCGCCGGCACCGGACCCCGCGGTGCGGCGTCCTGAGGTCGTGGCCTGTGACGCCGCCTCTGACCCGGCGGGCTCGGGCTTGGCTGTCATAGCGGCCGGCGGCGAGTGAATGCCCCCTTCCCCGGCTGCTTCTGGGTGCGACGCGGTTCCGCCGTAAGCCTGGCAGCTCCGCGCCGGCGGTGCGTGCAGCCTGGCGGAGGTGACCTTGGAAGGGCCGCCATGGGACCAAGCGCCTTGGTGCCCGGCGGGGCCGGCTCCGGGCCCCGCCCTGGCGTCACTCACGGCCGGCAGGCGCTACCCGGGCTTCGCCTGCAACTCCATTCCTGGCGGCCCTCGACTGCGAGACCGGGCCCTACGGGGCGTGACGGCAGTGCGTTGACCGGGTCCCACGGCGCCCCGCCGAGGTACTGCACGGCAAACGGCCGGCCGTCACGTTGGCTCCGACCCCAAGTCGCAGGGCGCGAAGGGGGCACGGACCGGGGGCGGTTGGCCCCTGGCCCCGACGAAGAGCGAGCTTGCCCCAGATGTCAGCCGGTGTAGCGTTCGGCTGGGCGCGTGAGGGACAGGCCTGGGATGAGTTCCTGGCGGGCGGTCTCGTACTCCTCCCACTTGGTGTACTCCGGCAGCGAGGGGATCGTGACCAGCTCCCCGGCGTCGAGACCGGCGAGCGCGGCCCGTGCGGCGTCGTGGGGAGCCATGACGGCCTCCTTGGGCAGCTGGTCGAGTTCGATTCCCGAGCCGGCCCAGATCGCCGTCTCCAGCGCCCCTGGTACCACCACCTGCACGCGGACACCGGAACCGGCGAACTCCTGTGCCAGAGCCTGGGTGAACGCGATCACGTATGCCTTGGTCCCGCTGTACACGGCGCCTACGGGCAGGATGTTGAGCGCGAGGGCGGAGGAGATGTTGACGATCGTGCCCGAGCCCCTGGCGGAGAAGGCCTTCGCGGCGGCGGCCGCCAGCCTGGTGGTGGAGGTCAGGTTGAACGTAATCAGCCACTCCAGCCCATCCGGGTCTGCCGCGGACAGGGGGCCGAACAGGGCACTGCCCGCGTTGTTCACCAGCATGTCGACCGAGGGGTCGGCCGCCAGGCGGTCCTCGACACTCCGCATGCCCATCGGCGTGGCCAGATCGGCGCTCAGCACCGCAACCCGGACGCCGAAACGCTCCGTGAGGTTCGCTGCGGAAGATTCCAGCCGCGCCTGGTCGCGGGCGACGAGCAGCAGGTTGCGCCCGCGCGCCGCCAGCTCCTCGGCGTAGGCGGCACCCAGACCTGCCGTCGCGCCGGTGACGAGTGCTGTACCGGCCTTCTGTGTGGACATGGTCGTCCTCTTTCCTGAGTAGATGTCGCACGTTAGATGGTCACTGTAATCCAAATTTCTGAGCCGGCGCGTGCGACACGGGGTGTGGCCGGCGAAGCAAGGTCAGAGCTTGGGTTCTTCGGAGCGCTCGGTGTCCCAGCGGGTAGGGAAGATGTCGGTGCGGTGGTAGGTGTGGGCGCCGCGAAGCAGTCGCGCTGTGCCTGGGTGAGGGCGGACCGGCAGGCGCGGGGTGTGCACGGTGTCGTACTGGGCGAGCGCGGGCGCGAAGGGGGCAGGGACGCCGTCGCGGGTGGCGTGGGCCATGACCAGGCGTCAGGGCAGTTGGGCGTCGCCAACTCCTTGGGCAAAGCCGGGGTCGGTGAGCAGAACGGGCGGGGCGGGGTCGGTCGCGTAGGCGTCGCGGACGCCGTCGAGGAAGGCGGCACGGATGATGCGGCCGGCGCGCCACAGGGCGGCGACGGCAGCCAGGTCGATGTTCCACTTGTAGGTGTCGTCGGCGGCCTGGATCTGGTGGAGGCCCTGGGTGTAGGGGATGACCTCGGATGCGGACAGGGCGTGTTCGCCTGGTCGGTGAGGCGGGCCGCGTCGCGTTCGCCGAGGAGGGTGTGTGTGAGGGGGCGGGCAGTGCGGCGCCGGTGGCGTGCAGGGCGGTGCGTCCGGACAGGGAGCGGGTGAAGACGGCTTCGGTGATGCCGGATATCGGGATGCCGAGGTCGAGGGCGGTCTGCACGGTCCAGCGGGTCGTGGTCGGCGCCGCCGGGTCCGCCTGCGCTGCAAGCGGGTCGGTGGGGCTGTCCCCGGAGGGTCGGGTACGGATCCCGCCTTATAGATAGTCAGTGACATCTATCACGTGGACGCTGCGCGGTGAGGCCCTACATGATGGGCCCGCACATCATGCCCAACGCATCATCTGCCCTATGAGGTTCGAATGCCCCTGCCGTCGCTGTTGCTGGTGCCCGGAGCGTGGCACAAGCCCGAGCATCTGCAACTCCTCATCGACGACCTCCCCGGCATCGATGTCCACACCGTGGCCCTCACCTCGTGCGGCGACGACCCCAAGGCGCTGGGCGACATGTACTCCGACGCGGCCGCCATCAGGGGCGCGGTCGAGGCGATCGGCGGGCCCGTGGTCGTCGTCGCGCACTCTTACGGCGGTGTCCCCACCACCGAGGCACTCGCCGATGCGCCCAACGTCAAGAGCATCGTCTACCTCGCTGCGTTCCAGCTCGACGCCGGGGACTCCCTGCTGTCGAGCGCGGGCGGCGACCCGGCACCTTGGTGGGAGTTTCACCAGCAGGAGAGCGTCGGCGACTTCCTGACCGTCGCGAGCCCGGTCGACGTCTTCTACGGCGACGTGGACAGGAGCATTGCCGAGAAGGCGGCGGCAGCCCTGGGTTACCAGTCCTACGCCGCTATCACCCAGAAGCTGACCGCGGTCGCCTGGCAGACGATTCCGAGCACCTACATCATCTGCGAAGCAGACGGTGCCATCCCGCCCTTCGTCCAGGAACTCTTCGCGAAGCGCGCAGACAGGACGCTGCGGCTGAACAGTTCGCACTCGCCCTTCCTGTCGCAGCCCTCCGCACTTGCCGAGCTCATCAGGGACGAACTCAGCCTGCCCTGAGCCGGCTGCACGGACTCCAGCAGGAGCGTGAGCCTGGCTGCCCCTACCGCGCGCCAGTCGCGTCCGCCGCGGCCGACGGGCCCCCAACCGCTTCCCACCGGCACTGAGGGTTGCCGCTCGTGGGTAAGCAGGAGATGTGATCTCGTGACCTGGTTCATTACGGATAAGCCCGAAGTGTTTCGCTCTGAGGCGGGGCCGTTGCTTGCCGCACGTCCCGACCTGCACACCATGCTGCTGTCCGGACTCGACACAATTGAGCAGCTGCGGGCCGGGGATAAAACCCCGCCCACGGTGCTGGGCTGGTGGCGGGAGCCGGACGAAACCGCGACGACGGCCGCGTTCGTGTGGATGCCACCGCACCTGCTGACCGCGAGCCGCCTCTCCCAGGCCGCGGCAACGCACCTGGCTGGATTCCTGGCCACCCAAGCTCACCCGTTCACACAGCTCCTGGCCGACGACTCGTCGGTCCATGCCTTCTCCGAAGCGTGGCAGACGACCACCGGCTCCGCGCCGAAGAGCGGACCGCACCTGCGCCTCCATCGTCTTGGCCCGCTTGTGAGCCCTGGTGTCACACCGCCGGGGGCATCGCGGACGGCGACCGACGGTGACCGGGCTCTTCTTCACGACTGGTGCACCCGTTTCGTCGCGGAAGCCGGCTCGCTCGGAGCGGATCTCGACACATTTGTCGACGAGCGGATGAGCCGGGGCGGCTGGCGGTTGTGGACGGTCGGGGACGAGCCGGTGGCCATGGCCGCCATGACGTCGGTGGTGGCCGGCACGGCTCGCCTCACCCCCGTCTACACGCTGCCCGAGCATCGCGGCCGGGGCTACGGCTCCGCCGTCACCGCAGCCGTTTCCCAGGCGGCCCGCGACGCCGGCGCGGAACACGTACTTCTCTTCACCGACCTCGCCAACCCGACGAGCAACAGCCTCTACCAGCGCATCGGATACCGGCCCGTCTCGGACTACCGAATCGTGGTGCCCTGACATGCAAGATCAATGAGAGGCTGGTTGCGGACGGCATTGCCAGAGTTCGTGAGGTGTTGGCAGTCAGGAATCACTCGACGCAACCGCCGACACCGCCGATGGCTACCGGCAACGCCGGGCGCGGAGACGACGACCCTACGGCTGGGTTGCACGGTCGGCAAGGTATCCATGCAGCCGGACAAGCCACGAGATACCCTCGGGCCGCTCAGGTCCGAGGCTTTCGGACAGAGGTAACACCCATGACGGACATATCAAGCAGAGCTGATGAACCGCTCGCGGCGGGCGCATCCTGGGACAGCGTCCCGCGAGACCTGTGGCACCCTCAGAGCATGGGCTGCGTGACCGCCAACTTCCGTCAATATCTGACCGGATGGGGCATGGCGGACCGCGCTGACGGTGATCTCGACTACTTCCGCAGTGGGCTGGCTCAGCCACAGTTCAACGGAGTGGTCCGTATCCGGTCCCTGGATGCGGTGGAGCAGTCCACTGCCATCGCGCGAGACCGGCTCGCGGGAGTGCCCTGGTGGTGGTGGGTCGGCCCGGACAGCCCCGCAGGCACGTCGTCCGCCCTCGCCGAGCGTGGGGCGAAGGAGTTCACCACGATCCCCGTGATGGTCAGACCGCTCGGCCAGGCGGTCGAACCGATGGAGCCACCGGCCGGCCTGCGGATCGTGGAGGTGACCGATCAGGGCCTGCTGCCGGAACTGGTACGCACCTACAGCGCTTCCATGGGTGTCGCACCGAGCCTCGAATCCGACATCGTGCGGATCGAGTCGCAGCGTCGGGACAACGCGGACATCGTCCGCCTGGCAGCGGTTGTCGAGGACCGTGTCGTCGGGACGACCGTGGTGATCGCAGCCCACGATGTGGCCGGGATCTTCATCGTCCACGTCGCAGATACGCATCGCCGACGCGGCATCGGCACAGCTTTGACGGCGGCGGCGCTCCGCGTGGGCCAGGATCGCGGTATGGGGCTGGCCGCACTCGCCGCGAGCCCGGCCGGCGAGCCGCTGTACCGGCGATTCGATTTCGCCGAGGTCTCGCAGTACCGCCTCTTCACCTTCCCCGCCTAGTACTCCAGCAGAGCTTTGGCGTTTTCCCTGTTCAGGGGCGGTTTGCGTGAGTGTAGTGGGCTGATTGACGGTCCGTGTTCTCTCTCCCCGGCCGCCCCTCGATCGTGTGCTGCCGCCGCCGATAGTGGCAGCGGCGGGCGACGGCTTGGCGTCGTCTGCGCCGGTGTGACCATCTCAGTGCGCGTGCACGGACGAGGTGGCGGTGAACGACGAGGGGTGAGTGGACAGTTGCCAGGATCCGCCGAACTTCTGCCGCGGTGAGGGGCGCGAGGCAGGAACCGCTTCTGCTGCCCCCTTTGCCGCGGCGTCCGCAGCCATGACGGCCATGAAGGCATGCGCCAGTATGGCCAGGTGCTGTGCCGCATCCAGCCGGTGTAGCGGCGGACTTCGTACTGGTCCAGGCCATTCGTCCTTCGCGGCCTGGAAGGCATCTTCGATGGCCCAGCGCATCCCGGCGACACGGACCAGATTCTCGACCGTGGTGCCGAGCGGTGCGTAAGAGGTAGTAGGCGATCTCCTCGGGCGTGCTGATGCTGCGGCGGGCCGGTGCCCACCGCTGGTGGGTGGGCATGTCGCCGTCGAAGTCCTCGGTGGATCTGATCCGCGGGGCGGCCCAGTGGCGGAGACGTGGGCCCTTCGCGCCGTTCCCGCACGAACGTCGCTCCCACGCTTCGTCGGGAGCCTGGGAGAAGAGATCGTCGATGCGTCCGAAGTGCGGCACCTGCTGGGACGTGGGGACGGCGAGGACATGGCCCAGTCCGGTCTCCTCCAGCATGCGGCGCAGCCGCCACACCTCGCCGTAGGCCGAGTCTGCGGTCACCCAGGCGAGCGGCAGCGGCGAGGCGACGGCCCGCAGCACCATGGTCTTGGCGAGGTCGGGCTCGGTGGCGAAGGCCCGCTCGTTGGGGACGTGGACGGCGCGGCAGCGATCGGGGTCGTCGGTCCAGGACTTGGGCAGATACAACTCCCGTCCCACCAGGGCCCGTCCGCCTTGGGCGGCGTAGGTGGCGAACAAGCCGATCTGGCGGTTCTCGGTACGGCCGGCGGTGCTGGAGTGCTGGCGCCGCACGCCGGCCGAGGTGGTGCCCTTCCTGAGGAATCCGGTGTCGCCGAGGATGAGGATCCCGTCGGGCCCGCCGAGCCGTTCGGCTACGTAGTGCTGGAGGTCGTCGCGGAGTTCGTCGGCGTCCCATCGGGTGCCGCTGAGGATTCGCTGGAGGCGGTCGGGTGTGCGGTGTCCGGCGTGCTCGGCCGGCTTCCAGCCGTTTTTGCGGCCGACCGGGCCCAGCAGCCCCCGGACGTAGTCACGCATTCTGCGTCGCGGCTTGACGCGCCTGAAGCGGTGGCCGGAGGCGGACCTGCCCGTGCGCCGGAGCCGGGTGAGGGCGCCGCGCACTCGGCCCCGCAGTCGGCGTCATGGCGCCTTGCACCAGGAGCTCGTGCTGGAGCCCGTGTCTCGGGATGCCGGCACCGCGCGACTGTCGCGCAGACTGGTAAGCGGGCGGATTGCGCGGGCCGGTGGTCGCCACCCCGATGCAGGCCGCCCCGGCAGTAGCCCCAGCCCACGCGACGTCTGCCCGGGCACCAGCCTGGTCCGGCTGTCATCAGGGCAGGAAAATCTTTCCCCTGGCCAGCGTCCTGCGCCAGTAATCCGTTGGTAGATCCGTCTCGTCCGGGCGTTTGGGTTCCGGTCGGCAACCAGGCGTGTTGACCGCCTGCGGCCCAGTACGAACTATCCAGGAACTTCCGGCGCAGGACACTAGCGACGCACCCGGTGTCGCTTGATGCTCGCTGCGTAACCCGCCTTGTGGGAGAAATCGTTTGTCAGACACCTGCCCATCGTCGCCGGATACGACAGCGACGAGATCACGGGCACCAGGGTCGGAAGGACGGCCAGGGGGAGGACAGCTCTACCCGGACGTCGATGCAGCAAAGGCGCGCACGGCGCCCGCGAACGCCTCGGACTCTTCAACGTGGCCCAAGTGCCCGCTGTTCTCCAGCACGACCAACCGGGACCGGGGGATCAGGGAGTGGAGTTCCTCTGCCCACCGCGGTCCGCAGATCACGTCATGCCGACCGACTACGACCAGGGTGGGTACCGTGAGCTTCGGGAGAGCCGCCCGGTCATCGATGATGTCGGATTCCCCGTTCTCGTCGAGAGACGAGATGTAGGTGCAGCTGACCGCCTCGCGAAACCCGCGGAACTCGTCCTCGCGATCCCAGTATCGCGCGAAGTAGACGGGCAGCAGACCGCGCAGTGCAGCGGTGATCTCCTCGTCGTCGGTGACGGCCCCGACACTCTGGAGCGCAGCGAGCGCCGCGTGGAGTTCCGGTCGGCCCTCGTTGCGGTGGACGAATTCCTCGACCCGGACGGCGGCCTCGGCCATGTGCTCCGTGCCCGTCACCGGAGCACTTTCGTAGAGCACCAACCCGCGAAGCCGGTCAGGATGGTGCAGCGCGACGTACTGGGCCACGAAACCACCGTGAGAGTGCCCCAGCAAGAAGACTCGGGGCAACCTCAGCCGGTCGAGCAGGCCCACGAGGCTGCGCCGGTAGCGCTCGCGGGTATAGCCGTTGGGATGCGACGGAAGGCGCTGCGATCCTCCCGTGCCCAGCGGCTCGACGTACACCATGGTCAGGAACTCCTCCAGGTTGGGCGCGCGCAGGGATTCCCAGATCACGCCAGGCCCCCCGGGTATGGCCAGGCAGACGGGGCCCGAGCCGTAGACGTGATATCGCTGGTTCAGACCGTCCACCACAACCTCGTGGGCTCCGGGCGACAGGAGGTCTGCCGTTTCGTTCCGCATCAGTTCTCCGTGTGGGTAGTGCTGTGAACACCCACAAGACGCAGCGCATGTCGGAAAGTTCGATCGCGAAAAGTGATACGCGTCATACTCGCGTGGGCGGTGTTCTGCCGTCCTGGACACCGGGGGCGTGGAAGAGCCGAAGTTGGTGCATTCTGCCGTCCTTCATGGTCATCAACCAGGCGACGGCCGACGGGCAGTGGTCCGGCGCGTCCGGTGGATTGACCATGTCCATTTCCCAGATAGTGGTGTCCCTGCTGGTGACGGCGCTCACGAACCGCTGACGCACCCCCGCTTCGAGATCACCAGCCATGCCACGGATCAGGAAATCCCGGCCGCCCACTCGTTGCCTCCCCTCGTAGTAGGCGGCATCAGGCGTCCATCGCTCAGCCGTGAGCTGCGCGAAACGCCCCTGCTCCGCCGCGGCCAGTGTCTCCACTGCGTCTCGGGCGCTGGCCCGAGACGCAGCCAGGACATCGGCGTGCACGGAGTCCGCGGTCGCGGCCATCGCCTCGACGAGCTTCTTCCGCGCCTCGCCGAGCCTGCTGCGCACCGTGCCGACGGGTATTCCGCACAGCGCGGCCATCTGGTCGTAGGAGGGGGTGCGCGGGCTGAAGTGCCGCAGCATCACGGTCATGCGCAGTGTGGGAGACAGTTCGTCGATCGCCTGCCAGATCCAGTCGCGCATGGCATGCCGGTCGATGATCTGCTCGGGATCGGTCTCCGCCACGAGCAGGGACAGGTCCGCGACCGGCGTCGTGGGAGGCGTCGAGCGCAGCCGCGAGCGACAGGAGTTGCGCACGATCATCCGCAGCCACGCGCTCACGGATTCCGGCTCCCGCACGTCGCCGATACGCCGGAAGGCGATCAGTGAGGCGTCCTGCACGGCATCCTCAGCGTCCGGCCGGTTTCCCAGCACGCTCAGCGCCACGGCCCGCATGCCGGCCCAGTGCCGTTCCAGCAGCGCGCCGAAGGAGGCCGTGTCGCCATCCTGGGCGCTGCGCACCAGGTCCTTGTCGGACGGATATTCATACACCACAGTTCGCACGCGTCCCAGAGTACGTACAGCACGCGAAACCCCCGCTACACTCCCCACCGCAAGGCCGTTGACCAGGAGAAACACAGAAGTCCGAAGTCCGGCTGGAGTACCGCCCAGGTGAGAGGTTCCTCAGTCGTCGGCGCGCACCGATGGATCCCCGCCCCCCGGGCGGTGTTCGGTAGCGCAGCATGGGATGTCTTTCGGCTTCCGTTTAATGCGGCTGGTCTCGATGGCTCTATGGCGTGTTGGCTTCGGCGGCCGTGGATCCCGTGTGTTTATATCGGCGCGGTGAATTTACTGTTCCGCCCCCAGCCTCTTCGGTGGGCATTCGTGGCAGAGAGGTGAGTCACGGCCTTCGGGGGCGGAAATTCGATGCCCCATGATGGTGGCCATCTATTCCACAGCGAGGGAACCATGACGGACGGCAACGAAAAAGGGCGTGCGGGCGGACCTCGGCAGGCGCTGAACAGGCGCCGTCTTCTCCAGGGGACGGCGGGCACCTTCGGTGCCGCGCTGGCCTCCGCCGGCATCTACAAGATGATCGATACGATCGCGGAACGACCGGACCGTCCGACCGCCTCTGCCGGGCCGCCCGTCCAGGAACAGTACATCCTGCAGAACGAGCAGGTGGTCATGGTCGACGACTCGGCCGTCCAGAGCAGCAAGGGAACGATCGCGGTCCGGGTGCCGGCCCTGCACGATCACGTCATCACCGCGAAGCTGAATGTTCCGGCGAACGCCAAGGCCTTGCAGGAAGCGCAGCACCATCTCGAGTCCGCCATCGTGGCTCTGGAAAGCGAATTTCCACCCACTCCCACGGGGGTGGGCGTCACCGTAGCCTGGGGACTTCCCTATTTCCACCACTACATTCCAACCCTGGACAAGGGGTCGGACTTCTTCAAGGCGGGAACACGTTACCCGGCCTATCTGCCGGTCGACCTGATGACCTCGAAGGCGGAGGGCCGGACCGTCTACGCACTGCAGGACGCCAGGACCTTCCCCAGCGACCAGCCTCCGTCCGGTTTCGGGCCGGTCCGCCTGGAACAGAACGACGTGGCGGTGCTGCTGCGCAGCGACACACTCGCTCATATCAAGGAGGCCACCGACGCGATCTTCGGGTCCGGAAGCAATCAGGCGGGCAGCCTGTTCAAGGTGACGAGTATCCGCCAGGGCTTTTCCGGGGGTGGTTTCTACGGGGAGCAGGGCCTGCCGAGCAAGCTGGCGCTGGCGGCGAACATCCCGGGTGCCCAGTCGATTCCCCGGCAGTCGCAAGGCTTCCTCGGATTCGCCACCACCCTGGTGTCGAACATGGGACCCGACAACATCGCGAATCTCGAGACCCTGCCCGGTTTCACCGACCAGTGGCCCAACGGTTATTTCAAACAGGGCACCACCATGCATCTCTCGCACCTTTTCCAGGACCTGGAGACCTGGTACGAGAAGAACTTCCCCCAGTACGCGGACCGCGTCCAGGCGATGCTCCAGCCGGGCCTGACCCCCGCTCCCGCGCCGGGTACGTTTGCCCTCCAGCCGCCGGGGCCGACCGAGGCCGAAGTGGCGGAAGGGGTCAAGCGCTACCACTCCTTCGGTCACACCGGGAGCATGTCGGAGGTGGACAGCACCACGAAGCAGGAAACCAGCAACTACGGAAAGTCATATCCCTCGGGGACGACCATCCCCGTGCGCGGAGACTTCGATACGCTGGACAACCCGTTCCACTACACGTCCGATCCGGCGGGGGACCACTACAGCTCGAAGCCGGCGGCCGGGTTGCACTTCATCCAGTTCCAGCCGACGATCGGGATCTTCAACATCGTCCGGCTCGCCATGGACGGCCACTATCCCAACATGAATCTCCCCGTCGAACCGCGCAGCCCCCACGCCGGCATCAACTCGGTCCTGAACACGACCCACCGGCAGAACTACCTGGTTCCACCACGTCGCCACCGTTCCTTCCCGCTCGCCGAGTTCCTCGCCGTCTAATACTCCAGTTGTAGATCATGATCTTCATCGTTGATGGGCGGCCTGCCGTTCGTAGTGGCAGGCGGGACCGGACTTGATGGCGTTGTCGCCAGACGGGCCAGCCGAAGTGATAGGCGGCTGGGCGGGCGGTGGTGGTCAGTACGGCGAACAGGTGCCGGATCTCATTGCAGGTCAACGGAATCAGCTCGGCTGGGGTCGGGTGGTGGTCGCGTTCGTGTGCGGTGGCTGCGGCCAGGAAGGCATGGGCGAGCATCGCGAGGGCGACCAGCGGTGCCAGGACGTCCAGGTCTGACCTGGTGGTCGTCCGGCCCGGCCGGGCCCTTGGCGGCCTGGAATGTCTCCTCGACGGTGCACCTGCGCCCGGCCACCCGCACTAGCGTGGCCAGCGGCACCGGGGCAGTCGAGGAGCAGCGGTAGAGGGCGGGTTCGCCGCTGTTGCGATGCGGTTAACGAGTAGACGACGGTGACCGCGCTGGTCGTCGGAAATGTGGGCCGGGGCCCAGTCGTAGTGGCGGTGCCCCTTGGCTGCGGCGTCTGCGGAGAGCTTCTGCCAGGTCCGTTCGGGCAGCTTGTTGGCCAGTGCATCGGCCCGCATCTTGCCCGCCCGGGTGGCGATCCGGTGATCGCAGGCGACCTCGAGGACGTAGCCGACCAGACGGATTTCCAGCGCGCTCGCAGCTGCGGATTGCCTCCGTAGACCTCGTCTGCGGCCACCCAGGATGGGCGGATCCCGGCTCCCAGGGTCCGGTCGATCAAACGGAGGGCCAGCGCGGGATTCGTGGCCAAGCCGGCAGGCGACGGGTAGCTGCGATATCCCCTTGGTACGCGGCCAGTTGGGAGCTGACCGCATTTACTGAGGTCGTCACTGCCGCGAAGGCCGCATCCCGGCCGGGCGGCGGCACCTCTTCGTCGGATTCCCCGACCTGGATCGCCGTGCGCTGGAGCCGGTTGGTCAGCACACCGACCGCCAGGCCCGGGTCGCCGACCTGCGCGGGCCGACCGAACAGCGTGGCCAGCACATCCTCCATCTCCTCCGCCTCCGTCAACCGTGTCGCAGCCGTAAATCTCCACTTCCGTGGTGGCCAGCAGGCTGCCGAGTAGGTGAAGCCCGGTCACCCAGGCGACGGGTGAGACGCTCGTGACCACGGAGCCGCCGGCCGGTGTGACGTACGCGGCGGCAACGGTGAGGTCGCCCCTGATGGCGGCATCCGCCGCGTCCGATCATCTGAGCGGGGCGAGTGTCATGACCCCTCCCGAAGGACGCGAAGGTCCTCGACCGCCTGGCTGCGCATGGCGGGAAGCAACGGGTGCACCGGTTCAGGCAGACCCTTGAGGACCAGCTGGACCTCTGCCGAGGTGCCGACCTCGTCAAGGAATCCGATCATCAGGTGGCCGGCCACAGGGGGTGTGGTGGCGATGACTTGCTGGGCGAAGTCCGTCCAGGCCGCAGGGCTGATGTGGGCGCGCAGGGCTGGGAAGAGGATCGGCTCTTCGTGATCCAGGTGCCTGTGCACCACGTCCCGCACGGCGCTGGCCGCGGCGTGCAACTCGGACCGGATCATCTCGTCCGACCCGGGACCGTCGGTGACGGCGACGGCGGCGAGGCGGTCAAGCGCCTCGTCCAGTTCATGGTGTTCGTCGGTGAGCGCGTCGAGCCCCTGGGCGGTCTCCGGAGCCGCGGAGAGAATCTGGGGCCACAGGTCGTGGTCTTCGGTCTCGTGGTGGTGGCGCAAGTTTACGACCAGGAAGTCGCGTAGCTGTGCGAGCGCTGGGAGCGGGACCCCGGGACGGCCGGCGGCATCGACCAGCAGGGTCGTGGCCACCCGGTGCACGTTGTGGGCCAGGCGGGTCTCGAGAACGGCTGCTGAGTCATTCAGTTCTGTCGTCATGCACGCACTATATTCATTATAGGGGCGTACATTCAAAATATTGACGTATCGTAAGGGCGTAGACTGTCTCCGTGACCGTTCGGAAATACACCTCACCCCGGCGTGCCGACGCTGCGGCCGCCACCCGGGAAGCCATCCTGACCAGCGCTCACTCCCTTTTCCTGAGCCGCGGGTACGCTGGCGTCACCATTGGCGAGATCGCTGAGGCGGCGAAGGTCGCCGTGCCGACCGTGTACTCCAGCGCGGGGAACAAGCCGACCATCCTTGCCGCCCTGCTGGAGCCGGCTCTCACCGATCCGGCAGTCGCCGACACCCTGGCTGCGGTCGCGGCGTGCGACGACCCCCGCACCGTGATCGCACTGACAGCCGAGGGCACGCGGATCACCCATGAACGGCACTGGGACCTCGTGTACGGACTCTTCTACCGAAACCCGCCCGGCGAACCCGCCGTCAAGGCGGTCCTGGACAGAGGCGCCGACGGCTACGTCCAAACCCTGACCCAGGTAGTCGATCGTCTGGTCGACCTCGACGCCCTCTGCGCCGAGGTCAGCCCCTCCGACGCCGTCGACCTGCTGTTCTTTCACCTCGGCCCGCACGCATGGATGACGCTGGTCGGTGAACGCAAGTGGACTTTCGACCACACCCAGACCTGGATCGCCCACGCCGCCTGCCGTGCCTTGCTGAGGAACTGACGGGCCGGCGTCCGACCCGCCGGTGCCCACGGCAGCCGGGGAGGGCTGGCGCCATCCGGTGGCGAGGATGACGCTGCTTCGTAGTGGGTGGGTGGACACGCATCGACGTCCGTCGTCCACGGCGCAGACGTTCGGATGGTGGCGCGCCCACACCGGCTTGGGGCATGCGCGGAGATGTGGCCAGGCACTCACGACGAGAGTTCTCTGTGCAGACGTGAGTACCTCCGACTCCCGAGGGGCCGGAAGGGCAACCCCCTCCGGCCACCGGCGCCGGCCATTGGTCGGCGCATCGAGGCCGCGTCGGGCGCTCCACCCTCAGAAGATTGCCGGAAGTTCCTGGAGCGCCCTGCACACAGTGCCGGCAAACGCGGCGCTCTCCCGGCACTGTTCGGTCGCCCACCACACGTGCCCGTCCGGGCGAAGCGCGGCGGCAGTGCCCCCGGACCACTGTGTTCCCCCGGTCAGGGGCAGCCTGCCGATCTCAGGGGCGGTCATGGCTTCGGCCAGGAGGGCTTCGGCGCGGGCGTTGCAGCCGTTCTTGTCAGCGTCGGTCCAGTGCTTGAACTTTCCCCGGGTGTAGCAGGCGCGGCTCTCATCTGCGACGGGCAGTGTCGCGAGCGCGTCGCAGACCGCAGGGTGATGGGCTCGCCCGGTGCGGCGGCCCCGGCGGTGCCGGGGGAGGGTGCCGGGGCTGCCGGCGGTGCCGGAGTACTGCCGCTGCATCCCGGCCGACCGTCTACCAGCTGCCGCCGTACGCTCCCGAGTTCAACCCCGTCGAGGGGAGCGTGGTCACACCTGAAGAGGTCGTTGGCCAACCTCACCAAACACGGCCTTGACCAACTCGCCACGTTGGTGAAGACGCGACTGAAACGGATGCAGTACCGGCCCCGCCTCCTCGAGGGACTCATCGCCAAGAGCGGACTCGACATCCAACTGCCGTAACCCGGAGGTCACAGGCCTCCTGCTGGGGTGCGTATCGAGTTGTGACCAATCTGAGGGATTCGCCTCACAACAAAGGCTGATCACATGGCCGGCGCGCGATCGCACTGGATGCACACGCCAGTCAGCCTGTGGGCAGGCCGATCTGGTGGTGTTCGAGCGTGGAGCGGAGCTCCGAGAGGACCTGTACGGCGGCCAGTCCTGAGGGGCCACCGAGGGTGCCTGCGGTCAGCTCGGCCAGCGTTTCCGTGAAAGTCGCCTCCGCCGCCTCGACGAGCTGCAGGCCGTCATCGGTGAGGTCCAGCAGTGACGAGCGACGATCCGAAGGATTGGTTCGCCGTATGACCCGTGCCTGCTTCTCCAGACGGTCGATGCCCTTGCTGGTCGCACCGATCCCGATGGCGAACTCAGCGGCAAGGTCCGCCACCCGGGACCCAGGGTGGTCGCGCAGGAAGCGCAGGAATTCGAACTGCGAGGTGACGATCCCGTGCCGCTCGCGAAGACGGTCGTTCAGCGCGTTGTAGAGGCGCGTCTCGCAGCGAACGAGGTCGGCGAAGAAGCCCGGGAGGTCGGCCCGGCCACCGCTTGACTTAGATGCCATGGCATATATCTTAGCGCCCATACAGATGCCTGGGCATATAGTTCCTTGGCATGCACTTGTGGTGGAGGCGACATTGAGCAGGCAACAGCGCGCGGAGATCGACGCGATGGTCCGGCGGCCCCGTCCTGAGGGTCCTCGGGCGGTGGAGGAGCTCCGCGCCGGGTTCAGGGCGATGATGGCCGAGATGATCGTCCCGGCCGGGATCCGCACCCAGACTGCGGCGCTCGGCGACCGGCCCGCGGTGCTCGTCGAGCCGGCCGGCACTCCGACGGCCGGGACAATCCTCTACTTCCACGGCGGCTCCTACGTGGTCGGTTCACCCGAGACGGCGATGTCGCTGACGGGGAACCTGGTGACCAAAACAGGATTCAGGGCGTTCTCGTTGGATTACCGGCTTGCCCCTGAGCACCCGTTCCCGGCCGCGATCGAGGACGGGGTGAGCGCCTACCGCGCACTTCTCGACAGCGGCGAAGATCCTTCGGCGATCGCGTTCGCCGGGGACTCCGCCGGTGGCGGCCTCGCTGTCGCCACCTGCCTCGCCGCTCGCGGCGCGGGTCTGCCCATGCCCGCCGCGATCGTGGCGTTCTCCCCTGGACTCGACATGACCCGGACAGGCGGGAGCATGGACAGCAAGGCTGACATCGATCCGTTCTTCACGCGTGAGGGCCTGGAACGCACCGGAGCCATGTACCTTGCGGGACAGGACCCCCACCAGCCCATGCTCAGCCCCGCTATCCGCGCCGACCTGACCGGTTTCCCCCCGATACTTCTGCAGGCGGGCACCAACGAAATGCTCCTGGACGACTCCACGCGCATGGCCACCCGCGCGAGGGAAGCCGGAGTGGACGTCATCCTGGACGTCACCGCGGACGTTCCACATGTCTTCCAGGCGTTTGCCGGCGTCCTGGACGAAGCCGACGAGGCACTGGAGCGCGCCGCTCTCTTCCTCCGTCAGCGCATCCGCAGCAAGGGCACGGCACACACGCCAGCAAGCTGAAGGCGGCATACGCCCTCATAGGGACGACGGCCCACCCGGGCCGTACTCGCCGATCGGCACGTACCGCCCGATGAACTCCCATTCCTCGTCAGTCAGTTGCATTCGCGTGACGCAAGATGATCTGGCATCCCCGGGTGAGACACTGCTTACGGCGGACGGGCTTCGAGGGCTTGAATGGCCGCGGAGCGGGGCGGGGCCCTGGCTGCCAGGGGGAACGGCGAGCCAGGGCCCGGGGTGTATCCCGAGCGGCTGCGGGCAGCAGTTCGAGGGCGTGATCTGGCGGTTCAAGACCGGCGGGCAGCGGCGGGAGATACCGAAGGAGTTCGGCGCCTGGTCCACTGTGCACGACCGCTTCCGGCAGTGGCGTGACGAGGGCGTTTTCGAGGCCTGCTGGAGGACCTGATCGCGGTCGCAGCGAGGCGAGGGCGACCTGTCCCTGGCCAGTATCGACTCCACCACCGCGCGCTCACCACGGCGCCGCCGGAATGCACCTGGGCCAAGACATCCTCACTGCTCTGGAGAAGGCCGCGGCCGAGGAGGAGAAGGCCAGGTCAAAGGGGGCGACTCCGAAGAACGAAACGGGCAGGAAGCCGAAGCAGCCCCCGAGCGGGAAGAGCGACGACGCACCCGGCGCCGACGCGGACTCCGCCTGAAGGACGTTTCCTGGGACGCTCCAGGGGCGGGCAGACCAGCAAGGTCCACCTCGCCGCCGACCGCGAGTGCCGCCCGCTGGCGTTCGTACTGACCGCAGGCCAGGCCGCGGACAGCCCGCAGTTCGTCCGCGTGCTGGGAAAGACACGGTTCCGCGGTCCCGTCGGCCGCCCCCGCACCCGGCCGGACGCGGTCGCCGCCTATAAGGCCTACTCCTCCCGCGGCAACCGCACGCACCTGCGCAAACGCCGCATCAAGGCGGTCATCCCGGAGAAGAAGGACCAGGCCGCCAACCGGAAGAAGAAGAATGGCTCCGGCGGCGGTCGGCCCGTCAGGCACGGCGCGAGCCTCTACAAGGAGAGGAACACCGTCGAGAGCCTGATCAACAAACTCAAAGCCCGGCGAGCCATCGCCACCCGTCCACAACCTCCCGGGACAGAACACCTAGCGGGAGGCCACCAGGGCGCGGTCCACCGTGATGGCGTCGCGATCCAGTGCGGGCAGCCCCATGTGGTCACAGATCAGCTGAGTCAGCTGCTCCTCGTAGGTCTCGCTCTGACGGTCCAGGCCGGCCGTCTCGCCCTTCGTCCACCCACGCCATGACGCCGTGGTCGATCCAACTTGTCATGCCCAGCAACGTATCCGGCGCCACTGACACAACAGCCCCCAGAGTCGCCAATCAATGCCCAGACCGTCGGAGTCCGGGAGGGGCAGTCGGGATCGGTGTCGGTCACACCATCCGCGTCGATCCTGCACCGGAATGCGGCGCGTCCTTCCCCGACGGAGCCGGTCGAGCAGAGGAACCACAAGCTGCGCAGACTGTCCACCCAACACCTGGGCTGTGCGTGATCCTGGAGGCTGTGCCCGGCGAGCGGTGGTCCACTCCACAAGCGTCCGGCCCGCCATACGGGCCGTCGAGCCAGAGCCTACGTCGAACCGGCGGCAGCGGCCCCTCCGACGCCATGTGCCACTTGGCGCCCAGAGACTCTCGCACCTGCTCCCGCAGGAACTGCAACTCCTCGTCCGGCACTGCCGGGAAGGGTTCAAGCCGCTCCGCACCGGATGTTTCGGTGTGCTCAGTGAGCTGTTCGCTGTGACAGTGTGCTGCGAGCAGCCATGCTGCGCGGGACTGTTCGGGCGGCCCGGCGAACGCCATGGCCGCGCGTAGATCCGCCATGAACATGCTGTCGTGCGTCGGCAGGGCATATCAGTACGCCGCAGACGCGTTGGTCGAGCTCGGCGCGCGATGCTGCTGCCAGGGGGTGGCGCCTCGAAGATTGTCCCCATCTGCTCGACGGCTGTTCGGTGGCCGCCGGGGCGAGCTGCGCCACCGACGTCACGGGGTTCCGTCTGCCGGGTCACCTGCACAAGCTGGCCCGTGGCTCTGGGGTGACCGCCGTGCTGGACACCGCCGCGGTGCCCTGCTTGGAGGGCACCCGGGAGGCGGTCCGGGACGGGTACGCCAGTGGCGGCACCAGGCGCAACCTGGAACGGGTGCCGACTTCGGGGACACGGACACCCGGCTGCCGCTGGCCGACGCCAAGACCTCCGGCGGCGTCGCGGAGCACGGTCACCGGATCACCGCGGCGATCACCTGCTCCCTGGCCCGCGTCGGCGGGAGCGTCGAGCAGCTGAACCGATTGCTGCTCGATCCCGGCCATGAGGGCGGTCTCCACACCCGGCACCTCGCCATGCGACCCGGGCAGGCGCGTGCGCTGGCTTACATCAACCGAGTGTGGGCCGGCGCCGCACAGACCGTCAGCACCAGCACGGTTCTCGGCTCCCGAGACCACGCGAGGTGCTGGCCGCGCCGCGGGGACCGCATCGGGACCACACCGTGGCGCGGAGAGCGGGCTAGGATCGCGCTCCGGGTCCTGCGACCACACCTGCCCTTCGCAGGGACCGCGGGCGGTCTGCTGCACCACGCCATCGAGCCTCAGACGGCCGAAGAGGCCGGAATCTCGCGGACAACCCGGTGGGTACGGGGAGCGGGTGCGACGCGGAACTGACGGGAACGCCTGTGCTACAAATGAGCCTGTGGCCCTTTGCGGCCGCTCGGTCGGTTGTTGGGGAAACAGCAGCCTCACCAGGTAGTTCCTCACATCGTCAAGCACCGACCGCAGTACAGCGTCCGGCACCGCGGGGGCCGGACGTTCGCCGTCACCCGCCCGGGACGTTCTCCGCTCTCATCGGGTGAGCGCGCTGTCGGGCGTCGACCGCTCCGTTCTGCGCCGCGTTGCACGGCTCGACAAGGAGCGGTCATGAGCGATACCACCACCGACCCCGGGGTGCGGCCCGTCCCGCCCCCGGTCGCCGCCCGGGCCCTTTCGGAGCTGGAACGGCTGGCCCTGCTCGCCGACATCACCGCCCAGCTCATCTCCAACAACGACGTGGACGAGGCGCTGCACCGCGTGGTCGCTTTGGTACTGCCGCGCCTCGCGGACTGGGCCGTCATCGACCTGATCACGGAGAGCGATGACGTGTCACGGTATCTGGTGGTCCATGCCGGTGCCGACGGCCTCACGGTGCGCGAAGAGCTCCAGGGACCGATGCCGCCGGTCTCCGACGCCTCTCTCATGCCCCTGTCCAGGGCCCTGCGAGGGGTGGCGTCCAACCTCGCCGGCCCGCAGACCTACGAAGGCGAACCGGACAGCGGTATCGCCGTCGAGCAGCGCAAGCTGTTCCGGGTGACGGGGATCAAGACGGCGGTGATCGCCCCTATCCGGGGGCCGTGGGAGGTCATGGGCGCGCTCACGCTCGGCCGCTCCGACGACGGAGAGGCTTTCACCAGGCACGACCTGGCCCTGCTGGAGGACATCGCCCGGCGCATCGGTCTGGCGCTGGAGAACGCCCGTCACTACCAGCGCCAGCGCCAGGTCGCCGAGACCATGCAGCGCTATCTGCTGCCCCAGCTGCCGTACCTGCCGGGGGTCGGCATGACCGCCCGCTACCTCTCCGCTCCGGACGCCTCCTACGTCGGCGGCGACTGGTACGACGCGTTCCACCTCCCCGGCGGTGACACCGCACTGGTCATCGGCGACGTCGTCGGTCACGACCTCGAAGCCGCGGCCGGCATGGCGCAGCTGCGCAACATGATCCGCGCGTTCACCTGGTCGCAGGACCGGCCGACGCACGGCATTGTCGAGCATCTCAACGAAGCCATGACGCAGATCACCGACGTCCGCATGGCGACCATGATCCTGGCCCGGCTGGCGGTCGACGCGGCCGGCGCCTGGCAGCTGCGGTGGAGCAGCGCCGGTCACCCGCCGCCGCTGCTCGTCGGTCGTGACGGCCTGACGCGCTACCTCACCGGGGCCAACGGGCTCCTCCTCGGCATGCCTTCGTCCCAGCCACGTTCCGAGGCCCGCGTCACCCTCCCCCCGGCCTCGACACTCGTCTTCTACACGGACGGCCTGATCGAATCCCGCAGACAGTCATTGGACGCGGGGATGGAGAACCTTCGCCGGCACGCCGCCTCCCTGGCCCACCGCGACCTGGACGCCTTCGCCGACCACCTGCTGCAACGCTCCCGGCCCCACGACAACGACGACGACGTCGCCCTGCTGGCCGTCCGCCTCCCGGACGCCACCGGCGCTGCCCCTGGGGGGTGCGTGTAGGGGCGGTAGAACCCAACAAGCCCGGACTGGAAGGCATTCACCTTTCGCGTCTTCTTGGGTGTCCGAGTCGGGTGTGATGACGTCGCCGTTTTCCTCCGGCGCCGTTTCGGCTCCTCTTCGTGGCACGGGTCGTTCTCGGTTTCCTCGAACTCCTTCAGGATCTCATCGGCAGCGGTCTTGGCGGGAGGGGGCCGGTCATGGTCGCGGATCATGGTCTCTCCTCAAGCGGGACTGTCGGCGCACGATGGCACTGCACCGCGCTGTCTGCTCAGGCCGGAGTGCTTGGCGGGGGTCAGCGCTGGTGTAGTTCTCCAGTCGTGTGGTGGCGTTGGTTGGAGGCGCGTGCCGCACGGTCGTTGAGCGCGCTGCCCACGGAGCGCAGGTGTTCCCCGAGCGTGCGTGGGGCCGCTGGTTCGATCTCGATGCCAGGACGCAGTTCCGGCTCGCCTTCCGCGGGAGGGTGTCGTGATGATGGTGTCCCGAGCGGATACCCCCTTGCGAACGGGCTCGTTGTGTCGAGCTCCCGTAGGGGCTGTGCGGTCAGGAGGCGGCTGGGGGAGTGGGGTGTTGGCGTAGCCAGTGCTGGAGTTCGCGGTGGCGGTACTGGTAGGCGGGTCCGCTGTACCGCAGAGTCCTACGATGACGGCCCAGTCCAGGAACGGGGCGAGCCGGAACGGCAGACGGCGGCACGAGCAGAGCAGGAACACCGCATGCCGTCGCGAAGCTGGCGCAGCGCCCGGGAGTGCGACCCCGAGCCCGGCCGTGAGCCCGGCCGTGAGCCCGGTCCCGAGGCCGGCCGTCAGCCCGAACCCGAGCGCGGCGACGAGCCCGACCAAGGCGTCGTTCTTGATGGCGGCCCGGGCTCCGAAACTTGCGCCCGGCTCCAGTCCGAGCCCGGTCAAGAGCCCGCCCGTGAGTCCGAGCCCGCCCGTGAGCCCGGCGGGGAGCCCGAGTGTGAACCAGAGCGCGAGCCCGGCCGCGAGCCCGAACAACGGCCCGGCCGCGAGTTCCCTGCGTCTTTGAAGGGTTCTAAACGGGTTGCCCAGACCGTTGGGACTGCTGGGGGTCAGGGCGGTGGCCACTCCGGACCCGACGGCAAGTACGGCGACCGCGATTGCCAGCAGGCCTGGCAGCGACTGGAGTAGTGCCCTGGCGAGAGCTGGCGCCGGCTACAGCTACCTCCACACCGCCGTCGACGACCACTCCCGCCTCGCCTACAGCGAGATCCACACCGACGAGAAGAAGGAGACCGCCACCGGCTTCTGGAAACGGGCCCACACCTTCTTCACCCAGGCCGGGATCACCGTCGAACGCGTCCTGACCGACAACGGCGCCTGCTACAAGTCGTTCCTCTGGCGCGATGCCCTGACCGCGGCCGGGATCACCCACAAGCGAACCCGGCCCTACCGGCCCCAGACCAACGGCAAGGTCGAACGCTTCAACCGAACCCTCCTCGACGAATGGGCCTACGCCCGCCCCTACCGCACAGAACAGGAACGACGTGAAGCGTTTCCGCAGTGGCTGCACACCTACAATCACCACCGCGGACACACCGCGCTGAAAGGTCAACCACCCGCCAGCCGCGTCCCCAACCTAATCCGGTATTAGCGGTGCTCGGTGGCCGGGCAACGTCGGGTGAAGACACCTATCCCCAACACGGTCCT
>NZ_JBVHQD010000039.1:0-47800 GCF_055567595.1 Streptomyces sp. NPDC026515
TGCCTCCAGCACCGCAAGCTGTTCGACGAACAAACCGCCTTCCTCGTCGAACTCGCCTCCGCCGCTTGACGAGTTAGAACCCTGAGGTGTCTCACCGGGCAATACACCTAGAACTTCAAAAATTAGGGCATCCAGGTACTAAACAGCGGAACGGAGCGCCCTCTGAGGAAAAGGCGACGCCGCCAAGGCGATGCCCAAGGAGGCGATCAGGGAGCTGGCCCGGGGGTGGCTGCACGCTGCTCGGTTGAGGGTGACTGTCCTCGTGGGATTCCCGGAAGCAGGGGTAATTACGTCGAAGTGGTGTACGTCAGGGGGACGTAGTGCCTCATAGTGAGTGAACCGTATTCGTCGCGTCAGGGGGACAGGCGATGGATTTCTTTGTGCTGCTCGTTGTCATCGGACTGGTATGGCTCGTGGTGGCTGTCGTACGCAAGATGATGTCGTCGCCACCAGGGCACCATGGGCAGACCGCGGGACGCTACTACCCGGACATCGACGAAGAGGACTTCGAGCCCGCCGTCACGCCGCGCGGGACCGCGCACCGGGACATCCCGCCGCTGTTCCCCGACTTCTATCACGGGGTGCTGTTCGCGGTGGGGAAGGAGCCGACGCCGCAGAACCTGCTCGCACTGGTCGAGTACGTGAGCCAGATGCTGACGATGAACGCCGTCGTGTGGTTCCAGCAGACGGGTGACGCGGCGGCGCAGGAGCGGTTCATGAACCGCTTCCGCGGGGGTGGCGGTGACGACCAGAAGCTGGAGTTGGTCACCGACGACATGATCGACTTCCTGTGGGCGTGGCGCCCGTCGACGCGTCAGGCGCTGCGCGACTGGATACCCGACCTGGAGCGGATGCTGACCGGACCGGACAGCAGGTTGTGGCGGTTTGGGGATGAACTGCCCTTCGGGATCTGGGAGATGAAGGACTGAACGCCATGTGTGATCCGTCCCGGCACGACGGGGTGCTCGATCCGGTCACGGCGCTCGCCCGGGTACACGAGCGGCTGGCGCGCTTTCGTGCGGGGGAGACGGCAGCCGTCCTCACCGAGGAGGCGACAGCGGAGGCCGCACGGGCCGTTTCCGAGCAACCCACCCCCGAGGGCGTCGTCGCGGTCGCCTGGCTCTACGAGTACCGGGCCCTCGCCGTCGAGGAACTGGCGGGTGAAGACGCAAAGTTGGCCCTCAGACTGTTCGGCAAGGTCGTTCGGGTGCTGCCACGGGAGGTGCCCACGCATGTGGCGCACGTACTCGCCATGCTGGACGCCCCTGCCCACGACGCCATTCACCGGGTGTCGCGGGCAGTGGCCGACGCTGAGCAACTGCTGGAGAGCGGTGCGGCGTCCGTCAGCCCCGCCCCGCTCGACCAGGTGGCCGAACTGCTCACCCGGGCGCTCGACGAGTGGCCCCGGAACGGGACGCGACGACACGACGCTCTCGGGCTGCTCGGCACCGCACTTCGGCGCAGGTACGCCTTCGATCCCGGGGAGCCGTGGCGCCTGGACAAGGCGGTCGCGGTCCTCACGGAGGCCGTGGCCGCCGGTCCCGCCGAGGACCTGTTCGGCCACACGCATGCCCACAACCTCTGCACCGCCCACCTCGACCGTTACGACGCGACGGGCGACCTCCGGGACCTGGAGGCAGCGGAGGAGGCGAACGCGGAGGCGCTGCGCAGGGTCGTGGCCGGGGATCCGCAGCGCACCCGGTTACTGACCCAGCGCGCGGACATCCTCCGTACCCGTACCTCGGCGGGTGTGGACAACCGCCTGGCGGAGGCGGCGGCCACATGCCGGGAGGCGATCCGTGCGCTGCTGCCGCAGAGTGCCGCGGCGCCTTATGTCCACTCGACCGCGGCGAACGTCCTCGCCGACCACTACGTGTACGGGCACGACCTCGACGTGCTCGACGAAGCGATCGACAGCGCGCGCATCGCGGTCACCGGGATCCCCGAGCAGGACGGTCGCGAGGCGGTCCTCGCGACCTACGGCAGACTGCTCATGCTGCGTGCCCGGCACACCGGGACCACGGCCGGCCTCGACGCTGCACAGGACGCCCTCGCCGCGGCCGTCGGGACGTTGCCGGCGGGCCACTCCGGTCGTACCGCCCACCAGAGCGACCTCGCGGACACCCTCTACGAGCGCCACCTCGCCACCGGCGCCGAGTCCGTCCTGCAACAGGCCCTCGAACACGCCCGCCAGGCCATCGACGGCGCGGCCGCGACCGGCACGGTCGTCCCCGATCTGCTGAACAGCCTGGGACGCATCCTGATCGCACGCTATGAGCTGACCGGCGACCCCACCGACCTGACCGAGGCCGTCGAACAACTCCGGCAGGCGGAGGAAGTGTCACCGCCGGGCAGCAGAATGCGCGGTATCACCCTGCTCCATCTCGGCAACGGGCTGATGCTCCAGGCCGCCCTCGTCATCGGAACCGAACGTCGGAACCGGGCGTACGCTGAGACCATGGCCGTGCTGGACGCGGCAGTAGAAGCCCTGCCGCCTGGACCGGACCAGCAACTCGCGCTCAACAACCTCGCCCTGGTCGTCCGCGGCCACGATGGTGGCGACCGCCCACAGGCACTGCGCAGGGCGCGCCGCATCTTCCGGGAGATCCTCGCCGCGGCCCCGGCGAACAGTCGGACCAGCGAACTCGCCATGTTCAACCTGGCGTTGACCCTGCTGCAGGAGCACGAGCAGCCTGGCAAGAACGAGCCGGACACGGACGACCGCCTCACCGAGGCGGAGGACCTGCTACGGGCGGCGCACAGCCGGGAGTCCCCCGGTCGGCATACCTCTGCGACCGTCGCCTGCGCGTTGGCACGTTGCCTCGCCCTGCGGGCCGCCGCCGACGGCAGGCCCGGCCCGCACGCGGAAGCCGTCGCCCTGCTGCGCTCGGTCGTCGAGGCCGCCGACGGCCACACGCCCAGCAGCCGGGTCTCCGCCGCCGCGCAGTTGGGGCGCCTGCACGCCACTACCGGTGACTGGGCCGCCGCCGAGCGCGCATACGCACGAGGGATCGAGCTGCTGGCCGCCGCCGCGGCGCCGCGGAGCGGCCGGGACGCGCAAGAACGCCACATCGGTGCCTTCTTCGGTCTTGCCGCGGACGCCACCGCCAGTGCCCTGGGCGCCGGCGATCCCGTACGCGCGCTCGAACTGCTGGAGACGGGCCGCGGCCTCCTGCTTCCCGCCCCGCGCCGCGGCCCGTCGCCCGACTCGTGGCCCGCGGCCGCGGACGGCCGTACCGTGGTCGTCGTGAACACCGGCAGACTCCGGTGCGACGCGCTGCTCGTGCGCGACGGGGCAGTCACGGTCGTTCCGCTGCCGGGACTCGACCACGCCACTCTCGTCCGCCAGACCGGCACCTTCCTCTGGGGCGTCCAGCGCGCCCAGGATCCGGCGTGCCCTCCCGAGGACCTGTACAAGGCTCAGCATGTCGCGGTTCCGAGCGTTCTGCGCTGGCTGTGGAACACCACCGTACGTCCGGTACTCGACGCCCTCGGTCTGACCGGGCCGCCGGTCGCGGGCGCGCGCTGGCCGAGGATCTGGTGGTGCCCGACCGGGCTGATGTCCTTCCTGCCGCTGCACGCGGCGGGCGAGCACCGCTCGATGTACGACGGGTCGACGGGCGCGGGCGCCATCGACCGGGTGGTCTCCTCGTACGCTCCCAGCCTGCGCGCTCTGGCCACGGCCGCCCGGCGGGCCGATGCCGTACGAGGCGGGGCCGGGGACCTTCTGGTGGTGGCACCGGAAACCCCTGGCACCGCCGTCCTGCCCCAGGTACCGCGCGAGGTCGCCGGGATCAAGGGGCATCGCCCCGGCTGCACTGTCCTGTTCGGGGCCGAGGCCACGAAAGAGCGGATCCTCCAGGAGATCCCACGGCACGCATGGTTCCACTTCGCCGGACACGGCACCCAGAACATCGAAATCGCCGACAGCGCGAGTCTGGTGCCCCACGACTACGGTTTGGGAGGCCGCCTCGGGCTGTCCGACCTGGGAGAGCTGTCCCTGGACAAGGCGCAACTCGCCTTCCTGTCGGCCTGCCAGACCGCGGTGGGCCACCTCGCACTGGCGGACGAGCACACGCATCTGGCCGGGCTGCTGCAGGCGGTGGGTTTCCCGCACGTCGTCGGCACCCGGTGGACCGTACGCGACGGCGTCTCCGCGGCCGTGGCGACGGAGTTCCACCGGCTGGCGGCCCTGCACGGCAGTGCCTTCGACCCGGCGCTCGGTCTGCACCTCGCGGTCCGGGAGACACGCCGAGTCCATCCCCAGCCGTACGCGTGGGCGCCCTTCGTGCACTTCGGGCCGTAGGGGCCGGGTCCGGATCAGCTGCCTGGGTCGAACACCAGCGTGGGGTCGTCGGAGCCGCGGTACACGTGGGCCGTCAGCCGTAGGCCGGCGAGCGGTTCGTCCGCCGCGGTCGCGGGGAGCGGATGACGCAGTGCGCGGTACAGCTGCTGACGGTGCAGGTCGAACGCGACCTGGAGCAGGACCGCGTAGTCCTGGCAGGCACGCGGGAGCCACCATCCCCAGGCGCCGACGACGAAGAGCAGGGCGGACAGAGCCCACGGTGTCCAGTACACCGCGGGCAGTACGAGCACCGCCCACAGGCCGGCCGCGACCGTGGCGTCCAGCCGGTTCCGGGCGACCGCAAGATCACGTTGGAGGGTCTCGGGGAGCAGGGTCCACAGATGCGGCCACAGCAGCACCGCGTCCAGGCCGTACTTGTGCTGCGGCTCGGCTTCTGCGGAGCGCAGAATGTTCCCTACGCGCGTCGGCATGGCCAGCGCCGGCTCGCGCGGGCTCCACCGCAGCCGGGCCTCCAGCCTGGCGTGGTCGGCGCGTTCCTGTGCGCTGAGCGGAGGTCGGCCGGCGGTCGACGGACCTCCCTCAAGACGCGTCTGGAGCGGCCTCCACGCGGCGGCATCGGCGGCACGGCGTCTGTTGTGTCGCTGTCGCAGCCACCCGCTCACCCCGGACAGGAACCGGGGCCAGTACCCCTCCATGAGGCGCAGGGCGGGAAGCGTCAGCTGCCGCATGAGCGCACCGGATCCGGCGAGTGCGATCAGTGCCACCAGCAGTAGCGTGATCTGTTCGCCGGGGTGCATCGTGCCCACGGCGTCGAGCCGGTCCGCCAGGGCCTGCCCGGGGTGGGGCTGTCCACCGACCCAGGCCAGCATTATGATCAGCCAGTACACCGCCGCGGCCAGCCCCGTGGCCAGCCAGCGCTCGACGAGCTTGCCGGCGGCCGCGCTCCAGAAGGTCGGCACCTCGCCTCACTGTGTCTCACGGCTCAGCACGCGGGTGCACACGGAACAGCGCGGCACCGGGTCGCCCATGAACCCGCGTATCCAGGTGTCGGTGCTCGCACACCCGAGGGTCTTGCACACGTACCGAGGAGCCGGCACGGCGGAGGCAGCGAACCCCGCACCCGCCAGCCCCTTGTACCCGCTGCTGCCCGGAGCCGTGCTCCGTTCCTGATACGGGTCGGGACGCGACTGAATCCAGGTGCGGACCCGGACGTCGGCGTACAGGGCCCGGCGCAGTTCCTCGGCTCCGCCGGGGCGGGACGAGGCGGCGATCGCGCGGTGGATGTCCGCCGCGATCCGGGAAGCGTCTGCGCCGACGAGCGTCGGCAGCATCCCGAGTATTTCCCTGGCGAGTGCCGCCCACGAGCGATGGTGCTCCATGCTCCGCCTCCCCCGGTCGGAACCGTCTACGTGCCCGATGCAAGTGTGACAGTTGCCGTCGAGCCGCGTGGGGCGATCGCCGGTTCCCCGGGCCGGCGGGAACGGCGCTGCACACACCTGCGGTCACCTCAGACGACCCACCGGGCGCGCAGACCGTGCAGCTGGGGCTCCGTCACTCCCGCTAGCTAGGGTGCGTTTCGAAAGTGCTGGTCACAGCCACTCGTTGATAGCCGCGACCAGCACGGTCGTCTCGTAGCGGACGGCGAGCTTCTCGTATCGCGTGGCGACCGCGCGGTGGCGCTTGAGGCGATTGATGCCGCACTCAACCGCGTGGCGTTCCTTGTAGTCGGTGTTGTCGAACTTCGGCGGCCGGCCGCCGTGCGAACCGCGTTTCTTGCGGTTGGCGACCTGGTCGCGTTTCTCCGGGATCGTGCAGCGGATACCGCGCTTGCGCAGGTAGGCACGGTTCGCGCGGGAGCCGTACGCCTTGTCGGCTCGAACCTTGTCCGGCCGGGTGCGCGGGCGGCCCGGTCCGAGCCTGTGCACCCGGATACGGCCCAGGACCACCTGGAACTGCGGGGAGTCGCCGCGCTGCCCGGCGGTAATCACCAGTGACAGCGGCTTCTGCGCCTGTTCGACCGCCAGGTGGAGCTTGGTCGTCAGCCCGCCCCGGGAGCGTCCGAGCCCGTGGTCGTCGGGCTCGGTGAAGACACCACCTGGCGGCTCGACCTGCAGATCCCCCTTTTGCGGGCACCCGCCGCATGCTGGTGGGCGCGGGCGATGGTCGAGTCCACCGAGACGTCCCAGGTAATCAGCCCCTCGGCATCGGCCCGGGCCTGCAGCTGCTCGAAGATACGGTGCCAGGTACCGTCCCGCTGCCAACGCCGGAACAGACCGTAGATGGTCTGCCACGGGCCATACCGCTCGGGCACGTCCCGCCAGGGAGTACCAGCGCGGGTGCGCCAGCGTATGCCGTCTATCAACTGCCGCTTCGTGTGCACCGGCGGACGCCCGGGCTTCTTCCCGACCGGGAGCAGCGGCTCCAGCTTCGCCCACTGCGCATTCGTCAAATCATGCCTCCCCACGAAGTGGATCTTGACACATCAAGATCCACTTCTGAAACGCACCCTAGCCTTCACCGCCTCCGGCCGACTCTCCCTGCGGGAACTGGGCCTCGGCCAGAAACTGCTCGCCTACCTCCCGATCCCAGTTCTCGGCGACGCCGTGGACCTCACCCTCGACGTGGTCCTGCTGCCGTACGACCCGACACCCATGCTGAACGACATTCCCATCGACTGACGCACCGCGCCGGGGCGGGACGGGGAGGGCGGCAGGTCCGAATTCATGCCTGTGGGGTATGGGTCGATGCGTGGATGATCATTGTTCCGGCCATCGCGCGATGCTGGAATCGAGTCATGTCCTGGCCCGCTACGTCCGCGCCAATGACACCCGCAACGGCTCCACTCTGGGGGAACTCTTCACCAAGGACGTGCTGGTCGAGATCTTCCAGCACGACGGCAGAGGCGGCCGTACCGAACTCGCGCCGCCCACCCGCGGCCGGGACACCCTGGTCAACATCTACGACAACTTGATGCCTCCGCACGAGCCGGACCACTGGAGCCATCACGTCACCTCCGACCACATTGTGAAGGTCGAGGGTGACCGGGCCACCCTCAGCGCCCAGTTCATGATGTTCCGGGTCCAGGGCGTGCGTAAGCCGGCCGGGGGCCGGCCGGCCGGGACGTTCGGCGCGCAGGGCACCATCACACCGGAGGAGAGCGGCTATTACGAGACGGACCTGGTCCGAGAGGACGGCGTCTGGCGCATCGCGCACCACCGCGTCCTGCACGATATCCCCTTCGTCATCCCGGCCGGCTGATCAGGGCGGTCTCCCGCCGGACGCTCCTTTCCAGCCGCACACAGTGGCAACGCCCCGGACCCTGGTGTCCCGGGGCGTTGCCACTCTCCGTCCGCAGGGCAGGAGAGGAACGCAATCATCATGAACTCACCCACGGGGAAGTCAGGTTCGGGCGGCAGGCCGCGGGCCGACGCGGTACGCAACCGTGATCTCCTGCTGCGCACCGCCCGTGCGGTGGTGACCGAGGACGGAGCGCACAAGGTGACGATGGAGCACCTCGCCGAACGGGCCGGAGTGGGCAAGGGCACGGTGTTCCGCCGGTTCGGCAGCAGGTCGGGGCTGTTCCAGGCGCTACTGGAGGACGACGAGCGGGAGTTCGACGCGCGGTTCCGGCAGGGACCACCACCGTTCGGGGCGGGCGGCGACCCGCTGACCCGCCTTGCCGTTTACGGAGGCGAACGGGTCGCCTTCCTGCTGGAACGGCACGCGGTCGTTCGCGCCTGCCTCGACCGGCGCCTGCTCTGCACCACCCCCGAGTCCGCCACCCAGGACCACCTGCGGCTGCTGCTCCGGCAGGCCGGGATCGGCTTCGGCGACCCGGACAGCCTCGCGGCCCAGCTCACCGGGGCGCTGGAGGGTCCGGTTCTCTTCCGGCTGGCGCAGCCCGACTCCGCGGTCACGCCGTCCGGTGCGGGAGCCGAGTCCCTGGTCGCCTGCTGGCGGACGCTCGTCGAACGTCTTGCATGCCCATGACGTCCTCTCCTCAAGTCGATACATCGGACCTAAACAGGGGAGAGGGTAGCGAGGATGAAAAATAAAGGCCATGAAAAGGGGCGTATCGCCGCAGAATTTCTCTAACGCAAAGTAAAGGTCGGATGAAAAGCGTCCGTTCTGTTGACATGGTCGAAACATGCCACCTACGTTTCGGGCTCGCGCGCTCATGCCTCCCTGGAAGGGAACTCTCCGTGCCCGCTTCCTCCCGTCGCGATTTTCTCCGCCTCAGTGGTGCCGCCGGCGGCGGCCTCGCCCTCGTCGGCGGCCTGCCCGCCTTCACGGCGCACGCCGCGCCCGACCGGCCGGCCGATGTGGATCTCGTCCCGGAAGACAGAGCCACCACCATCTGGTACCGGACGCCCGCCGATGAGGCGCACATCATCCAGGAGGCCCTTCCGGTCGGCAACGGCCGCCTCGGTGCCCTGGTCGGGTGCGATCCCGCCAGCGACTTCGTCTACATCACCGAGGGCTCCTTCTGGACCGGCGGACGCAACGACACGGTCACCGATGACGGGCAACTTCCCTACGGACGCGACGACTTCGGCAGCTTCGGCCTGCTTGCCAAGCTGCGCATCACCCTGCCCGGGCACACTGGCCCCCAGTTGACCGACTACCGCCGCCAACTCGACCTGAGCAACGGCGTGGTGTCCGCGTCGTACAAACTGCGCGGGGTCCGCTACCGCCGTGAGGTGTACGCCAGCCACCCGGACGACGTGGTCGTGGTCCGGTTCACCGGCGGCCCGCACACCGGCAAGATCTCCCTGGCCGGCACGCACGACGAGACCACCTCCGGCGGCAGCGGCCGGCTCACCTTCACAGGCAAGCTCGGCAACGGCCTGCGCTACGCGGCGGCCGTGACCGCCGCCAGCTCCACCGGCCGGATCAAGGTGGACGGCGACAGCCTCTCCTTCACCGACTGCCAGGAACTGCTGATCGTGCTGTGCGCGGGCACCGACTACTCGCCCGACGCAGACCGCAACTTCCGCAACCCTAAGAGCGACCCGCTGGCCCTCTCCCAGAGCAAGGTGGCCGCCGCCGCCCGTGTCTCCGGGAACCAACTGCTCGACACCCACGTCGCCGACTACCAGAAGCTCTACAACCGCTTCTCCATCGACCTGGGCCGCTCCACCACCCTCCAGCGCTCCCTCGACTCCTGGTCGCGCATCGCGGTCCGCTACACCGACCGCACCACGCCCGACCCGGAGCTGGAGGCTGCCTACGTCCAGTACGGCCGCTACCTGACCATCACCGGGTCCCGCGACTGGCTCCCGATGAATCTCCAGGGCATATGGGTGCACAACAACACCCCGGACTGGTACGCGGATTACCATACCGATATCAACATCCAGATGAACTACTGGCTGGCCGACCCGGCCGGCCTCGGGGAGAACTCGTACGCCCTGGCCCGGTACTGCGTCTCTCAGTTGCCGGTGTGGACCGATGTCACCAAGCGTCTGTTCAACAACGAGAAGAACCGGTTCCGCAACAGCAGCGGCAAGATCGCCGGTTGGGCGGTGGCGTTCTCCACCAACATCCACGGCGGCAGCGGCTGGGCCTGGCACCCGTCGGGCAACGCCTGGCTGTGCAACTCCCTGTGGCGGCACTACGAGTACAGCCAGGACCGCGCCTACCTGGAGCTGATCTACCCGGTCCTCAAGGGCGCCGCCGAGTTCTGGCAGGCCCGCCTGATCACCAAGAACATTACCGACGCAGACGGCACCTCCCGCGAGGTGCTGATCGACGACACCGCATGGTCCCCCGAGCACGGACCGGACAGCAAGGGCATCACCTACGCGCAGGAACTCGCCTGGGAGCTGTTCCACGAGTTCACCACCGCCGCCCGCGAACTGGGCCGGGACGCCGACCTGGCCGCCGCGCTCACGGCCATGCAGAAGAAGCTCTATCTCCCCCAGGTGAGTTCCAAGACCGGCTGGCTGGAGGAGTGGATGACCCCGGACAACCTGGGCGAGACGACCCACCGGCACCTGTCCCCGCTCATTGGGTTCTTCCCCGGTGACCGGATATCCGCCGACCGCAGCCCGGCGGAACTGGTCGAGGGCGTGCGCGCTCTGCTGACGGCCCGCGGCACGGACACCTTCGGCTGGGGCTGCGCCTGGCGGTCGCTGTGCTGGTCGCGCCTGAAGGACGCGGACAACGCCTACCAGCTCTACCTGAACGTGCTGCGGCCCTCCGTTGCCAACAGCAACGGCACCTCGGCCAACTGGTTCGACATGTACAGCCAGGGCAGCTACACCATCTTCCAGATCGACGCCAACCTCGGCGGCGCCACGGCCGCGCTGGAGATGCTGTTGTACTCCAGGCCCGGAGTGATCGAGCTGCTGCCCGCGCTCCCCGGCGCCTGGGCGGAGAAGGGCTCGGTGGCCGGGGTGGGCGCCCGCGGCGGCTTCACCGTGGACTTCTCCTGGCGCGACGGCAAGGCGACCTCGGTGACCGTCCGCAGTGTCGGAGGCACCACGACCGAACTGCGGGCCGGCCGGTTCCGCAAGCAGATCAGCCTCAAGCCGGGCAAGTCCGTGACGGTCCGCATTCCCTGACGGGCGGACCGAACACCCGTGGGCGGTGGCACCTTCACGTGCCGCCGCCCACGCGGTGTTCAGCCAGCGGCCGGACCTTGGCGGTCGCCGTGGAGCTCCAGGGCCGCGTTCAATACGCCCTCCACCAGAGCGTCGCCGGACAGTCGCGCGACACCGACCGCCGCGGCGCTGTTGGTTTCCTGGTTGCCCCATACGGTGGGCTCCGCCCCGCGTGATCTCTCCCACGGGGGCCTCTCCGATCAGTTCAGCAGGTGGCGTTCAGGCCGACCCAGTCGGCGCGGTCGTTGTAGCCGCCGTCCCCGGCGTCGCCGACCACCAGGTCGAGGACGCGGACCCCGGTCAGGTCGATGTCGGCCTGGCGGGTGGTGTCGCGGTCGAGGACACCGCTGTCGAACAGCACCTTGCCGTCACCGAGCACCTGGAATGTCGACGTGCCGCCTTCCGGGCCGACGTTGCGTACCGCGTCGTCGATGCCGACGGTGGTCGTCAGCCGAGTGCAGCGGTCGCCGAGGTAGTAGCGGATGGTGGAGGGGGAGGCGACGCCAATGCCGGTCGGGTGTTCCTGGCCGAGCAGGCTGAGCGGCGTCCAGCCGCCGACGCTGCGGTCGACGGTGGGGCTCATCCATCCGCTGGTGGCGCTGATCCAGTCGTGGTGGGACAGAGAGGCGTCGCCGCGCGGCGGAGCGGGTGCCACCACGAGTGTCGTGGCCGTCTCCTGCCGTAGACGCAGTTTGCCGGTCGTCTCGTAGGAGGTGGTGGCGGTCAGGCCGGCGCTGCCCGGTGCGGCGGTGTCCGGCAGGGTGACCGTGAAGGTGAAGGTCGTGGAGCGGCCCGGCATCAGCAGTTTCGGCGCGGTGCCGGTCGAGCGGGCCGTCCACCCAGTGGGAACCGCCAGCTTGACGCGGGGATCGAAGACGGGCTGCGGGCTGTCGTTGCGGACGCCGACCTGGACCTGCGCCTGGTCGCCGCCGGCGGCCACTGGGGCGATACCGGCCGGCACCGTGTCGCCGCCGACCTTCGTGACCTGAGGCAGGCCGGCGACGACGTGCGGGAGAACGGGCTTGCCCGCTGCCCGGGCGACGCGGAAGAGGACTGCGCCATGGGCCGGGACGGCCGCACTGATCGTGCCGGCGCTCTCGGTGACCCGGTCGGTCCAGGCGTTCTTCAGGGTGAACCGGCTGCCGGTCAGTCCCACCGAGGACGCCTTTGTGGCGAGGGTCGCCGGGCTGTCGCCGCGGTTGAGCAGCACCACGGCCCGGTCGCCGTTCGCGAGCCGCTTGACCCAGGTCTCCGTCGTGCCCGCCGGGCCGACGCGGACGGCCTGGATTGCGGCGCTGTCCTGGTTGATCGCGAGGACGTCGCGGTCCGCGAGGATACCGAGCGAGGCCTTTCTGAGCTTGCGGATGTCGCTGCCGATCACCAGCGGTGCGGCCGCTACCGACCAGAGCGTCATCTGGGTGCGGAACTCCTCGTCGCTCATGCCGAGTTCGGGGCCCAGGTAGTCCGGGTCGTTGAAGTGCCCCGGGCCGGCCGCCTCGGGATGGAGCGCGTTCGCGTCGTAGTTGCGCAGCACGTCCTTGAACTTGATCTCACCGACGAATCCGACGTCCGTGTACGTGCGCCAGGACTGGGCGATGGCCGGTGCGTAGGACCAGGAGTACGTCGACTGCTGCGTCTCGGGGTGGTTGCCCCAGTCCGGGGAGGTGACGGGGTTGCAGAGGTTGAAGATCATGGGGCGCCCGCTGGCGTTGTCGCGCAGTGCCTTGGCGAACTGGGTGTAGACGGTCTTCGGGTCGAGGTCTGCGGCGATGCCGCAGAGGTAGTCCACCTTGACGGCGTCGAACTCCCAGGCGGCGAACTGGTCGGCGTCGCGCTGGTAGTAGCCGTGGCTGCCCAGTCCGCATTTGCCGGGGATGTAGGGGCCGGCGTCGGTGTAGATGCCAGCCTTGAGGCCTTTGGAGTGGATGTAGTCGACGAGCGGCTTCAGCCCGTCGGGGAACTGGGCGGGATTGGGCACCAGGTCGCCGGCCGCGCTGCGTGGGGTGGGCGCGGCCCAGTTGCCGTCGATCCAGACGTACTTGTATCCAGCGTCGCGCAGGCCGCTGCTGACCAGGAAATCGGCGGTCGACTCGATCTCCGCCGCGGTCGGGTCGCCGCCGAGTGCGTAGTAGGTGTTCCAGCCCATGTACGGCGTCGGGCTCAGGACTTGTGCGGATGCCGACGTCGTGGTGGCGGTGTCGCCGTGTGGGGGAGTGGCGTGGGCGGGGGCCTGCGCGACCAGTAGCGTGGTCAGGAGGGCCAGGAAGACGGTGAGATGTCGTTTCACGTCGGATCCTTCGTTGTCCGATCAGGCGTGCCGAACCGCCCCGGTCGGGTATCTGAGGTGCCGCTGCGCGATGGTTGATGCGGCGGGTGTACCGGGGACCAGTCAATGTCCGCTTGCCTGCGGGTGGTTGCGAGGATCTTGCAGGGGGCGTCGAACCGCGTCAAGATTAATTACTAAATTAAGCATTGGTTCGGTCCTGTGGCAAAGGCTAGTGTCCTGCGCCAGAGATCCGTCGGCAGATCTGTCTCGTCTCGGCGGTCGGATTCCCGCTGCCAACCAGGCGCGTTGACCGTTCGCGGCTCAGTCGGGATGGTGTCCCGCCGAGTGGTGTAGCAGCGATCTCCGCATAGCCCCTGGTCATGGGGCAGCCATCGCGCAACTCTCCGAGTAGCGGAGCTCGTTGAAGTGAGAGGTGACGCGATGGCCTTGTCCCAGCATGACTTACTCCGCCTGATGGAGTCACTGCGTACGGCGGACGGAATCGAGTTGATCAGAGTCCTGGCCCAGCGGATCCTGCAGGAACTCATCGAAGCCGAGGCCACCGCCCACATCGGCGCGGAACCCGGCGAGCACACCGAGACCCGCACGACGATGCGCAACGGGCACCGGACGAAACTGCTGACCACGCAGGCCGGGGGCCTGGACCTGGCGATCCCCAAGGTCCGCACCGGCAGCTTCTTCCCCAGCCTGCTGGAACGCCGGCGCCGCATCGACCAGGCCCTCTACGCGGTCGTCATGGAGGCATACGTGCAGGGCGTGTCCACCCGGACCGTGGACGACCTGGTCAGGGCCCTGGGCGGGGACACCGGGATCTCCAAGAGCGAAGTCTCCAGGATCTGCGGCGACCTCGACGTGGAGCTGAGCGTGTTCCGCACCCGGCCCCTGGACCACACCCGATTCCCCTACGTCTACCTCGACGCGACGTACTCGCCGTCCGCTACGAGGCGACCGTGCTGGTCGCGGCTATCAACGAGTGGCTGTGACCAGCACTTTCGCAACACGCCCTAGCTTGACTCTGTCGGTGATCTTGGAGATTTCCGGTGCGGCAGCGTGATCAACGGGCATGCTCGGGGCTGTTCCGAAGGATCCTGTGATCGTCGAGGTGCTCGTTGTCGCTCCGTCCTCGTTCCGGTGAGCAAGTCCCGCCTCTGACCGCGCGGATCGCGCGGGCGAGCAACCCGGACGGTACGACGGCGATGTGGGTGAGAGACCGGCTGGACGGCCTGTGGTGCGACGAGGACTTCGCCGACTGGTACCCGCGTGACGGGCGCCCCGGCCTCTCGCCCGCCCAGTTGGCCACCGTCTGTGTGCTGCAATTCGTACTCGGCCTGTCGGACCGGCAGGCCGCCGAGGCGGTCCGCTGCCGCATCGACTTCAAGTACGCCATGGCCCTGGCGCTGGACGATCCCGGCTTCCATCACAGTGTGCTGGCCGACTTCCGTGACCGTCTCGCTGAAGGCGACCGTGCTGACCGCCTCCTCGACCTCGCGCTGGCCCGCCTCAAGGAGGCTGGCCTGGTGCGCGAGCGCACCACGCAGCGCACCGACTCCACCCACGTCCTGGCCGCGGTGCGGGATCTGACCCGCCTGGAACTGGTCACCGACGCGGTCCGCGCGGCACTCGAAGAAGTCGCCGGCATCTCTCCCCACCTGCTGGACGGGCTGGTCGATGAGGACTGGGGCCGCCGCTACGGCCGTCCGGTCCGCCTGGGCAAGAACCCCACCAAGCCCAAGACCAGGATCCTCGCCACCGGCAGCCGGCGCGGACCAGGCGAGGCGATGCGGGTCCGCGGGGGACCGGCATCGCCTCGCCGTGGTGGGCCGGGCCGGCGGTTGTTGTTACTTGGTGGCGAGGAAGAGGTAGCCGGCGGTGTAGGGGATGCGGGTGGTGGGGTTGCAGGTGCCGGTGGGGGCGACGCCGCCGTGGGTGTTGAGGCGCAGGACGGTGGTGGTCTTGGCGAGGAGTCCCTGATTCTTGCCGGTCTGGTGGGCGCGGAGGAGGAGTTGGGGGATGTTGCCGGGGCCGTTGTCGAATTTGTTGAGGACGGTTCCGGTGACGGAGGAGTGGTCGGGTGCGATCCACTGCGGGGGGCTGGCGGGGCCGTGGTGGGCGAAGCTGTGGCGGATGTGGCCCTGGAGGGTGGCGTCGACGTTGTCCTGCTTCGTGCAGGCGTAGACCTGTGCGCCCGACCCAGCGGGAGTAAATGTCAAGAGCTGTGGATCAGCGGTGGCTCACCATGATTCGCGGCCCAGGTGCACGAGACCGTGAATGGTGCCCAGGCGGGTGTGCAGGGTGGGTTCTGGGGCCGGGTGGTGGTGAGCAAGAGGACCCGGACCGCCGGGTGTTCCGGTGTGTACTCCCAGGGGAGTAACAGGGCCTGTTCCGCACCCCGAGCAGTAACGTCGGGCTCGGTCCCGGGTCGGACGAAAAGGTGCCCCAGTGCCGGAAGCCTGGAAGTGATCAGACCGCCGGCCCGGAGGGAGGCCCATGATGGGGGCCCCGAGCACTGAGACCACATCTACCGCTGTGCCGCCGCCGACGCGAGGGCGGGGGAGGGGCCGAGGTGTCCGCGCGATCCCCTGGGCGGTGCTTGCGCTGTGGATCGCCGTACTGGCGCTGGCGGGCCCCCTGGCGGGCAAGCTCGGGGATGACCAGCAGAACCGGGCTGTGGACTACCTTCCGGCGAGCGCCGACTCCACGCGGGTGGCCCGGCTCCAGGACGCGCTGCCTGGCGGTGAGGCCACCGAACTCGTGGTTGTCTACCACCGCGACGGAGGGCTGACCGCCGCGGACCGGGACAAGGCCGCCGCTCAGCTCGCCGGTGTCGCGGGGGCGTACCGGCTCACCGGCGGCGCGCCGCGCGCCGTCCTGTTGCACGGGGACACGCTGCTGTACTCCGTGGCGAGCACGGAGCCCGGCCAGGACGACGGGGCCAAGGGAGCCTTCGTCGCCGACGTCCGTGACCGTGCCGAGGGTGGTGGCGGGCTGACCGTCCAGGTGGGCGGCCCCGGCGCGCTCGGCACCGACATGAAGGAGGTCTACTCCTCGCTCGACGGGCCGTTGCTGTGGACCACGGTGGCCGTCGTCGCCGTCCTGCTGATCCTCATTTACCGCAGCCCTCTGCTGTGGCTGCTGCCCTTGCTCGTCGCGGGCGTCGCTGACGCCGCCGCGATGGCCGGCGTCCACGGACTCCACCAAGCTTTCGGGATCACCGTCACCGGCCAGAGCCAGGGCGTGATGACCATCCTCGTCTTCGGCGCGGGCACTGACTACGCCCTGCTGCTTGTCTCCCGCTACCGCGAGGAACTCCGGCGCGTGCCGCGCCCGTACGACGCCATGCGCGCCGCGCTGCGCGGCTGCGGGCCCGCGGTCCTGGCCTCCTCCGGGACGGTGGCCGCGGGCCTGCTGTGTCTGCTTGCCGCGGACCTCAACAGCAGCCGGGGCATGGGCCCGATCGCTGCGGTCGGGGTGCTGTGCGCGCTGGTGGCGATGACCACCTTGCTGCCCGCGCTGTTGGTGCTGCTGGGACGCCGGGTGTTCTGGCCGCTGGTGCCTGTCTACGGAAGCGAAGTGCCGCGTCCGCGCGGCCTGTTCGCGGCGATGGGCGGCTCGGCCGCACGCCGCCCGCTGGCCGTGCTCGCAGGCGGCGCACTGCTGCTCGGCGCGCTGGCGCTCGGGACCCTGGCGCTGCCCGGCAGCCTGAAGAACGACGACGCCTTCACGAGCGTGCCGGAGTCGGTCGCCGCCATGCGCACCCTCGCCGAAGCCGACCCCGCTCGCTCCGCCCAGCCGATCACCGTCATGGCGCCCACCGGCCGGGCCACCGAGGTACTGGCCGCGGCCCGCGGCACCGCAGGCGTCGCGTCCGCCGAACGCGGGCGCAGCGGCGGCGGCTGGACGGAGGTGTCGGTGACCGCCGAGGCGCCGCCCGAGTCGCCTGGCGAGACCGCGACCATCCACGCCCTGCGCGCGGAACTTGATGGCCTCTACGGTGCCCACGTCGGAGGGCCGGGTGCCCAGCAGGCCGACCTGGCCGACACCAGTTCGCGCGACCGGTGGGTCGTCGTCCCGCTCGTCCTGGCGGCCGTGCTGCTGATCCTCGTCCTGCTGCTGCGCAGCCTCCTCGCGCCGCTGCTGCTCGTGGTGGCCGTGATCGCGGTGTGGGGTGCCGCGCTGGGCATCGGCGGGCTGGTCTTCGGACCGCTGTTCGGCTTCGAGGGCACGGACCCGGGGCTGCCGTTGCTGTCGTTCGTCTTCCTCGTGGCGCTCGGCGTCGACTACGGCATCTTCCTCATGCACCGGATGCGCGAGGAGTCGCTGGCGGGAGCAGCGCCGGCTGCTGCGGCCGTCACCGCACTGCGCACCACGGGCGGGGTGATCGCCTCGGCGGGGCTGGTACTGGCCGCCACTTTCTCGGTACTGGTCAACATGCCGTTGGTGTCGCTGGTCGAAATGGGCTTCGTCATCGCCGTGGGCGTCCTCCTGGACACCTTCCTCGTGCGCACCTACCTGGTCACTGCCGCGAGTGTTGCGCTGCGCGAGCGGGTTTGGTGGCCCGGGCGGCTGAGCCGGCCGCGCACAGGCCCGTGAACCCCTGTCTGTCCCGGTGCCGACCCCGTAACGGAAGATGGAGCCGTGTCGAGACCGTCACCCCTTCCGCCCGCCGTCCACGCGCACAAGGACGCCGCCCTCGCCCTGGGCGTGCTCGTGCTTCAGAGCGCCATGGGCGCTCTCCTGCCATCCGGGCAGGGGCACCGCCCGGACGCGGCGGGATGGGCGCTGCTGGTGGTCACCGCGCTCGTACTGGCGGCCCGGCGGCGGTGGCCGATGACTGTGATGCTCGTGATGGTCGCGGCCGTCGCCCCCTACCACGCCATGGACAACCTCCACCTGGCCGTGGTTCCGGCCAGCATGGCGGCGGTCTACGCGCTGGCGGTCGCCGGGCCACCGCCGCGGACCTACCTCACCGTGGCAGCAGTCGTCGCGATCATGGCCGGGGTGATGTCGGCGACACCTGATAGGCACGCGGCGACCGACATGCTGCGTAGCGGCGGCTGGGTGGTGGCGGTGGCACTGACCGGCGAGGCGGTCCGCATCCACCGCAAGTACGTGGCCGCCATCGTCGAGCGCGCCCAACGCGCCGAACGCACCCGCGAGGAGGAGGCGGCCCGGCGCGTCGCCGAGGAGCGGCTGCGGATCGCCCGCGACCTGCACGACCTGCTGGCCCACAGCATCACCGTGATCGGCGTGCAGACCTCGGTCGCCGCCCACGTGCTGCTCGCCGACCCGGACCGACTGGACCGGACGGCCGTCGCCGGGGCCTTGGACAACATCGCGGGCACCTGCCGCGACGCCCGGGCGGAACTGCGGGCCACCCTGCAGGTGCTGCGCGGCGACGACGAGCGCGGTCCGCTGCCGGGCCTGGACGGGGTCGGCGACCTGGCCCGGTCGGCGGAGGCCGCCGGGGTGCGGGTGGAACTGGCGGTCGCGCCCGGTGCGGACGGGGTGCCCAAGGCCATCGGCGCGGCGGCGTACCGGATTGTGCAGGAGGCCCTGACCAACGCGGTGCGGCACGCGGGCGGCGGCACCCTGGTCCGGGTCGGCCTCGCCCTCGACGCCGAAGCGGCGGCTCTGCGCATCGCCGTGACCGACGACGGCCCCTGTACCGGGACACAGACGCAGGTCCCGCAGCAGGACGGCAAGTGGCGGCCCTGGCGGGCCATGACCCCCGCCCGGCCGCGAGCGGAGGAGCCGGCCCCGGCCGGCTACGGCCTCATCGGCATGCGGGAGCGGGCCCGCAGCGTCGGCGGCACTCTGACCGTCGGACCCTGCCCGGAAGGCGGCTTCGCCGTCGCGGCCGTCCTCCCGCTCGCCGGCGACGGCGCGCTCGCGGGGGATCCGGCATGATTCGCGTCCTGCTCGCCGACGACCAGACCTTGGTCCGTGAGGCCTTCGCGATGCTGGTCGAGTCCGCCCCCGACATGCAGGTCGTCGGGCAGGCGGCCACTGGGCGGGAAGCCGTGGAGGTGGCCCGCGCCAGCAGCCCCGACGTAGTGATCATGGACATCCGCATGCCTGACCTGAACGGCATCGAGGCCACCCGGCTCATCGCCGCCGACGACGACATGGCCGGGGTCCGGGTGTTGATGCTCACCACATACGACAGCGACGACCACGTCGTGCCCGCGCTCCAGGCCGGCGCCAGCGGCTTCCTCGTCAAGGACACCCGCCCCGCCGAGCTCCTCGACGCCGTACGCACGATCGCCGCAGGCGAGGCGCTCCTATCACCGGGGCCGACCGCGCGGCTCATCGCCCGGGTGCTGCGCCTCCCGGAGGGCCCGCCGCCGGGCGCCCCGGCCCCGGAACGCCTCGCCGCACTGTCCGCACGGGAGCGGCAGGTGCTCACCCTCGTCGCGCGAGGCCTGAACAACACGGAAGTCGCCGGGGCACTGGACCTCAGCCCGCTCACCGCCAAGACCCACGTCAGCCGGATCATGGGCAAGCTAGGAGCCCGCGACCGCGCCCAACTGGTGATCGCAGGGTACGAGTCGGGACTGGTCGCGCCCGGCGGAACGACGGGGCTCAGCGGCTGATGCCCGCTCCGCCGGCGTCAGCGCACACGGCACCACCAGCACCCACTCCTGCGGTGCACTCCTCATGGCCCGCACGAACGACTCCCTGATCGACCCCCGCCGCTCCTTGTGCGACGTGGTCGGGAAACCGTCCGGGTAGTACTTCTATCGCCGCCTCGAGGATGGAAGAGTTCTCGACGACGGTCAGTGGGTGCGGCGCAGCCGGGGCGGGGTGCGGGTGAGATCGAGGAGGTTGAGGGCGGCGGGACGAGTCCATCGCCGGTGCATTTGCCGGCCAAAGTCGAACAGCTGGAACACTCATACCCGGGAACCCAAGGTGACCTTGATGTCGATCCCGCCGTCCCCGCCAGGTCCGTTGACCGACTCCACCCGTGCGGCCGCGTCGTAAACGCGGTGCACCACGGCCTCGACGATCCGGTCGAATCCCGGTTGTCCGATCCGCTCCCACTCAACCGCCACGACTGCTCCCGCCCGCGATGCCCTCGGGGAAGATGGTCCCACTCGGCACTGACAACCACCCACGACGCCGTGTACCGCGCGCTGGTGGGCAGTGGACGGTTCCCCTCCTCTCCCGTCAACAGGCTTACTACTGACCTTTTCGGGTTGCTTTCGGGTGGTCTGGAGTGAGGGTCAGGCCGGTCTCCGTGAGGCAGCCGTCGATGAGTCCGGGATGGCGCTGGATGTGGGCGAGGCCTCGGCGGAGTGTGCGCTCGAGGTGGTCGGGGTCGGTGAACGCGGTGTTGGCCATCCACCCCCGCCTCAGCTACTGGCCGTGAGCATGGTGGAACGCTGCCAGATTGCCCATGAGCAGGGGTGTGTACGCGTTGACCGTGCGTGTTGAACGGATGTGGCGGTGGCGTGCTGCGCCAGTTCCCAGCACCGTTCGGCCTGCCCGGAGAGCAGGGTGTTCACGGCGTCCGGGAGACCGGTCAGGCCGTCGCAGACCAGCATCAGGACGTCGGCCGCGCCGCGGTTCTTGATCTCGGTCAGGACCTGGAGCCAGTACTTCGCGCCCTCCCCGCCGTCGCCGATCCACAGACCCAGGATGTTTCGGTGTCCTTCGGCGGTAACCGCCACCGCCATGTAGACGGGCCGGTTGGCGACCTGCCCCTCCCTGACCTTCACGTTCACGCAGTCGATGAAGACGACCGGGTAGACGCGCGGGTTTGCGCGGGCGGCTCTGCCATTCCGCCATGCCTTCCAGGACCTTGTCGGTGATGGTGGAGATGGTCTGGCGGGAGACATCGGCGCCGTAGACCTCCGCGAGGTGGGCCTGGACCTCGCCGGTGGTCAGTCCCTTGGCGGCCAGCGAGATGACCATCTCGTCAGGCGCTTCTGCCGTTTCTTGACGATCCTCGGTTCGAAGGATCCGTCGCGGTCGCGGGGCACGGTCATCTCCACCGGCCCGACGTCGGTAAGCACGGGCTTGGAACGTTTGCCGTTACGGGAGTTGCCGCCGTTCTTGCCGACCGGATCGTGTTTGCCGTAGCCGAGGTGGTCGGTGATCTCGCCCTCCAGGGCGGACTCCGGCAGCCGCTTGGTCAGCTGCTGCAGCAGGCCGCCCTCACCGGTCAGCTGCAGACCCTGAGCCTGGGCCTGGTGCACCAACTCGTCGATCAACTGGTCGTCCACGGCCTTCACCGACACAGCCTTCACAGGCTCGACGGCTCCGGACTCGGACACGTTCTCACCGGTCATCGATGCATCTTCCATGATCGGGAGTTACACCGAACGTCTTACAGTCCCGTCCAGGCCGTAGTGGTGGGGGTGCTGGTGACGCGGTGTTCTGCCGCGCACCAGAGTCAGGTGGCTGTGGTTTCGACGCGCGTGGGGGAGGGGGAGCTGGGCCGTGACTGGATGTCGTCGGTTTGGCGGCGCCACCAGTCGGCTTTGTTGCTCTCGCCCACAAGGTGATGCAGGTAGAGGCAGTACGCGGCGGCAGGCTGTCATCGCCGGCGGTGTACTGCCTGTGGGTGCGGTGGACTTGGTCGCCCACTGCTTACTTGCAACGCCAGGAGACCCAACTGTAGGCTGGCTAGCGTTACCCCTAGTCAGGGGGTAGTCATCACTTGAGGAGTAACGCCCTTTATGTACGCGATCACGATTTCCGAACCCGGTGGCCCCGACAAGCTGGTATGGCGGGAGGTCCCCGACCCGGTGCCCGGCGAGGGCGAAGTACTGGTCGAGGTGGCGGCCAGTGCCGTCAACCACGCCGACATCCTGCAGCGCCAGGGCTACTACAATTTGCCGCCCGGCACCTCTCCCTACCCCGGCCTGGAGGCCTCTGGCCGGATCGCCGCGCTCGGCCCTGGCGTCTCCGGCTGGAAGGTCGGCGACGAGGTGTGCGCGCTGCTCAAGGGCGGCGGCTACGCCGAGAAGGTCGCCGTTCCGGCCGCTCAGCTCCTTCCCGTCCCCAAGGGGTTGAGCCTCACGCAGGCCGCCGCACTGCCCGAAGTGGTCGCCACGGTGTGGTCCAACGTGTTCATGATCTTCAAGCTGCGTGCCGGAGAGACCCTGCTTGTACACGGCGGCTCCAGCGGTATCGGCACCACAGCCATCCAGATCGCCAAGGCGCGCGGCGCTAAGGTCGCCGTGACCGCCGGCAGCCAGGAAAAGCTCGATCGGTGCGCCGAACTGGGGGCGGACATCCTGATCAACTACCGCGAGCAGGACTTCGTCGCCGAGATCAAGGAGGCCACCGGTGGGGCCGGCGCCGATGTCATCCTCGACAACATGGGCGCCGCCTACCTCGAGCGCAACATCCAGGCTCTCGCCAGCAACGGCCGGCTGTCCATCATCGGCCTGCAGGGCGGGACCGCGGCCGAGCTGAACCTGGCCGCCCTGCTGGTCAAGTCCGCCTCGATCAGCGCGACCTCGCTGCGGGCGCGGTCGGTCGCCGAGAAGGCGGAGATCTTGGCCGCCGTACGCGACAACGTGTGGCCGCTGGTGGAGGCTGGTCAGGTGCAGCCGATCATCGACCGCGAGCTGCCGATGAGGGAAGCGGCCGAAGCCCACCGCATCCTGGAGGACAGCACGCACGTCGGCAAGGTGCTGCTGGTCACGTCCTGAGGGACCGCCGCCCCTCGGGGCGGCATCGCGGGCGTTCGCGGTTGGCCGCCATGCTGCTGTGTTGTGTCGACGTGGTGGATGTCAGGCGGGCTTTCCATGGCCGGCGGCCTGGCGGTCGGCCGTCAGTCGGTCGGCCACATTCTTCGGACGCCGACAACGGGTCTCCCGCGCCGACAGCCGATGCACGGCAGGCGCGGGTCGGCCCAGCGGGAGCGGATGTCCTGCGTCTCGCATTCCGACTGCGGCCACGACGACAGCCTTGACTTAGGTCAACTGCAGTCAGCTATATCATAGATGTCATGACTCTGCCCCTTGACGAACGGCTGGCGCCGCTCGACTGGTCTCGCGAGAACTGCTCGATCCGGCGCACCCTCGATCTGCTCGGCCCCCCTTCCTCGATGCTCGTGCTGCGCGATGCCCTGTACGGCACGCGGCGCTTCGATCAGTTCGTCGAACGCCTCGGCATGTCGGAGACGAGCGTCGCCGCGCGGCTCAAGCACCTCACGCGGGCGGGGATGCTCGAACGCCGACAGTACCGGGAACCCGGCAGCCGCCCCCGCGACGAATACGTCCTCACACAGCGGGGTGAAGACCTCGCCCCGGTGCTGATGGCCCTCCTGCAGTGGGGCAACCGCTACCTCCAGGACGACCCGGCACCCCTCCATCTCGTCGACGCCGAAGGCAACCCCGTCCAGATGACCTTCCAGCGCGAGGACGGCAGCACGGTCGCACCGAAGGAACTCCACCTCCGCTCCCGCGAGGACCCCGAGAGGACCTCACGGTGACGAGGTGTACGACCCAGCACCTCGCTCGACGGGCACCCCGAGGTGGCAGGTCCGGCGAGGGCGTACGGTCCGTGGCAACCGGCCAGGACACTGCGCGGGCGACTTCGCCGACCGGAGCGTGACGTACAGAGGTCCGGCGTCGGGCGGGCCGGACAGCGGCTGAGGAGTCGGCCGCATCCAGGGCCGGCTGTACTGGGTGGCCGACTCCAACTACCAGGCGATGTTCCTGACCACACGCGACGGCGTCGTGCTCATCGACGCGATGCCCACCCTCGGGCACAACCTGCAGCGCGCCGTCGACGAGACCGCCGCGGCGAACGGCAGGCCCCGTAAGCCGACGGGTTCGGATCGCACGGTGATGTTCGTCCCGACCGCGCCGCTCGGCACCACCCAGCTGCCGGAAAGTATGCAGGTCAGTGCTACGTCCCGGCACCTGGACATGCAGGTCACCGCTGTCGTCGCGACGGATTCTATACCTTGAGGCATATATATTTACGGTAATCTGGATCCATCTCGGTCGGGGCTGACGGTCGCGAGCGGACGATCACGTTTCTGAGCTTGTGGATGACCTGTCCTGCCTGCTCCCCGCTTGACGGAGTGCGAGTGACCGCTGAAGACGTCGTGGAGCTATGGCTTGTGTTCCCGACGTAGACACCGAGAGCAAGACGGGGCTAAGCCGACTTGGGGTGCCTCGGTGACCTGCAGAAAGAGAAAAGTGCACCACACCCAGCCGGACATCGGCAGAGCGGAGCACGGAGGAACGACGGGGCAGGCTGCCCGTCGGACACGCATTGCTGCGACGTCGGCGCCGCAGCAGGCGACGCTCGCTTTGGTCTCCCTCGTTCACCGCGCCTTGACGGTCTCTCGAATGGTCTAGGCACTAAAGGAGTCGATTATGGACAATAACGGGCTGGAGCGAATCGATTTGGGTGAGATCCCCTACGTCGAGGCAATCGAGCAGATGGGTACTTGGGTTTGCCAACGGCAGGAGGGGCTGATCCCGGATCGGCTGGCGTTCCTCACCCATCCATCAGTGATCACCTATGGCCCACGGACGCCGCGTCACGAACTGCCGGTGCGATCCGGGATCCCTATGGTCGAGGCTGACAGAGGCGGCCAGGCGACCTACCACGGACCCGGGCAGCTGATCGGCTACCTGATCGTCAACCTCCGCGAGCGCGGCCCAGGGGACATCGTGCGCTGGCTGGAGAAGGGCTTGATCAATGCGCTGAGTTCGTTGGGCCTGCAAGCCGTCCGACGAGACACCCCTCCCAAAGCGCAGAGTCTGGTCGGGATCTGGACACCGGAGCACAAGAAGGTCGCCTCGATCGGCATGAGGATACGCGGCGGGGTGACAAGTCACGGGTTCGCTTTGAACATCGCACCGGATCTGGCCGCGTTCTCCACCTTCACAGCCTGCGGACTGCCCGAAGTCGCCATGACCTCACTTGCGGAGATGGCCGCTGCGACGGGAAAGGCCGCGCCTACCGAAATAGCGGTGCGAGACGCCGTAGCCGCCGTTCTCGGGGCAATCTGAGCGGTCAGGATCGACCCGGCATCGCCCGGAGGCCTGATTCTCCGTTCGGCTGACGCTTCGGCTGTCCTTGGGTTGGATCGTCTGCCTGTCCGGGCGATGCCGCTTGGCGTGTGGAGCTGGGCGATCATGTGACCGCCCCGTGCCTGGGTCGTTGTTGTGGGCATGGGGCGGGGCGATCTGACAGATGCCGAGTGGGAACGGTTGCGGCCGTTCCTGCCGGTGAGCAATGGACGTTGTGGCCGATGGCGGGATCATCGACAGGTGATCGATGGGATCCTGCACCGGGTTCGGACCGGAGTGCAGCGGCGGGATCTTCCCGAGCGGTTCGGCCCCTGGAAGACCGTCTATGAACGCCACCGGCTGTGGTCGGTCGACGGGACGTGGGAACGTCTGCTGCAGCAGGTCCAGGCCGCTGCCGGCGTCGCGGGCGAGATCGACGGGGGACATCTCGGTGGACTCCACCATTGTGCGGGCCCATCAGCACGCGGCCGGTGCCCGGACCGACCCGCCGCCGACGCCCGCGTCAAAGGGGGCCGAAGCGGCAGAACACCAGCGCGAGACACCCTGGCAAAGCCTGCTCGCCCGGCTGGTGGAGGTGGTGCAGGAGGTGAGGGCCTGGGCCGCTCGCGGGGCGGGTTCACCAGCAGACTCCACCTGAGCGCGGACGGCCGTTGCCGCCCGCTTTCCCTGGTCGTCACCGGCGGACAGCGGGCAGACTGCACTCAGTTCCAGACGGTGCTGGCGAAGATCCGCGTTCCGCGGGTCGGTGTGGGCCGGCCCCGCACGAAGCCCGACAGCATCGCGGCCGACAAGGGATACAGCAACCGCTTGTGCCGCGAGTACCTGCGACGCCGGGGCATCCGGCACACCATCCCGGAGAAGTCCGACAGCCGGGCGGCCCGCCTGCGTAAAGGCTCACGAGGCGGACGGCCACCCGGCTTCGACGAAGATCGGCACAAGAAGTGCAACACCGTCGAACGAGCGATCAACAGGCTGAAGCAATACCGGGCCGTGGCCACTCGCTATGACAAGCGCGGGTACGTCTTCCTCGGCACCGCAACCACCGCAGCTCTGCTCATCTGGCTTCGGAGTTGAGTCCCGGTCTCACAAGGCGATTGGCCGATACGCCAGGGCCTGATCGACTACCTCATCAGCCGAAAGCTCCCGCTCCGGCGGCCAGAAGATCAAGTCGCTGACATGACCTGAGGGGCATGCCAGTGCTCTGTCGAGCCTGTCCAGCCAGCCGTCCACCTCGTCGTCTGAGGCGTAGTCCGCTTGCATGATCCGCTGCACGAGCGCGACAGCATCCGCGCGACTCATCTCCACAGCACTCATCAGGTCCCTCCGTCGAGTCACTCTAAGGGGACCCGTGATCGCCCGGACAGCTCCTAGTCGAGCTCGTCGGCTCGCCACTCGACTGTGCGCGGCGTTCGGTGTGGGCCGCATGCCATGACCCGGGCCTTGGCGAGGCGTGTTCTATGCGCAGCACACAGCGCCCGCGAACCGTCGAGTGCGGCTACAAATTCCGACCAAGGTCATCCACCCTCTCGGGCTAGTCGCCGCGTTGACATGTATGCCTACCTACATATAACTTCGCGTTCGGCAGTTGTAAGCGAGAAAGGGGTGAGCTGGAGATGACTGAAGAACTGGCGAACGTGAATGGCGGCCAGTCAACGGACGGACAGCCCATGGGTGACGACGCGGTAATCATGCGGAGCATGGACGGCCCGGTAGCGGTGCTGACGATGCGACACAGGCCGCACAACTTCCTGGGGCAAGTCCTGGTGGACGCGCTGCTGGAGAGCCTTCAGTGGGCCCATGAACAAGGCGCGCGGGCCGTCCTGCTCCGCAGCGGACTGCGGAACTTCTGCGCCGGCGCTGACCTGACCCTGTTCGAAGACCTCGACGGACAGGAGCCGGACGTCGACCGGATCGGATTCGTGCACGCGTTCGACGAGCTTCCGATTCCCATCGTGGCCGAGGTACGCGGTGTCTGCGTGGGCGGTGGATTCGAGCTGGCCCTGGCATGCGACATGATCGTGGCCGGCGAGTCGGCGAAGTTCGGGTCGGTCGAGGCGACAGTGGGACTGACCCCGCTCTCGGGCGCCGTTCAGCGGATCGCGCAGCGCGCCGGTGCCGTCCGGGCCAAGGAGATGGCCATGCTGGGCCGCCGATACGACGCGCGGACCCTCGAGCGATGGAACATCGTCAACCGGGTCGTCGCGGACGACCTGCTCGACGACGTCGCACTGTCGCTGGCCCAGGAACTGGGCCACGGACCCACTGTCGCGCACGCCGCCACCAAGGCGGTCGTGTCATACACGCTCGAGCACGGTGTCCGGGCCGCGGACGAGAAGATGGCCGAGCTGCAGCGCGGCGTCTGGTCCTCACACGATCTGCAAGAGGGGCTGGAATCGGCCCGCACCAAGGGCCTCGGCTCGGCTCGATTCGAAGGCAGGTGAGTCACATGGCCCTCCCTCTGCACGGACTGCGCGTCATCGACTTCACCCGGGTCCTGGCCGGACCGCACGCCGGAAAGCTTCTGCTGGATCTGGGCGCCGAAGTGATCAAGATCGAGCCCCCGTCGGGAGACGTGTCCCGTCTCTCCTTCCCGGAGCAGGGAGCGATCAGCGGTTACTACGCACAGCAGAACGCCGGCAAGCGCAACATCAGCATCGACCTGAACGTCCCCGAAGCGCGGCGGATCGCCCTCGAGCTGTGCGACACGGCCGACGTCATCATCGAGAACTTCCGACCCGGGGCACTGGGATTCTTCGGCCTGGACTACGAGTCGGTCTCGAAGCGGAACCCACGTGTGGTCTATGTGTCCATGAGCGGCTACGGGCAGCACGGACCATGGCGCAACAGGATGGCGTACGCACCCACGGTGGAGGCCGAGACCGGCTTCACTGCGAACACGCTGCGCCACTTCGGACTCGCCGACGGCGACCAGCACAAGACGGACCCGCTGTCCCACGCCGATGTCTACACCGGGCTGCACGGGCTGGTCGCGGTGCTCGCCGCGCTGAACCACCGTCACGCGACCGGGAAGGGACAGTACGTCGATGTCGCCATGGCGGCGGTCATGACGTCCGTCAACGAGCGTACGCACTACGACCTCTCCGGCATCGACCTCGGCGCCGAGCCCCCGATCCTCGGGGCGGCGGACGCCAACTTCTTCATCAGCCCGGAAGGGCGCGAGTTCGTCATCGCCAGCAGCCTGGTGAGCAGCCTGACCTTCCCGTTCTACCTGAATGCGATGCGGCGGCACGACCTTGCGGACGATCCGCTGTTCCGTACACCTGAGCTGAGGGCCCGGCACATCCACCGGCTGCGTGCCATCGTGCAGACCTGGATCTACACCTTCGATGACATGGCCTCGCTCGACGCGCAACTGGACGAGGCGAAAATGGCGAGCGGATACGTGCGGGCGTCCGAGGAGTTCGCGAGCGGTGAGTGGGCCCGCTCCTGGCCCGCTGTCCGGGACGTGCCCGACCGGGCAGGCGGCCAGATCACCATCCCCGCCTCGCCCTGGCACTTCGGCAGCAACGACGAAAAGCCCGGGTCGGTCGAGCAGGTCCCCGCTTTCCAAGGCGAGCACAACCGGGCCATCCTGAGTGAGCTCGGTTACGAGGAGGACACGATCGCCGATCTGCTCGCGAAGGGCGCCCTGGTGGAGCCGGACCGCGAAGTGGTCGAGTGACCGGGCAGCGAGCACACCGGCCGCCGCACGACCCTGAGATCGAGGTGCCTGCGCCGTCGTCTCCCACGGCGACGGCGCAGGCCGCGATCGAACGGCCGGTGTGGGTCCCCACACAGCGTTCCATCGACCGGGCGAGGGTTACCCACTTCATGCGGTACGTCGCCGAGCACTACGACGTGCAGCTCGAAAGCTACGAGGAACTGTGGCAGTGGTCAGTCACCGACCTCGAAGCCTTCTGGACGGCGGTGGCGAACTACTTCGACGTGCCGTGGTCCCACCGTCCCTCCCGTGCCCTTGTCCCGGGCCGGATGCCAGGCGCCCAGTGGTTTCCAGGCGTAACCACGAACTACGTCTCGCAGGTTTTCCGCCACTCCACCGGCACGGCCGTGATCGCCCGCGATGAGCTGGGTGAGTCGACGTCCTTGACGTGGCCGCAACTGCGTGCGGCGGTGGCGTCGCTCGCAGCGACACTGCGAGCCAACGGTGTCACCAGCGGAGATCGCGTCGTCGGGTACATGCCCGACATCGCGGAAGCCGTCATCACGTTCCTGGCCACCGCCAGCATCGGCGCCGTCTGGGCAGGCTGCGCTCAGGACCTGGCGGCGCCCGCGGCAGCCGAGCGGCTCGCCCAACTCGACCCGGTGGTTCTGGTGTTCGCCACCGGATACCACCACCGCGGCCGCTTCGTGGACCGGACCGACGCGGCACGTGTTCTGGCCGCTCGGATGCCGACGCTGCGGCTCCAAGTGGTCGTACCCCGAGGTCCGGTTCAGGATCCGCTGCCGGCCGGCCCGGGCGGCGTCCGGCAGATGACCTGGCAGGAGGCCGTGGCCGAAGAGGCCGAACTGGAGGTGACACCGGTCGCGTTCGATCACCCGCTCTGGGTGCTGTTCTCCTCGGGTACCACCGGCGTACCCAAAGGCATCGTCCACGGACACGGCGGCGTCCTGCTCGAACAACTGAAGAGCGCTGCCCTGCACAGCGACCTCGGCCAGACCGACCGCTTCTTCTGGTACACCACGCTCAACTGGATGATGTGGAACGCCCGCAACTCGGGTCTGCTGGTGGGTGCCACAATCGTCTGCTTCGACGGCACTCCGACGGCCACCTCGCTGTGGAGTGTCGCTGAGGCGGAGAGTGTCACTGCACTCGGGGTCAGCCCCAGCTATCTGGAGCTCACCCGGAACGCCGGCGTACGCCCGGCTCAGGATTTCGATCTGTCGGCGCTGCGCTCTCTCGGCAGCACGGGGTCGGTGTTGAGCCCGCACACCCACCGATGGATCGCCGACGAGCTGGGCCCCGAGGTACTGGTCGGATCCATCTCAGGCGGGACCGACGTCGTCACTGCCTTCGCCGGCTCGGTTCCGACCGTGCCGATCCAGCCGGGTGAGCTGTCCGTGCGTTGTCTCGGCGTCGACCTTCAGGCGTGGACCGGCGCCGACGAACCCGTGATCGACGATGTCGGCGACCTGGTGGTCGTCAGGCCGATGCCGTCGATGCCCGTGCGATTCTGGAATGACCCGAACGGAGAGCGCTACCGCGCGGCCTACTTCGACGTATTCGAGGGGGTCTGGCGTCACGGCGACTGGATCACGCTTACGAGCCGCGGCTCGGTGATCGTGCACGGCCGCTCCGACGCGACGCTGAACCGTAACGGCATCCGTATGGGCAGCAGCGACATCTACCGTGCGGTCGAATCGCTCGGCGAAGTCGAGGAAGCCTTGGTCGTCGGGGTCGAGGAGCCTGACGGTGGATACTGGATGCCGTTGTTCGTCGTCCTGCAGGGGAACGCGCCGCTGACCGACGAACTGCGTCAGCGGATCCTCGCCGTCGTCTCCCACGAGGTCTCCCCGCGTCATGTTCCCGACGAGGTCATCGCCGCCCCAGGTGTACCGCACACCCGGACCGGCAAGAAGGTAGAGGTCCCGATCAAGAAGATCCTCGCCGGGCAGACGGACGGAGTCATCGCGGACGACGCACTCGACCGGCCCGAACTGATCGACTTCTACCGGTCGGTCGCCGCCCGTCGACGCACCGCACCGCCCTCCGGCACCTGAGGGTGCAGGACGCGGCGTCTCGCCGAACCCGAATCCGCATTCGTCCGCCCGACGAGTGCGGGTCAGGCCCTCCCCGCGACCAGCAGTCCGTCCTCAGCCTCAGCCACAGCCACGAAACAGAGAGGAACTCACGTTCCGCGCGGGCAATTCCGCCACGGCGTGCCTCAATAAAAAAAACCAAGTACGAAGTATTCTCCGGTTGCAGTCACATACTTCCATCCTGCCGGGAGAACAGCCGTGACGGTAAGCAGAGAGCCCACGCGGGAAGAAAAGATCAAGGATGCACTCAGCGCTGCCCCGCGTTTCATCGCTGAGACGGCAACGGTCCTGGATTCGGACATGGAGACGGTCCTCCGAAAAGGGTCGCCTGACTGGATCTGCATGCCGACTCCGCCAGGCCGGCCAACACCGGGCCCCATGTGCCTCGACCCTACGTGGATGCAGTTCGCCAGAGAGGTCACGCAGGGCAGGACGCCAACGATCGACCGCATCGGCATCTCCTACATGCTGATGGGTGAAACCGGCGCTGATTTCGATGATCTGATGGCGACAGAGCCCCCTCCGGGGAAGGGCTGGTACAAAGCCGGGCCGCATGAAATGTTCTGTTTCCCTCAGGGCACCGGACACATCCTGAACGGAATTGGAAGCGACACCCGGTCGGGACAACCTTATGTGAGGCCGGTCCCAGGGGCAGAGCCCATGCTCGTCGTTCCCATCGCCAAACCGGGCGAAGCAGCCTGCGGCTGTCGAAGCGACTGCCCCTGTTGTCAGAACTCAAGGGAAACCGGCTCTGAGTCCAGCGCTTGACACGCCCTGAGCCTCGACGATTCGTGACGGTCCGCCGGCGCAGTCGGTGGATCGTCTTCGTGCCGTGGGCTGAGGTCGGGCAGGCCGGGGGTCGAGTGTCTCGGGGTGGTGAGGGGTTCCACTGCTCCGGGTGTTGCACCTGCTCAAGCGCTCGATGCAGATCGCATAGCCAAGCTGGACCGTCCCTCTGATCCCGCCGCGGTCTGGTCGTGCCCGCACCTGTGCGACCGACCAACTGGCGAGGCGGGGCTTGGAGGAATCGCCTTCACCAGGGAACGCGTACTCAGTGAACTGGTGACGGGCCATGTGAACGGAGCAGTTCCACGCCGACATGTGAACGCTGGCCCCGTCCAGCGCAGCGTCTGCGGACAGCCCTGTTCTGGTCAGGTGGCGGTGTGGGTGCGGCCGGGGTCCATGCTCTGCTGAAGGAGTTCGATCAGCGCGTTGAACGGAGCGGGGTCGTTCATGGCCCGGGAGACGATGAGCGCGCCTTCGTAGCCGGTGACCGCGGCGGTTGCCCAACGACGCGCGTCCGATTCCGTCGCGCCGCGCTCAACCAGGAGGGCGGCGAGTGTGCCGATCGACGTCTCGATGGCTGTCGCGGCCGATGCGAACAGCGCGGGGGATGTGTGGCTGCTTTCGAGGATGACCGCCCCGATCGGGCAGCCTTCCCGGAATTGGGTCAACACGGCGTAGTCCCGGGCCGCCGTGAGGAAGGCGAGCACCGCTTCCTGCGGAGTGTCGCATGTGGCGGCCAGTCGGGTCACTCGAGCGATCTCGGACTGGCTGTGCGCGGTGACGACTTCACTGGCGAACTCGTCCTTGCCGCCGGGGAAGTGGAAGTACACCGACCCGCGTGGGGCACCGCTCTCCGCGAGCACGTCGGAGAACGCGGTTCCTACGTATCCGCGGGCGCTGTACAACCGGCGACCCGCCTTGATCATTTTTTCTCGACTGTCAGACCTGGACGACACGAGAACCAGACTACCACTATTAGGTATGTCAATCGACATAGCGGCGCATCCTCCGAGTGGAACCGCGTTCGGGTTGTTGCCCGCGACGGCGCTGCGAGTGCGGAATCGGTGGACACGGGGGCACGGAGAGGGCGCACTGGATCACCCAGGTACACACGGGCGAAGGTGCCACTCGGTACCGAGCGCGTCACGCTGCCGAGGGGGCGTCGAGAAGCGGGTTGGTCGCGCTGACCGCCTGCAACAACGTGCGCGTCCCGAGATGACAGTGCAATCACGAAGCGTCCTACCCGCTCGGCTCACGGCCGAGCTCCGCGAGGTCGCCGAGCTTGGGGTGTGACTGCTCCAGCGTCGGCGTCTCGATGTCGCCGGGGCAGATCGTCCCTCGACGGCGCCCGCCGGCGCCTGACCGGAACCGGCTCCGTCACCGGGCCGCGGCAGAGCGGGACGGTCCGCGGCGGAGTCGGTGGACGCCTACGCGTTCCGGCGCTGACGGCAGGCAGGGGGGCGGCCCGGGTGTCGCGTTCGACCTCCGCATCAAGCGCACCGACGGGACAACCGAGACCCTCCACGCCGACGCCAAACACCCCTTCTGGGACGACACCCTCCACACCTGGATCCCTGCCGGCCAACTTCGCGTAGGCCATGCCCTCAACACCGCCGCTGACTACCACGTCCACGTCGCCGACATCACCAAAGTGCCTGCCGACCGCGACATGTACAACCTCACTGTCGAGGGTCTCCACACGTACTATGTACTCGCTGGTCAGACGCCGGTACTCGTTCACAACAGCGGAGGCCACACCCCAGACGACGGGATGGTCACTGTAGGCCGTTGGATGTCTGCGGCAGAGCATCAGGCGATGATGGAGACCGGAATGGTTCAGCGTGGCGGGGGTGGTTTCACCTACGTGGTGTACCCGGCAAGCCGAGACGCATACATATCGGCACGCCCGGGATCCGTGTACACAGAATTCGATGTGCCGAAATCTTCGCTTATTCCCGGCGGCAGGCCGGGGGACTTCAATATGTCAGATTCTGACACCATCTTTGCTCGTCTGGCACAGAAGAAGGGGGACCCTGTTCCTCAACTTCCCGAGGCGAAGAACATCAGGCTGGGAGGATGGGGATGTCCCTAGGTAGTGCGTTGCTGGACCGGGCTCAGGAGTGGATCCGGCAGGAAATCCACAAGATGGAAGCTCTGCGGGATATTTCAGAGATTGGGACATCCCCCAATGAGGGTGAGCCGACATCGGTGAGCTGGATCCTTGATGGCGGTACCTTCATGGCCCAGGTCGTGCTGTGGGATACCGGGGAATTCGAGGAAGATCTAGTGAACGCGGAGACGGGTCGAGTTCGGACGCGGAGCGGCCGCCTGGCGACGCCCGGCGATCTCGAATCCTGCCTTACGGCTGCCCGCGATTGGGTTCTCCAGGGCCTTTGAGGATTCGCCAGGAGTGTGCGTTCGCAAACATGAAGCCCCGTCAGGTGGTTCCTGGCGGGGCTTCAGCGTGCCGTGACGGCAGTAGTTGACGGCAACGTCAGCGGACGGGAGCCGCGCAGAGCGGTGGTTCGTCGCTGTCGTCGGACTTGCCGGTGATCTCGGCGGGGTTGCGGAGGGCGTGGCCGAGGAGGTTGATGGCGTCGCGTTGGAGTCGGAGCCGGACGTGGGCGTAGACGGTGGCGGTGACGCCGATGTGGGCGTGCCCCAACAGCTCCTTGACCACGATGAGTTCCACTCCTTGCTCCAGTAGGAGGGTGGCCGCCGAGTGGCGGAGGTCGTGGAACCGGATGCGGCGGAGTCTGGCCTGGCGGAGCAGGGTGTTGAAGTCGGGTGAGAGTGGACCCTTCGATCGGGGCGCCGTCGGGGCGGGTGAAGACGTAGCCGCTGTCCTCCCAGCCCGCCCCCGCCGCCTCACGTTCCTGGAATTGTCGGCAGCGGTACTGTTCGAGGGAGCGTAGACACGGCGTCGGCAGGGCGATGCGTCGTTCGGAGCTCTTGGTTTTGGTCGGGAGGGGGGTCAGGCCGCCGGAGTTGGTGCGCTGGAGGGTGCGTCGGATGCTGGCGGTTCCGCCGGCGAGGTCGAGGTCTTCCCAGCGCAGGCCGAGGAGTTCGCCCTTGCGGAGCCCGGTTTGCAGGGCGAGCTCGAACAGCGGCTGCAATCGGTGACCGCTCGTCGCTGCCAGGCGCTGATGATCGCCACCGGTATCGGCCTGCACAACTTCGCCGAGGGCCTAGCCATCGGCAACTCCGGCGCTCAGGGCGAGCTCTCCCTCGCCGTCCTGTTCATCATCGGTTTCGGCCTGCACAACGCCTCCGAAGGCTTCGGCATTGTCGCCCCACTGGCAGCGGAAGGTGAACGCCCGTTCTGGATCACCCTCCTGCGGCTTGGCCTGATCGGCGGCGGCCCCACCTTCCTGGGAACACTCGTCGGCCAGCACCTGGTCAACGACACCTGTTGATCGTTTTCCTGGGTCTTGCCGCCGTTTCGATCCTCTATGTGGTCATCGAGCTGCTGGCCGTCGCCCGCAGGACAGGACTGAAGACACTCACCACCTGGTGCATCCTGCTCGGCTTCCTCCTCGGCTTCGCCACGGACGCCGTCGTCACGGCGGCCGGAGCCTGACCCGCTCCGGCGACGCGAGCCGATAGCCGGCCTTGCCGCACGTGACACACCCCCGGTGCCCCCACCACGGGCACCGGGAGGAGCCCACCGCGAGGCGACGAGCTCCTCGAGGTCTTCTACCGTGCCCTGTCAGGACGGCGACGGTAGCGGAATCGCCAGGGAGACGGCGCCGTGCATGTCGAGCCAGGCGGTCTGCGGGCCTCGCACCAGGCGCAGGACGACGTGGGTGCAGTCGGGGCAGCGAGCGGTCCAGCCGGGGCCGCGGGAGTACACGTGAAGCATCGCGACCGGGCCGGTGCTACCGCAGTGTGCGCAGCGCGTGACGGCGGCGGTGACGTCGACGGTGAAGATCTCCGAGAGCGGTCCGGCGAGCGCGTTGCCGTCCTCGTACCCGTCGTCCTCGTAGTGCACCTCGTCCTCGTGGACGACGCCGTCGCGGTGCGCGGACGCGGACCCTGGGGAGGCTGGGACGTTGGCGGACGTGCCGTCGAGGTGATGCGGGATGCGGGTCATGGGCTCATCCTCCGGTCGGGCCGAAGCGTTCGGTGCGGATCCGGCCCGGATCGTGGCCGAGGCCGACCAGGAAGACTGCGGCGGTCTCGACGAAGCCGGTGGGGCCGCAGACATAGACGGCGGGCTCGAAGTCCGGCGGCCAGCCCCAGGCGACAAGGTCCTGCGGGGTGAGCCGGCCGGCCGGGCGCGAGGAGCCGGGCGGCGCGGTCCGCGAGTAAAGGAACGTCGTGTCCAAGCCCGGCGCGCCGCGCTCCAGCTCCTGCGCGTAGAAGCGGTCCTCGGGAGTACGCACGGAGTACAGCAGCCGGAACGGCACCCGGATGCCCAGGTCCGTGCGCACCCGGATCATCGCCATCACCGGGACGATCCCGGAACCCCCGGCGACCAGCAGCACCGGTTCGGTCTGCTGCCCGGGCCGCCATACGAACCAGCCGCCGACCGGACCGCGCAACTCGACGAGGTCGCCGGGCGCCATGTCGTCTGCGAGGTAGGGCGAGACCTCGCCGTCCTCCACCCGCTGCACAGTCAGCTCGACGAGGTCGCCGTCCGGAGCGGATGCGAGGGAGTAGCTGCGCTGGGTGCTGTAGCCGTCCTCGGCGGTCAGCCGCACGTCGACGTGCTGTCCTGGCAGGTGGCCGGGCCATCCGGGGACGTGCAGCACCAGCGTACGCGCTGAGGGGGACTCGGTGCGCCGCTCCGTCAACTCGGCAGCGTGCCAGCGCAGCGGCCGGGCCTGCGGACGGTTCCCGGTCGCGGCGCGGGCGCCCGGGGCGTCCGCCGTGCCGGTCGCATCGGAACCCCCGGCCGTGCCCGTACCCCTGCCGGCGGCCGCGCCTTCGCTCGCGTCCACGCCCGCTTGCCCTAGTCGCCCTGGTAGCGCTGCTCGCGCCACGGGTCGCCGTAGTCGTGGTAGCCGGCGCTCTCCCAGAAGCCGGGCTTGTCCTCGGCGAGCAGCTCGATGCCACGGACCCACTTCGCGGACTTCCACAGGTAGAGGTGGGGGACCAGGAGGCGGGCCGGGCCGCCGTGCTCGGCCGGCAGGTCCTCGCCGTCATAGGTGTGGGCGATCCACGCCTTGCTGTCGAGAAGGTCCTCTAGCGGGAGGTTGGTGGTGTAGCCGCCGTATGAGTGGACCAGGGCGAAGTCCGCGGCGGTCTCGACGTCGGCGAGTAGGTCGTCGAGTGAGATGCCTTCCCAGTGTGTGTCGAATTTCGACCACTTGGTCACGCAGTGCAGGTCCACGGTTGGGGTCTGGCCGGGCAGCGCGGTGAGCTGCGCCCAGTCCCAGGTGTGTTTCTGCCCGGTCTCTGTGGTGATGGTGAAGGTCCACTCGTCCCGTGACACCCGCGGTGTCGGTCCTGCGGAGAGCACGGGGAAGTCGGAGGTCTCGTACTGGCCGGGAGGCAGCTTGTGCCCGTCGGTCGGCCGCCTGCCGTGGAATCCCCGCGACACGATCCCCATGGTGCTCGACCCTTCCTGTCCGCCCTCCTCCCAGGATGCGGCATGCCCGCGGGCGAGGCGAACTCGCACGGATGAACTCGCCGTCTATTGGGCGTCCACCGGCCCGCGCTCCCGTAGCGCCGCCCCCTTCTCGGCGACAGGATGACGAATGGGTGTTCCCACGATATGTGGAGCCGAACGTCACCGTCTCGCCCATGGGCGAGCAGCCCGAATGGAGGTCGCGGCTATGGAGGAGAGCACGGACCGGGAGCTGCTGGAGCTCGCCAGAAATGTGGGCGTGGCTGACGTGATGGACGCGATGGGCCGTCTTCACCGGCACCACAGCCACATGGTGGACCTCTCGAGCCCCATGCCGGACCGCTTGCTGTTCGGGCCCGTTGTGACGATGTCGTTCTTTCCGTCGTGCGAGGACGCGCTGCCCTCTAAGACGTTCAACTTCGTCAATGTCTTCGACCGGGCTGTCCGTGAGGGCGGCCGGGGCCGTGTGCTGGTGATGGCGAGCAATGGGTACCCGGGCGTGTCACTCGGCGGAGGGACGAAGATGTCACGGCTGGTGGGGCATGGCCTGTGCGGCGTCCTCGCCGACGGCAGGCTGCGGGACTTCGGCCAGCTGGCGGAGCTTGGGCTCGCCGTGTACTGCCGGGGCGAGGCGTTTAGATGGGGCGGCGACAAGGTCACGCCGGTCGAGGCCAACCGGCCCGTCGTGGTCGGCGGGGTGGCCGTCCGGCCTGGGGACTACGTGTTCGCCAGGGGGTCCGGCGCTGTGATCATCCCCCGAACCCAGGTGCTTGAGGTGCTGACGGATGCGAAGGCGACGATGGACAACGAGGCCGCGGTCGCGGAGGGGTGGAAGCGCGATCCCGACGACGGATGACCGCAACGGCCGGCCGGCCGTGCGATGCGGGGGCGTCCCGTCCCGCTGGCGCGTGTCAACGCGTCTCCGGGACGGGACGCCACGGAGACGCGTTGCAGTCTTCTTCGGTCCGCGGAGTCCGGGAGCAGGCCCCGGCCGATCCGCTGTCACGGCTGGAGCGGCCGCGGACGCCGATGTGACCGGGGTGACCCCCGAGGACATCACGGCGGCTCGGAGCGAAGTCGCCCGGGACATGGGCTGTTAGTTCAGCCGTGGTGAGCGGGAGTGAGGATCTGGGCGTGGTGGACAAAGCGGCCGATCATCGCGGCGGCGACGTCGTCGCCGGAGAAAGTCTCTCCCCGCCGTTGAAAGGGCAGGTTCAAGGTGACCATCACGGAGCCCTGTTCGTAGCGCGATGCGATGAGCTGGAAGAACAGGTTCGGGCGTCCTGGTCGAACGGGATGTAGTCCACCACGTCGATGATGATCAACCTATACCGGCGGATCTTCTTCAGCTCCGCTTCGAGCCGACCGGCCTGGGGGACCGAGGCAATGCGGGCGATCCAGTTGCTCGCGGTGTCGAACAGGGCCGAGCAGCCGGACCGAGGTGGCTACTGCTCACGCGGCTCCTTCCACGTACGGTAACAGCTGTTACCATACTGGTATGGCGAAGACACAACTGGGCGCGCGCGTGGACGCGGACGTCGCAGAACTCGCGAAGAAACGGGCAGCCGACCTGGGACTGAGCATCGGCGACTACCTCGCCCGGCTCGTCCACGACGACACCAGCGGCCTGCGCGCCCGCGCGGTGGACGCTGCTGCTCGCTTCCTCTCCGAACACCAGAGCGTCTTTGACGACGCCGAACAAGCCCAGCAGGCACCACGGGGAGCGCACGCGGCCTGATGGACCTGAACATCGACGTCCCCTGGATCCTGCAGGTCGCCGAGGCCGCCGGAGCCGATGATCCGGCGCCTGACGACTACGGGGTCCCCGTAGCGGCCGTCGCCCGCCACCGGGCCGACCTGTTCGAACACCCCGTCTACGACGGCCCCTACGCCAAGGCGGCCGCGCTGGTGCACACACTGGGAAGGTGCCGGTGGCTGGAGCGCTCCAACCTCGCCGTCGCCGCAGCCACCGGCGTCATGTACCTGGAAGCCGCCGGGATCGGAGTCAAACCCGCACGCGAGGACGCCATCGCCCTCAAGGATCTGCTCCTCGACCCCGCCTGCACTGCCGCGAAGATCGCCGCATTGCTGCGGAGCTGGCCCACCGCCACCTGACTCCCGCGCCCTGGGCACCACACCGCCCGTACAGAGCGGCCCGTTCCTCATCGTGAATAAGGAGGGCCGGGCCGCGAGCCGAGGCACACTCCCAGGAAACCGTGCACGCCGCGCCCGGCGGCCTGCCGCCGGGCGCGGCAGACGTGCGGTTGTCTCCCGGTCCACCGTGCCTGCGAGTCCCCGTCTCTTCCTGCCTTGCTCTGCGGGGCGCTCCCCTGACGCGTGTCGTGTACTTCGTGGTGGAGGCGCCGCTCGCCAATAGCAGGTCCGCCTCCGCGTCGTCGTACCCGAAATCGCGGGTCATGTACGCCAGCGCCTCCCGCCGCATGCTCTGGCGTTCCCTTTGGCTCATGGCCTGTGCGGCGGTGATGGTGACGGCCATCGGCGGTCTGTGACCGCGGTCGCTGGTACCGGAGTGCCATCAGGTCGACGAGCGAGTTCTGCGAGCGGATCGTCGGCCACTTCGTCCACCACGTGCCCACCGCCGAGGACGAGCAGACCCCCGGCGGACCGCAGGCGGCCCGGGACCGTGCCCTCGCGGCCATCACGGCCGCCGGGTACGCCGTCGACGAGGAGCTGTGGCCGGACGTGGCCGACTGCGCCCAATGCCATGCCGGGTGCACCGACAGCCCCAACGGTGGCAAGAGCTGACGTAGCGCCACCGATCCTGCAAGACTCCGGCCGCCCGGTGTCACAGCCGGGCGGCTGGCCCTATGAGCGGAACACCACGTGACAGAGACAGCGATCGCCTGGGACACCCACTCGCGGCAGCGGCCTGAGCGCCGACCGGTGAACGCGCGCGGCGAAACCACCTGGTTCAACTGGACCCAGTACCAGGACCATGGCCCGGGCGCCGAGCTGCTGGAGGTTGCGGCCGGCGGGCGCGTGCTGGACCTCGGCTGCGGCAAGGGCGGCAACGCAGCGCACCTTGCCGGCCTCGGAATGAGGAGCATAGGGGTGGACGTCTCACCCCGGCAGTGGCCGCCGCACGGAGACGCTGGGGCATTGTGCAGGGACTGGAGCTGCACCAGGTGGACGCCCTCGGATTCCTGGCCAAGGACCGGGAGGGCTTTGACGCGCTGTACTCGGTGTATGGGGCCGTCTGGTTCACCGATCCCGCGCGGCTGCTACCCACCATCCGTGAACGGTTGCGGCCCGGCGGCCGACTCGTGTTTTCCCAACGGCCCGCGGTTGAGGGCTGCTACGGCTGCCAGGCGTCGTACATCCCGCGCAGCGACGACGAGGACCCACTCGTCCTGAAGCGTTGGGACTACGAGCCGGACAGCTGGGAGAGCCTGCTCCTACGGCACGGCTACACCGACGTTGACGCGCGCGTGCTCGCCGCACCGCCCGGCAACCGGGTGATCGGAACCCTCATTGTCCGGGCTCGCGCCTGAGCAACGACCCCCGCACTCCGGGACGGACGCGATTCAACCGAGGCCGCCTTCCGGCAAACGGGCCGGCTTCTTACCCGGTCCAGCCCGTCGACCAGCGGTGGATCTGTAGGTTCTCACTTTCGGTGTCAGGCGCCGACGCTGTGACCTGGACGTTCCCCTTCAGTCTCACGACGTGTCGGCAGGCGGCTGTCTCAGAGCGGTGTCATTTCCTCAGGTTGTCCAGCCGCCTCCACCACTGTCCAGGGCGTCACGAACCTGTATCGGCAGCCATCCGTTCCACCCACTCACGCACCTTCACTGCTCGCTCGATGCGGCTGACGGTGTCCTTCTTGGACGCCGTGTCCAAGGTCTCCGGGATCTTGTCGCAGGTGTCGGGAAGAACGTCGAGGAGACCCCAGATCTGTTCGCCGGTGCTGACGGTCCGCAGTTGCTGGCACCTCCACTGCAGCGGCGTCTCGGGCCGGTGCGTGAGCCACTGCACGAGTGTCGGGAACAGGTAGTGCGTCGCATCTGCGGCGAGGTGCTCTCGAAGCCAGTCGACCGGGAGCCGCTGGCTGAAGCCGTGCATGGCGGCCTCCTGAGCCAGGTCCAGGAGCTGCGCGGTGTCGACGGCTCGGACGGTGCGGGGAAGGGTCAGGGGCATGTCGAGATGATCCCAAGAAGCCTCTGCGGCGCCGAGAGGTCAGATTGGCCGGGACGCGATCTGCCGACGGGCAGAAGCCCAGACTTCCTCGAACTCCTCGGAGGTGAGTTGTTCGGGGTCGTGGCCTTCCCATTCCGAAACGGGCAGCTCGGCTGTGATCCCGAACCTGCTGTCGTACTCGTCGAGGCGGCCTGCGTCGCGGGCCCGCTGCCACTCGGCGAGGGAGGCAGCTGCGATCGGGATCAGCTCAGGCCCTTCGAGTTCGACCTGCCGAGTCACCCAGCCTTCGGCGTCGACCTCAAAGTAGAACCAGACATCTTCCTCGTCCCAGTAGCAGCGCATCCATGTCTTCACGAGCCCATGATGGCGGCGGTCTGCGCGCCAGCCGCTGCGGTGTCCAAATTCCTGTGGATGGTCATCCGGGCTACTGAGATGCTCCTGCTGTGACCACCACGACGAGCAAACTGCAGACCGACGCCGGATGGGACGGCCCCTATTTCCGTGCCCGCGCCGAAGGATTCGAGGCACTGTTCCTCCCGAGCCCTGACGAGGTGCTCGATGAGGTCTGCAACGTGGATGTCGAGGTTCACCTCCCCGACGGCTCTCGCTGGAGTGCAACGATCTTCACCGTCGCCGAGGTGGACCGGCTGATGAGGATGTGGGAGGGGACCGGAGAAGCAGCAGGGGGCCGGTGCTTCTGGTGCTCGGACGGGCTGATCGTTCGAGACCCTGGCATCCAAGGCATGGTGAGCGTGATCGCCAAGCTGCTTGCGGCGGGAGAGTTCGACGGAGCTTTTCATCGCCTTTCCGACCCGGAGTGAACTTCGGATTTCATGACGCTGTCTGGGACGTGCGAATAGCTCTGAGCACCCTCCTCCCCAGGGGGGCAGCGTCATGGGCCGGCCTCGTTCGGCTCTGACCAGCAGCGGTCCGCGGAGCTCTCGTTCGATCCGATTGATCTGCGCGACGAGGGTGAACGTGTTGAGACCGAGGCCGCTCGCCGCCGCGCTGAGGCTGGGAAAGGCGGATGCGGCCGTGAATCGGCTCAGGCGTTCGCTGGCACCCTGACCGCTTAGTGCCGGCCGGAGGACGCGCGGCGCTCGATGGGCCTGGTCCGGGGACAGTAAGACGTTCGGTGTAACTCCCGATCATGGAAGATGCATCGATGACCAGTGAGAACGTGTCCGAGTCCGAGGCCGTCGAGGCCACGAAGGCTGTCTCGGCGAGGGCCGTGGACGACCAGTTGATCGACGAGTTGGTGCACCGGGCCCAGGCTCAGGGTCTGCAGCTGACCGGTGAGGGTGGTTGCTGCAGCAGCTGACCAAGCGGCTGCCGGAGTCCGCTCTGGAGGGCGAGATTACCGACCACCTCGGCTATGACAAACACGATGCGGCCGGCAAGAACGGCGGCAATTCCCGCAACGGCAAACGTTCCAAGACGGTGCTGACCGACGTCGGCCCGGTGCAGATGACCGTGCCCCGCGACCGCGACGGCTCCTTCGAACCGAGGATCGTCAAGAAACGGCAGAAGTGCCTGACCGGCGTCGACGAGATGGTCATCTCGCTGGCTGCGAAGGGCCTGACCACCGGCGAGGTGCAGGCCCACCGAGGGCATGGCCGAATGGCAGAGCAGGCCCCTCGAGGCATAGGTCCGACTCCTCTCGGGTGTCGCAACCACCGATGGAAACCGCCCCGTCTATCCGGTCCTCTTCATCGACGCGATCCACGTGAAGATTCGTGACGGCGCGGTGGCCAACCGGCCCATCTATGTCGCCCTGGCCGTCACCACCGAGGGCCGGCGGGAGATCCTGGGGCTGTGGGCCGGCGACGGCGGTGAGGGCGCCAAGCACTGGCTGCACATCCTCACCGAGATCAAGAACCGCGGTGTGAACGACGTCCTCATGCTGGTCTGTGACGGGCTCAAGGGCCTGCCCGAGGCGGTGGAAACTGTCTGGCCCCGCACCATCGTGCAGACCTGCGTGGTGCATCTGCTGCGGAACTCCCTCCGCTATGCCGCCCGCCAGGACTGGGACAAGATCGCCCGTCTCCTCAAGCCGGTCTACACGGCGTCGACCGAGGAGGCCGCACTTGTTCGCCGAGTTCGCCGATGCCTGGGGCAGGAAGTATCCGGCGATCGTGAAATTGTGGGAGAACGCCTGGGAGGAGTTCACCCCGTTCCTGCGGTTCGACACCGAGATCCGCCGCATCGTCTGCACGACCAACGCGATCGAGTCGGTGAATGCCCGCATCCGCCGGGCGGTCAAGGCCCGTGGACACTTCCCCAACGAGCAGGCCGCCCTGAAGTGCGTCTACATGGCCATCATGTCCCTCGATCCCACCGGCAAGGGCCAGGCCCGCTGGACCATGCGCTGGAAGACCGCGCTGAACGCCTTCGACATCACCTTCGACGGCCGCCTGTCGGCGGCCCGCCAGTAGCCTAACAACTACCCCAGTTACACCACTTGTTTGACAGTCCCCAGCGCAGCCGCTTTGCCCGAGCGGCTGCCGGATCGCGGCGGGCCAGGGCCGATGACGGCTACTGGCCGGGGTGGACCGCCTGCACGCCGGTGCCCGCGTACGCCTTCGGCGTCAGGGTGAGCAGAAACCGCCCGCCGGGGTGGGCGGCGGAGGGACGGGCGGCGTGGATGGCGTGGACGGCGGCCCAGGAGTGCCCGAAGCGCAGCAGCTCGGTGGCGGTGACCGCGGCATCGGTGTCGAACGCCTCGATCCGAACGAATCGCAGCCCCTTGATGTAGCCGAGCAGGCCCGGCCGCTCGGCGTCACCAGCCGTCAGCGACAGCACCGGCGCATACAGGTCACCCAGCCCACCAGAGGCCTGGACATAGAACGCGGCGACCGCCTCGTTGAACGGATCCTTCGGGTCATACAGCGCCGTTGCGGTCGTGTGGTCCAGCACGACCGAGATCGCCGCCACTACGCGGCCGCCTGCGGACCGTGCGCCGCGGCTCCCAGGCGTTCCAGCAGAGAGCGGGCCTTCGCCTCGGCCTCCGGGCTCGGCGCGTGGCCGAGGGCGGAGGCGAGCTCGGCCCGGGCCAGCTCGGCCCGCTCGGCATACTCGGCCTGGGTCGGAGTGTCCTGCGCGAGGTCCTCCACCAGACTGCGGATAGTGGTGCCGTGCTCGGCCGCCAGCTGTGCGAGCCGGTCCCGCGCGGCCGTGCTCACCTTGATACTCGTCTCGTCTGCTGCCATATCCCCACCCTACCGCCTTCCTCTACCGCCGGTAGAGGAATCGAGGGTCTCGCTGACGCCGATACCCGTCGGGGCCGGCCCTGGAGCCTGTCGCCGGAGGACCGGGTGCTGCTGGTCGCCGCATACCGGCGACTCACTCTGCGCCCTGCTGTTCGGGGTGTCGAAGTCGGCCGCAGACCGCATCATCGACCACTGCGGGCGGGCGCCTGTCGGCGTACACGTGAACGCGGCTCTGGCAAGATTTTCGTAGGCGTAGATCATCTTGGCGCTGCGGTCGACCGGTCCAGGAAACGGGCAGTAGTCGAACGTGCCTTTCTGAACTGCCCTACCTTTTACCGCACTTGGCGGGCGTGTCGGTTCTCTCGGCCCACGGCTCTGGCCCTGTAGCGGCTGTCCGTGCGCGTACGCGGTCGCACGCTCCCGCGCCCGTGTACGGGCTGCGGGATACCGAGTCTGTACTGCGAGAACGCCGCTTGCAGGAAGGTGACGTTCGCCGAGCAGATACCGGAAACGACCGTCCGATACCAGTGGGGCACACCGCTGCTGCAGGAGGTGGTCGAGGCAGCAGAAGTGCTGCCGGCGGGCCGGGGCATGGCCCGGATACTGCGGGTCCTGAACGTCACGCTGTCGCGGTGCACCGTTCTGTCGTAGCTGATGCGGATGCCGCTCCCGCTCCTTGTCACTCCACGGGTGCTGGGAGCGGACGACTTTGCGCTCTACGGCAGCGCCTACGGAACTCTCCTGGTCGATGCCACCACTCGTCTCCCCCTCACGCTCTGCGAGGGACGGGACAACGACCCACCGAAAGGCGGGGGACCATCCCCGTGGGCGCGGGGAGCAGTATCCAGGCGCACGGAACGACGGGCTCTCCTCGTGTGGAACTTCACGTAATTCCCCAGCACCAGCGTCAACTTCCCCGCGCATAGGTTCGTGCCGGATGCCCTCGTCGTGCGTCGGGGCTCTGTGCGGGTAGCGGTCAGTCCCACCAAGCGTCGCCAGCGTGCCAGCGTTGAATCCATTCCAGGAAGCCGACCGCCTCCGGCATCGGATAGGGGCAGGCGCCGACTTCGGAGACGGCCCAGACCTTGCCTCGCTGGGGACCGGTCACGACCAGGACCCAGTAGGAGGGTCCGTCGTCGGTGCCAAGCACGATGGAGCCGTGGTTGTAGACGTCGGCCACGCGCTCGTGACGGTCGTCGAGAGGGTCGTCTTCCCAGGCCCAGGCCTCCTGGAGCGGGAACGGGGCGGCGGGATCGCGGTCTCTGTCGTACGGCCAGTCCGGTGGGAGCCAGCCCAGAGGGAGGAGGCCGCCATCTTCCGGCGGTCCGAGGGACGACCCGTTGGTGATCTCGGCGATCAGACTCCGGTACGGCTCCGGAAGCATGACCCCGTGCTCGGATTCCCACGCCGAGACTCCATCGTGTCCCAGTGCCGGCTCGCGCCACTCCGTCGCAATTGCGGAGCGCAGGAACTCCAGGGTGTCCTCGGCAGGGCGCTGATCAGGTGATGTGGTTGTCACCGGCAGCATGCTTGCAGAAGGGACTGACAGTGCCCCCTCGGGGCCATCGGGCTCGAACGCTCGGGCGGGGAAGTTGACCCTGCCGCTGGGGAATTACGTGAACGTCGACACCTCGGGACCATCCCCGCGGGCGCGGGGAGCAGTGCCCCGCCGAGCAGCGGGACACGCTGCACGCAGGACCATCCCTGCGGGTGCGGGTGCGGGTGCGGGTGCGGGTGCGGGGAGCAGGCGGAGCAGGCGGAGCAGGCGCAGGAACGTGATGGCCAGGCAGGAACATTCCCGCGGGCGCGGGGAGCAGATCAAGGTCACCAACACGAACGGCGAGGAGTCGGGACCATCCCTGCGGGCGCGGGGAGCAGCGCGGGAAGGCTCTGGCCGCGCTGGTGGAGCGGGGATGGTCCCTGTAAGGCGGCGATCAGCGTCTTCATGGGGTTCTGCTCCCCGCGCCCGCGGGGATGGTCCCTGAACCATCTGTGCTGCTTTTTCGGCGTGATCCTGCTCCCCGCGCCGCGGGGATGGTCCCAAGACCGTCATCGTGCGGCTGGGGCAGCCTCTCTGTTGAACCTGGACGGCTGGACCCTCTCGGACGAGGGTGGGCCCGTGTTTGCGCGGGGAGCAGCTCCCGCTTTTCAGGGTGGGGTTCTGGCGTGGCGTCACGGTGCCACGCAAGTGTCCCGGGGCCGCCCTCCGGGTGCCGGGTCCTACGCCCCCGGCGTGGCCGGCCCCGGTCGGGTCGCCTTCGGCGTCCCCAAGTCCCGCGTCACCACGTGGCCTTCGTGTGCCTCACCAGGATCCCCACCCTGAAAGGGCAGTCCCATGCACGCACTCACCTGCGCCTCCTGTACCACCGGCCCCGGATCCGAATTCCGCTCCCGACCCACCGGCCTGTTCGAGTGCCCCGCCGGCCACCCCCTCGTCGTCCAGGACCTCGACCTCGACGGCCCGCACGTCTGGGCCGTCGACGCCTCCGGCACTCTCGGCTACGTCACCGACCCCCACCACGCCCTGGACGCGATCGGCGAAGCCCTCGCAGCCCTCAGCGAGGCCCATGAACTGCCCACCGCGGAATACGCCGCAATGGATTGCCTGCGGAACGCCGTGAACGCATTCAGTGAATGCGTGGCAGTGTTCCGGGTTGGCGTGGCGCCGGTATTCGTCCAGTAATGGAAGAGGGGGCGCGCCGTCATCCCAGAATCCATCCCGTCCGGGAAATGACGCATTCTCCGGACGGGCATGCGATCGAATTCTTTGGGGAATCTCTGCGTCACGCGAGAGCGAAACGGAGGGTGGGATTTCAGCCCAGAACCTAGCTAGGTTGCAGGTTTGACGCACCCTCCGGTACTGATGATCGGTCAGCACCGGTCGGGCGCACGCGAGTCGGGCCACCCGCTCCCTACTGCTGCCGCTTTTGCCTGACTGCGGAGCTGTCAGGCCCCGGACCAGCGCGGAGCGTTGGTCCGGTAAGCCAGGCACGGAGTGCCTGGCTTACCCCGGGCGGAGCCCGGGGGGGTCCGGCGCGCAGCGTCGGGAAGCGGCGCGTAGCGCCGCCGCGTCGTGTCTGCGGAGCAGACCGCGCGC
>NZ_JBVHQD010000040.1:0-38896 GCF_055567595.1 Streptomyces sp. NPDC026515
AGAGGGACATCGCTAGCTGGACCATGGCTTCTGAGTTGGTTGAGAACGAAGTTGGAGAGACAGGGGACCAGGAAACCATCACGTTCGGTCGAGCAGGCGCCACGCTGTGTCACCGACCCCGGATGGCTCATGTCCAACTGCCCCGGGGGCGGGAAGGTCTGTGTCCTCATACGGCATCGGGAACGTCGGTACAGCCGTGGATGCTGAGGTTCTGACCCATGAGCAGGCTGAGGCGTACGGGAAGTCCGCCGTAGCCGACCCGCCCCGAACGGAAGCGGTTCTTCTTCCTGGAAGGACGCCGACCGCGGTCTGATCGCCCGGCGCCGCTCCACGCGCCACCGCCTGGGCTTCGCCCCCAGATGCGCACGGTGCGCTCCATCGGTTGGTTCCTCCCGGACGACCCGCTCGACGCGGCGTGGCCGGTGGTCGAGCATCTGGCCGCTCCGCCCGGCAACGATGGGACCCGTCGGCGGTGGAGCGGTACACCGAGCGGCGGAAGAAGGAGTACGAGCACGCCCAAGAGATCCGGGACGCCGCCTGCGACTACCAGGAGTACGAGGATGCGGAGTGGTCGCGGCGGTTCCGCATATTCCTGCACGGGGGGGGCGTGGACGCACGACGAGAGCCCGAAGGCGCTGTTTGGTCACGCGGTGGGCTGCTGCGCCGCAACCGGGGTGAGGGTGCTGGCCCGGCAGGTGTTGGAGGTGCGGAAGGTCGCAGAGAAGCGGCTGCACGCCACCGTCGCGGGTGTCGCCCGGCGGGTGGGCCCGGCGCTGCTGGGTGACCCGGTGGCGACGCTGAAGACGCCGGAGGGTTCGCGGTCCTCGGAGCCGGAGCGGCTACGCCTGCCGCCGACGCGGCCGTATCCTTGCGGGATGACCGACATGCCCGCAGGCGCCGAGGAGCCGGACGCGCAGCTCCTGCGGGCCGCGCGGGCCGGCGACGCCAGTTCCCTCGGACTGTTGCTGGCCAGGCACCGGGCAGGCATGCACGCAGCGGCGGCTGGCCTGCTCGGGTACGGACCGGAGGCCGAGGACGCGGTCCAGGAGGCGTCGATCGTCGCCCTCCGGCGGATCGGCGACATACGGGACCCGGACGCCGTGGGGCCGTGGCTGCGCACAGTGGTGCGCAACGTCTGCCGGGCCATGCTGCGCCGCACGTCGGCCGTTCCTTTGGAGACCGACGCGCTCGTCCGGCTGGAGCGGTCCACCGCGCCTGACCCGGCGGAGCTGATCGAGCAGTACGCGCTGCGGGACTGGATCGGGACCGCCCTGGCGCAGCTCTCCCCGGGGCTCCGGCTCGCCATGCTGCTGCGCTACTTCACCGAGACCGCGTCTTATGAGGACATCGCCGCGGTGTCGGCGGTCCCCGTCGGCACCGTCCGCAGCCGGCTGCATCAGGGCCGGGCCAAACTCGCGGAGGCCCTGCTGGCCGCGGCGGACGGCGCGCACGACGACATGGCGGCGCTGACCGGGCGGCACCGCGGGCTGGGGGAGGAGGCGATGCTTGCTGCCCACCGCGGCGAGTCCGCCTCAGTCCTGAGGAAGCACTGGCCGCCGAAGCTGGAGGTCGTCTGGCCGGACGGCAGGCGCACCGGCCGGGACCGGCTGGTCGCCGCACTCGGCCGCGATCTGTCCGCCGGCGTGCGGCACTCCCTGGTCAATGTCGTGGCCGGCGGTGACGTGGTGGTCTGGGAGGACGCGATGCGCAATCCGCCGGAAGACCCGTACCACTGCCCGCCCGGCGTGACATGGGTGTACTTCCTTGAGGGCGGCCAGGCGATCAGGCTGCACCTCCACCACCCCCGCCGACCTGTTCGCTGAAGCGGTGCGGAGGGGGCACAGAGAGTGGTGGCTGGGGTAGCCCGGGTCTGTGCGGGTGGCGCTTGCGAGCGCCACCCGCACAGACCGCCGCCGGCCCGCGCTCAAGCCTCTTCGCGCCAGACCCAGGTGACCCGTTCGTAAAGGGGCTCGAAACCGGTCCGCAGCATGTTGCGCAGTGAGGTGTTGCGTTTGCCTTCCCGCTCCGCACCCGTCTCGGCGACTAGCCATCGGCAGCCAGCCTCGCGGGCCGCGGCAGCCCGGGCGAGGAGCAGCGCGGACTGGGCACCCCGGCCTCGGTCCTCGGGCAGCGTGGCGCCGCCGAACATGTCGGCGCAGTCTCCGTTCAGGTAGACGCTTCCGACCGCGACGATCCGCTCGCCGTCGTAGACCGCGTACTGCCGCCAGTCCGGTCGGCCGACGCAGGACGCGGCCAGCTCGATCATGTCGGGCGCACCGAAGCCGAAGGTGGTCATCATGACAGTGGCCCACTCCTTCGCCTGGCGCGGCTCGACCAGGCCGACACGGAGCCCCGCGTCCAGGGGCGGGAGCCCGTCGGGTGCCGACGTCTCCGCGGCAAGGTCCCACCCGAGCTTGACGAATGAACTCCCCGCCGTGAGTCCCAGCCGCTTGGCGACGACGGGCCAGTCCTCCGGCAGGAGCGTGGGCGCGATCATCATCGAGCCCTGCCGCAGGCCCTGCTCGCGGTAGAAGTCCCGAACATGGGTGAGCACGTCGGCGCCGACGGGCACATCGTCGGCGAATCCTCCGGCCCGGTTGAAGAAACCGCTGGGGTCCTCCCGGACGCAGAGGGCCAGCGCGGGCCCGGTCCGCAGGGCGGCGGCCCCCAGCCGTTCCGCCGCGGAGCCTGGCACGTCCGCCGCGCCCGCCGCGAAGTCCCCGTACGCCTCGATTTCCGTGCGCTCTGCCAGCCCGAACGGCACAATCGTCATCGTCGTCCTCCGTTCTTCACGCTCCGCACGAAGCCAAGTACGGCGGCGGCGAATTCCTCCGGCTGCTCGATATGTCCGAAATGGCCACTTGTCTTCAGAGTTACCACGGTGGAGTTCGGGAGTTCGTCGTCCATTGCCCGCGCCCACCGGGGGCCGCAGATGAAGTCGTACGCTCCGACCACCACCAGTGTGGGCGTCATGACGGTGTCCAGGCGTCCGCGGTGGTCGAAGGCGCCGCCGGTCACGTGGGTGACCCTCAGCCCGGCCAGCCGCGCGAACTCCTCCTCCCGGCCCCAGTAGTCCGCGAAGTAGGCAGGCAGCAGGGCACGCAGGTGCTCGGTCCGGGCTTCGTCGGTGTCCGCGATGGTGTCGTCCGTCCAGGCCGCGAGGACGGGTGCCACCCGCGGGTCGCCCGGGAAGCGATCCGCGAACTCCGCCAGCCGGGCGGTGGCCTCCTTGACCAGTTCCTCCGTGTTGTGCGCCAGGGAGTCGTAGAGGACCAGCCCAGCCAGCCGCTCGGGGTACGTCAGGGCGTACCGCTGGGCGAAGAAGCCGCCCGCGGAGTGACCGAGCAGATGTACCCGGGATAGGCCGAGGTGCTCCACGACGGCGTGGATGAAGCGGGCGTAGACGTCCAAGGTGTACCCGTCGGGGTGGCTCGGAAGCCTGCTCTCAGCGGTCGTCCCGACCTGCGTCGGGTAGACCATCGTGATGTCCTCCTCCAGCAGCGGGAACCGCAGGTAGCCGTCGTCGATCCCGGGGCCCCCGCTCAGCGCTAGGCACACTGCGGGCCCCTGCCCGCGGACCTCGTACTCCTGGGGGATCCCGGCGACCTCGATGACGTGGTGGCCTGGGGACAGCGGATTCATGTGTCGTTCCTCAATGGTGGTGCCGGTCATACCTGCACGATGCGGTGGCGGGCCGGAAAGTTCGACCGGCCGACGATGTTTCTCGGACCGGCGCTCCTGGTGGGGGCTGGTCGCAGCTGGCGGTGAGGATCAGGCGGCGCGTAGGTGTGTCCCCTCGCGGCGGGGAACCGAGAGGGGGACGCCGTCGCGGGGAGGGCGGATGCTGCCCGCCATGACGGTCACGAAGACCGACATCGTCCGTCCGGTGTACCTGGTAGGCCGCTCCACCGTGACCCTCGCCCGCGACCACGGCGTCAGTCGTGGGGTGATCCGCACGTCTGTCGCCGGCCTTCATATCCGACCACACCCCATCGAGGAGGACGTTCCGGCCCGAAGTCGGCGGTCACCCTGCATCGTGTCGGGCAAGGTCGCCGACTTTCTCCGTGCAGCCGACGTGGAGCCCGCCGAGCGCGGCTCGGCCAGGGGGCAACCGTACGGCGAGCTTAAGGCGTCCGGAGATCAAGACCTTGCCGGGGCCTGACTTCCTGGGACGGGGACATCCCGGCCGAGAAAGCCATCGACCAGTTCATCGACGATATGGGCGGCATGATGACGGCCGAGGACATGGACAGCCTCGAGAAGGCATCCGGGAGGCGTTCGACACCGCCTTGATGGAGGCGATGATCAAGCATCAAACGGGCGATGGGGAGACGGAGAAGGGCGACTTCTCCTTCCCCGACGCCAACAAGATGGCGGACGCTACTACCGGGTCCCAGACCGCCGCGAACTCCCGGATGAACACCCCGCTCGGCGAGGACTCCCCCCGGCACCAGGCGGCCGTGCACGCCAACCGGCGTGCTGCCGTGCTCTGATCGCGGAATACCCCATTGGGGTATCGCGTTTCCGGGGAGGGGGACGGCGTACACCGGACGTACGAGGGGATGACATGGACCACAGCGCATACCACGATGGCACCGCGCACGACCACGCCGCGCACGAGGGCCACGGTGGGCACCACACGGGCAGAGTGACGTGGGGGTCTGCCGCGAAGGCGACGCTGCACTGCCTGACAGGCTGCGCCATCGGCGAGATCCTCGGTATGGCGATCGGCACTGCCCTGCTGTGGGGCAACGTGACGACCATGGTCCTGGCGATCGCGCTGGCCTTCGTGTTCGGCTACTTGCTGACGCTGTTCGCGATCCGCAAGGCGGGCCTGGGCTTGAAGACCGCCCTCAAGGTGGCGCTTGCCGCCGACACCGTTTCCATCATCGTGATGGAACTCGTCGACAACGGGATCATCGCCCTGGTCCCCGGCGCGATGGACGCCCACCTGTACGAAACCCTGTTCTGGACGTCCCTGCTGGGCGGCTTCGCGGTCGCGTTCCTGCTGACGACCCCGGTGAACAAGTGGATGATCGGCCGCGGCAAGGGTCACGCCGTGGTCCACGCCTATCACTGAGCTTTGTCAGCGTGGTCACTGATCGGGTGGGGTCGATGGTGGGCCTTGATGCGGAACGGGCAGGGTTCCCTGACAGCTGAGGGGGTATCCGACCTCTCACTCTGTTGCCCCGTTGGTTCCGTTCTGTCGTGACACTGCTTACTAGGAGAGCGCCGGGGCTCCCCGTCCGTGCGAGGTAAGGGCGCGAGCGCGGTACGTGCTGGCCGAGGGAGTCCGCGGTGCGTGACCGAGACAGTGAGATACGTGTGACTACTTGGAAGGCGGAGTGAACGTTCAGGTCGTCACCGATCCCGACAGACGACCCTGTGGATCTAGGAGGTTGCGCGACCTCACACGATCTCACGGCGGCCCGCAGATACCGCATCGTCAACGCATGCCGTCGACTGGGCCTCCCGGTTCTGGCCGACCGTAACCGGGGTCGTGGAGGGTGGCGAAGGGGACAGGAACATCGCTCGTTTGAGCTGCCGGTTGCCGCCGCGTGGAGCCTATTCGTCGTGGATCGAGGCCCCTGACGACTTCGTGGTCGGGGCGAGGCCGGTGTAGGAGGCTAGCTAAGCGGTGGTGGGGAAGCTGGTGCTGTCGCGGACGGCGACAAGTCAGGCGGCATCAGCGGACGGTGCAACCTGGGACACGGCACTCAGGTAGTTGTCTAGAGCATTGATGTTCTGCGTCAGTATGGTGACGCGTTCCCGCAACCGGTCTCGTTCTGCTGCGATCCGGCGAACGAACTCGGGGTCGTCATACTGGGAGCACGCCGCGGCACCCAGGCATGGGAGAACCTCCCGGATGATCTCCGTAGTAAGCCCGGCTCCGAGCAGGCCGCGAATCTGCTCAACTCGCTCCACAGCCGCTTCGTCGTAGCGTCGATAGCCGTTCTCTTCGCGACGCGGGGTGATAAGGCCCTGCTCTTCGTAGTAGCGCAAAAGGCGGGTGGATACACCGACCCGCTCCGAAAGCTCCTTGATTCTCATCGTCACTCCCTGTCGCCGGCAATCACATAGATGTGAACCTTTCTCACTCAGTCTAGCCTTCAATGCTGCGAGGTCAAGCAGTATGGCCAGATAGATGCCTTTTCGGCGGCACTGGCCATACCGTGCGGCACACCGTGCCGTGCGAAGATCGATAGCAAGTTGAGCGCACCAAATTACCGCTCCGGCTGTTTTATCGGTGCGCGCCGTAGGTGGTCACGATGCGCTCGGGGGCAATTACTGTGAAGCTGCATATAGCAGGGGGGTTCATGGTGGCGAATGGAGTGGATGGAATTATCTCTAACGCTTATGGCCAGCTCGAGTAGCTCACCATACTTCGGCTTCGAAGATTCCTAAGAGCTGGTAACACGATCATGCGCCCCAGTCCCAGTAGTCGTGTCGTGGTGGAGCGTGGGAGCGTGGCACTGGATGGTGGGTGTTGGTCTGTGTCGGGAAGGGGGTCTGGGTGAGCGTGGTGTGGGCAGCGACGTCGCCGGAATCGGGGCTGTTCCATCCGGTTGAGAGGCGTTCAGGGTTGAAGGATCTGTCAGACCGGTTCAGCGACCTGCGTTCCCGTGGTCAGGGGTACGTCGAGGTTCGGTCGCCGAACAGGGAGTTCCCGGTGCTGATCCTGGCCTTCCGGGATGATCACGCGGTCGTCCATCTGATGAGTGACACCGAGCGGATGTCTCTGCTCGTAGGAGACGGCGCCGTGCACTCGAGAGTCGAGGTCGAGGTTCCGATCATGGACGACCTCGCCGTGTTCACCGGCGGATTTGTCCTGCATATCGATCGGGCATGGGACCTGATGAACGGCTTCACCCGGACGCGGGCGGCCGGCCCTCTGGGCGAGTAGTGTGAGCTGTAGCCGAAAGCTCGTGACACGATCATGATCGGTGCTTTTTCAGTCGCCTCCAGCAGATGAGGCCGCAGCCCAATGAGACGAAGGCGTCGTGGAGTTCGGTTCGGCGTTCCCAGCGGACGGCGAGGCGCTTGAACTGGTGGAGCAGGGCCAAGGTCTGCTCCACGACGTAGCGGAGTTTGCCCAGGCCCTTGATGTTCGGGGCGCCTTTGCGGGAGATGACCGGCAGGATCCGGCGGCGTCGCAGCTCATGGCGCACGGCCTTCGAGTCGTAGGCCTTGTCGCCGAGGAGCGAGTCGGGGCGTCTGCGCGGGCGGCCGGGCCGGTCGGCGACGGGCGGGATGCCATCAACGAGGGCGAGGGTCTGGGTGACCTCGTTGACGTTGGCCGCGGTGGTGATGACCTTGAGCGGGGTACCGCGTCCGTCGCAGATCAGGTGGTGCTTGCTGCCCGTCTTGCGCCGGTCGATCGGCGACGGACCGGTGTCGGGGCCCCCTTTTTCGCGCGGATGTGGGAGCCGTCCACACACGCGCGGGACCAGTCGAGTTCGCCGGCTGCGTTCAGCTCGGCGAGCAGGATGCGGTGCAGTTGCTCGAAGACTCCGGCCTGTTGCCATCGCTCCAGGCGCCGCCAGCAGGTCTGTCCGGAGCCGAACCCCAGCTCCAGCGGCAGGAGCTGCCAGGCTATGTCGTTGTGGAGGACGTACAGGACGCCCTGCAGACACAGTCGGTCCGCCACCGGCCGCGGGCCCGGCGACTTCTCGGGCCAGGGCGGCAGCAGCGGCTCGATCAGCACCCACAAGTCGTCGTCCACGATCCACGGCCGAGTACTCACACCATCCCGAACGGCCGAATCGTCACATCCGTCACGCCCGACCAGGGCACTTCAACAAGATCGTGTTACGAGCTCTAAGGGCGTCCCCTATCCGTGGTCTAACGAGCTCGTGCACGGTAGGCAGTGAGACGTCGAGGACTTCGGTGGGGCTCGGGGTTCACATCTGCCGTGCGGATTTGAGGTCCGCGATCTGTTGGTGGGACAGCAGGCCGGCGATGGCTTGAACGGTGTCGCTCATGTTCGCGGCGGTCGAGGTGGCGGGCCGGGGCCCGCCAGTTTTTCAGGTGGGCGATGCCGTGCTCGACGCGGATGCGGCGCGAGGAGTGTGCTTTGCGCTCGCGCTCGTAGATCTCCTCGTACCAGTCCGGGGCGTTCTTCTTGAACTTGCGGTGCGGTGGTGTCACCACGCGTCCGCCGAGCTGAGCACCCAGACCCTGGTAGCCGCGGCGTCGGCGCGGATCTCGACCGCGGGTCCGTCGGCCAGGAGATTTGACGGCGTTCTGCTTGTTCTTGCCGGAGATGAATCTGTCCCGGTCCTTGCGTTCGGCGGCCGGGCGGCGGACTCGGATCTCGGTGCCGTCAATGATGCCGGCCTTCCCGGTCACACCGAGAGATCGACGACTTCGGCCGGACTTCGCAGCCGAACGTCGAGGCTGACGGTGCATCCCCGCTCGGCGAGCAGGGGCCGTACCTCGCCGATGGCCCGGGTGATGGTCGAGCGGTCCACGCCGAACCGGCAGGCCAGCACATCGTGGGTCGTGCAGTGACGGAGATGAACCAGGGTGGCGAGCAGCCGATCGACGAACACCAGCCGGTGCTTTGCACCGGCGCCCACTGCCCGGTTCCGCTGTCTGGAGGCGAGCCTGGCCTGTTGGCGCTCGTGCCACAACGGGCCTATCTCAGCTACGAGTTCAGCAATCACATCGGCCGTCAGGCCCGTGATCCGCCGGTTGCTGAGGATCACTGCACGAGTTTTCAGCGTTGCCGCTCCAGGGTGAGAACGGCTTTGGTGATGAGGGTCATGCGGTTGGGGCTGATGCGGGGTCTGTGGAAGATCTGCCATGACTTCAGTCATGCCATGCGCACAGAGTCGGCAAGTGCGTCTGTGCGAGATTTACGCGCAGACCGCTCGTAGCACGTCCCTGCTCACCTTCATCCTTCTGCGGCTGACCGTGATTCCGGCTCCCGACTCTTGGACCCCCGAATGTGTCGGGCAAGAGCCGTGGGCGACAGCCAGATCGAGCGACCACCAGGGCGTTCCAACAGGTCATGGGCGCCGCCAGCGTCTATCCACCGTGTGTCCAGCAGGCTCAGCCTGCGACGCGTCGGAGCCACGATGTGTCCGATTCTCGAGATCTTCGCCACCCCAATGGGCTGATCGGCGGCAAGCTCAGGCGCAGAAAGTCGTACCACGCACTGCGAGAGAGGGCGCGCGTTGGCGCCTCGCTGTGAGGCCCACATAGCCAAGTGCTCGTTCCACGAATCTGGTGGCTTAGCTTCCGGATCGAAGCTGTAGATCTCCAACAGCAGGCGGTCATCGATGCGGGCGTTTTCGTCGAGGATGTCGGCGGCGGTGATGGTGGTCGCGTCCGGGACCGGCCGGTGAGAGAAGTTCTTGCAGGTGGCGTCCCATGCCTGGTCGGGTCGGTACCAGGTGGTGCCGTCCCACCAGTATCCGCCCTGGCGGAACAGGAGTTTGGGCCCCCTCCAGCTGCTGTGCCACCGGCGCGCATCCTTGTTGAGGAGCAGCAGAACCGTGCGGCCGTGCCCGGGATGGTGGCGGACGGCCCAGGCAAGTTCCGGCCGGAGCGGGTCGGTCGCGTAGGCGATCCACGCACCGTGAGCCTCGTTCATTCTCTCCCATCGACCCATTGCGACGCCGTCTTTTCGGGAAATGAAGGCCTCTAGGGCGGCGGGATCGTCGATCGAGATGTGGCTGTCGTCAACGAAAGGTATCCCAGGGATGGGATGATCTGTGTGCAGACCGTTAGCGAGCGGCTGAAGACGATACATGTTCGCTGTACCTCCACATCTTCTGGGATGGAATGACCTCAGGAAACCGTCGGGGGAGGGATTTCCCAAACGCCTTTTAGTCGATAATTTGGCTGGTCTCTGCCGTCCATATGAAATTGCGGCCCAGCTCGTTCTATTTTTGACCCGGCTATGCTTGGGCTTAGTCGACGATGATGAGCGTCTCGCACTTCTCCAGGCGAGATCAAGGCTGGAGGTTCGCATGGCCGGCTGATGAGCGAATTCCGGGTCGAAGGTGTAGTTCCCGATATGAGGTTCTGCTCACACACTGAAGCGCTGAACGAAGCTCGGCCATCCCCGCATGTGGTTAATGAAGAGCTCGCTCATGCCTCCGTCACGCAGGTACTGCGCCCTGACCGGCAGTTCTGGGCTGTCATACATTGCATTCTTCTTTACTTGCAGAGGAAAGTCTCGCTGGAGAATTCCGGCACGACCGATCAGTACAAAGTCGCAACCTTCATCCAGCAGCTGCCCGGCGCGCTGGGCGCTCATGATTTTTCCCGCTGCTCCCAGCCGTACACCCTTCCGGGGAAGGCTCGTGAAGACACTGAGCATCGTCCGCCCCCTGAAGACTCCCTCTCGCACGATCTGGGCTGAGTCCCACAGGGCCAGGTCTAGGTAGTCGATCAGTTCTCGGTCGAGAATCTCAGCTGTTATTTCACGCAGCTCCTCCAGGAGCAGCCCGTATCGCTCGACTGACAAGCGCCAACCGATCTGAAAGTTTGGGCCGCATTCCCTGCGAATGCCTTCGATCACCTCGATCGTGAGACGAGCTCGGTTCTCGGTACTACCACCGTACTTGTCGACGCGGTTATTGAGGAAGGGGGACATGAATTCTGAGAGGATCCAGCCGAAAGCACCGTGGAGCGCGACGCCGTCGAAGCCTGCTAGCTCTGCCCTTCTCGCTGCTGCGATGAAGCTGTCACGGATTCGTTCTACCTCCTCCGTTGTCAGCGCCCTGACGCCCGGAAGCGTGCGGCTAGAAGCCGGAGCCGGCACTCCCCCCAATTCTGGACTGGCCCGATGCCCGGCGTGATGCAGCTGCACTGCGGAAAGGCCGCCTCCGTCGCGGATCACGGTGGCCATCTGCGTCAGCCCGTACAGATGTTCATCGGAGTGGATGCCCAACTGCCGCTCATATCCAATGCCGCTGGCCTCGACTGTAGCGGCACCGGTTTGTATCAAGGCGTAGCAGCTTCGGGCGAGCTGCTCCATCCAGTCCAGATCGAATTTCGAGACGGAACCGTCACGCTCACTCTGTTGGTTCGTGAGCGGCGCCAGCATGAATCGGTTCCTCATTGCCGGCCCGTGGCGGAGAGTGAGAGGTTCGAACAATTCAGCGACGGACATGCAGATCTCCTACAGGTCAGAACTGGGGGTGGCGGCCGTCGCTCACGTTGAGGTCCGCGGTCGCGGTGTCTCCACTACTCTCCAACCTTGACATCAGTGAGAAGGCAAATCGTCGTCAAGGAGTTGTGATGAGGATCAAACAGCTGTCCGAGCGGACGAGCGTATCGTCCCGGCTGCTGCGCTCCTGCGAGGATCAGGGCTTCCTGCGGCAGAGGCGCGAGGAGGGCCGGATACCGGCGAGGCCGCGCGAGTTCTGGGACCCGATCAAGAAGTAGCGGGACGAGGAAACCGAGGAGAACCGCAGGGCGCTGACGCCTGTCTTCGCCGACGAGGCGATCAAGTCGCAGCACACCACCGGCGTGCGGGACCTGAGCCACCTGGACCCGTTCAGCCGGCTTCACGGCAGAACCCAGCTTGCCCGCCCGGGAAACTGGGGCATCCAGCTCGACCTGTCCCACGACTACGGCACCAATGTCACCCTCTACCCATGGTTCCAGGAGTACTTTTGGAGTTACCAGCCGCCGACCCTGATCGTCTGGGGGCGGCATGACTTCATCTTTCCGCCGGACGGCGCATACCCCTACCTCGAAGGCCTGCCCAAGGCAGAGTTCCATCTGCGAGGCATCGCATGCTTGTCTACCCGTCCGGCGTCGACGTGTCCGGCTCTGCCCTGCGCTTCCTCGCCGCTCGCCTGAGGAAACACCGCCACCTGATCAGTGACACCCTCGGCCCGGCGCTCGGGCAGCGACTGCTTGAGCTGGTTGTCACGCATACCAGCAAGAACACGGGTTGGGGGATGGAGTCGTTGCGCTTCCTGGTGGTGCTCGTGGAGGGGTTGGTTGAGCGATAACCGGCGGGTGATCAACGGGGTTCTGTACCGGGTGCAGACGGGTGTGCAGTGGCGGGATCTGCCGGAGTGGTTCGGGCCGTGGGATATGGCATCGTCGCTGGTCAACTGCTGGAAGTCTGCCTGGTCAGCCCCCACATCGGGAGCAGCCCTGACACAACGGACGGCGCCGCGTGAGCGTGCGCCGCAATGCCCGGACACCCGTGAACGTCGGAGTTCACGTCCGGTTCCGCGGCGTGAAGTGGCGGGTGGTCGCGCTGTCAGGCCAAGACATCAACCTCCTCGGACCAGACGGCGGAGGGCAGACCGTGCTCGCCCGGCATCTGTTCTCCGACCCCGGCTTCACTGCCATCGGACCGACGTGCCTCAAGCCGCCCCAAAGTGAGGGCTGTTCGGGACCGCCCTCGCCGTGGCCCGCGAAAAGGCACTGCCGGGCAGCGGCACGTAAAAGAGGTTGAACCCGGCCTTGCCGAGAGGCCCGGCAGCGAAGAAGCCCCGCGGCGGCGACCCCGAGCAGCACACGCTGGCCGAGCGGGAGCAGGCCGAGGCCAAGGAGCTGACCGCGCTCGGTTTCGGCCACGCCTCACGCACCATGTTGCAGCTGGTCCGTCGGACACACCATTCAGACAGCCGGCGCAGGAAACAGGGGGCGCGGTCACGGCTTCGCTGGGGGGCGGTGGGTGGAGGTGCGGCGAGAGAGCGACGTGTCTCCGTGCTCGCTGCTCTGGGCGTAGATCTCGCACCAGACCCTTTTGCCAGTTCCGTGTGTCTCGACGCCCCACGAATTGGCGAGGGCTTCGACCACCAGCAGTCCCCGTCCGGAGGTGGCATCCGAGCTCTCGCTTCGGCGAACCGGTAGGGACGTCAACGTGTCACGGACTTCCACCCTTACACCGCACTTCAGCGGTATCACGGCTAGCGACGCGGGCCCCATCGAGTGTTCAAGAGCATTGGTGACCAGCTCGGACACGAGCAAGATCGCGTCGTCACTGACCGGCGTCAGACCCCAGGCCAACGCTTGCTGGGCCACTGCCCGGCGCGCAGTGTGCACGGCGGCGAAGTCGTCCGGTTGGATCTGGATGTCGAGGCGGGAGTGGCACAGGAGAGCCCACAGCATCCGTAGCGTGTGTCCGCGGCGTGGTTCCGTGCAGACGCTCCCGTCGTCCCTCTCGGAGCGCGAGACGCGCGGATTAGCTTCTGCCGTACATCGGCGTGCTAGCAAGGGCATTGCTCGCCCCTCCACATGTTTTGGACTGGTCGCTATACCTTTATCCTCCAGATATGAAGGTAATATGTCAATGGTGTGCTAAATGTACCTTTTCCGGACAGCATGATCGGTTCGATTGGGTAGGACGGGAACCATGACGCCTGCGGGGACGCCACGCGCGACGGACCTCTGGTCGGAGGACCATGCGCTCAGACCCATCACGCCGGCCACTGCCTTCGAGGAGACGGTAGAGCGGCTGAGTAACTCGATCATCCTGGGAATCCTGCCGCCGGGATCGCAACTGCCACCGGAGCGCGAACTCGCCACCCGGCTGGGGGTGTCCCGCGCCACGTTGCGGCGGGCGCTGGCTGCCCTGCAGGAGGCCGGTCGAGTCCATGCCCGTCCGGGCAGAGGGGGCGGCACCTTCGTGAGTGAGGGCCTTGGGTGCGAGCGCCCCGTCCTGCCGGACGACTGGACATCGCAGCTGGATCTGCGTGCATCTCTCGATATGGGTGCCACCATGCTGGCCGCCACCCGAGCCGGTGAAGCAGATCTCGACGAACTCGACGCGCTCATCGCCCGGATGGACAAGGCGGAGGAGGCGGACGAGTACCGGCGTCTTGACGTGCGCTTCCACATCAAGATCGCAGAGATCACCGGGAGTGGTCCCTTGATCGACGAGGTGGCCCGTGCCCAGGTGGAGCTCACCCGGCTGGTCCGGCTCATCCGTCGCCCTGGCGAGGCGCTGAGAGTGTCTAACGAGCAGCATGCCGGAATCCTCGCGGCAATGCGGGACAGGGACGCCGGAAGGGCCGCTCTTGCGGCGTACTACCACAACGAATCCACCCGGCACATCCTCAGCGCGCTGCCCCGCCCCTAGGCCGTGTGCCGAAGGGGACGAAGGCAGGGCGACCACCTGTCTGGCCTCGGCGGCAGATAATCGGCGGCATACGGTTTCGGGTCCGGACCGGTGTTCCGTGGCGGGACGTGCCCGTCGAGTACGCGCTGTGGGGGCGGGTCTACGACCTGTTCCGCCGGTGGCGGCGGGACGGCACCTGGCAACGCATCCTGACCTGGCTCCAGTCCCTGGCCGACGCGAGAGGTGCGATCACTTGGGACCTGAACGTTGACTCTGCGGCCTGCTGCGCTCACCAGCATGCGGCCGGTGCCCGCAAGCAGGGTGATCTGCAGGAGGAACCGCCGGGTGAGGTGTTCACCGAGCCTCGTGATCACGGGCTGGGACGCTCACGCGGCGGGTTCACCACCAAGCTGCACCTGGCCGTCGAGCAGGGTCAGAAACCCATGTCGATCGTGGTGACGGCAGGGCAGCGTGGGGACTCGCCGCAGTTCGGACTGGTGCTGGAGAAGGTTCGCGCGCCCCGCCTCGGGCCGGGCCGACCGCGGGTCCGCCCTGATCGTGTGCGGGCGGACAAGGCGTACGCCTGCCGCAAGGACGGCGCTTACCTGCGCCGCCGTGGAATCCGCTGCACCATCCCGGACAAGGCCGACCAGGCCCGCAACCGCCGAAAGCTCGGCTCCCGTGGCGGCCGGCCGCCACGCTTCGCCCCGGCCGACTACGGCGAACGCCACGCGGTCGAGTGCGGGATCAACCGCCTCAAGAGACACCGTGCTGTCGCCACGCGCTACGACAGGCTCGCCGTCCGCTACGAGGCGACCGTCCTCGTCGCTGCCATCAGCGAGTGGCTGTGACCCTCGGCCGTCACGCGATGGGATCCACATTCCACGCCGCGGGCAGATCATTGCCGCAGAAGATGCAGACGAAGTCGTCCTCCCGCACGATGTTGTGCTCCTGGCAGTCGGGGCACCGCCGGAACACCACCTCGTGAGTAAAGCCGGACGGCCGCCAGAGCCCTACAGCGTCCAGAGCACGGGCGACCTCCGCCCAAGAGGTGACGTCCGGGCAGTACCCGGTGGACTGGTTGCTGACCTCGCTCACGGCCCACCGGTTTGCCTCGCGCATGAAGCTGATCTCGCCGGCACTCAGCACCATGTCTCCTCCGGCACAGGCCACGTGCTCGCTTCGCCGCGGCGCCAGCCGAAGCACACCGTCCATACCGACCACGAAGGTGAACGGCTCGGCCAGCTCCGCCATCGATTGCTCCACGATCCAGCCACCGAAGTCAGCCACCGAGCCGATCCGACGCCCGGCGTCACCAGGACGGACCGCGGCCTTCAGTTCGACTGGGCCGACATATCGATAACTCCGCCCCCGCTCGCTCACGTCAGCCAACCTAGAGCACTTCCGACACACGCCCTGGTACTGCAACGGTGTCTACCGTGGCTGCTGGCCAGTCCGCTCGTTGGTGTGGTTATGGGCGGGGACCTTGGTGATGTGCGTGTGTGGGCGAGTGAATTGGATGTGGTGCACGAGCGGTTTGTGCACCGGTTCAGCCGGTCGGAGCCGCGGGAGTCGCCGCTGGCCTATATGCGGGGGCTGATTGCTCCGCTGCAGCGCAAGAACGGCTGGCCCCTGGCCGAGGAGGCCGGCCATGACGGTCCGGACTGTGTCCGGCGGATGCTGAACCGGATCGAGTGGGACCCGACGAGGTCCTCGATGACGTGCGCCGTTACGTGGACGACCATCTCGACCGGGATGCGGTGCTCATCGTCGACGACACCGGTTTCCTGAAGAAGGGCACCCGCTCGGCCGGCGTTCAGCGCCAGTACTCCGGGACCGCAGGACGCACCGAGAACTGCCAGGTCGGGGTCTTCCTTGCCTACGCCACCGGCCGCGGACGCACACTGATCGACCGGCTACTGTATCTGCCCACGTCCTGGACGGACGACCGCGAGCGATGCCGACGGGCAGGTATCGGCGACGAGGTCGCCTTCGAGACGAAGGTGGCGATGGCCAAGGCGACGGTCCGCAAGGCGATCGCCGACCGGGTCCCGTTCGGCTGGGTGACGGCGGACGCCGCCTACGGTTTCAGCAAGGGCTTGCGGTTCGAACTGGAGCAGGCCGATGTCTTCCATGTCATGGCCACCACCCGGCACGACACCGTCGTCACCCGCTGGTCGACCGACCATCCCGTCCACGACCTGTTCCCCGCTCTGTCCCGGCAGAAGTGGAAACGCCTTTCCTGCGGCGAGGGAGCGCACGGCCGGCGGATCTTCGACTGGGCCCGCGTCGAGGTGAGGCCCTGGCACCGCGAGGACCGCCGTCACTGGGTGATCGCCCGCCGCAGCGTCAGCCGGCCCGAGGACATCTCCTACCTACATCGCCTACTGCCCCGCCGGCACCACCCTGGACGAACTGATCCGCATCGCGGGCGGCCGATGGGCGGTCGAGGAATGCTTCCAGACGGCGAAGCAGGAATGCGGCTTGGACGACTACCAGGTCCGCCGCTACCCGACTGGCACCGCCACATGACCCTCGCCATGGCAGTCCACGCCTGCCTCACCGTCCTGCGAGCCCGGGAACTGGACACGGACAAAGCAGAAACGGATCCTCCCAGCTCATCCGCCTGAGCCTCGCCGAGATCCGACGACTTATCACCCGGCTCACCAACCGCCGACCCACCCCTGTCGAACACACCCTCCACTGGTCGACATGGCGCCGCAGACGCCAACACCAAGCCCGCCTCAGTCACTACAAACGACACGGACACAGCCCCTGACAACTGCCCGGTAATCAGAACAAACACCGTTGCGGTACTAGCGGTCGAGACTCAGGAGGAGCGTGGCGCAGGGCTTGCGGCGGTCTCGGCCAGCGTGCCGACTGCCGTCGGGGTCCCTTGTCCGAGGGGGGCGTCGTGGCATGCGATGATCACTGATCGCGTAACTGTCAAAAGTCGTTTTGCTGGTTTGGGTGATTCTCGCCGGAGAGTGTGTGGTGCCGGGGTTTTCTGGGGGCAGGGCGGGGCCTGGGGTGGTGCGCCGTCAGCGTCCCTGCCTGGGCGTGCCCTGGTGACGCTCGTGGTGTCGGCGGGTCTTGGCGCGGTTGCCGCAGGATCCCATGGAGCACCACCGGCGCCCCCCGTTCTTGGTCGTGTCGTAGAAGCGCAGGGGACATACGGGGTTGGCGCACTTGCGGATGCGGTCGGGCCCCTCCTCCAGCAGGCGCAGATAGAGGTCGGCTGTGCGCCATGCTGCGTTCCAGCCCGGCGTGTCCGTCTCTACGACCGACTCTGGACCGGCAGGTCCCAGCAGGCGTCGTACGTGGCCGTGGGCGAGTGTGTCGTTGAGCATCTCGCGAGCCCGTTCCAGTTCGGGTCCCTCGCTGGTCACCATCCAGCTCAGGGCGGTCCGGGTTGCCAGGAGGGTGCCGAGGGTCTCCTGTGTGTCCGGTGCGATGTCGGCCAGTCCGGCGGACGACAGCCAAATCGCCAGTCCACCTGGGCGCTCAAGAAGGTCGTGGGCGCCGTCGTCGTCCACCCAACGTGTGTTCAGCAGGTCCATCGGCAACGGCTCCCCGAGGAGGGGGCGGGGGTCTGCGTCGGCGGTGTGGGCTGGATGAGTGTGCATGCGGTGCGCCCTTTCGTGTCGGGGTCCATGCGATCACACCCTCGAAGCATAACCGGCTAAATGAGTATCGCCGGTTGCGCGTGAGGGTGGCAACCGCTAACCTCCATTTAGCTGGTTGGAGCGAGCTCGGCAGTGAGCGCCCATCGGCCCCATGTATCCACCCTCTGGAAGGAACGTCATGACCACTTCTCTGCACCCTGCCACCCTCAAGACGGGTCACGTCGGCCTCAGTGTCACCGATCTCGACCGGTCGCTCCCGTTCTACGGACGGGTCTTCGGTTTCGAGACCCTCGCCGAAGGCAAGGACGACAGTCGCCGCTGGGCCTTCCTCGGCCGCGACGGTGAGATCGTCGTTGCCCTGTGGCAGCAGAGCGCGGAAGGTTTCGCCACAGCAACCGCGGGTCTTCACCACCTGTCCTTCCAGGTGGACACCCTGGATGAGATCGCCGCGACCGAGGCCGTCCTGCGTGAGCTGGGCACGGAGTTCGTCTACGACGGTGTGGTGGCGCACGCCGAGGGCGCCGCGTCGGGCGGCATCTTCTTCGAGGACCCCGACGGCATCCGTCTGGAGCTCTACGTGCCCACCGGCGCTGAGGGTGCGCCCGCTCCGGCCGGCCAGGAGCCGACCTGCGGCTTCTTCTAGGACAGGCCACGACGCCGGGAGGTCTCACCGCTGGCTCGGCCTAGCCGGTGCTGGGCCTCCCGGTCCAGTGGACCAACTGACACATGGGTGAGCTGCTGCTCCCAGCCCGACACTCACAAGGATCACGTTCCTGTGAGGCCGTGCGGGCAACGGGAGGGAGGCATCTCTTTACCCAACGGCACGGACACGTCGACATCGCGAGGAGCAGACATGGGCCCATATCACCACGGCGAACTAGCGGTGCAGAAGAGAGCAGGTCTGACCGAGACGGCCATGGCGGTTTCCGCCGCGATCATGACCGAGATTCCAGACGTGGCCGCGGACTTCATCGAGGAGCAGCCGATGCTCGTCATCGGCGCCGCCGACAGCCGCGGTGAGGTCTGGTCCTCCCTGCTGGCGGGCGTGCCCGGGTTCATCACCGTCACCGGACCGTCCACCCTGAGCGTCGCAGCCGCGCTGTCCGCCAGTGACCCCCTGTACTGCACCCTCGCCGAACCGACCCGCCTTGGCATGATCGCCATCGAACCCGGCACGCGGCGACGCATACGCATGAACGGCACCGCCCGTCCCGCCCGCGAGGGGCTGGAGATCGCACTGGAGCAGATCTACGCGAACTGCCCGAAGTACATCCAGAAGAGGGTGCCGCAGTGGCAGCCCGCCACCCCCGACGAGCCACGGGAGGCAGAGGCGCTCACCGAACAGGACATCGCGCTCGTCGAAGGCACGGACACCTTCTTCATCGCCACGACAGACCTGGACGGCAACGCCGACGCCTCCCATCGCGGAGGCAACCCGGGCTTCCTCCAAGTCCGCGGGCCCCGGCATCTGCGCTGGCCCGACTATGTCGGCAACTCCATGTTCAACACCTTCGGAAACCTCGAAGTCAATCCCCGCGCAGGACTGATGATCCCCAACTGGGCCACGGGCACTCTCCTGCACCTCACCGGCACGGCAGCCGTGGACTGGGACCCGGACCACGCAGCCGCTCATCCGGGGGCACAGCGCGTCGTCGACTTCGCCGTCGAGCACCTCGTCCGCATCGACAACGCATCCCCGCTGCGCTGGAGCGCTCCCCAGTTCTCCCGGTTCAACCCGCCCATCGCACATGAAGGAGCAAGTACATGACCGAGCGACCCGTCACCAGCCTCAGAGTGACCGTCGACATGAACCTGTGCGTGAGTCACGGTCAGTGCGTCTTCGCCGCCCCCCAGGTGTTCGCCTTCGACGACGACGACATCCTCGTTTACGAGCCGAATCCCGACGTCTCCCAGTACAAAAAGGTCGTCGCCGCTGCGGCAGCCTGTCCCGTGCGGGCGATCCGAATCGAACACACCATCGAGGGTGACGCCCCCGCAGACGGTTCTGAGTCCACGCGATGAACACGCAGCCGATGCGCGTCGTCATCGTCGGCGCCTCACTCGCCGGTCTCAACGCGGCACGAGCCCTGCGGGACGAGGGACACACAGGGCCCATCACCCTGGTCGGCGAGGAGCCCTACGGCCCCTACGACAGACCGCCCCTGTCCAAGGAATTCCTCACCTCCGACGCGGGTCACGCGTCGCTGGCCCTGGCGGACACCGCTGCTCTTGGACTGACGGAGCTCTACGGCCGGCGAGCACTCCACCTCGAGCCCCGTGAACGGACGGTGCATTTGGAGGACGGCCAGGTCATCCCGTATGACGGTCTCGTCATCGCCACCGGTGCCGGAGCACGTTCCTGGCCCGCTCCGTGTCCGGCTGCAGGTGTGTACACCATCCGGACGCTCGACGACGCGACGGCGCTGCGGTACGACCTCCGAAGTGCGCGGCGCCGGATCCTCGTCGTCGGAGGCGGATTCATCGGCAGCGAAGCCGCAGCGACGGCGCGTGAGCTGGGGCACGACGTGCTTCTCGCGCACCAAGGGCTGGCGCCCCTGTACCGCCCGATGGGTGAGGACGCGGCCTACTTCGTCGCGGAGCTCCATCGCGCCGCAGGTGTGTCCCTGCTGCCTTCCGCCACCCTCACCGCGCTGCACGGACGAACGCGGGTCGCCTACGCCACCCTGAACGACACACACCAGGTGGGCGTCGATACCGCGGTGCTCGCGCTGGGGGCCACAGCCCGTACCGAATGGCTCACACACTCAGGCCTTCAACTGGATCGGGGGCTGGTCACAGACGCCCACGCCCGGGCCGTCGGTGCGGACGGACGATCGCATCACAGGATCGTCGGCGCCGGAGACGTCACACGGTTTCCCCACCCTCACACGGCGCGACTCCTCAGTCTCGGCCACTGGAGTCACGCAGTGGAACAGGCGAGAACCGCGGCACGCACACTCCTCAGCCCCCATGCCCCTGCCGTCTACCGTCCCGTCGCGTCGTTCTGGTCCAGCTTGTACGGCGTCCGCTTCCGGGCTGTGGGACTGCCCATGGAAGCCGACCAGGCTCGGACCCTTGAACTCGACCTGCAGCGAAGGCGTTTGGACGTGGCTTATTACCGCGGCGGACGACTCGTGGGAGCAGTCACTGCGAACCGCGCAGGACGCATCGCCCAGTACAGAGAACAGCTGGCCGACGACCTGACAGCCATGGCCGCGGCGTGATCCGGGCGACCGGCGCACCACAACACTCTCCAAGGACGGAGCAGTATGACCACATACCCTGACCCCGCGAACGCGCGCATTCCCGGCATGATCAAGAGCGAGCGACGTCCGGGACTCGTCGAGGCGGCCGAGGACGTCACCGTCTTCCTCAAGCCGCTCATCAAGTCCCCCAGGATCGAGGTCGGTGAATTCACCTACTACAACGACACCGAGGACGCCGCAGGCTTCGAGGACAACAACGTTCTCTACGCGTATGGCCCGGAACGCCTGGTCATAGGCAAGTTCTGCTGCCTGGCGATGGGCACGAAGTTCATCATGTCGCCGGGAACGGACTACCACATGCCCGGGGGTACCACTTCGTACCCGTTCTTCATCTTCGGTGGATCTTGGCTCGAGAAGACGGCGGACCTGCTGCCCTCACTGCCCACCAAGGGCGACATCCTTATAGGCAACGACGTCTGGGTCGGACGGGAGGCCGTCATCATGCCCGGTGTCACCATCGGCGACGGCGCGGTCATCGGAGCCCGTTCCCTGGTCACGAGCGATGTGGCCCCCTATACCGTGGTCGGCGGGAATCCCGCGAAGCAGATCAAGAAGCGGCTGCCCGACGAGGACATCGACCGCATGCTGCGCATCGCCTGGTGGGACTGGCCCGCCGAGGTCGTCACCGAGCACGTGCGCACCATCTGGTCTGCGACGCCCTCGGAACTGGAGGAACTGGCCAGGAGCATCGGTCGGCTGGGGAAGTGAGGGGGTGGGGGCGCCGCAGGCCCCGCCCAGAAGGACGCGCGCGCTCAGTCAGCTTGCTGAAGCTGTCCGTCCTCGATGAGGGCGTCGGTGGTGGTGACCAAGTGCCGCAACATCTCTTCCGCGGCTTCCGCCGGCTTGCGGGCCTCGATGGCGTCGATGATCGCCCGATGGTCACGCAGTGACTTGGCAGGTTGACCGGCACGGGTCAGAGACGTCTCCGAAGTCCGGTCCAGGGCCTTGTGCATGCTCTCCAACAGCCGGATCAGGATCGGGTTGTGTGAGGCACGGGCGACGCCGGCATGGAACCGCCGGTCTCCCCCCAGTCCTGCGTCACCGTTCTCGATCTCGGCCTGCATCTGGACCATCGCGCCCTGCAGTTCCGCGATGTCGTCGTCCGTGGCCCGGATCGCCGCGAGTCTCGCGCACTGCGTCTCCAGGGCTTGACGTGTCTCCCATATCGCAGGGTGATCGAGGTGGGTCTGCACCAGCTCGGCGGCCAGGGAGTCGAGCAGGTCGTCGGAGCGTTCCAGCAGGTAGATCCCGTCGCCGTGCCGGACTTCCACCATGCCGCGGGCGCGCAGTGCGGTGATCGCCTCCCGGACCGAGGACCGTCCCACGTTCAGTTGCTGGGCAAGTTCCCGCTCGCTCATCAACCGGTCGCCGGGTTGCAGTTGATGGACGTCGATGAATTCCCGGAGGCGATCACTGACCTGCTCGTAGAGAGGTTTGCGATCGACTGGACGCATGGGCGCGAGGTCTCGCCGATCGGCGGTCATGACCCTCCTTGGTGAGCTTCGATCGTCTGGCGCAGACGGTGTTCTGCTGGTCTGACGATACCGCCGTCCTGAGTGACGCTCGCTCCAGCGGCACCCCGGACGGCAGCGATCCTGCTTAGCCGTCCGCGCAGTCCAGAAATGCGCGGTAGAGGCGTCGAGCGGCCTGTTCGGCGCTCCGGTGCCGTTTGTGGGTTGCCTCGAGAATCTGTTCGGTCCCGCCCCGGACTTCTGCGACCCTTCGTTGCCATCGCTCTGACGTGATCCATGCATGAATCAGCTCGGACGTGATCTCGGGATGGAACTGCACCCCGAGATGACGACCATGGCCGAATGCCTGGGCATGCTGGTTTTGGGCAATGAGGGTCGCCCGCGGTGGGAGCGAGATCTCGTCCTCGTGCCACTCGAACCAGCACCCTCGAACAGCCTCCGCGAAGGGTGACTCCGGGTGTACGGGCGTGATGTCGGTCCAGCCGTGTTCCGGTTGGGAGGAACGGTGCACCGCACCACCGAGTACTTGGGACAGCAACTGGGCCCCGTAGCAGATACCGAGCACCGGGGTGCCCACCTCGGTTTGCGCACGAACGAACGCGCGCTCCGGCAATGCCCAGGGCGCGACCGGATCGAGGACGGACTCCTGGCTCCCGAGGACGACGAGCGCCCGGTACCGTGCAGGCCGCGGCAGCTCATCGGTGGCAACGTCGACCAACTGCCACGCGATGCCCTCGTCGTCCAGCCACAGAGCGAGGTTGCCCGGCGGGTCGTCGTCCTGGTGCTGCAGGACCAGGACCCTTCCGTCAGTACGCATCACGGATCACCTCCTGTCCCCGCGTCCGTGCCCCTGGGCGCGGTGGGTCCCCCGTCGATGAAGAGGCCGGCCTCATGGCGCCGGCGGTCCACGGTGACGCCGAAGACGTCAGGCCGGCTGTAGTGCCCTGTCGGGTCAAAGTTGAGGCGCTCCCGGGAGATCCAGCCAAGGTCCAGGTCCGCCACGATCAGGCCCTCGGCACCGACCACCGGCGGCACCACCCAGGTTCCGTCCGGTGCAGCGACGCACGAGCCTCCGTCGAAGGGCATCGCCTCGGAGTTGGCACGAATGTCGGCAGCGAGAGGGAAGCTGTCGGGTACGTCGTCCGGCCGAAGAACGCCGGAGACCGCCATGGCGAATACGCGGCCCTCCTGTGCGGTGAATCGTGTGACGTCGGCACTGATCCTGCTTGCGCCGGGCCACGAGCCGACGTGCACCTGTTCACCGTCGCAGTACAGGGCGTGCCGGGCCTGCGGCATCCAGTTCTCCCAGCAGTTCAGCGCTCCTACTCGTGCCGGGCCTACCGCGTGGGTGCGAAGTCCGGCCCCGTCACCTTGTGCCCACACCAGGCGTTCGTCATAGGTGGGTACGAGTTTGCGATGGTGTCCTACCAGGCCTTCCTCGGGGTGCACGGTGAGGATGCTGCAGAAGACGGAGCCGCTGGCAGTCCCCCGTCCTCGCTCGCTCACCCCGACCACGAGAGTGAGGGAGAGGTCGGCGGCCAGTTGCTCGAGTTCGCGGTGTTCGGGCCCGCCCACCTCGATGGCGTTGTCGAGGTAGGCGGCGTAGCAAGCCTTCTGTTCCGCATCGTCGAACCGGGCCCCGTGGGTGCGAGTGAGCCAGAACGGATAGCCGGAGAGGTACGTCTCCGGGGTCCCGAGCAACTGCGCGCCTTCGGCTGCGGCGCGTTCCGCGGCATGAACGAGCCGCTTCATCCGGGCGTCGGTGTCCAGCCACGGACCGCCGAGCTGCGCTCCCGCCACGGTCAGCGTCGTACGGGGATCGGGGTCGGGGATGCGGATACTGGCCAGCACCGACAGCCCGGGGGCGTCGAGGCCGCCGTTGCGCGTGTCAGTAGACCTCGAAGTACTCACGCTGCTCCCAATCAGTCACAGCTGCGTTGAAGCGGTTCACCTCGTGCTGCTTGACCAATGCGAGGTAGTCCACGAATGGGGCTCCGAGCTCGCGGCGCAGCAGTTCGCTCTGCTGGAACATCGGGATAGCCTGCTCCAGGCTGGCGGGCAGCGAGGGCGCGTCGGCGAGATAGGGCTCGTCGGCCGACGGCCCTGGGGAGAGCTTGTTGTGCAGGCCGTCGCGGCCACTGATGATCTGCGAGGCCAGGTAGAGGTAGGGGTTGGCGGCCGGTTCGCCCACCCGGTTCTCCAGATGGGTGCTGGCGTCGCCGGGTCCGCCGGCCACTCTGACTAGGGCGCCGCGGTTCTCCTCGGCCCAGGTCACCCGGTTCGGGGCGAAGGAGTCGGGCCGGTAGCGCTTATAGCCGTTGATGGTGGGGGTGGTAAGCAGGGAACAAGCACGGGCGTGCGCGAGCAGGCCGGCCATGAAGTGGGTGCCGGTCGGGGACAGGGCGTTTTCCTCGTCGCCTGCGAAGCTGTTGCTGGCGTCTGCCGTGGCCAGCGACTGGTGGAGGTGCCAACCGCTCGAGAATGCGTTGGGGAAGGCCGGTCGGGACATGAAGGTGGCGTGGTAGCCGTTGCGCCGGCACAGCTGCTTGACCGCACTGCGCAGCAGGACGACCGTGTCGGCCGCCTCGAGACCCGGCAGCGGTTCGAAGGTGACTTCGCACTGGCCCGGCCCCCATTCATCCTCGACGGTCGCTAGGGGCATTCCGAGGGCGACGATGTTGTCACGCAACACGTCGAGAATGTCGCCGATCTCATCACCTCGCATTTCGGTGAGGTACTGGTATCCGTGCGAGACCGCGCGGACCGTGGGCGGCGCTGGGGGCTGACCGCAGTCCTCGAAGGACAGGCGAGGATCCTCGATTCGAGTGAGGTAGAACTCCATCTCGATGCCGGCGACGTAGGAGTATCCGTCGTCCGCGAGCTGACCGAGCTGCGTCTGCAGAATTCCTCGAGTGTCGAACGGAACGAGTTCTCCGGTCCGGTAGTGCATGTTCGCGAGAATCCAACCGGTCCGGTCGAGCCACGGAAGCAGGGTGAAGGTCGTCGGATCCGGGACCAGGACGCCGTCGGGCAAACCCGTCATCCGAGGATCCCCGAGCGCGTTGGCACCGAAGGGGGGTACGACGGGATGGTTCGTCGTGTCGAAGATCAGTGTCGCCGTCTGGAAGTCCTTGCCGTGGCGGAGCACCGACAAGAAGTGATTCACCTCCAAGGTCTTGCCTCGCAGAATGCCATGCTGATCACTCCAGCTGAGTCGCACCTGGCGCAGTTTCTGCTCGACGACCTGCGTGACAAGGCGCTCCGCGGCCTCCTGCTGCTCCTCTGACCACAAGTCGTGGCTCCGAATGAATGAAGAACCCATCTCCACCTCTGTCCTGCCTTGCGGTCGATTCGCTGGAGGCGTGCTGATGCCATTGGAATGCGCCCGTCGGTCAAGGGCGACTGCATCTCGTGACGTGGCCTTCCGGTTCACTCGGTTCCCTCGTCGCCGAGCGCGCCGTGGCCGAGGCCGCCGGACGAGCCCGGAGCCGGGCTCCGCGGAGGGCGGGTTCCGGGCCAATTCCGCCGCACTGCGCGTCTGCCTCACATCCGGACGCACCAGGGCGGATATGTCTCAATTTTCGCGTGCGCTGGCTGTTATCTATCGGGTCATCTAGTGGTCAGACCAGTATGAAAACGCGCGCTCGGCATGTCAACGGTTACCCGCGCGCCAGGTCAGGGAGAGCCGACAGGAGGCAAACAGGTCGCTGACATTCCTCCCGCATACTCACTCCGCCGCGGATCGGCCCGGGCTCCCGACCAGCCGGTCCCGCCGTACGAGACTCCATGCCTCATCGAAAAGGGACCGTATGCCTGCCCACCGTGCACACCACTCGCGAGCTGGCTCCCGCACCAGCCTCTGGTCGTCGGCCGCCGCCCTGCTCGCGGGCGCGACGCTTCTCGCACCCGCCGGCGCCGCCTCCGCCACCCAGCTATCGGCGGCCGGGGTACCCACACACACCACCGCGGTGGAAGCGCCGACCGCCGTTGTCAGCAGTGCCGAATACCACCTGGGCGACCAGGCCTTCGCCATCCCGGGATCCGAAGGAGCTTCCTCCGAACTGACCGGGATTGTGCACTATCCCAACTCTCTAGGCACCGGCAGGCACCCGGTTGTGGTCATTCTGCACGGACTGGCGAACTCCTGCGACGACCGACAGGCGTGGGCCGCCCTACAGAAGGCACAGGAGGCCGGCGACGAGGACGAGACCGTCAGGCAGGTCGGCTACCTCAACCAGTGGCCGTGCCGGGACGGCGTCGCCCCGCTGGCGAGTTACCGCGGCTACGACTACCTCGGCGAGCGCCTGGCCAGGCAGGGCATCGTCACCGTGTCCGTCAGCGCAGACGGCGTCAACGCCGCCGGACTGTTCGGAAACGACGACATGAGTGCACGCGCCGCTCTCGTCAACCGGCACCTCGAGATGTGGGCACAGCTCGCCGAACGGGGAACCGGTCCCCTCGCCGGTAAGTTCACCCGCCCGGGGACACGGCAGCCCGTCTCTGTCGACTTCCGCGGGCGGCTCGACATGAAGGACATCGGCACGATCGGGCACTCGCGGGGAGGCGCAGCCGTCCAGTGGCACTCTTCCGCGACGCACCGCAAGGACTGGCCGGACGGGGTCAGGATCAAGGCAGTTCTGCCGCTCGCCTCGGCGATCCTCGGTGACGGGACACCTGATCAGTACCTCCCCGCCCCGGACATCCCGTTCATGGACACCTTCGGCACCTGTGACCGAGGAGGGTTCAGCAGCATCTCCGAGGGCGACTACTTCTACAAGAAAGCGGTCGCACGGCCGGATCAGCGCGCCGTCGTCCGCACCGTCCACCTGGGCGGCGGGAACCACAACTTCTTCAACACACGCTGGTCCCCAAGCAGCGGAGTGGCGGGCGCGGCGGACGACGCGTGGCACGACGGCCCGGCCGGCACCTGTGTCAGTGACGCCGATGACACCACCGACATCCCCCAACTGTCCGAGACCACCCAGCGCCATGCCCTCGCGACGTACGCCACGGCATTTTTCCAGCGGTACCTCACCGGCGACACCTCATTGAACCCCGTCCTGAACGGCGAGACGCACCCTCTGGGCCCGGCCGTGCCGGTAGAGGTCTCCACGTTCGTTCCGAAGTGATGTCGGCGGCGGGTAGGCGCTTAGGCACCGGATCCCTGGACCGTCCGTTGCTCGACGGTTGCATCAGGCAGGCGCAACGTGAATGTCGTACCGACGCCGACCTCGCTGCGTACGGCGACGTTGCCACCGTGCGCCTCCGTCAGCTTCCGCACGATCGCCAGCCCCAGCCCGCTGCCGCCGGTGTCGCGGCTGCGTGACTTGTCGGCACGCCAGAAGCGGTCAAACACGCGGGGCAGGTCCTGCGGCGATATCCCCGTACCCGTGTCCGCCACCTCGATCACCGCGGCGTCGGCGGTGATCATGAGCTGCACGTCAACCGAGCCGCCCGGCGGGGTATGGCGGACCGCGTTGGAGACCAGGTTGCCCACGGCCTGCCGTAGCCGGACGGGATCGCCGTGGAGCCAACGCTCGGCTGGCGCGGTCGCGGTGAGGCGGACACCCGCGGCGTCGGCCTGAGCCCGGTGGGCTGTGGCGATCTGGGTGATCAGCTCACCCGCTTCAAACTGCTCCGGATGCAGGCGCAGCCGCCCCGCCTCCGCTGCGGCGAGGTCTTGCAGGTCGTCGATGACGTGCTGGAGCAGGATCGCCTCCTCGTGCAGGGAGCTGAGGAACGCCTCGTCCGCCGGGGTGTGTCCGTCCTGGGCGGCCTCCAGCCAGCCGCGGATGTTGCTCAGAGGGGTACGCAACTCATGGGCGACGTCACCGACCATGGCCCGGCGCTCGTGCTCCAGCCGGCTGCGGTGGGCGGCCATGTCGTTGAACGTCTCGGTCAGCCGCCCGATCTCATCGCTCGTGGTGACGGGAACACGTACCGTGTCGTCCCCGTCCTTGAGCCGTTGTGCCGCGGCGGTGAGCGCGTGCAGAGGGCGGACGAGGCGCGTGGCGGCGAGGGCACTGACGCCGAACGTGAGGACAAGCACGAGGCCGGCGGCACCGGCGACGCGCGCGAGATTGGTGCCCGACGGCTGGAACCGCTGCGAGGTGGTCGCCGGCGAGGCGAAGAACAGCCGGGCCGACGGTGACACAGACGAGCGCAGCAGGCTCTTGCGACCTTCGGTGATGCAGGGCTGGATCTGCCGGGCGCCGCCCTCACGGGCCGGCCCCGGCTCGGTCGGCGCCTGACGCCAGGAAAAGTCGGGAAGCACCTCCACGGCTGTGAGCCCGGTGTGCTGGAGACAGGCGTTGACCAGCGAGTCGAGGCGTCGCAATGCGATGCGTTCCGTAGGGGTGGGGCGCTCCAGCCGGCCGCTGTCGCAGACCGTTGCGGAATCGTCGTTCGAGGCAGTGAAGGTGCGGATGATGGGGCGGCCACTCGGGGTGTGCGTCACGGAGGTCTCCACTCCCTGGCTGCGTAGGCACTCGACCTGATGGAGGGCATAGCCCTCCAGGGTCCTGCGCTCCCGCCAGGTCAGCCGGAACGGACCGGTGGCCCGGGGGTCGATGGGATCGGCCCGGTTGACGGAGAGGGGGTCTACGATCGCCCACGCCTGCTCAGGCAGGGCCCCCGACTGCGGTGAGCTGTCTGCGATCAGGGCACCGTTCTGGGTGGTGAGGGCGACCCGGCGGCCCGTCCGGTGCGCCAGGTTGCGTACGACGGGTGCGACGCCGTCCCAGTTCGCATGCGTGGCCGCGTAACCGGTCAGCGTGTCCAGCAGCAGGGTGTCGTCGGCGAGGAGCTGCCCTTGCTGCTTCTTGATCGCTCCAGAGGTCGTCCGGACGGCGATCCATGCGGTGGCCGAGACCGAACAGACGGCGACGAGGGCGGAGACTGTCAGCAGCCGTACCAGAAGTCCGCGGAGACCCGTGCGCCGGGCGGCACGTCGCCACCTTCCCCGCGTGGGACGGCTGTCATCCATGGCAGGTCCCTGCAGTGAGTTTGTAGCCCACGCCGTACACCGTGATCAGCCGGCTAGGTCGTCCCGGCGATGTCTCGATCTTCTTGCGCAGGTTCATTATGTGCGTGTCGACGGTTCGGCTCGAGACGAAGCGGTCGATGCCGTGCAGTTCCTCGAGGAGCTGGCCGCGGCTGAACACGCGCTCCGGCTGGGCGGCCATCGCGCACAGGAGCCGGAACTCCGCGGACGTGAAGTCCACCTGGCGTCCGTCGATCGTCGCCGTGTGCCGAAGCGGGTCGAGGGTCACCGCGCCGACGGTGAGCACCGCGGCGTCGGCGTCGGGTGCGGTCCGACGGTGGGTACGGCGCAGCAGTGTGCGGACCCTGGCCGCCAGCTCGCGCGGGCTGTAGGGCTTGGTGAGGTAGTCGTCGGCTCCGAGGTCCAGCCCGAGAAGCAGGTCGTCCTCCGTGGACCGCGCGGTGAGCATCAGCACCGGCAGCTCGTGGTCCTCGGCGCGCAGGATGCGCACGACGTCGAGACCGTCCACCCTCGGCATCATCAGGTCTAGGACCAGGAGGTCGGGTGCCGCCCGGCGGATGTGGTCCAGCGCCTCACGGCCATCGCGCGCGACCACCACGCGATGCCCCTCGCTCTCCAGGTAGATCCGGGCGAGACGGGCCTGTTTCGCGTCGTCCTCCGCGACCATGACGTATGCGCACACCCTGCCGAGAATAGACAGAGGCACGCAGGGTCAGTCCCCGGGACTGGGACGCTGACCTCCTGCCGACTTCCGCATGACATGTTCCTCACATTTGTGCGCCACCGTTCCGTGAGCAATCGGGTGCGTACTCGGCCCCGGTCGGCGGGGACGGCCCGGTGCAGCCCGATATCCCGCTGACGTTCCAGAACCGTGTCGAGGACCTCGCCCCGTACCGCCCGCGAGCGCGAGGACCTAGGACGTCCACGTCGGCCGGCGCGAACAGACCCCCACCCGCCCTCAAACGATCGGGAGCGTCCTTGCCCACCCCATCCTTCTCATTCCTGCGGCGCACAGGTGTCCTAGCACTGGCGGCCGCCACCGTTGCGGCACTGGGCGGCTGCGCCTCAAGCCCCACACCGGCGAGCGCCTCCTCACAGACTCAGGGCGCTGCGGCCCCGTCCCCGTCCAAGCCGGCTTCGACGCCCGCCGAACCTCCTGCGGACGAGCCGTTGGCACCACAGAGCCCCGCCTCCTACAAGCCGGCCGACCCCCCGCTGACCGCCCGAACCGCCACCGGTCAGCTGGTGAACAAGTGTGTACCTAAGCGTTTGTGGAACAGCGTCAGGACGCTCACCACGAAGGACGGCAAACACCTCTCCACCCTGATCCTCGGCAAGGGCACCAACGTCGTGTACTTCGGCCACCAGTACGGCGGACAGATATGCAACTTCCTCGATCTCGCCGAGGAGATGGCTGCGCGCGGATACCGCGTGATCCTCCCAGAGTTCCGCGGCTACGTGGCGTCCGAGGCGGCGGAGACCTCCAGCCCATTGGACATGAGGGCGGCCTTCGACGAGCTTAAGACCCTGCACGCCAGCCACGTGTTCCTGGCCGGAGCATCGTGCGGCGGCACCACCGCCGTCGTCGAGGGCGTCAGGAGCGGCATTCCCGTCGTCGGGTTGCTGCTCCTGTCGTCACCCGCACGCTGTGACGGTGACGCCGTCTCCGCTGTGAAGAAGATCGAGCAGCCCTCCCTCTTCATGGTCGCGCAGGATGACATGCAAGGCCGACACGAGAAGCAGCTCCGCGAGGTCTACGACGCCTCCCCGGCCAAGGAGAAGCAGTTCGTCGTGGTGGACGGCGAGGCCCACGGGACCCTCATGCTGTACGGGGACGACGCGGCCGACGCCCGGCGGACCAAGGTCATCGACTTCATGGCCCGCACGTACGCGGCGGCCCTGCGCAGGTAGCCAGGCAGGCGAGGGCGTGTCGTACCGTGACGGGGACGGCCCGCGACGTGACCGCGCGACAGAGGCCCACTGCCGGGTGGTGCCGGTCCACCGCCGCGCGCTGCGGTGGACCGGCACAAGGAGGGTTCCGCGGCGGCCGGTTGCTCAGCGCAGCCCGACCTTGACGGACTCTCCGGCCCTCAACGAGATCTTCTTGCGGACCGTCCCCGCCCGCAGTTCGGTCTGTGTGCCACCGACACTGCGGATCGTCGCCGCGGTCGCTTTGCCGTTCTTCCAGGAGAAGTCCACCGTGAACCCGCCGCGCGCGCCCATCCCGGTGATGGAGCCCTCGGAGGACCATGCCTCCGGCAGTGCCGGCAGCAGTTCGATGACACCTGGCCGCGAATACAGGAGCATCTCCAGCGCGGCGGTCGGGCCACCGAGGTTGGCGTCGATCTGGAAGATCGTGTAGCTGCCCTGGCTGTACATGTCGAACCAGTTCGCCGAGGTGCCGTTGCCGTTGTTCATCGAGGGGCGCAGCACGGTGAGGTAGAGCTGATAGGCCTTCTCCGCGTCCTTCAGCCGTGACCAGCACAGGGACCGCCAGGCGCAGGCCCAGCCGAAGCTGTCCATTCCTCTGGCTTTCAGCAACTCTTCCACGCCCTTGACCAGTTGGGGCGAACTCGTGTCCACGGAGATGCGGTCGCCGGGGTAGAAGCCGATCAGGGGTGAGAGGTGACGATGCGTGGTTTCTCCGAGGTTCTCCGGGCTCATCCACTCCTCCAGCCAGCCGGTTTTCGGGCTGACCCGGGGAAGGTAGAGGCGAGCCTGCATCGCTTCCAGCTCCGCCGCGAGGTCCGTGTCGCGCTTCAGTTCGCGGGCCGCGACGGCGAATTCACGGAAGAGCTCCCACGCCAGTTCCTGTGCGTAGGTGTTTCCCTTGCCGTCCGGTCCATGCTCCGGCGACCAGGAGGTGTCGTCGATGAGGACTTCGCGGGATGACCCGTTCGAGTCGGTGACCTCTGTGGTGATCAGTCGTGACTTCCAGAACTCGGCCGCCCCCTTCAGCACCGGATAGATCGTCTCCAGGTACGCACGGTCCTGCGTGTATTCGTAGTGTCGCCACAGCGTGGCACAGAGCCAGGCATTACCCGAGGGGTGCCAGGCCCAGCCGCTGCCGCCGTGGATGTTGGTGGAGAAGGCGATCGCCCAACCGGCGATCTTGCCCGAGGTGTTGCGGAAGCGGTTGTTGGGGTTGTTGTAGAGCCGCCGGGTCACATCGGTCCAGACGGGCAGCTGTGACCTGCAGTAGCGGGCGAGCGCCTGCGTGTTGTCGCCCAGCCCCGCGGGATCGGCGAGCCAGTAGTTCATCTGGACGTTGATGTCGGTATGGTAATCGGCGTACCAGTCGGGGTTGTTGTTGTGGATCCACAGTCCCTGCAGGTTCATGGGTAGCCAGTCCCTGGACCCGGTGATGGTCAGGTATCGGCCGTACTGCACGTACGCGGCTTCCAGTTCAGGATCCGGGGTGGAGGCGTCGGTGTGTCGGACGGCTATCCGCGACCACGAGTCCAGCGACCGCTGCACCTGGGAAGACCTGCCCAGATTGATCGAGAAGCGGTCGTAGAGGCGCCGGTAGTCGGCCACATGGGTGGCGAGGAGGGCGGCGCCTGGCACCTTCGCCGCTGCGGAGACCTTCGTACGGGCTACTGCGAGCGGGTCTACGGCGGGGTCCCGGAAGTCCTCGCCTGCGTCGGGGGAGTAGTCGGTGCCCGCGCAGACGGTGATAAGCAGCTCGCGGCACCCGGAGAACGACAGCTTTCCGCCTTCCGTCCGGATGGTTCCGGTCTGGCTTACCGCCGTCACCGCTGCCGCGTACCGCAGGCCGTTCTTCAGTTTCGCCGCGAAGGACAGCTGTTTGCCGTTTGCCCACGTGTCCTCGCCGTGAGTGCCTTCCAGCGAGATCACGCCAGTGTGGGTGCCGCCTCCCGAGAGGTGGATCACGATGACGTCGTCGGGGTGGCTAGCGTAGATCTCCCGGCGGAACCGCGATCCACGGTGCTGGTAGGTCGCGGTGAGCACACCGTTGCTCAGGTCGAGTGTGCGTCGGTACTCGCTCGTCTCCTGTGCGGTGTGGCCTGTCAGTGCGATGCGGAGTTTGGCCAGCAGTCCGAAGCTGCCGAAGTCGTCGGGGCCGTAGGGAAGTTGTCCGTCATCGGTGAGGGTGTCGTTGCGTCCGCCCGTCCAGAAGGAGCCGTCGGTGATGTAGAGGAAGTCGTCCTCCGGGTCACAGCCGACGAGGGCACCCAGTCTGCCGTTCCCCACGGGAAGCCCTTCCTGGATTATGTGCGACTCGTGTGCCGGTTGTCGGTACCAGAGGGTGGTGGCCTCGGTCTCCGGAACAGTGTCCACGTGGGAAGGGCGCGCTGGATCGGCGTGCGCCGTGAACGCGGGCAGCGCGCCGAAGGCGGCGAGACCGCCACCGGCGGCACCGGTCAAGCGAAGGAAGTCACGGCGTGTGGAAGCAGGCATGGAACCGATCCCTTTCGGCGGGCAGGCATTTCGGGGACAGTTGTGAGTTGTGAGGTCCGGTCGGACGGCCGACGGGAGCCGGGCGGCCGGTCTCACAGTCCGCTGGGGGGTGCAAGCTCGGGCGCGGCGCCCCACCGCTTGTTCGGCTGCGGTCCCATGGTGAGGGCCAGGCGGCCGCCGGCGGTGATCTCCTCGTGGCGCAGCCACGCACGCCGCAGCGGCCTGCCGTTGAGCTCGGCCGACTGCACGTACAGGTTGTCCGCGGAGTTGTGCCGCGCGTGGATCGTGAAGCGGGTGCCTCGGCTGGTGCGGTAGACGACCTCGTCGAACAGCGGGCTGCCGAGCGCGTAGACGCCGCTCGCGGGCGCGACCGGATAGAAGCCGGAGGCGGCCATCACGTACCACGCGGACATCTGCCCGCAGTCGTCGTTGCCAGCCAGGCCGGCCGGACCTGTGGCGTAGGCGTGTTGACACACGAACCGGGACCACTTCTGGGTGAGCCAGGGCGCGCCGGCGTACACGAACAGGAACGGCAGGTGGTGGACCGGTTCGTTGGAGTGGTTGTAGGCGTTGTTCCACCGCATCATGTCCTCGGGCGGTGTCTGCTGGAACAGCGCATCGAGCCGTTCGACGAAGTTCTGCCGGCCCCCCATCAGGTCGATCAGACCCGGCACGTCGTGCGGAACGAACCAGCCCTGCTGTGCGGGATTGGATTCCACGCAGCCCTCGTTGTCGCCCATCCACGTGCCGTCCGCCCTGCGGCCCCGGAACCAGCCGACCTCGTCGTTGAAGAGGTTGCGGTAGTTGCGCGACGTCCGCTGAAGGAGCCGGGAGTCCTCGTGGTGACCCTTGGCCAGCGCGAACCGGGCGAGGGCGTAGTCGGAGTAGCTGTTCTCCAGAGTCTTCGACAAGCTGGTGTCCACACACCAGCCCAGTCGGGTCCAGTTGTCGAAGTCGTTGCGGTTGGAGCGTTCGGGGGGACCGAGCGCCACCTCCCGGCACAACCGGTAGGCCTGGTCGTGGTCGAAGCCCCGGACCCCCTTGACGTACGCCTCGGCGATCACGTTGACGGCCGGGTCGCCGACCATGGTGTCCGTGTCGGTCCCGAGCAGTTCCCAGCGTGCGAGCCCCTTGACCATGCCCGAGGCGGTCAGCTCCAAAAGAGAGTTGACGGTATCGCTGACGACGGACTCGTCGATGATGGTCAGCAGCGGGAACTGGGCGCGAAAGACGTCCCAGCCGCTGAAGACCGTACGCCGGCGGAAGGTGGCACGGCCGGGTAGGGGCGCCGACCTGCCGTCTCCGGTGGCGCCGCTGGGGATGGTCCCGCCGCCCGAGCCGTCGTTGTCTGTGTCGTCGAAGACGCGAGGGTCGATCATGGTGTGGTAGAGAGCGGAGGAGAAAATCTCGCGCTGCTCAGCCGTTCCGCCGGTGGCTTCCACGCGTCCGAGCGCCGTCGCCCAGGTCCGCCGCGCCGCGGCACGTACCGCGTCGAAGTCCCAGCCGGGCAAGTCCGCCGCCAGGTTGGCGCGAGCGCCCGCCACTCCGTTGAAGGAGACGCCGGCCTTGAGGAGGACCTGCTGTCCGGCGGTGACGGGGAACTCTACGAAGAATCCCGCACTGTCTCCGGTGCTCTGCTGCGCGCGGGCCTCACGGTCGACCCGGTCACCGTTCCATACGCCGAAGGTGCGCACCGGTTCCCGGAAGCGCATCGAGAAGTGCACGCTGTACTCAGGGCCGTTGCCGCAGATCCAGCCGCCCCCGGAACGGTCGTTGGTGAGTGTGCCCTCCACGGTGTGATCGTCGGTCAGCCGCAGATCCTGGGTGACGGTGTGGGTGCCGTCGAAGCCGATCCGCCGGGAGAGGTCGACCTTGATCCTGCCGGTGCCGGCCTCGTGGAAGGTGAAGCGGAGGAAACCAGCACGCTCCGCGGAGGTCAACTCCGCTCGGACCGCGTAGCGGCTCAACTCAGCGGCGTAGTAGCCGGCTTCGGCAACCTCTTCTTCCTTGACGAAGGGGCTCTTCGCCGCGTCACGGCCGGTGACTAGGGCGCCGGTCTGCGGCATGACCTGGACCTGTCCCAGGTCGCCGTAGCAGCCGATGCCGCTCAGGTGGAGGAAGCTGAAGCCCTCGATGGTCGTCATGTCGGCGGAGTACCCGCTGCCGTTGTCGCCGCCGCTGACGGTATCGGGGCTGAGCTGGACAAGTCCGAAGGGCCTCACCGCACCGGGGAAGGTCTTGCCGCACGCCGTGTCGGCCGAGGTAGTGAGCGCACCCGTCAGCGGGTCGACGTGCGCGACTCCCGTACGTGGGGCGGTTCCCGTGTTTGGGGCGGTGACGGCCGCCGATGCCGAGCCGGGCGGAGCGGTGCTGCCGAGGGCAATGCCGCTCCCGGCGGCACCGGTGAGACGGAGGAAGTCACGGCGGGAGGCAGGAAGCACGGATGGATCCCCTCAGGCGAGGCGCACGGATTAATTCATAAATTAATGAGGCTGCGAGGGAGAGGCAATGGCCGTGCATGCAAAAGATCCGATCTATCGATCGTAAAATCTTCTCACAAATGCCACATTTGGAATTATTGTGACGCAATTATCGGATGAGTGAGGGGTATTGATCTGCGCCGAGCGCCTTGGGTGAGTGCGTCTGCTGTGGCTCACCGGCTGCCGCCGCCAGCAAAGCCATCTCGCTTCGTTCGTGGATCGCGGTAGAAGGAGACCGACTGCGGTGGCGTGTCCGCGTGTTGACGCGGAAACCCCGTGCTCTGGATTACTGGCTCGCCCGGGTGTCCCAGGACGTGCCGCCCGATGGCGCCGTCTGGCGGTGCATGAAGTCCTCGAGCGTGCGATTGAACGTTGCCGGATCCTCCAGGTAGGGAAGATGTCCGCTCTCGGGGAGGCGGGTGATCGTTGCGTTCCCGGCGAGCGCGGCCAACTGCTCGGTGGATGAGGAGGGGACGAGGCGATCTCGCTCTCCGACGATCAGCTGCACGGGGACGACCAGTCCACGGAACTCCTCCACCTGATCGGCTTCGTCAACCTGGTGGAAGATGGCATTCACGTGTGCGGGATCGATGCGATCTGCCGATGCCAGAAAGCCACGCGCTATCCCGGCGTGTCCGGAGACTCCCATCCCCTTGAGCAGCAGCTGGGCCCATTCGCGAACGCCACCCTGACGCAGGAGCAGATCGTAGAGCTCGACGCGTCGTTCGTGCTCGCGCGGCGGAAGTTCCAAGTACCCGTTTACGATGGTCAGGCGCCTGACACGGCGTGGCGATCGTGCCGCGAGCGTGATCCCCACTCTGGCACCCATCGCCAACCCTACGACCGACACTTCGTTCACCCGAAGGTGGTCGAGTACGGCCTGAGCGGCATCCGCGTACTGCCTGAACGGGACTTTCGTGCCCGTGGATCGCCCGTGGCCGGGGAGGTCCAGGGTGATCACGCGGTGATGCTCCGCAAAGGCTCGGCGCTGGTGCAGCCAATTGTTCGCGCTGCCGCCCAGACCGTGGAGGAACAGGATCGCGTCGCCGGTGGAGCCTTCGTCGGTGTAGTGCAGGGTCTCCCCGAGCCAGCTCAGTTCCATTGCCGCGCTCCCTTCCCTCCGCGTACGGTCAGTCCGCTGCTCAGCGGCTACCGGGTCGGACGAAGTCGCCCCAGCCGCGAAGATGGCTGATGAAACGCTCGCTCAGTCCACCGCTCCGCAGGAAGTCCGCGGGGACGGGGAGGGCCGGACTTTCGTGCTCGAAGTCCGACTCCACCAGGACGGGGCAGTTCCGCTCCAGGATGCCGGCCCGTCCGATCAGCACGAAGTCGCATCCTTCGTCCAGCAGCCGACCGGCGCGCTCGGCACTCCTGATGCGGCCTGCTGCGCCCAGGCGCACTCCCTTCCGTGGCAGATCGGTGAAGACGCTCAGCATCGTCTGGCCTCGGAACGCACCCTCGTGGACGATCTGGTTGTAGTCCCACAGGGCGAGATCCAGGTAGTCGATCAACTCCCGATCGAGGATCTCCGCGGTCATCTCCCGAAGCTCCTCGATGCGCAGGCCATACCGCTCGATCGACAGGCGCCATCCGATCTGGAAATCAGGTCCGCACTCCCGACGGATTCCCTCGATCACCTCGATGGTGAAACGTGCGCGGTTCTCCAGACTGCCCCCGTACTTGTCCGTCCGGTCGTTCAGCATCGGGGACATGAACTCCGACAGGATCCATCCGAAGGCGCCGTGGACCGCGACGCCGTCGAATCCGGCCCTCTCGGCCCTCTTCGCACCCGCGATGAAGCTGTCACGGATGCGCTCCACCTCTGCTGTCGACAACGCGGCGATGCCGGGCAACGTGCGGTTGGAGGCGGGCGAGGGCACCCCTCCGAAGTACGGATTCGCGCGATGCCCCGCGTGGTGAAGCTGAACCGCCGACAAGCCGCCGCCCTCGCGAATTGAGTCAGCTACCTCCGTCAGTCCTGGCAGGTGCTTGTCACTGAAGATTCCCGGCTGTCGAGCGCACGCAATTCCACTGGCCTCGACAATCGTCGCGCCCGTCTGGACCAGCCCGTAGCCGCCCTGGCCAAGCTGTCGCATCCAGTCTTTGTCGAACTTTGACAAAAACCCAGAGGGCTCGCTCTGCTGACTTGTCAGCGGCGCCATCATGAACCGGTTTCGCATCGCGGGACCATGCAAAAGCGGGAGCGGCTCGAAGAGGTCTGCAACAGTCACGGAGATCTCCAGTTCGGTAGTGGTCAACCAGCGGATGGGTACCGCCGGCCCGTCACGCGACGGGGCAGTGATGCTCAGCCCACCCTTACACCTTCACATCAATGTGAAGGCAAGTCCGTAAGCATGTGATTGATTTTTGAAGCATGCGCAGCACCTTCTCGTGGCGACCCCTCGATCCACGTCGTAGGGCGGCGCCGGTGCAGTTCTGGGGTCGGGTGGTGTTCCGGCGTGGGGCCGGGCGGGATGACCGCAACCGCGCCGCCGCACCTGCCCCAGAGCTGGGCGGCCCCGCGACATCAGCTTAATCCGCATGCCTGCGGTCGAGGGATCAGCGGGAGAAGGCGGTCCCAGAGATCCC
>NZ_JBVHQD010000041.1:0-36092 GCF_055567595.1 Streptomyces sp. NPDC026515
GACGCGCCCCTTCAGGGGCGCGGGGAACTGCGACCGGCCACGACGGCGCCACACCCGGCGACGGACCGGAACCGGCGTGACCGATCACCGCCACGGCGGGCCGCGGCACCGCGCAGCGGACCGTCAGGTCAGTGCGGCGACCTTTTCCCGGTACCCCTTCACCGGCGCCGCGTCCTTGTACGGCTCCAGCCGGCGCTCGAAGTCCCTGACGTACTCGATCGCGCGCACCGAGCGCATCTCCGCCGCGGCGCCCGCCGCCTCCGCGCCGAGCGTGCACGCCTGGTCGAGTTCGCCGAGGCCCAGACGGGCCGTGGCGAGGACGATCCGGCAGAAGAGGCGGCTGCGCGCGTAGGAGGGCGCACGGAGCTGCAGCGAGCGCTCCGCGTGCTGCGCGGACGCCCGGAACTGCTGGAGATCCCGGTGGCAGTGGCCGAGCTCGTCGGCGAGCTGCGCCTCGTCGAAGAAACGGGCCCAGTGGGGCACGTCGTCGCCGGGCCGGGCGGTCTCCAGGGCGCGTTCGGCCCGGACCAGCGCGCCGGTGCACGCCCGTACCTCGCCGAGGACCCCGTGCGCGCGGGCCTCGGCCGCGTGCAGGAGCGCCTGCACGATCGGCGGGGCGCTGGTGCCCACGCCCTGCTGGGCCACCCGCGCCAGCTGCACCGCCTCCCGGCCGTGGCCGAGGTAGACGGCCTGGCGGCTCATGGTGACCAGCACATAGGAGCCGTAGGAGCGGTCCCCGGCGGCCTGGGCCAGGCGCAGGGACTGGACGAAGTACCGCTGGGCGAGCCCGTGCGCGGCGATGTCGTACGACGTCCAGCCGGCCAGCCGGGTCAGGTCGGCGGCCGCGCCGAACAGCTTGCGGCCGGTCTGCTCGCCGTACGTGCCGCGCAGCATCGGCTCGCACTCGTGCTCCAGGTAGCGCACCAGGGCCTGCCGGGCGTGCCCGCCGCCGTACGCGTCGTCGAGCGTACGGAACAGTTCGCCGACCGAGCGCAGCGCGGCGATGTCCCCGCCGGTGACCCGCTGGCCGGGCCCGCGTTCGGCCTGGCCGCGCGGGCGTCCCGGCGCCGCGGGTGTCTGCCTGGGCACGGCGGCGGGCCGGGTCTGCGCCGGGACCCGGGCCACCGCCGCCGGTGCCGGTTCGCCGCGGGCCACCCGGTCGTCCGCGCGGCCGATCAGCCAGTCCCGGCTGGGCACCACGAGCCCGGCCGGGGTGAACGCGATCTTGCGGAGCTCGGCGTGGCTGCCGGAGTCCTTGCGCCACAGCCCGCTGACGATGTCGACGGCCTCCTCGGGGGAGGACGCGAACTCCAGCCCGGCGTACACCGGGGCGCAGGCGTCCAGGCCCAGGTCCTGGGCGGTGAGCCGGCGGCCCAGGCGCCGGGTGAAGACCTCGGCGATCAGGGCGGGGGTCGTGCCCCGGGGCTGCTGGCCGCGCAGCCATCGGGTGACCGACGTCTTGTCGTATCTGAGGTCCAGCCCGTGTTCGAGACCGAGCTGGTCGACCCGACGGGCCAGACCCGCGTTGGAGAACCCTGCTTCTGCGATGAGCGCGGCGAGCTGGCGGTTGGGGGTGCGCTGCGCGGGTCGGTCGGTCATCTGGGGTGCGGTCTCCTGCCTTCTGGCTCAGCTCGGTAGCTTGTGCCCGGATTGCCGGTGAGCAGCCCTTTTGGCGCTCTTGAACGGCGCGAATGTAGCGGAGAGTGAGCAGCAGGTCGCACATCTCGACCTTCATTCATCCGATCGTGTGAGGATTGACCCCAGGGCTGACGCGCGACGGGCGGACGTACAGTGGCTTGGGCGCGTTATGTGCCTGACACACCCATCGCCCGAGGGAGGCGCTTGCCGTGAGTGAGTTGCGGTTCGTCCGTATGGGGTTCGGCGCGGACGCCGTCGAGTACCAGGAGGCCTGGGACGAGCAGCGCCGGGTGCACGCGGCGCGGTTCGCCGACGAGACGCCCGACACAGTGCTCCTGCTCGAACACCCTCCGGTGTACACGGCGGGCCGGCGCACCGCGGACAGCGAGCGGCCGCTGGACGGCACCCCGGTCATCGACGTGGACCGCGGCGGCAAGATCACCTGGCACGGTCCGGGCCAGCTGGTGGGCTACCCGATCCAGAAGCTCCCGCGCCCGGTGGACGTGGTCGCGCACGTACGGCGCCTGGAGGAGGCACTGATCCGCGTCTGCGCCGAGTTCGGCCTGGAGACCACCCGGGTCGAGGGGCGCAGCGGGGTGTGGGTGCTCGGCGACCCCGTCGAGCGGCGGCCGGCGCTCGGGGGCCTGTCCCTGGACTTCGACCCCCGGCTGCAGGACGAGGAGTTCGACCCCCGCCTCGACGGCCCGGAGTACGCGCCCTCCAACGCCGGGCAGCGCCGCGAGGACCGGAAGATCGCCGCGATCGGTATCAGGGTGGCCAAGGGCGTCACGATGCACGGCTTCGCGCTCAACGTGAACCCGGACAACAAGTGGTTCGACCGGATCATCCCGTGCGGCATCCGGGACGCCGGAGTGGCCTCCCTGGCGGCCGAGCTGGGCCGGGACGTGACGATCGCGGAGGTCCTGCCGGTGGTGGAGCGCCACCTGAAGGACGTCCTCGAGAACGCGGAGCTCAAGCCGCGCGAGATCGAGAAGACCCCCGCCTGACTTAGGGAATGCGCCCTGCGGCCGAGGGGTTGGCCTCCACGGAAGGGCCCAGCAATCACGGGCGTACCCTGGTGTACGCCGAGGAATCGAAGTTACAGGGAGCCGACGTGTCCGCAGTCACACCCGACGGACGCAAGATGCTGCGCCTGGAGGTCCGGAACGCCCAGACCCCCATCGAGCGCAAGCCCGAGTGGATCAAGACCCGGGCGAAAATGGGCCCCGAGTACACGAAGATGCAGAACCTCGTGAAGAGCGAGGGCCTGCACACGGTCTGCCAGGAAGCCGGCTGCCCGAACATCTACGAGTGCTGGGAGGACCGCGAGGCGACCTTCCTCATCGGCGGCGACCAGTGCACCCGGCGCTGCGACTTCTGCCAGATCGACACCGGGAAGCCCGAGGCGCTCGACCGCGACGAGCCGCGCCGCGTGGGCGAGTCCGTGGTCGCCATGGACCTGAACTACGCCACCATCACCGGCGTCGCCCGCGACGACCTGGAGGACGGCGGCGCCTGGCTGTACGCCGAGACGGTGCGCCAGATCCACGCGCAGACGGCGGAGCGCGAGGCCGGCCGCACCAAGGTCGAGCTGCTCGCCCCGGACTTCAACGCCGTCCCGGAGCTGCTCCGCGAGGTCTTCGAGTCCCGTCCCGAGGTGTTCGCGCACAACGTCGAGACGGTGCCCCGGATCTTCAAGCGGATCCGTCCCGGCTTCCGCTACGAGCGTTCGCTGAAGGTCATCACCGAGGCCCGCGACTTCGGCCTGGTCACCAAGTCCAACCTCATCCTCGGCATGGGCGAGACCCGCGAGGAGGTCTCCGAGGCGCTGCGGCAGCTGCACGAGGCCGGCTGCGAGCTGATCACCATCACGCAGTACCTGCGCCCGAGCGTGCGGCACCACCCGGTGGAGCGCTGGGTCAAGCCGCAGGAGTTCGTGGAGCTGAAGGAGGAGGCCGAGCAGATCGGCTTCTCCGGGGTGATGTCCGGGCCGCTGGTCCGCTCCTCCTACCGGGCCGGGCGCCTGTACGGGATGGCGATGGAGCTGCGTCAGACGGACGCTCCCCGGCGGGGCGGCTCCCTCACCGCCGCGCAGACTGTGTGAACTCGCGCACAAGTTACTACCGGCCAGTAATGACCGAATGACCGCGGTCCTGACCGTCCTCGCTGATGAGGACGCCCGTCAGGACCGCGTCGGCGTGCGGGGGCCGCGTATCAAGGTTTCATTGGTGTTTGACCGGTCGGTCACGCCCTGGTAACACCGAACAGTGACCCTGGAATCACAGCACGTACACCCACGCCGAGGGAGAACCTTCACCATGCAGGCCGCGCCCGTCCGCGCCAACGCCATCCCGTCCCTCACCGACGCACTGCGCGCCGTCGAGTCCCTCCTGATGAGCGGCGGCCAGCGCACCGCCCGCCAGAACGCCTGGACCTCCGTGCTCGAGGACCGCCGTCGCGCCAAGGACCGGGTCGAGGCGCAGCGCTTCCTGGAGCAGGTCGCCGGCCGCCCCTGACGGCCTCCCCCAGCCCTTCTCCAGCCCTTCCCGGGCACTGCCGTCGAAGGCACTCCCGGGGCCACGTAGACTTCGGGGCATGGCGAGGAAGGAACCCGCAGCGGACGCTGCGAATGCGGGACGACTGAAGCAGATCGTCCTGACGTACAAGATGACCCGCAAGGCCGACAAGGTGATCGGTCTTGTACTTGCGGGTGTCGGTCTCGGCACCCTTGCCGTCTTCCTCGTGATCGGCTTCCTGATCGGCCATCCGGTCTATCTGGGCATCCTGGGCCTGCTGCTCGCCTTCCTCGCGACGGCCATCGTCTTCGGCCGCCGGGCCGAGCGGGCGGCTTTCGGCCAGATGGAGGGCCAGCCGGGCGCCGCGGCCGCCGTTCTGGACAACATCGGGCGGGGCTGGACGACGACCCCGGCGGTGGCGATGAACCGCAACCAGGACGTGGTGCACCGGGCCGTCGGCAAAGCCGGCATCGTCCTGGTCGCCGAGGGCAACCCGAACCGGGTGAAGACCCTGCTGGCCGCCGAGAAGAAGAAGATGGCCCGGATCGTGGCCGATGTGCCGGTGCACGACGTGATCGTGGGCACCGGCGAGGGCCAGGTCGACCTGAAGAAGCTGCGGACCACGATGCTCAAGTTCCCGCGGGTCCTGAGCGGTCCCCAGGTGACGACCACCAACGACCGGCTGCGGGCGATGGGCGACCTGATGAGCAACATGCCGCTGCCGAAGGGCCCGATGCCCAAGGGCATGCGGATGCCCAAGGGCGGGCCGCGGGGGCGGTAGAACACGCCAGCGGATCCGGGGCGCGGTGGTCGAGTGCGACCGCCGCGCCTTCGTCGTTTCCCGCGCGGTCCGGAGGACACGCCGCCGAACAGAGCATCCGGCGGGTTATCGGGTCATCTGCTCTTAACCTGACCAATGTGACAAAACGCCATATCACATACCTCGCGTGCAGCGCCGCCCTGTGCGGCTCCCTCCTCGGCGCCGCTCCGGCGACCGCCACGCACCACGTTTTCCTGGTGCATCCGGGCGAGTCCATCCAGAAGGCGGTCGACGCCGCCAGGCCCGGCGACACCGTCATGGTGCTGGCCGGCACGTACCGCCAGAGCGTCCGGGTGACCAAGTCCGACCTCACCCTGAGCGGCGTGGGCCCGGCGACCGTGCTCCAGCCGGTCAAGAAGGCGAAGAAGGCCAGGAAGGCCACGTCGGGGAAGGCCGCCGCCGGGAAGTCCTGCGCGGAGACGGGCAACGGCATCTGCGTGGTCGGCACCAAGAGCAGGCCCGTCGAGAACGTCACCATCACCCGGATGACCCTGACCGGGTTCTCCCGGACCGGGGTCATGGCGGCCGACACGGCCAACCTGAACGTGCACGGCGTGGCCGCCGTCAAGAACGGCCTGTGGGGCATCGCCGAAGAGCGCTCCGTGCGCAGCGCCTACCGGTACAACGTCATCCGGAGCAACGGCGACGCGGGGCTGTTCCTCGCCAACTCGATCACCACGGAGAAGGGTGCCACCGACACCCACGGCACGGTGGTCGAGCACAACCTGGTGGAGAAGAACCGGGTCGGCGTCACCGTGCGCCGGCTGCGCAACCTGACCGTCTCGGACAACTCGGTGAACGGCAACTGCGCGGGCGTCTTCGTCGTCGGCGACGAGAACAAGCCGAAGGCCGGCCGCATCGTCATCGCCGACAACCAGGTCGTCAAGAACAACAAGTACTGCAAGAAGACCGCCCGGCTGTTCTTCCTGCAGGGCTCCGGCATCGTCCTGACCGGCGCCGAGGACACCCTGGTGACCGGGAACACCGTCACCGGCAACTCCGGCAAGTCCCCGCTGTCCGGCGGCATCGTGGTCTTCAAGAGCTTCGTGGGCGCCACCAGCGACAAGAACCAGGTCACCCGCAACAAGCTGTCGGGCAACGCTCCCGCCGACCTGATCAACCAGGAAGCCGCCAAGCACGGCAACAAATTCAAGAGCAACAGCTGCAAGAAGTCCAAGCCCGCGGGTCTGTGCTGACCTGACAGCCGTACGACCCCGAAGGAAGGAAGGCGGCACATGACCGCACCAGCACGCGACCTCTCGGCGCCGGCGACGGAGCCGACGCGCCAGGACGCGCCGCCCCCGTCGATGCGGCTGCGCGAGCTCGTGTTCGGGGCGGCCTGTGCCGCCGCCGTCCGCGCGGCCGCCCGGCTGCGCGTCGCGGACGCGCTCGGGGACGCCCCGATGACCGTGGAGAGCCTGGCGTCCGCGGTGCAGACCGACCCCCGGCCGCTGCGCCGGCTGCTGCGCGCCCTGTCCTGCTACGGCGTCTTCGCCGAGCGTCCGGACGGGACGTTCGCCCACACCGAGACCTCCCGGCTGCTGCGCGAGGACGACCCGCACAGCCTGCGGTACATCGCCCTGTGGTGCACCGAGCCGTGGACCTGGGACGCCTGGCCGAAGCTCGACGAGGCGGTGCGCAGCGGCCGCAACGTCATCGAGGACCTCTACGGCAAGGAGTTCTTCGTCTACCTGAACGAGGACGCCCCGGAGTCGGCGGACGTCTTCAACCGGGCGATGACCACCTCCAGCGAGCAGTCGGCCCGTGAGGTCGCGGCCCTGCTCGACCTGTCCGGCAGCCGCTCGGTCGCGGACCTCGGCGGCGGACAGGGGCACGTGGTGGCCTGCCTGCTGGACAAGTACCCGGCGATGAAGGGCTACCTGCTGGATCTGCCGAAGGTGGTGGAGAAGGCCCTGCCGCGGCTGCGCGCGGGCGGTGACCTGGAGGACCGGGCACGGATCGTGCCGGGTGACATCCGGGAGGCCGTGCCGGTCGACTCGGACGTCTACATCATCAAGAACATCCTGGAGTGGGACGACGAGTCCACCGCGCAGCTGCTGGCCAACGTGGTCGCGGCGGGCGGCCCCGGGGCCCGGGTCGTGGTGATCGAGAACCTGGTCGACGACACCCCGTCGATGCGGTTCAGCACCGCGATGGACCTGCTGCTGCTCCTGAACGTCGGCGGTGCCAAGCACACCACCGACAGCATGGTGCGCCGGCTGACCGACGCGGGTCTGAGCGTCAACGACATCCGCCCGGTCAACCCGTACCTGCACGCCTTCGACTGCATGGTGCCCGCCTGAGGCAGGCCCCGGACATGCCGGTGCCGGGCCCGCGTCGTGCGCGGGTCCGGCACCGTCGGCGTACGGCGGTACGACGGTTCACACACCGCCGTCGCGCTCCCAGAGGTAGAAGCGCTGCGCCATCGCGTCCTTCGGGGAACGCCAGGTCTCCGGGTCGTACGCGCTGACGTACGCCGTGAGGCGCTCGCTGATGCCCTTGAACTCGGGGTGCGAGGTGACCTTGGCGATGGCGGGTCCGGGCTCGCGCTCGGACTCGACGAGGTGCATGTACACATCGCCGAACTGGAAGAGGCTGCGCCGGACCACCCCGACGAGGTGCGGCAGCTCTCCCCGGTCGGACTCCGCGAACACCTTCGCGATGTCGGGAGCGGAGCCCGGCGCCATACGGGCGACGATCAGGGCTTGGTGCACGGTGTCCTCCGCTCAGTCGGCCAGGGCCGGGTCGGGGCGCCGGCCGGTGGCCGCCTTCTCGATCTTGTCCCGGATCAGGGCCATCTGGACCTTGGAGTTCCGGTTGATGTTGTCGGTCATCCACTCGTCGTCGACGGGGGCTTCCGGCTTCATGGCGAAGTCCTGGGTCCAGACCATCCGGGTGCCGGCGGGGACCTCCTCGTACTGCCAGACGATGTCCATGTGCGCGAACGGGCCGGTCTCGACCCGGCGGGCCTTGACCCGCAGGCCGCGGCGGTCCGTCTCGCGCTCGGAGACCCAGCTCCACACCTTGCCGTTCTCGTCGGGGTGCATGGTCAGCCGGAAGGTGACCTTGTTCCCCTCCTGCTCGAGGATGTCGGCGGCGGCGTACTCGCTGAACAGCTGGGGCCAGTTGGCCACGTCGTTGGTCATGTCCCAGACCAGGTCGACGGGCGCGGCGATGGTGATCTCGTTCTGGGTGTGTCCGGTCATGTCAGGCTCCCGCGGGCATGGCGCTGTTGACGAGGTCGAGGAACTGGCGGGGGGTCTTGCACCGCTCGGCGTCCACCGGCATGGGCACGCCGTGCCGGTTCTCCAGCTCGCCGACGATGCCGAGCAGGCCGAGCGAGTCGACGCCGAGGGCGTCGAAACCGCTGTCCGCCCGGTCCTGGAGGTCGGCCGGGGCGACGGTGACGCCGGCGGCCTTCTTCATGAGTTCGGACAGTTCGTCCACGGTGATGGACATGGGGACTCCTCCTTCTTCGCTGCTGGGCAGCTGTCTCTTCTCCGGCTCACCCGGCCGCGCCGTGCCGCAGCACGAGTGCCGAGTTCGACCCCATGAGTCCCCGGCTGAGGACCAGCGCCGTGCGTGGTGCGGCGGCGCGGGCGCTGCCGGTCACGAGGTCGAGGTCGTGGCAGATGTCGTGGACACCCGGGGTCGGCGGGATCAGGCCGTGTTCCATGGCGAGGACCGCCGCGGCGGTGTCCAGCACGGGGGCCGCGCAGTACCCCCGGCCGATCCCGGTCTTGGGCGCGGTGACGGGCACCCGCCTGCCGTGCGTGCCGAGCACGTCGGTGATGGCCAGCGCCTCCGCCCGGTCGGCCGCCGGCACGCCGAGGGCGTCGGCGAAGACCACGTCGATCTCCTCGGGGGCGCAGCCGGCCTCGGCGAGGGCGCCGCGGATCGCCTCGGCGAGCCCGGCCCGCGACTCGGCCCAGCGGGAGGCCCCGGTGAAGGTCGACGCGTGTCCGTCGATGGTGGCCCGGACCGGCAGTCCGCGTCTGCGGGCCGAGCCGGTGTCCTCCACGACGAGCATGGCGCCGCCCTCGGCCGGCACGAACCCGCAGGCCTGTTCGGTGAACGGACGGTAGGCGCGGGCCGGGTCGGTCTCCCGGCTGAGTTCCTCGTAGCCGAGCTGGCAGACCATCGAGTACGGAGCTATGGGCGCCTCGGTGGAACCGGCCACGATGACGTCGGTACCGCGTCGCACCGCGCGGGCGGCGTGCGCCAGGGCGTCCAGGCCGCCGGCCTCGTCGGCGGCGACGACCGAGCAGGGCCCCTTGAAGCCGCGCCTGATGGAGATCTGGCCGGTGCTGGCCGCGTAGAACCAGGCGATGGACTGGTAGGGGCCGACGAACCGGCTGCCCTTGCCCCAGAGCCGCTGGAGCTCGCGCTGGCCGAACTCGCCGCCGCCGGAGCCGGCCGCGGTGACCACGCCGACGTCGAACGGCGAACCGTCGGTGTCGGCGCGGCCGAGCCGGGCGTCTTCGAGTGCCAGGTCGGCCGCGGCCATCGCGAAGTGCGTGAAGCGGTCGGTCTGGACGATGAGGCGTTCCGCGACGGCGGCCGCCGGGTCGAAGTCACGGACCTCGCCGGCCACCTTCATGGGCAGGTGATCGCAGCCGTCGCGGGTCACCTTGTCGAGGACGTTGCGTCCCTCCTGGACGGATTTCCAGAAGGTCTCCGTGCTGGTTCCGTTGGGCGCGACGACACCGATGCCGGTGACGGCCGCCCGTCGAGACCGGGGTTCGCTCATCGTGTCCGTCCTCTCTGCCGGGTCAGGATCACCGCGGACTGGAAGCCGCCGAACCCGCTGCCCACGGACAGGACGCCGCCCAGGGGCCGTTCGCGGGCGACCCGGGGCACGTAGTCGAGGTCGCACTCGGGATCGGGGGTCTCGTAGTTCGCGGTGGGCGGGACGACCTGGTGGGCCAGGGCGAGCACGCAGGCGACGACCTCGATCGCGCCGATCGCGCCGAGCGAGTGGCCCACCATGGACTTGATGGAGCTCATGGGCGTGCTGTACGCGTGCTGCCCGAGCGCCTTCTTCACGGCCGCGGTCTCGTGGCGGTCGTTCTGCCGGGTGCCCGAGCCGTGCGCGTTGACGTAGTCGATGGCGGTGGGGTCGAGGCGGGCGTGGTCGAGAGCGGTCTCGATGGCGCGGGCCATCTCCAGGCCCTCGCTGGTGAGACCGGTCATGTGGTAGGCGTTGCCGAAGGTGGCGTAGCCGTCGAGCTGGCAGTAGATGTGCGCGCCGCGGGCCTTGGCGTGCTCCAGCTCCTCCAGGACGAGCACCGCGCCGCCCTCCCCCATGACGAAGCCGTCACGGCGGTTGTCGAAGGGGCGCGAGGCGTGCTCGGGGTCGTCGTTGTTCGGGGAGGTGGCCTTGATCGCGTCGAAGCAGGCCATGGTGATGGGTGAGATCGGGGAGTCCGAGGCACCGGCGATGCAGATGTCGGCGCGCCCCTCCTGCACGGTGTGGAAGGCGTAGCCCACGGCGTCCAGGCCCGAGGTGCAGCCGGTGGAGACGGTCTGTACCGGACCCTGGGCGCCGAAACGTTCCGCCACCGCGGAGGCAAGGGTGCTCGGGGAGAACGCCCGGTGCAGCTGGGGCTGCGCCTGCCGGTGGTCCACGTCCCAGTGCTGACCGCCGGCGCTCACCAGGACGTAGTCGTGCTCCAGACGGGTGGTTCCACCGACCGCCGTGCCCAGGGACACCCCGACCCGCCAGGGGTTCTCCCTGGCCAGGTCGAGACCGGAGTCCCGGACCGCCTCGTCACCGGCGACCAGGGCGAACTGTATGTATCGGTCCGCCCGTTCGATCTCCTCCGTGGCAAGCCCGTGCGCCGCCGGGTCGAAGTCGCACTCGGCCGCGATCCGCGACCTGAGGCCGGAGGGGTCGAAGAAGGTGATGCCGCGCGTCGCGGTCCGGCCGGAGGCGAGCAAGTCCCAGAACGCCGGTACGCCCACACCCCCCGGAGCCACGATGCCTATGCCCGTAACCGCCACGCGCCGGGTCACGACCGGACCTGCCCCACGGCGACGGCGGCTTCCGTCTCCTCCGTGTCGACGTGGCCCAGCGCCGGGCGGGGTGCCAGCGGGCCGAGGTGGAAGACGATCCGGGCCTCGGCGCTGCCGACGTTGCGGAAACGGTGCTTCATGTTGATGGGGATCATCAGGCCCTGCTCGGGCCGCAGCGGGTGCGGCTCGCCGTCCAGGTCGACCTCCATCTCACCGCAGACCACGTACACGAATTCCTCGGAGTACGGGTGGTAGTGCTCGGCGATCCGGTCGCCCGGCTGCACGATGGCCACACCCATGAAACCGCTGGTGGAACCGACCGTGGCCGGGGTGAGCATGGCGCGCAGGTCGCCGCCGCGCCGCGTGTTGGGCTCGATCTCGCTGAGATCCACGATCTTGGGAATGGGCTTCATCTCTAGTTCCTCCGTGGGGGTGATCCGGCGGTGGGGGGAGTCAGGCGTCGGGCGAGCGGCGGTCGGTGAGGAGCCTCATCCGCACCGCCTCCCCGTCCAGCAGTGCGGTCAGCGCGTGGGCCGGGACGGTGTCCACGGGGGTGCCGGGCCGCTGCTCGACCAGCCGTACGACGATGTCGTCACGCTGGAAGACCGTGCTGTGCAGCACCGGGCTGGCCGGGTCCTCGGCCGATGCCTCGTCCTGCTGCGCCAGCAGCTCGGCGAGCCGCAGCCCGCAGCCCGGACGGGCCGGGTAGCAGAGCGCGTGGCGGTCGCCCTCGGCCAGCTCCTCGGCGACGACGTGGTGCACGGCCGGCAGCGCCGCCCGGGTGAAGAACAACCGTGCGGATTCCTGGTCGTTGAGGTCCCGGTCCTGCTCCAGGTAGGGGTTGATGGCCTCCTCGACGGCCCGCACCTCGGGCTGCCGGGCGACATGGCGCAGGGCGGCCATCAGGTCGCCGCGCACCTCGATGGCCCGCACCACCCGGTTGCCGTGCATGAACAGCGAGGTCCGGCACAGGCGGGTGGAGTCGTCGACCTCCGGCTGCGGCGAGGCGTAGTCCGAGAGCAGCTTCGCGACCTTCTCCTCGCTGCCCGGCCGGACCGTGAAGGTGAGCGCGTGGCGGATCACGCCGTCGCCCACCCGCGGCCCGTCCTGCAGGATCCGCTCCGCGTCCGCCGACGGGCCGCCGGTCTCACGGACCACCTGGAAACGCAGCGAACGGGTGTCCCGGACGCAGCTGTGCAGCGGCTTCACCATCTCCACGTGCTCCTCGCTGTTCACCCAGGCGAGGAACGGCGGGGCGCTCTCCCACTCGCTGGTGATCAGCCACTGGGAGGGGTTCTCGATCGACTGGCAGAGCTGGTCGCTGACGTGCCCGGGCACCTTGGCGACCTGGCTGCCCAGCTGCTCGTAGGCCTCCAGGAACTGCTGCTGCGCGCCGTCGAAGACGTCCACGAGCAGGACGACCCGGAGCCGGGAGCCGTCGAAGACGGTCTGGGAGACCCGTTTCGACACCGGGCGGGTCAGCTTTTCCGAAACCTTTTCCGAGATCGTCGTCATGCTTCGCACATCTCCTTCGCTGGGGCAGCGGCCTACGCCTCCGCCGATGACGCGGCGTCAGCGCTTCTTGATCCTGTGCCGGTCCTCGGAAGCGCGCGACTCGCGTGAACCAGGTGGGTGATTGCGCACGCGGAACCCCTCCGAACGGCGCGGAAGGGGCATGGAAGTCCCAAGGCACCTGACGCCCCGCCACCCGTTCCTGGAGTTCCCGATGCAGCACAGAACCGATCACCAGGTCCCCGTCCTCGTCGTGGGCGGCTCCCTCGTGGGCCTGTCCATGTCCCTGTTCCTGGGCCGTCTAGGCGTACGGCACATGCTGATCGAGCGGCACTCCGGGACCTCGGTCCACCCCCGTGGCCGGGGCAACAACGTGCGGACCATGGAGCTGTTCCGGAAGGCCGGCATCGAGCCCGGCATCAAGTCCGCCGCCTCACTCCTCGCCGACAACCACGGCATCCTGCAGGCCCCGACGCTGGCCGGCGACGCCGGCGACTGGCTGTTCAGGGAGATCGACCCCGGCGGCGGCATCGCGAGATTCAGCCCTACGGGTTGGTGCCTGTGCAGCCAGAACGACCTGGAGCCGGTGCTGCGCCAGGCGGCCGAGTCCCTCACCGGCGAGCTGCGCTACTTCCACGAGATGGAGTCCTTCGAGCAGGACCCCGAAGGAGTGACCGCGTACGTCCGCGACCGTGACTCCGACCGGATGTACACCGTCCGCGCGGACTACCTGGTCGCCGCCGACGGGCCGCGCAGCCCGGTCCGGGGCCGGCTAGGCATCGGCCAGACGGGCCCCGGCGACCTGTTCGCCAACGTGAGCATCACCTTCCGCTCCAAGCTTCTCGCGCACACGGTCGGGGACCGGCGGTTCATCTGCTGCTACCTCACCGGCCCGGAGGCGGACGGCGCGCTGCTGCCCGTCGACAACAAGGAGCGCTGGGTCTTCCACGCCCCCTGGCACCCCGAACGCGGCGAAACCCTCGAGGAGTTCACCGAGGAGCGGCTCACCCGGCACATCCGCCGGGCGGTGGGCGTTGCCGACCTCGACGTCGAGATCACCGGCCGTGCCTCCTGGCGGGCGGCCGAACGGGTCGCCGAACGGTACGCGGACCGGCGGGTCTTCCTGGCCGGCGACTCGGCGCACGAGATGTCGCCGACCGGCGCGTTCGGCTCCAACACCGGCATCCAGGACGCGCACAACCTGGCGTGGAAGCTGGCGGCCGTGCTCGACGGCTGGGCAGGCCCCGGGCTGCTGGAGTCGTACGACGCCGAGCGCCGCCCGGTCGCCGTCGCCACCAGCGCCCGCGCCTCGGCCCGCTCGGTGGAGCACAGCCACCCCGGGTTCGCGCCCGCGCCCGGCATCGGTGCCGGCAAGCGCGACGGGATCCTCAACATCGTCCTCGGCTACCGGTACCCGAAGGGCGCGGTCGTCGGCGCGGACCCGGGCGAGCCGGTCGTACCCGATGGGATGAACCTGACCGGCCGGCCGGGCAGCCGGGCCCCCCATCTGTGGCTGCGGCGCGCGGGCGAACGGCTCTCCACGCTGGACCTGTACGAGCGGTCCCTGGTGCTGCTCAGCGACGCGGGCTCCGCGGCGGGCGCGGCCTGGCACGCGGCGGCCCGCCGGATCGCGGACACGGAGCGGCTCCGGCTGGACACGTACCGCATCGGGGCGGCGGGGGCCGACCTCGTCCCGGACGAGGCGGGCACGGACTGGGCCGAGGCGCACGGCACGACGGCGGACGGCGCGGTCCTGGTGCGCCCGGACGGATTCGTGGCCTGGCGCTCGGACGGCGCGGTGGCGGACCCGGAGGGAGAACTGCGCGACGTGCTGTCCCGGCTGCTGCGGAGCAGGTGAGCCGCCCCGCGAGGGGCGCTGGGGGCACCCCCGGCCGAAGGCTGGGGGAGGAACGGTGCGACCGGCCCCAGTGGCCCGCGGCTACATACGGACCTCGACGGTCTTCGCCAGCCGGTCGTGGAGCCCCCTGCCGTCGCGGTCCCACACCAGCGCCGGGACGGCCAGGCACAGCAGCACCGTGCGGGCCAGCGCGCGCAACGGCTGCACCCGTCCCGTCTCCACGCCGACCACCCGCAGCCGGAACAGCCGCTTGCCCGGCGTGAAGCCGATGGTACCGACGGTGAGGACCCCGAGGACGAGGAAGACGAGCAGCGCCCAGTTGCCGGTGGCCGGGCTGTAGCCGTCGGTGATCAGGCCGTATGCGATCAAGACGCACAGCGCCCAGTCCACGACCAGCGCGCCGAGCCGCCGCCCCGGGCGGGCGATGGAGCCCGGCCCGTCCTCCGGCAGACCGAGCTGCTCGCCCCGGTACCCGAACTCCGCACCGGCCTCCTCCATGGCCGCGCGGGGCCCGGAGAGCCACGATCCCATTGCTTGCCTGTTGTCCACCCGGACACGGTACTGCGCGGGCGGACGGGCGGTGCCCGGCGGGGTGCTCCGGAGCTACGGTGGAACAAGGCCGGTTAACTTCAGCGAAACAAATGGGTCACGCCCGAGAAATCACCCGTCCCTAGGGTCGGGGACAGCGTGTGCCACCGCACTGGCCGCACGAACGAACTACCACCCCGGCGCGGGAACGCCCGGAAGTAGGAGGAGCTGGATGTTCCAGAACGCCGACGAGACCAAGAAGTTCATCGCGGACGAGGACGTCAAGTTCGTCGACGTCCGATTCTGCGACCTGCCGGGCGTCATGCAGCACTTCACGGTGCCCGTCGATGCGTTCGACCCGGACGAGGAGCTCGCCTTCGACGGATCCTCGATCCGCGGGTTCCAGGCGATCCACGAGTCCGACATGGCGCTGCGCGCGGACCTGTCGACGGCGCGGATCGACCCCTTCCGCCGCGACAAGACGCTCAACATCAACTTCTTCATCCACGACCCGATCACGGGCGAGCAGTACTCCCGCGACCCGCGCAACGTGGCGAAGAAGGCCGAGGCCTACCTCGCGTCGACCGGCATCGCCGACACCGCGTACTTCGGCCCCGAAGCCGAGTTCTACGTCTTCGACTCCGTCCGCTTCGCGACCACCGCGAACGAGTCCTTCTACCACATCGACTCCGAGGCGGGTGCCTGGAACACCGGCGCCCTGGAGGACAACCGTGGTTACAAGGTCCGCTACAAGGGCGGCTACTTCCCGGTCCCGCCGGTCGACCACTTCGCCGACCTGCGCGCGGAGATCTCCCTGGAGCTGGAGAAGAACGGCCTGAAGGTCGAGCGCCAGCACCACGAGGTGGGCACCGCCGGCCAGGCGGAGATCAACTACAGGTTCAACACCCTGCTCGCCGCCGCCGACGACCTGCAGCTCTTCAAGTACATCGTGAAGAACGTGGCGTGGCGCAACGGCAAGACCGCGACCTTCATGCCGAAGCCGATCTTCGGTGACAACGGCTCGGGCATGCACGTGCACCAGTCGCTGTGGGCCAACGGCGACCCGCTGTTCTACGACGAGGCCGGCTACGCGGGCCTGTCGGACACCGCCCGCTACTACATCGGCGGCATCCTCAGGCACGCCCCGTCGCTGCTCGCCTTCACCAACCCGACGGTGAACTCCTACCACCGTCTCGTGCCCGGCTTCGAGGCCCCGGTGAACCTGGTGTACTCGCAGCGCAACCGGTCGGCCGCGATGCGTATCCCGATCACGGGTTCGAACCCGAAGGCCAAGCGCGTCGAGTTCCGTGCGCCCGACTCCTCCGGCAACCCGTACCTGGCCTTCTCGGCGCTGCTGCTCGCGGGCCTGGACGGCATCAAGAACAAGATCGAGCCGGCCGAGCCGATCGACAAGGACCTCTACGAGCTGGCCCCCGAGGAGCACGCGGGCGTCCCGCAGGTCCCGACCTCGCTCCCGGCCGTCCTCGACCGTCTGGAGGCCGACCACGAGTTCCTGCTCGCGGGCGACGTCTTCACGCCGGACCTGATCGAGACGTGGATCGACTTCAAGCGCACCAACGAGATCGCCCCCCTCCAGCTGCGCCCGCACCCGCACGAGTTCGAGCTGTACTTCGACGTGTGACAGGCGCGCTCTCCGGCCACGGACGCCCCCGTTCCCGTTTCCCGGGACGGGGGCGCCGTCGTATCGTGCCTCGGTACTGATGTTCGACACGGGGGGACGCGGGATGTCCGGGCAGGGTGACGAGGAGCGGGAGTTCGACCTCAGGTGGGCCGCCGAGGCGGAGCGGAAGGAGCCGTCCGCGCGGGCCCGCATGCTGGCCGCCCGGTGGCGGGAGAACCCGCCCGGCCCGGTGCCGTTCCGGCCGGATCCGGGACCGGTGGCACCGCGGCGGTCGTCCTGGGTGTCGACGGTGCTGGTGCTGGGGTGCGTGGCGGCGGTGATCGTCCTGCTGGGCTGCCTGCAGACGCGTTCGCCGTACTAGAGAGGGACCTTTTGCCGCCCCTGGGGACGTTCGGAACCGTTCCATGGGCGTCGGCAGGTGCACACTGGACAGCGGGACGAGTGCCTGACTGCGGGGTGATGGCAGATGCAGAGCCGCTTCCGGAGCGACCGGCGACTGACCGTGCGGATGACGGTCACGCTGTTCCTGCTCGGATTGCTGTACGTGGGCTTCGTTGCCGCGTTGATCGTGTTGCTGAAGTCGTGGCTGCTGGTGGTCGTCCTGGTGGGCGCGATGTTCGTGGCGCAGTTCTGGTTCTCCGACCGGATCGCGATGTTCGCCATGCGCGGCCGGGTCGTGGAGCGCGAGGAGTATCCGCAGCTGCACGCGGTGGTGGACCGGCTGTGTGCCATCGCCGACATGCCGAAACCCGTGGTCGCCGTCTCCGAGATGGACATGCCCAACGCGTTCGCGACCGGGCGGAATCCCGACCACGCGGTCGTCTGTGTGACCACGGGGCTGCTGCGCCGGCTCGAGCCCGCCGAGCTGGAGGGGGTGCTCGCGCACGAGCTGTCGCACGTGGCGCACAAGGACGTCGCCGTGATCACGGTCGCGTCCTTCCTCGGAGTGATCGCGGGGCTGGTCGTGCGGTTCGCCTTCTACTCGCAGATCTTCGGCGGGGGCCGGCGGGACCAGAACACGGCCGCCGTCTTCGCCGCCGTCATCGGGGTCTCCGCGGCCGTGTACGCGATCAGTTTCCTGCTGATCAGGGCGCTGAGCCGGTATCGGGAGCTGGCCGCCGACCGGGCGGCCGCCCAGCTCACCGGCCGGCCCTCCGCGCTGGCGTCCGCGCTCACCAAGGTCTCCGGCGACATCGCCCGGATCCCGACCAAGGATCTCCGTACCGCCCAGGCCTTCAACGCCTTCTACTTCACTCCGGCGACCGGCAAGGAGCCCGGCATCGAGCGCTTCTTCTCCACACACCCGCCCCTGGAGCAGCGCCTTGAGCAGCTGGGGCGGATCTCGGCGGAGCTGGGTGAGGCGGCGACGCCCGGGAAGGCCGGGTGAGCATGGGCTTCCTGGACATCCTGCTCGGCCGCACCAAGCCCGTCGCCCCCGACCTCGACCAGTTGTTCGCACTGCCCTCGGCGGCGGTCACCCTGGAGGCGGCGGCCGGGTTCCGGCCCACCGGTGTGGGCGCGGTGTGCTTCGCCACCGTGGAGGGCGCGGCCTTCGAGCAGACCCACCGCGAGGTGCAGGCGCTCCTGGACGCGGACGCCGACCGGGGCGGCTCGCCCGTCGAGCTGAGCCAGGACGGTTACGGCTACTCCTGGCTGGTCTCGCGGCGCACCTCGGACCAGCTTCCGCAACTGGTCAACGACCTGCACGCGGTGAACAGTTCGATGGAGGTCAACGGCTTCGGCCCGCAACTGCTGTGTTCCCTGGCCTCCTTCGAGGACGAGCGCGGACGCGGGCTCGCGCTCGTCTACCTCTACAAGCGGGCGACGTTCTACCCCTTCGCGCCGCTGCCCGGGTCCGGTGAACGGCGGGACAGCGCACTGGAGTTGCAGGTCAAGGCGGCCCTCGCGAACGATCTGCGGATCGAGCAGGATCTCAGCCGCTGGTTCCCGGTGTGGGGCGCCCCCGGTCTCTGACCGGCCGGGGACACCCTCCCACGGCTCCTACCGGCCCTTGTCCCGCTCCTGGCGCCGGAACTCCAGCGGGCGCTCGCGCCGGTAGCGGCGCTCCCACCTGGCCTGGCGGTCCCGGCGGTCGCGGTAGGTCTTGTAGTCGTTCGGTGTGCCCCCGCCCGTGCCGGACGGGCCGCCCGACGACGATGCCGACGACGAGCCGCGCCCGTAGTGGACGTACAGGAAGAGCAGGGCGACGGCGGCGAGCCACCAGTTGTGGTTTCCGAAGCCGAGGATGACCAGGACGACGGTTCCGGACAGGACGATGGTGCCCATGACGGGCCTCCGTGGCGTGGGTGTGTGAGCGGTCGACGCAACCGGCGGCACGCGGGGGACGGGCGGCCGTCCGTCGGTGCGTAGCAGAGTAGCCCCGAGTCCGCGGGGCAGGGACGGCCCTTCGGAAAGCGGTGGTGGACGGCTCCGGAACGCGTCTCCAGCGTAGGGATCCGGTCACTCGGCGTGCATCCCGTTTTCGGGGCGCCGGCCGGGTGAGGGCACCGGTCCGGCTCAGATTCCGGGTGCCGCCCTCAGGACCCGGCCCTGGCGCTCGCGTACGGCGACGGGGTCGCGCCGGTGGACGACGGGCAGCCGGCACGCGCGCGGGGCGGGGAAAGCGCTTGCGCGCGGCCTTGCCGCGGGCGGCCCGTTCGGCCGGTGCGGACCTACGGCGCTCCCCTCCGTCGGCTGCCGCCTCCGGCACCTGTGGTCGGCAGTGAAGGGCGTTGAAGGGGGCCGCATGCCGGGGCCGGCGAACGGGTGGCCGGCGGCGGGAGCCGCGCGGGTGAGGGCGCCGGGGCCGTGCCGGACGCACGGCCCCGGCGCCGGCGGCTCACCGCGAATATCGCATCAGCGCCCGCACCATGTGGCACGTGGTGGCGGACGGCGGGTGGATGCCGATGTCCTGCGCCGTGCTCCTGATCGTCTCGTCGCGCGCCTGGTTGGGCAGGTAGACGCCGGAGTCGAGCAGGGCGATGGCCAGGCGCATGGCCTTGAGGCGGCGGTTGTGCATGACGTACCACTCGCGTGGCCGCCCGGCCGGCAGCGGGCGCTTCTCCGCCGGCGCGTAGGGCGAGTCGAGCAGGACGGCACGCTTCGCGGTGGACTGGGTCGGCAACGGCTTCGGCTTCAGAGCGGCAGCGGGCACAGGCATCCTCCTGTCGCGGTCAGAGGGCCTCCGGACACTCCGGCGACTCTCTCGAACACTGCTTCCAGTGTACTGGCCGCCACTGACAATCGGGGGTCCCGAACGAGCCGTCAAAACAGCAGGTGACACGCGTTGTTGCGGTCCCGGTTCAGCGGTTTCGGATGGTGCGCGTGGGGCGGCGGAAATTCGAACACGGCTAGCGCTGGACCTGGTCGGGGTAGTCGGATTCGTGCACGCTGACGCCGTGCAGGACGACGTCCCGTACGGGACGGTCACCAGCCCTCGTGGGGGTCGCGGCGATGGCGTCGACGACGCGTCGGCCGGCCGCGTCGAGGACGTCGCCGAAGATGGTGTGCTTGCGGTTCAGCCAGGGGGTGGGTGCCACGGTGATGAAGAACTGGGAGCCGTTGGTGTGCGGTCCGGCGTTGGCCATCGCCAGCCGGTAGGGCCGGTCGAAGGCCAGGTCGGGATGGAACTCGTCCCGGAACTGGTAGCCGGGGCCGCCCCGTCCGGTTCCCAGCGGGTCACCGCCCTGGATCATGAATCCCTTGATCACGCGGTGGAAGACGGTGTCGTCATAGAGCCTGGCCCGGGTCTTCCGGCCGCTGAGCGGGTCGGTCCACTCCCGTGCCCCCTCGGCCAGATCGACGAAGTTCCGTACGGTGCCGGGCGCGTGGTCCGGCAGGAGGCGCAGCGTGACGTCCCCGAGGCTGGTGTGCAGGACGGCGTGGAGTTCGCCGTCGGGCACCCGGGGGCGGCCGGACGGCGCGGCGAGCGCCTCACGGCTCCGGGCCACCGTCTCGGCGGCCTGCACGAGATCCGTCGCCCGGTTCCCCCCGGGCTTCCCGCCCATGTTCCCCGGCCGGCGGGCCGGCACCGCGACCGGCGCAGCAGCCGCCGAACCACCGGTGTCCACCCCACCGAAGCCCGGCACCACGACCCCCTCGCCGCCGGCCGCCGCCCCCACATCGCCGGCGTCAGCCCCGTCGGTGAACGTCCCGCCGCGGTTCGTCCCTGGCGTCGCCGTCCACCGGTTCCGTACCAGGGTGATGCCGTGTCCGCCGTTGCGGGCGCGCTGCTGCGGCTTCGGTCTCGACTTGGCGGTCAGTTCGCGGTGCACGTGCCAGAACAGCGCGTCCATCTGCAGGAGTTCGGCTCCGCCGGGCACGCCACCGCCCAGCGCGGCGATCAGTTCGCCGGTGAACGCGGTGTACTTCTCCCCTTCCGGCGCCCAGGCCGTCCGGGTCTCGGCCGCGGCCGTCATCAGGTAGGTCCCGTCCGCCTCGGCCAGGGTGGCGAGCGTGCCGTCCGCGCCGAGGTGGCCGGTCATCGCCCGGCCGCTGTAGCAGCAGTCCAGGATGACGACCTTGCGGGGCGCGTCGCACTCGTACACCAGCATCCGGCGGACCGCGTCGTAGGGCACCGCCCGGTACAGGCGGCTCGCGTCCGCGCGCGGCAGCGCGAGATACAGGTCGCCGTCCTGGGAGACCAGTCCATGCCCCGCGAAGTACACCAGCATCAGGTCGGTCGCCTCGGTGACGGCGTCGTGGACGGCGTCCAGGACCGCTTCCGGGGACGACGGATCGTGCAGGACACGGCAGTTGGGGCCGCGCAGCCCCCACAGGTCGTCGGCGCCGAGCAGGCTCGCCAGGTCGTCGACGCCGCTCGCCACGGAGGGCAGCACGGGCAGGGTGGCGTACTCACTCACGCCGATCAGCAGCGCGCGGGAGGCCGCCGGGTCGGGCAGGCCCATCACGACCCTCCCGGCGTTCCCGGCCCGGACCCCGCCCCGTCCGGGTCCGGGTCCCGCGGACGGGCGGCGGGTTCCTCCAGGGCGGCCACGATGCGGCGTACGGTCTCCGCCGAGCCATCCTGCACGGTGACCGACCGGCCGTCCCCGAGCTGGATGACGATCGGCGGGGCGGCCGGCCGCTGGCCGCGCCAGGCGGCGTACGCGAGCGCCAGGTTGAGCGCCGAAAAGCCCTGGCCGAGGACCAGTTCGATGATCTCGACCGCTCCCATCGCGGTACCAGGAGGCGGCGTGGGCGCGTCCGGCGCGGGCACCAGGGCGGGGGTGGCCGCGCGGCGCGCGTCGGGATCCTCGCGCAGCCATCGGTACAGATCTCGTACGGCGTCCTGCCCGCCGTCCGCCGTCGTCGTCGTCATCCGGACCCGCATCGCTCCCCCGATTCCGTCGGCCGTCCGACCACGATAGGGAAAAAGGGCGCCCGGGGTGATCCGTCCGCGAAGCCGGGCGCCGGTGCGCCGGGCGGTGCCGGGGGGTGGCTACCGTGGCCGGTATGGAGATCTGGATCAACCCGGCCTGCTCGAAGTGCCGTACCGCGATCGGCCTGCTCGATGCCGAGGGTGCCGACTACACCGTCCGCCGCTATCTGGAGGACGTGCCGGGCGCGGACGAGATCAGGGCGGTACTGGGGCGGCTGGGGCTCGAACCGTGGGACATCACCCGCACCCAGGAGGCCGTGGCGAAGGAGCTGGGGCTGAAGGAGTGGGCGCGAAACGAGGCGGCGCGCGACCGCTGGATCACCGCGCTCGCCGAGCACCCGAAGCTCATCCAGCGGCCGATCATCACCGCGGACGACGGGACGGCGCTGGTGGCCCGTACCGACGAGGCGGTGCAGGAAGCGCTGGCCAGGGTCGAGCGGTGACCGGAGCGGAGCGCCCCTCAACTGCCCTGTGACGTACGTTACTTCGGTGACTCCTGTAACCGTTGAGTAACTCCGTTCGGTATCTCGTACATAGCGGCGTACGTTCCCCCACCCCTCTCAGGAGGCGCGCATGTCGCGTAGGAGAACTCTCGGCGCCAAGAAGTCGATCGCTCTGCTGGTCGGCGCCGCGGCCGTGGCCGGCGGCGGGGCCTTCGTCCTGGCGTCCACCTCGAACGCCGCGCAGACCCCGCAGAACGCGAAGACCCTGTCGTCGGCCGCGGACTCGACCGTCTGCTCGGGGCTGGCCACCGCCCTCGGCAACAACCAGAAGTTCATCGCGGACCAGAGGGCGAACCCGGACGCCCAGTCGGCGGCCCGGATCGCCAACCGCGATGCGGTCATCGCACAGATCAAGGTCCAGCAGAAGGCGTCCGGTTGCGTCGTTGGGGAGTCGGCTCAGGGCTCCCAGGCGGCGGGCGGCGCGCAGACGGGCCAGACGGGCCAGACTGGCCAGCAGACCGCCGTGCCGGCGCCCTCGAAGAGCGCGGCCACCGGGAACACCGGAGGCGGTGCCGCAGCCGCGGGCCAGCAGGTCTGCAACGGCTCGACCGTCACGCTCTCCGGCGAGGCCGGCGCGCCGGCCGCCTCCAGCAACCAGTTCCCCGCGGGAACCACGCTGAAGGTCACCAACCTGGACAACAACAAGTCCACGACGGTGAAGGTCACCTCGGTGTCCGGCAGTTGCGTGCTGCTCAACAACGCCGCCTTCGAGCAGGTCCGGGAGCCCGGCAAGTTCCTGATCCGCCGCGCCCTGATCCAGAAGGTCGGCTGATCGACGGGACGGACTGCGGCCCGGCCGCCGGCTTTCACGGAGGGAAAGCCGGCGGCCGCCGGGCGGGGCCCGCGCACGGCGCCCGAAATGGGCTCTGTACCCCGCCCGCCCCGGCCTCACAACGTGAGCCGCACCACAGAACCGCCAGGTAACACCGGGTTCACATTCGAGCAATGATCGGGAAATCGCCTGTTGACAGGCTGCCGGGCAACACCGAGGCGCCCCAGTGCCGTAGCGCCGCTGCACCCGCAAGTGCGCCCGACCCACCCCGAAGGATGTGGCCCGTGACCTTCAAGGCTGAGTACATCTGGATCGACGGCACCGAGCCGACGGCCAAGCTGCGTTCGAAGACGAAGATCATCGCGGGTGCCCCCGCCGGTCTGGACGCGCTGCCGATCTGGGGCTTCGACGGGTCCTCCACGAACCAGGCCGAGGGGCACTCCTCGGACCGTGTGCTGAAGCCGGTCTTCACCTGCCCGGACCCGATCCGCGGCGGCGACGACGTACTCGTCCTGTGCGAGGTCCTGGACATCGACTTCACCCCGCACTCCTCCAACACGCGTGCCGCGCTGGCCGAGGTCGCGGAGAAGTTCGCCGCGCAGGAGCCGATCTTCGGCATCGAGCAGGAGTACACCTTCTTCGACGGCGCCCGCCCGCTGGGCTTCCCCGAGGGCGGCTTCCCGGCCCCGCAGGGCGGCTACTACTGCGGTGTCGGCGCCGACGAGATCTTCGGCCGCGAGATCGTCGAGGCCCACCTGGACAACTGCCTGAAGGCGGGCCTGGCGATCTCCGGCATCAACGCCGAGGTCATGCCCGGCCAGTGGGAGTTCCAGGTCGGCCCGGTCTCCCCGCTGGAAGTCTCCGACCACCTGTGGGTGGCCCGCTGGCTGCTCTACCGCACCGCCGAGGACTTCGGCGTCTCCGCCACCCTCGACCCCAAGCCGGTCAAGGGCGACTGGAACGGCGCCGGCGCGCACACCAACTTCTCCACGAAGGCGATGCGCGAGGGCTACGACGCGATCATCACCGCGTGCGAGTCGCTCGGCGAGGGCTCCAAGCCGCTCGACCACGTCAAGAACTACGGCGCCGGCATCGACGACCGGCTGACGGGTCTGCACGAGACCGCCCCGTGGAACGAGTACTCCTACGGCGTCTCCAACCGCGGCGCGTCGGTCCGCATCCCCTGGCAGGTCGAGAAGGACGGCAAGGGCTACATCGAGGACCGCCGCCCGAACGCCAACGTCGACCCGTACCTGGTGACCCGGCTGATCGTCGACACCTGCTGCACCGCCCTGGACAAGGCCGGCCAGGTCTGATCCGCGAACTCCCCGCGGGGGCGTCCACCCTCACGGTGGACGCCCCCGCGGCGTTGTCGGTGGCGCGTGCCATGGTGGGCGCATGGAGATCGACGAGGAGCTCGCCGTCAACGCCTGGACGGAGAACGGGCAGAGGTACCTGTGGGGTTCGCCGGACGTCCTGCGCGAGGCGGTGCGCGGGCTCGGCGCGGCCGGGAACCGCTTCCTGATCGCCCAGCGCGTCCCGGACCTGCCGAAGGTGTTCGCGCAGGTGTGGCACGAGGAGGGCGGCGGCTACCGCCTCGAACACCGGCGCGGCACTGACGAGTTCTCCGGTACGGACCTCACGGACCCGAACCGGGTGGCGGAGCTGCTGACCGGCTGGGCACGAAAGGACGAGGGCTGGGACGCGGGCGTCGCCTGGGAACCGGTGCCGGTGCCGCCGCGCGAGGAGGCACCGGCGCTCGCGGCCGACGTCGCGGCCCGCGCCGAGGCCCAGGTGCGCGTCCTGCTCCAGGACGGCTACCTGGGGATCGACCGGCTCGTCCGGGAGACCGTGGATCTGATGGCGGACGACGAGCGGGACGGCCCGGCGCCGGTCTCCGCGGCCCAGGCGCGCGAGCTCGTGGAGCGGCTCTGGGTGGCGCGGGTGGCGGAGCAGCGGGCGTGGCGCGGACCCACCGACCCCGACCGGCTGACCCGGGCGTTCGCGGCACTGGAGCGCGAAGGCGTCGTCGCCCGTGAGGACTTCACCTGCTGCCGCTCCTGCGGCCTGGCCGAGATCGGCGCCGAGGCCGAGGACGCGGGCGGGACGAGGGGCTTCGTCTTCTTCCACCACCAGGGCACCCGTTCCGCCGCCGAGGGCCACGGCCTCAGCCTCTACTACGGCGGCTTCGACGGCTCCGCGGAGACGACCACCGCCGTGGGCCGCGAGGTGGTCGCCGCCCTCACCGCCGCCGGGCTGTCCGCAGTGTGGGACGGCAATCCGGACAAGGCGATCGAGCTCACCCCGCTGACCTGGCACAAACGCCTGGTGGGATGAGGAGGCCGACGTCAGGGTCCCGCCAGGGACGCGTCCAAGCAGTGAGAGGAGGGTCCTGTTTGCGGGCTGTCTCTGCTTCAATGGGCGCATGGCCAGCTACCAGAAGTGCAGCGCGACGGGTCGCCATGACCTCGAGCCCTTCTGGCCTTCCCGTCAGCACCACGACTTCGACCGGGTGTGTTGCCGCGCGATGAATGCGCGGGCCCTCTAAAGCCGTACACCCCGGCCTTCGGCCAGCGCGAAACGCAGAACGTCCCGGCGCGCCCGACCACGAATCGCGGCCGTCGTCCCGACCGACGAACTCCTCGCGCGAAAGAGCTGACGTCTCATGGCGACCACTCGTTCTCTCTCCCCCGCCTCCACCCTCGCCGCCTCCTCGGCCGCCCGGCACCGGCTGCGCGCCGTCGACCGGGACGAGGTGGTGGACATGGCGGACTTCCTGCCGCCGGGCGCCACCTGGCTGCCCGCCCCGCAGCACACCGTGCCTGCCCTGCCGGGCCGGCCGCCGATGATCGGCTACCTGGTGCTGGTTCCCGCGGACCAGCGGCCGCCGTTCCTGCCGGTCGCGGTGCCGGACGCGCGGGAGCAGGCCGACGCACCGGGCGAGCGGGACGCGAGCGGCGTCCGGCCGCTCGTCACCGTCGACCCCGTGCAGCGCACCGCCCAGGTCGACGGGCGTGAACTCGACCTCACCTACCTGGAGTTCGAGCTCCTGGCCCACCTCGTCGCGCACCCGAACCGGGTGCACACCCGCGACCAGCTGGTCACCACGGTCTGGGGCTACGGCCACGTCGGCGACGGCCGCACGGTCGACGTCCATGTCGCCCGGCTGCGCCGCAAGCTCGGCGCGGAACACCGCAAGGCGATCCAGACGGTCCGCAGGGTCGGCTACAAGTACACCCCGCCGACCGGCCGCTGACGGGGCGCTCTGCCCTCGGCAGAGTCCCGTTCCCTCCGGCGCCGTGTCCGGGCACGATCACTCGCATGAGACTTCTGGTGCTGGGTGGTACGGAGTTCGTGGGGCGGGCCGTCGTGGCGGCGGCGCTGGGGCGCGGCTGGGAGGTGACCGTCTTCCACCGGGGACACCACCCGCCCGCGCCGGGCGTGCGGTCACTGCACGGCGACCGCACGGCGCCCGGCGGTCTGGCCGCGCTCGCCGACGGCACCCGGTGGGACGCGGTCGTCGACACCTGGTCGGCCGCGCCGAGCGCCGTGCGGGAGACGGCACGGCTGCTGCGGGACCGCGCCGGACGGTACGTCTACGTGTCCAGCTGCTCGGTCTACGACTGGTCGCGCCCGGCCGGGTTCGCCGAGGACACGGCCCTGGTGACGGGGGCCGCCGCCGGCGCCGGGCGGACCGAGTACGCGCGGGACAAGCGGGGCGGTGAGCTGGCCGCCGTGGAGTCCTTCGGCACGGACGGCTCGGTGCTGGTACGGGCCGGGCTGATCCTCGGGCCGTACGAGAACGTCGGCCGGCTGCCGTGGTGGCTGAACCGGATCGCCCGGGGCGGCCCGGTCCTGGCTCCCGGGCCGCACGGCCTGCCCGTCCAGTTCGTGGACGCCCGCGATCTCGCCGAGTGGACTCTGGGCGCGGTCGAGCGGGGCCTGTCCGGGCCGTACAACCTGGTCGCGCCGTTCGGCCACACCACGATGGGCGCGCTGCTGGAGGCGTGCCGCCGGGTCACGGGCTCGGCGGCCGAGCTGCGCTGGACCGGCCCCGAGGTGGTCCTCGCCGCCGGGATCGAGCCGTGGGTACAGCTGCCGGTGTGGGTACCGCCGGGGAGCGAGACGTACGACGCGGTGCATCGCATGGATGTGTCGCGGGCGGTGGGGACGGGGCTGGTGTGCCGGCCGGCCGAGGAGACGGTGGCGGACACGTGGGAGTGGCTGCGGGAGACCGGGGGTGAGGTGCCGGTGCGAGCGGACCGGCCGGCCGTCGGACTCGCCCCGGAAGTCGAGGCGAGGGCGCTCGGCCTTCCGGCAGGAGGGCCGTGACCGGTGCGCGAGCCGTTGGGGGCTGAGCGCGCCCACGCGGCGGAGCCGCAGATCGACGCAGCCCGCGCCCCTGGCGGGGCGTCGCACCCCTCGGGGTGTACCTGGCACCACCCCCTCGCACGGGGCTTTGGGCCAGTGACCCGCGGCGCAGTGGTCGGACAGACTGGCGCCATGATGACGAACACGAACAGCCGGGGCTTCCGTGCCAGGGTACGGGAGGTCGTGCTCGCCGCCGTACGGGGGCTGGTGCTGGCGCTGGTGATGCCGGCGCTCTCGATTCTCTGCTTTGTCCTGACCGCGGTCTCCGTCGCGCTGATCCCGGCCGGCCTCGGCATCCTCACCACCCCGGCGGTCCTCGGCGGTGTGCGGGACGTGGCGGACGTGCGGCGACGGCTCGCCCAGGAGTGGTGCGGGATGCGGATCCCGTCGGCCTACCGGCCGCTGCCGGCCAAGGCCAGCCCCTGGACCCGCACCCTCGCGCTGCTCCGGGACCCGCAGGTCGGGCGGGACGTGCTGTGGCTGCCGGCCGACATGACGGCAGGGTTCGTGACCGCGCTGCTGCCCGCGCTGGCCGTGTTCTATCCGCTGGAGGGGTTCGCGGTGGCCGCCGGGCTGTGGAGGGTGCTCGGGGACGGCTACTGGTACGGCTTCGTGCCGGTCACCGGGCAGGCCACCGCGTTCGCCGCCGCCGGACTGGGCGCCGTCATCCTCGTCGCCGCCGCGCGGTACGCCCCGGCCCTGCTGACCGTCCACTTCAGGCTCACCCGTGCCGTCCTCGCCCCCGGAGAGGGCGAACTCACCGAGCGGGTGCGGGTGCTGACCGAGACCCGGAGGGACGCGGTGGACACCTCGGCGGCCGAACTGCGGCGGATCGAGCGGGATCTGCACGACGGGGCGCAGGCCCGGCTGGTCGCCATGGGCATGGACCTCGGGACCGTCGAGATGCTCCTCGACAAGGACCCGGAGAAGGCGAAGCGGCTGCTCGCGCAGACCCGGCAGGCGTCCGTGGAGGCCCTGGGCGAGCTGCGCGACCTGGTGCGGGGCATTCACCCGCCGGTGCTCGCCGAGCGCGGACTCGGCGATGCCGTACGGGCGTTGGCACTGCGGCTGCCGGTGCCCACGGAGGTGACCGTGGACCTGCCGGGCCGGGCGGACGCGCCGGTGGAGTCGGCCGCGTACTTCGCGGTGAGCGAGGTGCTGACCAACGCGGTCAAGCACTCCGGCGCCGACCGGATCTGGGTGGATGTGCACCACGTGCCGGAAGGCGCCGGCATGCTGCGGATCTCGGTCACCGACCACGGCAGGGGCGGCGCGGTGATCGGCGCCGGGTCGGGGCTCGCCGGGGTCGAACGGCGGCTCGGTACATTCGACGGCGTCCTGGCCGTCAGCAGCCCCGCGGGCGGTCCCACCATGGTCACCATGGAGATTCCGTGCGCGTTGTCCTAGCCGAAGACCTGTTCCTGCTCCGCGACGGGCTGGTCCGGCTGCTGGAGGCCTACGACTTCGAGATCGCGGCCGCCGTCGAGACCGGCCCCGAACTCACCCGCGCACTGGCGGAGCTGGAGCCGGACGTGGCCGTGGTGGACGTACGGCTGCCGCCCACGCACACCGACGAGGGGCTGCAGTGCGCGCTCAGGGCGCGGCGGGACCGGCCGGGGCTGCCGGTGCTGGTCCTCTCCCAGCACGTGGAGCAGCTGTACGCGCGGGAGCTGCTGGCCGACGGCAGCGGCGGGGTGGGGTATCTGCTCAAGGACCGGGTGTTCGACGCGGAGCAGTTCGTGGACGCCGTACGGCGGGTCGCGGCAGGCGGTACGGCCATGGATCCGCAGGTGATCCAGCAGCTGCTGTCCCGGCGGATCGGCGACCGGCCCCTGGAGGCCTTGACACGGCGGGAGCTGGAGGTCATGGAACTGATGGCGCAGGGCCGTTCGAACGCGGCGATCGCCGCCCAGCTCGTCGTCACGGAACGGGCCATCGCCAAACACACCTCCAACATCTTCACCAAACTGGGACTCGAGGTGTCGGACGATGACAATCGGCGCGTCCTGGCCGTGCTCGCGTATCTGGACCGCGACCGCTGAATTTCCAGAAGTTGCCCTGCTCAAACGGCAGTTGTGCCCCAAGTCGGTAACAAGTCTCTGATGAATTCATGAGACGGCTGAACACCACTGAGGCGCCCTTCGTATGAGAGGGCGCCGCTTCACTCCTGTCGGGCGCCTCGATGCTGCCCCGCCAAGGAAGTCAGAGGAGTTCCATGGGACGCAACACACGCAAACGCCGTACGCCGCTGGCCACCAAGGCCATAGCCGCATCGGCGGCCCTAGTGCTCGGCGGGGGCGGGCTGCTTTGGGCACAGATGAACGCTTCGGCGCATGAGTCGAACAACTCTGCCCAGAACTACACCAAGGCCGCCGCTGCCACGGTCGCGACGATCTCCTGCCCGGACGTCGGCCAGAAGCTGACGAACGTGCCGTGGAAGGCCAGGCAGGGGGTGGCGATGGAACTGGCGAAACTCGACAAGCAGATCACCGAGGCCTACGCCCGTCTCGCCTCCACCCGCCAGGCCCAGGCGAACGACGCGAACTTCGTGCAGAACGCGATCGTCGCCCCCCTGAAGGAGAAGCGGGCGGCCACGATCGACCGGATCCGGATCGACATCACCCGGGTCGGCGGACAGTTCGACAGCTCGCTGGCCCAGCTCGCCGCCTGCACCACGCAGACCGCCAACCAGACCACCGCCGGCGGGGGGAACAACGGCGGCGGCCAGAACAACAACAACGGTGGTCAGAACAACGGGAACAACGGCCAGGCCACGGCCGCCCCGAGTGCCAGCGCCAGCGCCCCGGCCAACATCGGCGGGCAGGCGGGCAACGGCCCGGTCGCGGCCGACTTCGTGGACATCACGAAGGTCGCGCCGAACGTCCTGGCCAAGCCGCAGAAGCAGCGCACCGCCTCGACGGGTTCCTTCACCACCCGCTGCGGTGTGAACGCCAACAAGAACCACAACACCGACAACGTCATCGTGGCGCCCGGCGTGGCCAACGGCGCGCACCACCTGCACGACTACGTCGGCAACCAGAAGGTCAACGCCTTCGCCACCAACGACTCGATGCTGGCGGCACCGAGCTCCTGCCAGAACCAGAGCGACCTGTCGTCGTACTACTGGCCGGTCGTGCGTGTGCAGAACGGCACGCAGGACTTCGACCAGAACGCGGACGGCGGTGGCAAGGAAGGCAACGTCGGCAAGATCCTGACCCCGCAGTCGGCGGAGATCAAGTACGTCGGCAGCCCGGCGAGCAAGGTCGTCGCGATGCCGCAGTTCCTGCGCATCATCACCGGTGACGCCAAGACCACGACCAACGGTCTGGCCAACGCCAACGCGCACTGGAGCTGCACCGGCTTCGAGAACAAGGTCCAGCTGACCGAGCAGTACCCGATCTGCCCGCAGGGCAGCAACGTGGTCCGGACGTTCGCCTTCCAGAGCTGCTGGGACGGCGTCAACATCGACAGCGCCAACCACCGTACGCACGTGGCCTTCGCGGACCCGGCGAGCGGTGTCTGCGGGAACGGCTTCAAGGCCATTCCGCAGCTGACGATGCGTCTGGTCTACAAGATCACCCCGCCGACCGTCCAGAACGGCCAGGTGAAGAACGCCTACGCGGTGGACGGCTTCCCGGAGCAGCTGCACAAGCCCTCGACCGACCACGACGACTTCATCAGCGTCACCAAGAACAACCTGGCGGCGAAGATCGCCAACTGCGTCAACTCCGGCCGCAGGTGCCAGTGAGCCGTAGCTAGCCGGTAACCCGGAAACACGGAGCGGGCGGTGGGAATCCCCCACCGCCCGCTTCCTTGTGTGTGCCGGGACGTTCAGCCGGTGTGCTTGCTGTGGTCGGTCCCGATCTCCTCCTCGCCGCCCAGCGTGGTCTGCAGCGTCTTGACCACCACGTCGTCGCCGACGGCGACCCACTTGCGGCCGACGAGGTAGAAACCGCCGTAGTCCTTGGCGTCGTTGATCCACTCGCGCTGGCCGCGGTCGGTGGCGAAGGTGGCGAAGACGAACTTGCCGGCGGAGGTCTTGCAGATGGCCTGGCGGACCTCGTCGGAGTCGATCTGCATGTCCGGGGTGCACTTCACCTTGGCGGCCAGGCTCTCCAGGCTGCCGGTGGCGGCCACCGGGATCTTCGCCTCCGCGGTGCTGTCACCGGATCCACAGCCCGCCAGCGCCAGTACGGCCGCCGCGCCGGCCGCGGCGAGCATCGGTCGGGTCAACCTCATCTGTTCCTCCGGTCGCGTTGCCGGCCCCGGGAATGCCTTCGGGGCCCTCCCCATCGATACGGCTGTGGGGCGCGGGGCGCTCAAATCGAAGAGGGGTCCAGGATGCCCCGGCCACCCGAGTGGCGGTGACCTGCCACCGATTCGCTCGTTCTCCAGGACGTGCAGTCACAGGATGTAGCCCAGCGTCACGCAGCCGCCTCCACCGGAGCCCCGGGTCCGGCCGTCGATGTCGAGCAGGCCGAGGCCGCGCTCATCGAGCACTACCCGGGGCTGGTCCGCCTCGCCTACCTGGTGCTGCCGCCGGGCCTGGCCCGGGGCCGCCGTGTCCTGACCGCGCACTCCCTGGTCCAGCGGGCGCTGCCCCGGGGGCGCAGGCAGGCCCCGGTGATCCCGGCCCAGTCCACCGGCCGGAACACCGACCCCGGGTACGCCCTGGTCCGCCTCGAAGTGGTGCGTACGGCGCTGGAGGCGGGCCGGCCCCTCAAGTTCACGGCCTGGCCCAGGCGGGCCCAGCTGCCACCGCTGCTCCCCCAGGTGTGGGGCCTGCGGCTGTTCCCGCGCTCCGGCGGCGCCGACGAACTCGCCCTGGACCAGAGGCTCGCCACCCTGTCGGGGCCGGCCCGCGCCGCCTACGCCCTGCGCGGTCTCGAACAGCTCCCCGACGGCGACGTCCGCAGGATCCTGGCGGCGGCCGGGATCGAGCACCCGGACGCCGCGCTCGCCGACGCGAACGGCGTGCCGGCCGAGTACGCGCTGCTCAGCTCCCCCGAGTTCGACCCCTGCTCCCTGCGGGTCCGGCCCCCCGATCTGATGCGGCGCCGCCAGCACACCAAGGCCGCGCTCGCCGCGGCCGCCGCGCTCGCGGTGTGCGGCGCACTGGTCACGCTGCCGGGCGGCGGCTGGGGCGCCGACGGCGCGGCGGCGCCGGTGTACGCGCAGAACCCGGCGGCCCAAGCCGCCCTCGACCCGGCCCAGCTGACGAAGGCGCCGGCCACCGTCTGGAAGACCGCCGCCCGCACCGACTTCTCCGCCTGGCCCGCCCGTGGCGCCCTCACCGGCGACACCGCGCTGCTGCGCCGGGCGCTCGCCGTCTGGGCCCGTCCCGGTGAGACCGTCCGCGTCTCGGCGACCCCCGGCACCCAGACCGGCGGCCCGGCGGGACCGCCCCAGCTGCTCTACGCGGACGTCGTCGACGGCGCCCGGGTGGTGATCCTCTACGACGGTCTGCGCATCGCCCGTTACGCCGAGCCGAAGGACGGCACGCAGGGCGCGGCCCTGGACCTCGCGCGCGTCGACGGTGCGACCGGCGCCGAGGCGGACGCGCTGGTCCTCGGCCGTTCCGACGGCAACGTCCGCTATCTGACGGCCCCCTGGGTGACCAGGGCGGCGGAGCGGGACCTGCTGAAGCCGACCTCGGGGGCGATGGACCTCGGGCTGACCGACGGGGTGACCGGTCCGCTGGCCGGCTCCGCCCTCCAGCAGGGGGCGTGCACGTCCTGGAACGTGCTCCAGCTGACCGACGCGCAGGGCGTGCACCTCACCACCGACCTGGGCGAGCTGGTGCCCGCCCGCCTCACCTCGGGCCGGCCCGGGTACACCGAGGACGCCTCGGGTGCGCGGGCGCTGCGCGACTGGGCACCGTTCGCCTGCTCGCTGTCGGCGGAGCGGTTCGCGGGGGTGCGCAGCGTCAACGCCTGGGCCTTCGCCGAGCAGCCGCTGCCGGACGCCGGTGGTACCGGGTCCTGGGTGTGCACGCGAGCGGAGACGTGGCGGGGCGACGGCGCGGTGTCGCTGGCCCAGTTCCGGACGCCGGGCAGTCCGTACGGGGCGGTGGCGGCGAAGGGGTCCGACGTGACGGCGTGCGGCCCGCGTGATCCGCACGTACTGGCCGGGGTGTTGTGGAAGTCCGGGGCCGGGCAGTGGTACCTGCTGGCCGCGGGCAGCCGCGACACGGCGTCGGTCCGGGCGACCGGCGGGGTCACCGCGTCGGCGCAGGGGACGCTGCTCACGGCCAGGGCGAAACAAGGGGCACAGGCCGACCTGACGGGGACGCTGGAGGACGGCAGCAAGATCACCGGGCTGCGGTGAGAATCCCCTCGCAGGATCACTGCCCGTACCTGGCCGGGCAGCGCCCGACCCTTGCTGACACTTCCGTAGACAAGCCGCGCCACAGACCTTCTCAGGCCGCCTACCCGTCAGCACATTGACGCCATGTCCAACAAGCAGCCGCAACCGGTTGTGTCCGAGCACATCACGCTCACGGCCCGCAACGTGTCCTTCGCCTGGCAGGACACCCCGCTGCACTGGGTGCCCGGCGACCCGTTCGGCACCCACACGATCAACGTGCTGCACCTGCTCCTGCCCGCCGGCGAGCGCCGGTTCGTGCACGTCCACAAGCAGGTGCTGCCGCTGATCCGTGACGAGCGGCTGCGCACCGACGTCGTCGGGTCCATCGGACAGGAGGCGATGCACTCCCAGGCCCACGACGAGGTGCTGCCCCGCCTCAAGGAGCTGGGCCTCGATCCGACGCCGTACACCGCGCAGGTGGACTGGTTCTTCGAGAAGCTGCTCGGCGACCGCACGCTGCCACCGGGCCGGGCGCGCCGCCGGTGGCTCCTCGAACGGGTCGCGCTGATCGCGGCCGTCGAGCACTGCACCGCCTTCCTCGGCGACTGGGTGCTCAACGCCGACGAACTGGACCGGCGCAGTACTCGCTCTGCGGGACCCGGCGGACGCCTCGTCGTACACGATCGCCACGCGGCTGGTCGCGGACGGGCGGGGCGGTTCGCGGGAGCTCCACGAGCGGGTGGCCGAGGGCATGGAGCTGGAGGTGCGCGGACCGCGCAACCGCTTCCCGCTCGCCGCGGCCGACGCCTGCGTCTTCGTCGCCGGGGACATCGGCATCACCCCGATCCTGTCCATGGTGCGGGCCGTGCCGGCGGGGGTGGAGTGGCGCCTGCTGCACTGCGGGCGCAGCCGGGCCTCGATGCCGTTCCTGGCGGAGCCGGCCGGGGACCACCGGGTCACCGTCGTCGCCGAGGACGAAGACGGCCGCCCGGACCTCGGCGCGCTGACGGTCCCCGAGGGCGCCCCGGTCTACTGCTGCGGCCCGCAGGGACTGATGGCGGCGGTCGAGGAGCGGTTCCCCGCCGTCCGCCTCGAACGCTTCGCTCCGCACACCGAGGGCGCCTTCGACCGTGAGTTCGAGGTGGAACTGCGGCGCACCGGGCGGACGTTGACGGTGCCGGCCGACTCGACGGTGCTGGCCGCGGTGCGGGCGGAGCTCCCCGACACGGCGTACTCCTGCGCCCAGGGATTCTGCGGGACCTGCCGGCAGCGGGTGCTGGCCGGGGAGGTGGAGCACCGGGACGAGCTGCTGACGGACGCGGAGCGTGCCGACTCGATGCTGATCTGCGTATCCCGGGCGCGCGGGGGGAGACTTGTGCTGGATCTGTGAACGCCGGTGGCGGGTCGGGTCCCTGAGAGGCCGGATCCGATCGGTAAGGTGTTCGTATGAGTACCGGGGTACGCCGCAGATTGGGAGTCGAGGAGCGGCGGCAGCAGTTGATCGGCGTCGCCCTCGAACTGTTCAGCCGCCGATCGCCCGACGAGGTCTCGATAGACGAGATAGCGTCGGCCGCGGGCATCTCGCGGCCCCTCGTCTACCACTACTTCCCCGGCAAACTCAGCCTGTACGAGGCCGCGTTGAAGCGTGCCTCGGAGGACCTTGCGGGCCGTTTCGCCGAACCGCGGGAAGGCCCGCTCGGGTCGCGGCTGCTGCGGGTGATGCGGCGGTTCTTCGACTTCGTGGACGAACACGGTCCCGGCTTCGCCGCGTTGATGCGCGGCGGTCCGGCGGTCGGCTCCTCGGCCACCAACGCGCTGATCGACTCCGTACGGCAGGCCGCCTACGAGCAGATCCTCGCGCACCTCGACGTCACCGAGGCACCGGCCCGTCTGGAACTGGTCATCCGCTCCTGGATCTCACTCGCCGAGTCGACCGCGCTGATCTGGCTGGACGGCCGGCGCATCCCCCGTGCCGAACTGGAGGTCCAGCTCGTGCACGACTTCGCGGCGCTGGCCGCCGTCAGCGCCGCCCACGACGAGGAGATGAGCGCCCTGCTGAAGCGGATGGTCAAGGACGAGCCGGGCGACGGCCCGTTCGCCGACCTGGCCGTCCGCCTCCTCGCGCTGGCGGGCTAGCCACCCGCCAGCCGCGTCCCCAACCTAATCCGGTATTAGCGGTGCTCGGTGGCCGGGCAACGTCGGGTGAAGACACCTATCCCCAACACGGTCCT
>NZ_JBVHQD010000042.1:0-24828 GCF_055567595.1 Streptomyces sp. NPDC026515
CCCGCCGCATACGCCGCACCCAACCGCGCCAGCGCCGACTCCGACCCCTTCGGCCACTCCTGACCCACCGCCAGATTCGCCACCCACGCAAACCCGTCCGGAATCTGCAGGTCACCCACAAAGCACCCCGCATTTCACAACCAGACGGACTACGTGATGACGTGAAGATCAGCGTTTAGGCTTCGGCGCGGAGTGCGCTGAGGGAGTATTCGTTGCGGCCACATGGCCGGGGGAATTCAGTTTGTGCGCCGCATCCGTGGCGACTTCCTCGGTCCTGTTGAGGTACGTTCCCATGTTCTTCAAGTTTTCGGCCGTCGACTGGATTCCGCGCGCGTAGACGGTGGTTGCCTTGTGGAGGTCGTTGGATCCCGGGATGAATTGCTCTCGGAATGCCCTTTCCGTTTCGTCGGGGTCTGATGTGCCCATGTATTCGTTCGTGGCGGCCATCAGCTTTTTCCCGATGTTGGCGAACCTGGCGGCCAGGGCCTGCGCCTCTTCGTAGGCCGTCTTCAGGCCGTCTGATCCCTTGACGATCAGTTCACTCATCGTTGTCTCCTCGGAAGTGCAGGTCTGTGGGGTCGAATCCGGCGTCCGGCATCAAGGGCTCCTCGGGCAGGAAGGCGGTGGGGTCGCCCTGTCCCTGGAGGAGGCCGGAGAGGGTTATCCCGGGCGGAAGCTGAGCGGAGACGATCTCGTCGACGCTCTTCAGAGCCTGCGACCTGGCCTGCTGGATCGTGGTGAGCAATATGTCCGCCAGCTCCTTGGGAGCCATCCGGCGATAGGCGCCCGTGGGGAACTCCAGCGCCGTGACCTGGCCTTGAGCACCCACGGTGACCTTTACGGCCTGGCGCGGTGCGGTGGCCGTCGACGTCGTCTCGTTGATGCGTCGCCGGGTCTCGACGGCTTCTTCGCGCTGCCGGCGGTACTGCGCCAGCAGATCCTCGATCTCCTGGTCAAATCGGCTGGGCATGGGAACTCTCCCTCTTGAACGGTGTCGGACTCTCCTCGGGCCGACGAGCTACAAAAGCGGATTGGGTCCGCTGGGGACGGTCCCCCACGCGCTCTCCTCCTGCACGAGGAGGTCCGCGATGCCTCGCGAGGTCTCTTCCGCCGCTTCCTCCTCGGATTCCTCCTCGTCCTGCTCGGCATCCGTCCCGGGTTCGTCGTCGAGGGCCACGAAGGGTGCGACGGCGCTCGTCTCGGACGGCGTCGCGCCGGCCGGGCGCTCCGGCTGCCAGGTGCTGCGGGGCTCGTGCGCCAGGCCGTCCTCGTCCGTGCCGGACGGCGCCTCCCCCTGTCGCGGGAGCGTCCACAGGAGCGGTACGAACGCTCCCGCGCCCGCCGCCGCCTCCCAGGCGGAGAAGTCCTCCTCGCCGTCGTCGGGCAGCGGGCGCGGGACGACGTTGCCGCTGTCGTCGCCGGGCAGCGGCATTCCGTCGGACCCGGTCATCGCGGGTGCGCCGCTCGTCGCGGCGTCGCTGTCGTCGTTCCCCGACGTGGCCGCCGGTCCGGCCGTGGCGGCTTCGGTGGGCACACCGCCCTCGGTCGTGCCCTGGCCCGCGGCGCGGGCCGGCGAGGCCGGGGCACCGAAGCCGAGCAGGTACGGCACTCCGGGCAGGACACCGTCGGGCGAGCCGACCTGCTCTTCCTCGGGGGCCTCCTCGGGCTCCCACGGTTCGGTGTCCGGTTCGAGGAGCCCGGACGCGTCCGAGCGTTCGCCCGCCGCGTCTCTGCCACCGGGTGCCCCGCCCATGCCACCCATGCCGGGCAGGTAGGGCAGTCCAGCCGCACCGAGGCCCTCCGCGGCTGCCGTGCCCAGCCCTTCACCGCCGGCCGCCGCGCCCAGTTCGGAGCCCACCTCGTCGTCGCCGAGGGCCGCGTCGCCCTCCCACGGTTCGGTACTCGGATCGAGAAGCCCCGAAGCGTCCGAGGGCTCGGACGTCAACGCGTTGGCGCCCGCACCGCCACCCATGCCGGGCATGTAGGGGTAACCACCCGAGTTGGCCGCCTGAGAGGCCCCCTCCGCCGCGCCGAGGCCGTCGCCCAGCTCCTCCCCGAGCCCGTCACCGATGCCTCCGGTGAGGCCGTCGTCGAGCCCGGTGTCCCCGAACGCGGAGGGATCCTCCGCCGCCAGCCCGTCGAGTGCCTCGTCGCCCGCGGCGCCCCCGCGGCCGGTGCCCAGCCCTGAGAGGCCGGAGAAGGGCGCCGTCCCGAGCAGGTTGTCCAGGGCCGACGGGTCGAAGCCCGATCCGCCGATGTCCGCGCCGTCGCCCAGCCCGCCGATCCCGTCCGTGCCGCCGCCCAGGTCGGACGGGTCGATCCCCAGGCCGGGATCCGCGGCCAGGTTGTCCAGAGCGTCGAGACCCGCACCGGCCCCGCCACCCGTGTCCAGACCGTCGAGGCCGGAATCGATGCCGGTGTCGGGCATTCCGGCGAGGGACGCAAGGCTCTGGGGATCCGGGCCGAGGCCCCCGCCGTCGCCCAGCCCGGCGTCATCACCGAGCCCCGGGATGTCGCCGCCCGCGCCCGGGTCGCCGCCGAGGCCGCCGTCCAGCCCGTCTCCCCCGCCCGGGTCGGAGCCGTCTCCGCTGTTGACCGTGATGTCCAGTGTCTTGGGATTGACGATTGTGTCCGTGGTGAACTTGTAGTTCTGCGCCAGATTCAGAAGGATGTCACGCATCGCGGTGGTCATCGCGTTGACGATCGCGGGAAACTTGCTGAGTGACACGGCTCCGTCGGAGCCCTGCGAAGCGTTCTGCTTGAGCGCCATCGCCGCGTACTTGGTGTTGAGCTCGTTGATGGCGACCTGTGAATAATTCAGCTCGATCGCGTTGACCAACAGCTGCTTGGGCACCGAGTTCGTGCCCGTGGAACCGCCCGACAGGACATCCGCGTTCGCCTTCACCTGCCGGGAGAAATTCGTCATCATGTTGTGGAACGACTTGGCGGCGTCTCCCTGCCATGGGCCGTGGTCGCCCGCGAGTGCGTCCGCCTGGTCGGCCAGAGCCTTCGAGACACCCTCCAGCAGCAACTGGACCTCGTGGAAGACGGCTGAGGCGTCCTGCAACGACTGCGGATCGGCGACGGCGCGAGCATGAGCCCAGTCCGAGGCATTGGGCGTGCCCGAGGCCAGGCCGACGATGGATGCCTGGATCTGCTTCCAGTCCCAGGTGTAGTAGTCCATGGGGCTGCCGTCGGACGATTCGTCGGGCTGGCCGAAGACCATCCCGCCGTTGCCGCTGCCGCCGTCCTGGGTGAACCCGTCGCTCGTGTAGTTCGGCACTTCGATCTCCCGTGCGCCTGGCGTCTGTGTCCGAGCCTGCCTTCCGGCCGATGCCGGAGGCGGGCCGCGAACTGTCACATCCGGCTGAGACCGAAGCTCATGCCGTCCTGCCGGAGCCGCTGAGGCGGCCCGGACTTCAGGAGCCGGATCCTTTGCCCGACCCGGATCCCGACCCGGATCCCGACCCGGATCCCGACCCGGATCCCGACCCGGATCCCGACCCGGATCCCGACCCCGACCCCGACCCGGATCCCGACCCCGACCCCGACCCGGAGTCTCCGCCGCTCGTTGCGCCGGAACCGCCGTTGGCCTTCATCATCGCGTCGAAGTCGCCGGGTGCTTTCTCGAAGGCGTCCGCCAGGTTCTGGGCCGTCACCTTGTTGGCGTCCTCCCCCGCGCCGTAGTCGTGGCTCAGCTTCCGGGCGCCGTCGCGTGTGTCCGTGAGGCCGTTGACGAGTTGCCCCAGGACGTCGGAGTAGCTCTTCTTCAAGCCATCGTGCTGGCTCACTCCGGTGACCTTCCTCCGCATGGCATTCGCGTCGTAGAAGGCACCCGGTGCGAAGGTGACAAGGTTGTCGAGACGGGTTTTCACGGCCGTCACGGGCTGAATCATCTTGTCGAGGTTGGCGGCGAAGAGGTCCAGCGACGGGGTGTCGACAGAAGTTCCCTTCGTCCCGTCGCCACCGGGCACGGGCGGCGGTACGAAGGGGTGGGTGTTATTGCCGGATCCACCCGAGTTCCCGGAGCCACCTGAGCTGCCGCCGCCGGAGGGGTTCGGAGTCGGGGTCGACGACGGGGGGGTGTTGGAGCTGGACCCGCCCTTGGGCGCGGGCTTCGGCTGGTCGTTCCCCTCGGACCCATCCATCTGTTGCATGTCACTGCCCCCAGAGGCTGACGCCCTGCCGCTCACCGGCCTGGTACGCCTCGTTGATGTGACCGAGCGAGTTCGTGGCGTTGGACGCCTGGATGGCCATGTCGGCTGCGGCCGCGTCCCACTTGGCCTTGGCCGCGTCGTACGTGCTGCGCGCGTCGCTGGTCCACTCGCTCAGGTTCATCTTGGCGCCGTCGTCCAGGTTGGCGAGGGTCTCCTGGATCTTCTTGCTGATCGCGGCCATCTCACCGATGACGTACTCGACCTGGTCCATCTGCACCGTATAGGTGGCCATCTTGTCGCTCCTCGGAATGTGACGGGATGGGCGGCGACGGGTCAGAAGCCCGGCAGACCCTGCCCCATGCTCTGCTTGACCTGGGCGGCCGCGTCCGTGGTGGCCTGGTGGGTGTTGGTGTAGCCGCCCGTGTTGGCCTGCAGCTTCTCGAGCATCAGGCTGAGCTGGCTGCGGACGGTGGAGAAGTCCTGCAGCCAGGTGTCCATGGCGCTCTGGAAGGTGCTCGAAGCGTCGCCGGTCCAACTGCCGCGCAGGGTGTCGATCTGGCTCGCCATCTGCGTGTACGAGCCGTTGACCTCGTCCAGGGCGTTCTGGAAGTCGCCCTGCGCGGACTTCATGCCGGCAAGGCTCACCGAAGTGTCCGTGGTGGCCACGCGCTTGCTCCTCTCGTGAGTGCTGTTCGCTCCTGTGGCGAAGATGGTCCGTGAGGCGGATGACGAAAGACGAGTCTCCGCGGGGCTTGTTGCCCGGCTGTCCTTCCGTCTCTGCCCTTTAGGCCCGTCAGGTGACGGTCAGGGTCCGCGCGACGGGCAGCGAGGGGTCGTCGGCGAGGTCGTCGAGGACCACTTCGTCGGTCCCGGCGCGTGCGGCGATGCGATCCGCCAGGCGGTGCGCGCCGAAGGCGCCGTGGGCCGGGTCCTGGCCGGAAAGCGCTGTGATGACCTCGTCGCTCACCTGGAAGCCCAGCATCGTCAGCCGCCGGTAGGTGAGCTCGGCGAGCCCGTCTCCGGTCCAGGCCGGCAGGCGGAGATATTCGGCGAACGCCGCCGCCAGGTCGGTGTGTTCGTGCAGCAGGTCCATCAGGTGCGGGCCGCCTCCTGACAGCACCAGCACCGGTCCGAGAGCGTGGCGGGCTTCGGCCTCCATCGCCAACGCCTCGATGACGGCGTCCTGTTCGTCGGCCGGCCGCTCCTCGAAGACCGGGTCGGTCTCGGCCAGCAGGATGCCACCCGTCGCCTCCTGGAAGATGTGGGCGAGGTAGGAGGCCGGTTGGTGGGGCCAGCGGGCCGGGACGTTGGACAGCGGCAGGTGGGTGAGCGTCCCCGACGGTATGACGCCGGACTCGGCGAGGGTGCGGCCGTAGGCCGCGGCCAGCGCCCGGCGTCCGCTGCCCGGTGGGCCTTCGAGAATGACGTCCGCGAGGTCGGCGGCGCCCTGGCCGAGCTCGACGAGGGCCTCGACGCGGGCGGCCAGGGCGTCCGCCGCGCTGTCGAGTCCGGTCAGCGCGCCGAGATGACGGGCGGCCGCCGCGGGGCTGGTCCACGCGGGCGGGACGCGCTCGGGCACGGAGGTGGTCTCGGGAACGGAGGTGGTTTCGGGCGCGGGAGCCGGGCTGGACGGCGCGTCGTGCGCGGTCGCCGGCGCGGGGGCTGCTTCTTCGGGCCGCGGTGGCGGCGCCGTGGAGGCGGCTTCGGCCTGCCGGGCCGGCGGTGCCGGGGCGGGTGCCACCCGGGGGACATCGGCCGCGGTCAGGCGGCTGAGTTCGCTGTCGTGCTCGGTGGCGTCCGACGCCAGTCGCGACGCCTGGGTGCTGATCATCGACTCGAACACCTGCCGGGCGACCCGGCCGTTGCCGAAGGTGGGCCCCTTCGGGACGTCCTCGAAGTAGCGGTGGAGGGCGAGAAGGGCGTCGTCGGCGAGTTCGTAGTAGTGCCTGTCGCAGAGGTTGCGCGCGATGGTGACCAGTTCGTCCGGGGAGTAGTTGGGGAACTCGATCGTCCTGGCGAAACGTGAGGCCATGCCGGGGTTGGAGGCCAGGAAGCGGTCCATGTGCTCGGAGTAGCCGGCCGCGATCACCACGATCTCGTCGCGATGGTCCTCCATCAGTTTCATCAGCGACTCGACGGCCTCCTGTCCGAAGTCGGGACCGCTGCCGCGCGACTGGTTGGTCAGGGTGTACGCCTCGTCGATGAAGAGCACACCGCCCAGGGCCCGGTTGAAGACCTCGGTGGTCTTGATGGCGGTGCCGCCGATGATCTGCGCGACCAGGTCGGCGCGGGCCACCTCGACGATGTGGCCCTTGCTGAGGATGCCCAGTTCGGCGAGGACCGCGCCGTAGAGCCGGGCCACGGTGGTCTTGCCGGTGCCGGGGGGGCCGGCGAAGACGAGATGGCGGCTCATCGGCGGCATGGGCAGGCCCATCTCGGTACGCCGCTGGGTCATCTTGTTGAGGTTGATCAGCCCGGTGACCTCGTGCTTCACGCTGTCCAGGCCGACCAGTGCCTCCAGTTCGGCGAGCGGCCCGGTGCCGGTGCTGCCGCGTACGCGGGTCCGGGAGTCGGGGTCGTGCGGGTCGGAGGGCGCGCCGTACCGGCCGTCGGCCGGCCCGGCGGGGGCCGTGCGGTCGCCCGCGTTGTCGGAGACGGCGCAGTTGCTCAGGTCGGTGCGCGCGTCGGCGTGGGCGTTGACGCCGGCTCCGCGGGCGCCCGTCAGGCGGCAGCCGAAGGCGGTGAGAGCGCCGTTCGCCAGGACCCGGATCGCGTCGTCGGCGGAGTCGGTGAACTCGCTGTCGTGCACGATCAGTTCGGTACCCTCGCCGACGACCGCCCCGCAGCCGTGCAGCGTGCAGCCGGCGAGGAAGGCGCTCGCCGTGTCCGCGAGGGCCAGGCCCTGGCCACCGCCGCTCAGATCGATCCTGCCGTCTCGCACGGTCAGTTGCGCGCCGCCCTGGGCGCGGATGCCGGCGCCCGAGGTGCCGGTGACGGTGAGCCGTTCGAGTTCGGCGGCGCCGGCGTCGAAGACCTGCACCGCGGCGGTGGCGGTGGCGCGGACGGTGAGTCCGGTCGCGCTCACGGAGGTGCCCGCACCGGTCACATGGAAACCGACCGGGGTGTCGGTGATCTCGCAGTTCTCGATGCGGGGCCGGGCTCCTCCCGCGGCCTGGATGCCGGCGCGCGCCGCCCCGGTCACCGTGCAGCCGCGCAGATGCGGTGCGGCGCCCTCGGTGATGTGCACGGACTGGCCCGCCGAACCGGCGAAGTCGCAGTCGGTGAGGGTCGTCTCGCCGCGGCTGGTGAGGTAGGCGTCGAGCACGGCGCTGCCGGTGACCGAGACCCGGACGAGGGTGGCCCTGGCCTCCTGCTCGACCGCGACGGCGGGTTTGGCGCTGGCGGTGATCTGCGTGGACTCGACGGTCGCGGTGGCGGTGCCGTTGACGCAGACGCCGTTGCCGCCGGGGCGGTCCAGGCGGCAGTCGCGCACGCCGAGGCGCCCTTGCTCGGCGACCACGACGGCCGAGGAGCCCGGTTCGCTGATCTCGGTGCCCTCCAGGACGTTGCCGCCGCGGGAGGTGACGACGACGCCCGCGCCGTTGGGATTGAGCACGGTGCAGCCGCGCGCGGCCAGCACGCCCTCGTTCCAGGCCAGCACGGCAGTCCAGGCCGCGCCTTCGACCACGCATCCGTCCAGGGCGGACTGCCCGCGGCGCAGGTCGAGGACGGGTGCCTCCGGGTCGGCGCCGGACAGCACGAGGCCGGAGAGCTGCACCGCGTCCGCCTCGACGACCACGGTGCTTCCGGTGGCCGCGTGCACCCGCACGGTCCCGGCGCCGCCCTCGGCGGCGATCGTGACGGCGCGGGTGATGTCGAGGTTCTCCTCGTACCGGCCCGGGGCGACGGTGACCAGCGCGCCCTCGACGGCGTCGGCCAGGGCCTGGCCGATCGTACGGTGGGCGCCCGGCCGGTCCGGGGAGACCAACAGCACCTGTCTGCTCATGGCTTGGCTACTTCCTCACGACCTGAACGGCCCGTGTCGGGGGTGACGATGAGTCCGGGCGGATCGGCGCTCTCCGTCGTGGCGTCGGTGCCTGCCTTCTCCAGGGCGTCGAGGATGTTGCCCAGCCCCTTGACGGCCATCTCGTCGAGCCGTGCCTGCTGGACGTCGACCCGGCCGTCCTCGGAGATCTCCGACGACGACACCTCCCGCATCAGCACGGCGCGGCCGTCGGTGCGCAGCACCTTGAAGACGGTCCCCGGCAGGAACAGCACCCGGTCGGCGAGCGTCGGGTCGAGCTGGGTGGTCCGGCGGGCGGTCATCGACCAGATCAGGACGTCGGTGGCGCCGACGCCGCGAGGGCCGGTGTGCAGCGACGTCCGGGCGTGGCAGAACGCCCACTCGGTCACCAGCCGCCCCTGCCGGTACCAGGCCCGCTCGGCGTCGGTGAGGCGGGTGCGCAGCAGCGCCGGGCCCCGGTAGGAGGGCAGCCTGCGCAGTCCGGCGGTCACACAACGGGCGAGTGGCACGTGGGGTCCGGCGGTGGCCGTGCGGACGGCGGCGTCGGCCCCGCGGCTGTCCCCGGACAGGTACAGGCGTACCGCGACCAGTTCGGTCAGAGCGTCGGCCGCTTCCGCACGAGAGCCTCCGCGCAGTCCCGGTGTCTCGGACATGACCCGGGAGACGGCACCCGCGGTGGCGTTGTACTGCTCGTTGAACATCCGGCGCAGCCAGTCCCGTTCCTTGGCGACGCCGCGTTCGGGCGGAACGGCGCGGGCGGCGGAACCGGGGACGGGCTGCACCCGGACGGCCGCGGCCGCGGTGGCCGGGGCGGGGTCGGGCACCGGGGCGGGGCCGGGCGTCGCGATCGGGGGCGGGGCGACGGGCGGCCGCGGGTCCGGGTCCACTCCCGGTTCCGGGGCGGGCGGCCCGGATTCCAGCCGGAAGCGGGGCACGGCGGGCCGTACGGACCGTGGAGGGGGTGCCGGTTCGGGGGCGGGCGCCGGGGCCGGGGGCTCCGCCACGGCCGGTGGTGTGTCGGGCCCGGGAGCCCGGTCGGGGGCCGGGAGCGGGTCGGCGCCGTCCCCTTCCTGCGCCTCGGGAGCGGTGTCCGGTGGCGGTGCCGGTGCGGGGTCGGCGCCGGTGGTGCCGGCCGGCGCGGGCGTCCGGGTGGCGGGTTCGGCGCCCGTGGTGAGGGGAGCCGCTCCGAGGGAGGGGTCCTGTGCCGCCGTGGTGGGTTCGGCGGCGGCTCCCACCTGCGGTGTGGACGTGTCATCCGGTGCGGGGGCCGCCACCTGTGGTCCGGACACCTCCCGCACGCCACCCGCGGGCGGCGCGGTCGTCCCGGAGACCATCTGGACCCGGGGCAAGGAGTGCCGGGGCAGGAGGGCCGGTACGGCCGCCGGGTCCGCGGCGCGGACCGTCGGCACCTCGCCCGCCGCGATCTCGGTTCCGCCGGCCACTCCCGCGGAGGCCGGGCCGGCGCCGAGTCGGCCTCCGGCCGCGGTGGTGTCCGGAAGGGCGGCCTTGCCCGTCGTCGCGGGCTGGCCGGAGGCCGGCAGGGGCTGGAGCGCCGCCGTGGCGCGTGCCGGCACGTAGGCCAGGGTGCCGTCGTCGCCGTCCCGGGCGGTCGCGCCGGAGGGGAGGTCCGCGTAGAGGACGACCTCGTGGTCCAGGACGTCGGCGAGGCACTGCCCGGGGGTGAGGGACTCCGGGATGTCGAGCGTGCCGTAGAGGTGGAAGCGCACCGAGGGGCGCGCGTCGGGCAGCACGCTGTCCCAGTAGCGGGCCACGTCGTCGACCGGCAGGGGTGGTGTGTCCGGGCTGCCGAGGACGACGAGGAGACGACGCGGGTCGATGGGGACGGTCTCGACCGTGCGCCGGTGCTCGCCGGGCAGCAGGGTGCGGTCGGTGTGGCGCAGCCACACGCCGGACGGGACCGGCTGGGCGGTGGTGCGGGCGCTCACCGCACGGGCGCGCGTGGGCAGCGCGAACTCCCAGTGCGGCTTGGGGAATCGCTGGGAGTCGTGCTCGGCGGCCCGGCCCGGCCGGAAGCGGAGCCAGGCGGCGTCGTCGCCGGGTACGAACAGGCCGCCCCTGACGGTGGGCACCAGGGCGCCGTCGGCGGCGAGGACCTCCCTCCCGAGCCGGTCGGCGATCAGTCCCGCGGCCCTGCGTACCTCCTCGCCGCGGTCGCGGCCGAAGACGACGCGCAGGCTGCCGTACCGGGCTGGGGACAGCAGCCTGGCGACTGCCCGCCATTCGTCGGCGAGGACGCCCGCGGGCAGGTCGACGACGACCAGGGTGTGCTGCGGGTCGCGGCTGAGTCCCTCCGCGAACCAGGCCGCCCGCTCGTCGAGACGTCCCTTCGGGTGGACCAGCAGGGCGTCGCCGGCCGGAGTGGCGCGCAGCCGTAGCCTGCTCACCCCGCTCACCCCTTTCCGGCCGCGGCGCGGCTGAGCGCCGGGCCGTCGGGCAGGAGGGCCAGGACGCCGGCGGGCAGGGTGAGGCGGGACCTCGCGCCGCCCAGACCGAGGGCCTGGAGGGCGTCGTCGTCGGCGATGCGGTACTTCACCCCTTGCTCGGTGACGAGGTAGTTCAGACGGGTGCCCTGCGGGACGGCAAGGACCCCGCCGCCGGCCGGCAGGGCGACCGGGCCGCCGTCGAAGTGGCTCACGACCAGTTCGTACGTGCTGCCGGTGGTGTGCTTCAGGCAGAGGGTGCCGCCGTCCAGGGCGGGTACGCCGACGACGTCGGGGATCCGGTCGGTGGGGCCGCGGTCGGGCGAGACGGGGGCGACGGCGATGTCCGTCTGCTCCACCCGCCGCGGTTCGGGTGCGCCGGGACGCGCGGCGAGCAGGGCATAGGCGGTGGGGTTGACCGGGACGAGTCCGTCGGAGCGCAGCAGGTAGTGGCGTTCGCTGCCGTCCGTGCCGGTGCGGAAGAGCTGCCCGACCTCGGCGGTCTTCCCGGCGACCTTGCCCGCCGACTTGCCGGCGCCGGACGGGGTGGGCGCGCTGAGCGCGGCTCCGGTGGGGACGTCGGCGAGCCAGTCGGCGGTGGCGGTGAACGCGATCTGGTCGTCCAGGCCGAGGGCGATGAGGGCGGCGTGGCCGGGGACGGGATGTTTGACGCCGCGCAGCAGCAGGTAGAGGCTGCCCTTGGGGCCGGTGACCAGGGCCTGGCGGCCGGCCGGCAGGGCGCGCATCGTGGCGACGACCGGGCCGAAGGCGAGGCTCTGGCCGGTGTCGGCGGCCCCGGCCCGTGGCAGGCAGCGGGCCCAGGGGCCGGGCGTGAGGTGGGCCGCGTCCGGCACCGTGTCGGGGGCGCCGGGTATGCCGACAGGGGCGCCCTGCGGGACGCCGGCGAGGGATTTCGCCGAGGGGGTCGCGGGAGCGGCCCGCCTGCCCGCGATGAGCAGCGCGGAGGCGTAGTTGCGGGTGGGGCGCAGGACGCCGTCGGCGTAGATGTAGCGATTACCGGTGTCCTTGTCGAGGACGACGGCGCCGTCCTTGCGCCAGTCGTCCTTCGCGACCGGGGAGACCAGGCCGTACACGCCGAACCCGGCGCACAGCAGGACCACCAGGGCCACGCCGAACACGGAGCCGAGCGTGGACCTGCGGGTGGGGCTCTGCCCCCGGCCGGGGTCCCCGCTGACCAGCGCGGAGGCGAGGCGGCCCATGGCGAACTGGTACGCCTGTACGTGATCACGTCGAGTCTGCACGTTCGCCCGCCCTAGCCGGCCAGGCCGCGGAAGTAGGCGTAGGCGTCGAGGAGTTGCAGCAGGAGCGGCAGCAGCGCGACCGCCGTGACGATCTCCAGGAGATCTCCGAGGTGACCCCAGATGGGCAGGAGCCGGGCCTGCGGCAGCCGCCACGCGCCGACCAGCAGCAGTACGGTGGCGGCCAGCAGCGCCACGAGGGCGATCGCCCTGCCGCCCGGCCCGTCGTGCGCGGTGCGCAGCACCAGGACCAGCGCGAGCCCGTAGGCGCCCGTCAGGACGGCGGGTGTGCGCTGGAGGGTGCCGTTGGTGCCCCGTGCGCGCAGCAGCACGGCAAGGCTCAGGGACAGCGGCAGCAGCCAGCCCGCCCAGCCGGGTGCGTGGGAGGTCACCAGCCACAGCGCGACGACCCAGAACAGCGCCGAGCCGATGCTGATCATGTCGAGGCAGGCGGTGGCGACGGAGACCCGCTGGGACACCTGTGTGCCGGTCTCCGGCTCGATGCCCTCCTGGAGTTCCTGCGCGTCGTGCGGGAGTTGGGGCACCCGCAGCCGGGCGGTCCGCAGGGCCAGGCGGGGCGCGAGGTGGCCGAGCACGAACAGCGCCACGGCGATCACCGCGGCGGACTGCGCGCCGCGCAGCCCGAAGACCTCGCCCAGACCCGCCGTGCCGGCCGCGGCGACCGCCGTGAGCAGGACGGTGCCGGGGACGACCAGCGGCAGCGCCCGCAGGGCGAACAGCAGGGCGGCGAGCCCTGTCACGAAGCCGCAGCCCAGGACCACGCCGGCCAGCCGGGTGGTGTGATCGCCGGCCGGGTCCGCGCGCACGATCAGTCCGGTGACGGCCGCGAACACGAACGCGCCGAGGCCGGCGACCAGGACGCTGCCGCGGTCCGCCTCCAGATGGGACAGGGCGGCGCAGGCGGTGGCCAGCACCACTGCGACGGCCGCGGACACGGCGGCGGTGCGGTGGCTCGCGCCCGTGCCGAGCAGGGCGGCGGCCACGGCGGCGAGGGCCACGCCGGCCAGTCCGAGCGCGAGGCCGCGGGTGAGTTCCGGCCGCCACCGGCCCTGGCCCTCGCCGACGGTCCGGGCGACACCGTCGGCGAGGTCGTCGAAGTGCACGGCGGGCAGCGGGGCGTCGGCCGGGCGCAGATGCAGGACGTCGCCGTGGCGCAGCCCGGCGGTCTCCGGGGTGGCCTCGGGCGCGAGGGGGTCCTCGCCCAGCCGCTGCAGCACCCAGGGGTCGCCGTCCGCGGCGGCCGCGGTGGGCAGCTGCCGCAGCAGGGAGGGGAGCAGGTCGGATACCGGTGTGGTGACGGGGATCGACAGGTCGGTCCGGCCGTCGGGCGTCTCGACGGTGACGCGGCAGACCTCGGTGGCCCTTCCCGTCAGCGGTGCTGCCGTGGTCATCGTGCTCCTGTGGGGACGGGGCCCGCCGAGACCAGTCCGGTCTGGACGAGCTTGATGTGGCGCCGGGTGACGAGCTGGGCCCGTCCGGCGGGCAGGGTGCGGGGCTTGGCCTCGCCGATGAACTTGCCCTCCTCCTTGGGGTAGGAGAACAGCAGCGCCGGGTTGCCCAGCTCCCACATGCGGCGGATCAGCGGGTCCATCACCGAGCGCATCGCGCCCGAGGTGCTGCGGGCGACGACCAGGTGCAGCCCGATGTTGGCGCCCTGCGACAGCAGCGGCACCAACGGCGCCATGGGGGAGGCCGTGCCGGGTGCGCCGGCGAACAGGTCGTAGTCGTCGACGAGGACGAACAGCAGCGGCCCGGCCCACCAGTCGCGCTTCTCCAGCTGCTCCGGCGTGATGTCCGCTCCGGGCTGCCGCTTGCTCACGGAGACGGCCGCGCTCTCGGCGAGCTTGCCGAGCCCGTCGCCGTCGACGACGTATCCGACCCGGTACTCCTCCGGTACGTCCTTGAGCAGGCCGCGGCCCGGGTCGGCGAGCAGGATGCGCGCCTCCTCAGGGCGGTAGCGGCTGGTGATGGCGCGGATCGCCAGGCGCAGCGCGTTGGTCTTGCCGGTCTCGCCGTCGCCGTAGACGAGCAGGTGCGGGGTGGCGCCGAAGTCGTGCCAGACGGGGGCCAGGCGCTGTTCGTCCCAGCCGAGGCAGAACCTCAGGTCGCGGGCGTCGGTGGGCGCCGGGAGGCGGCGGGCGTCCAGAGTGGTCGGCAGCAGGCGTACGCCGGGGGCCTTGTCGCCGGTCCAGAACGTGCTGATCTCGGCGACGGCGGCCTTGGTGGCGGCCGTCAGGTCGTCGCCGCGCGAGGAGCTGTCGAGCCGGGGCAGCGCGGACAGGAAGTGGTGTCCGGTACCGGTCAGTCCCCTGCCGGGCTGGTGCGGGACGCCGGCCGCGGCCCGGGTGCCGACCTCCGACTCCATCGCGTCGCCGAGGCGCAGTTCGAGCTTGGTGCCGAGCAGATCGCGGACGCGCGGGCGCACCTCGGACCAGCGCACCGCGGCGACCACCATGTGCAGGCCGAACGACAGGCCCCGGGCGGCGAGCTCCATGACCCGCTGCTCCAGGTCCTCGAAGTCCTGGCGGAGCGTGGCCCACCCGTCGATCACCAGGAACACGTCACCGTACAGGTCGTCGACGGCGCCGTCGGCGCGCAGCGCCCGGTAGGCGGCCATCGACTCCAGCCCCCGCGAGGTGAACAACTGCTCCCGCCGCCCGACGAGTTGCGTCAGCTCCTCGACGGTACGCAGCACGCGGTCACGTTCCAGACGGGTCGCGATCGACCCGACGTGCGGGAGTCCGGAGGTCGACACCAGGCCGCCGCCGCCGAAGTCGAGGCAGTAGAACTGCACTTCGGCGGGCGTGTGGGTCAGGGCCAGGGACAGCATCAACGAGCGCAGCAGGGTCGACTTGCCGGTCTGCGGGGCGCCCACGACACCGACGTGTCCGTCGGCTCCGGAGAGGTCGGCGACCAGAAGTTCGCGCAGCTGCTCGAAGGGGCGGTCCACCATTCCCAGGGGCACCCGCAGCGCTCCCTGGACACGGGGGTCGGACGCGCCCATACCCCGCCGGGGGTCGGGCACGATGCCGGGCAGGAGCTGGTCCAGGGCGGGGGACTCCGACAGGGGGGACAGCCAGACCTGCCGTGCGGGCGGCCCGTTGTCCTCCAGCCGGTCGACCATGACGTCGAGCAGGCTGTCGTCGGCGCCCTCGTCCTCCACCGCGGACGCGGTCGGGCCCTGTTCGTGCAGGGCCTGCTCGGCGAGCGAGACCAGGGCCGCGGCCTCCTCCGCGCGCACGGAGGCGAGACTGCCCCGCTGCTCCAGGCCGAAGGCGGTCACTTCGAGGGCGGCGCCCTCCCGGCGTGCGGCCTCCTCCGGGCTGGGCGGCGCGGGGACGGGACCGGAGACGTAGGCGGCCTTGAACCGGACCAGGTTGGTGGTGTCCACCTTGAGGTAGCCGTTGCCGGGCGCGGACGGCAGCTCGTAGGCGCTGGCGGTGCCGATGACGCTGCGGGATTCCATGGAGGAGAAGGTGCGCAGCGCGATCCGGTACGACAGGTGGCCCTCGACGCGGTGGATGCGGGACTCGTCCAGGCGCTGGGAGGCGAGCAGCAGATGGACGCCGAGGCTGCGCCCGAGCCGGCCGATCGACACGAACAGCTCCACGAACTCGGGCTTGTTCGCGAGGAGTTCGGAGAACTCGTCCACGATGATCAGCAGGGAGGGCAGTGGCGCGAGCGTGGCCCCCTGGCCACGTGCCTTCTCGTACTCGTACTGCGAGGCGTGACCGGCCTCGCGCAGCAGTTCCTGCCGGCGGATCATCTCGCCGTTGATGGAGTCCCGCATCCGGTCGACGAGGTGCAGTTCGTCGGCGAGGTTGGTGATGACGGCCGAAGTGTGCGGCAGCCTGTCCATGTTGAGGAAGGTGGCGCCGCCCTTGAAGTCGACCAGGACCAGGTTGAGGATCTCGGAGGAGTGGGTGGCGGCCAGGCCCAGCACGAGGGTGCGCAGCAGTTCGCTCTTGCCGGATCCGGTGGCGCCGATCAGCAGCCCGTGCGGGCCCATGCCGCCCTGCGCCGATTCCTTGAGGTCGAGTTCGACGATCTCGCCGTCGGCGGTGACCCCGATGGGCACCTTCAGCCGGGCGTGCTGGGCCAGGCGCGGGCGCCACTTGGCGTGGACGTCGAAACCCCGCACGTCGCGGATGCCCAGCATGGTGGTGAGGTCGAAGTCGGACTCCAGCGGGCGGTCGACCAGGTCGACGCCGCCGCTGGTCCGCATCGGAGCGAGGACGCGTCCGAGCGTCTGCGCCTCCACGGGGGCGAGCCGGTCGGCGCGGCCGGTGACGGTCTCGGTGCCGCTGGGGAAGCCGACCTGCCCGTCGTGCGCCCGGAGCCGGAGCACCTTGGGACCGCCGGGCACGGCCCCGGTGAGGTCGAGCAGCACGACGCCGCGTATGCCGGCGCCCAGCAGGCGGGAGGACTCGGGTATGCGCACCCCTTGGGCGACGATCACGGTGAACGGCTCGGCGACGCTGGGCGAGGAGTCCCGGTCGTGGTCGGGCCGGTCACGGACGTCCGCTCCGAGGAGTTCGAGGAGTGTGTCGTGGTCGGAGGCGGCGAGGCGGAGCGGTCCGGCGGAGTCCTCCTCGTAGGGGTGGGCATTGTGCGGCAGCCACTTGAGCCAGTCCCACTCGCGGTGCGCCTCGGCGTCGCCGAGCACGGCGATGCGCAGTTCGTCGGGGGAGTGGAAGACGGCGAGCTGCCCGAGCATCGCCCGTGCGAGGGAGAGCGCTTCGTCGGTCTCGCCGGTGAACTCCACGCTGGTGAAGCGTTGCAGGGACACCGGCACGGGCAGCAGGGGCACGGTCTGGTGTGCCTTGGTGAACCGGCGCAGCGAGATCGCGCACAGCGGTTCGAGGTCCTCCACCGGCTTGGTCTGCGGCGGCATGAAGTCGAGGGCCGCGCGCCGGGTGGCGAGCCCGATCCGGACCCGGGCGAAGTCCTCGTGGCCGGGCCTGCGTTCCCACAGGCGGGTGCCCCTGGCGAGCGCCCACAGGTCACCGGGCGGGGGGTTGTCCCACAACAGGGCGGCGCGCTGTTCGTCGGCCGCCTGCCGGGCCTGCTTGCGCTTCTGGTCGAGGTAGCGCAGATAGTCGCGGCGTTCGGCGCGCATGCGCCGCCGCCGGTCCGAGCCCGGGCGGCCGACCTGCGTGAGCGTCATGCTCATCATCGCCACGCCCATCATCCCGGACATCATGTAGGTGGAGGCGCCGCCGCTGCCGACCGAGAACATCAGCACCATGGCCCCGGAACCCAGGCCCATCGGCAGATAGGTCATCAGCGACCCGAAGTCGGCGGTGGCCGGTTCACTGAGCACGGGGGGTTCGGCGAGCTCCACCTGCCCCTCTGGCATGGGCGGACCCTCTGCGCGCGGCGGACGTTTGGCGACCATGGTGCTCAACGTGCGTTCCCGCTTTCCTGCTTCCCTGCGGCTGGAGTCTCCCGAGCCTAGGCAGACCCCTGCCCGAGCCCCCGTCCGACGGCCGATGTCTGTCCCCGCGGGCACGTAATCCTGGCCGAAGGGGCAGAGGGCCCGGCGGGCCCGTGCCGGAGACACAGGGGAAGACCCTCGGCCCTCCAGGGCAACCTTGCCCGCGTCCGCGCTCCTTGGCTCTCGCCTCCTCCTAGGGTCGTCCGTTCGGAGACCACCAGACCGTGAGGCGGGCGGGCACACATGGCACAGAGGACCGGACGGGCGGAGTCGACCGGGTCGGCCGGCGAGGCGGCGATCTGGGAACAGCCGCTGCCCTGGCTGGGAGAGACGGGGTCCGTGCCCGCCACGCCGGTCGGGGAGGCGGGGGTCCCGGAGGGAGAGGAGACCGCACCGGAGGCCGGGCCCAAGTCCGGGTCCGAGACCGGCCCCAAGTCCGAGACCGGCCCCAAGTCCGAGACCGGCCCCAAGTCCGAGACCGGCCCCAAGTCCGAGACCGGCCCCAAGTCCGGGTCCGGGTCCGGGACTGGGTCCAAGTCCGGTTCCGAGGTCGAGGCCGGTTCCGAGCCCGAGCCCGAGTCCACGTCCGAGGTTGGGGCGGCGAAGCCGAAGGCCGTGCCGCCGTCCGGCGCCGGCCGCGCCGACGTCGGTCTCCTCGCATCGATCCCCGCATCGGCGGCAGGCACGCTGGTTTCCGCTCCCGCCGGGTCTCTGACCGTACCCGAGGCCGAGACGGAGCCCGCATCCACGGCCGTCGTGGCCGGACCGGCCGAGGAGGCGGAACTGCCGGGCGCCGCCCCGACCGAGAGCCATGGACGGTCAGGCCGTCCGGCCGCGACCGGCGGTGCGGACGAGCGGAACGGGGAGGAGGGCCGGTCGGTGAGGTATCTGCGGCTCCTGATGGCCAAGGCCGGCACGGTGATGGCCGCGCGCGGCGGCAGCCCGTCGCCGGAGGCCCGGTCCGAACGCAACGTGCGCCTCGTCGGGGTCATGACCGCCGTTGCCGTACTGGCGGCGCTGGGCCTGGGAACCGTCGCCTTCATGGCGGTTCCCGACGGTGACGCCGACGCCTCCCAGCCGCGGGCGGCGCACGTCGAGGACGGCGTCATGCCCAAGATCGGACCGGGCGGCGCGATGATCCCGTCCGTCTCCGCGTCCCCTTCCGCCCCCGCCGGGCACGGCAAGGACGGCAGTCCCAAGGTCTCGGTCCACGCGGGTCCCGGCGCCGGCGCAAGGCCGGGCGGCGGCCCCTCCGCGGGCGCGGACGGGTCCAAGTCCACGCATGCCGCTTCCTCTTCGGGTTCCGGCGGCGGGAGCAAGGCGGTCGACGCCTCCGACTCGCACACCACCGGCTCCGGCACCAAGGACACCACCAAGAGCCAGACGAAGCCGACGCCCGCGGCCACGCACGCCGCCGCGGTGGCCGGGGACATGATCATGGGCTACGGGTCCTCCCGCTGCATCGGGGTGTCCGCGCACAGGGGATCGGACGGCTCCCCCCTCACGCTCCAGGGATGCGCCGCCGACGCCTGGCAGAAGTGGGTGTTCGCGTCGGACGGCACCGTGCGCTCCGAGGGCATGTGCATGGACATCGCCAACGCTTCGAGCGACGACGGCGCGACCATCCAACTGGCCCGCTGCAACGGCGGCTGGGCGCAGAAGTTCAACCTCAACAGCTCCCACGACCTGGTCAACACCCGGATCGGCATGTGCGTCGACGCCAAGGACATGGGGACGGCCGCCGGCACCCGCCTGCAGCTGTGGGAATGCGGCGGGACGTCGAACCAGAAGTGGCACCTCGCCTGAGCGGCGCCCCTGCCCTGGTCACCCGGCCGTCGGCACGGGCACGGACTGGCTGCGGCGAGATCGATGGGGCACCCCGGATACCTCAACAGGAACACCGCGGCGGACGGTGTGGTGTTCGCCGCCTCCGTTGCGTTACATGGTCACAGGCCGCCCGGGCATGCCGCCAGCCGGGGGCCACCAGAGTGTGCGTTCCCGTAGTGAATGAGAGCCGTACGTGGTCACCCCAGGTCGTCAGAGCCTACGTATCCCCGCGGTCACCGTGACCGGCGAGACGGAGAAGGCGCGGGCCGTCCGCAGCGCAGTGCGCCGCCGGGCCGCCGGCATGAGCCATGCGGACGTCGTCCGGGTGCTGGACGGCATCGCATCCGGACCCGCACCGGACACCGGCCCGGAGGACCTGGCCGACGGCGCGCGCGCTGCGGTGGAGTTCGGCGAGTGGCAGCGCATCGAGAGTCTGCTGGCCGACACCGCCCAGATGTACGATCCGAAGTCGGATCCGATGGTCCGCGAGGAGCGCGTCGCGAACGCGGAGGCAGCGGCCGCGCGCGCGGCACGGGAGCGGGAACGCCAGGACCAGCGCGGTTACGACTACCAGGCGCACGCCCGGGTGTACGCGCTCCAGGTCGTCGAGGAGGCGGGCCTGATGGAGGAGGGGCTCGGCGAGCGCCTCGGCGCCGAGGGTCCGCTGGTCCTGTTCGAGTCCGGCGATCTGAAGGCATGGCGGCACGTCAGCGAGCGCACCCGGCACACGTCGGTGTCCCTGCAGGAGCGCATCCCGCACACCGTGAAGGATCCGGCCGACTTCCCCCCGTCGGTCAGGGCCCACAGCGCCCTGCTCACGACGATGGCCTGGGTGGGGCCGTTGAAGGCGATCGATCCGGCGCTGGTGGTGCGTCTGGCCCAGGCGGACCCGGAGGCCGCGCTGGCGCTCGCCGACTGGCTGAAGGACATCCAGCGCCGCTGACCGGTTCACCGGGGCAGTCCTCCCTGCCCTTAAGGGCGGCGTCACCGAGGGCGGCCCGTTCGTAAGCTCGTTGAAACGTTCAACTAGCTAGCATGCGGCCGACATTGGACGGATCTCATGCGAAGGATCCTCTGTGAGACCGCACTTCCGAGACCGATCAGGCCTTCCGCTCGTCGTGGGCGTCGCCGCGATGCTGATGGCGGTCCCGCCGGCATCCGCGGCCGACCGCGCCACGTCCGCCCCCTCGCCGGAGCGCACGCCCTCCCTCAGCGCCCCGCACCTGGCCGGGCCGCGTGTCGTCACCCTCATCACCGGTGACCGGGTCACCCTCACGCAGGGCGGCGACGGCCCGCCCACCGTGACCGTGGACGGTCCGGACGGCCGTCGCGCCGACGCCCGCGTCACGACGCAGCACGGCGACACGTACGTCTACCCGGCCGCCGCCGAGCGGTTCGTGGCCGCGGGGCTCCTCGACGACCAACTCTTCGACGTCACACGGCTCGTCGCCGACGACTACGACGACGCGCACACCGACGGCCTGCCCGTCATCCTGACCTACGCCTCCGACGCCCACCGGAAGCAGGCCGCGCCGTCGCTCCCCGAGGGCTCCACCGACGCGCGGGCGCTGACCAGCATCGACGGCACCGCCGTCACCCAAGAACACGGCCACGCGGCGTCGTTCTGGGCCGACCTCACCCGGCAGGAGCCCGCCTCCCCGGCCGCTCGCACGGCACGGACGGCACCGGCGCTGGCCGGCGGCGTCAAGAAGGTGTGGCTCGACGGCAAGGTCAAGGCGGACCTCGCCGACAGCGTCGCGCAGATCGGTGCCCCCGAGGTCTGGAAGGGCGGCGACACCGGGCAGGGTGTGGACGTCGCCGTCCTCGACACCGGCTACGACACCGGCCACCCCGACCTGCGGGGCGTCGTCGCCGACTCCGCCAGCTTCGTGCCCGGCGAGGACGTGGCCGACCACCACGGGCACGGCACGCACGTCGCCTCCACCGTCGCGGGCAACGGAGCCGCGTCCGGCGGCAAGGAGAAGGGCGTCGCCCCCGGTGTGCGCCTGCACGTGGGCAAGGTCCTCGGCGACGACGGCGGCGGCTACGACTCCTGGATCATCAGCGGCATGGAATGGGCCGCCCGCGACGTCAAGGCCCGCGTGATCAGCATGAGCCTCGGCGGCGACCGCCCCTCCGACGGTACCGACCCGCTCAGCCGGGCGGTCGACGACCTGAGCGCCGAGACCGGCGCCCTGTTCACGATCGCGGCCGGCAACTCCGGACCGTCCGACGCCACCGTGGCCACCCCCGGTGCCGCGTCCGCCGCGCTCACGGTCGGCGCCGTCGACTCCTCCGACGCGCTCGCCGACTTCTCCAGCCGCGGCCCCCGCTTCCGGGACGACGCGATCAAGCCCGAGATCACCGCCCCCGGCGTCGGCATCCTGGCGGCCCGTTCGCAGTGGGCGACCTTCGGCTCCGGCTCGTACGCCACCCTCAGCGGCACCTCGATGGCCACCCCGCATGTCGCGGGCGTCGCCGCCCTGGTCGCCGCCGAACACCCGGAATGGGACGGCGCCCGCATCAAGGACGCCCTGGTCAGCACGGCGCACGCCACACCGGACATCCCCGCGGACGCCGGCGGCAACGGCCGCGTGGACGCCGAGGCGGCCACCGGCCCGCTGGTGGCCACCGGCACGGCGGACGCCGGCATCCACACCCCCGGCACGGCGTCCGGCACCGTGACCCGCGCGGTCACCTGGGCCAACTCGGGAGACACCCCCATCGCCGTCACCCCGCGCGTCGAGGCGGCCGACGCCCCCGAGGGCCTGTTCACCGTGACGGGCGTGCCGGTCACCGTCCCCCCGCACGGCACCGCCACCGCCGACGTGACCACCACGCTCGACCGGGCCCCGGCGGGCGCGCGATTCACCGGCCACCTCGAAGGTGTCGTGGACGGCGAGGTCGTCACCCGCACCCTGCTCGCGGTCAGCACCCGCGTCGAGGACCATCACCTGCGGGTGCACACCACCGACCGGTCCGGCGCGGCACTGCCCGGCGTGGAGGTGAACTACCGGCGAAAGGGCGACGACTCCACCGACAGCGCGCTCGACACCGACCTCGACGGCTCGATCGACACCGTCGTCCCCCCCGGCACCTACACCGTCTGGACCTGGGCCGCCGTGCGGGGCGTGCACGGCGCCTCCTCCGCCGGCCGGGCACTGATGGCGAAGACGGACGTCGTCGTCGGCAGCAGCGACACGGACGTCACGCTGGACGGGACGAAGCTGCGAAGAACGCAGGTCGTCACACCGAGGACCTCCACCGACACCTACATCCGCGCCGACTTCCACCAGTCGTTCAAGGACGGCTCGCCGGCCGTCACGGACAGTGACATGCTCGGAGACGCCTTCGACAGTGTGTGGGCCACGCCCATGCCGAAGCCGTCCGGAAGCGACCTGACCTACACGGTCCGCTGGCGCATGCAGCAGCCGCAGCTGCAACTCTCCTCCGGGGCACAGGAGTTCGACGACCTGTGGCTCCAGCCCGGATCCGGCACCCCGGCCGAGGGCATCCGCAGCCTGCCCGCCGTGTTCGCGGGCAACGGCACCGCCGCCGAGTACGCGGCGGCCGGCGCCCGGGGCAGGGTGGCCGTGGTCCGCCACGTCCCCGACGAGGGCGACGACGGTGACGACCGGACCGCCACCGCCGCCGACGACCCGTACACGGCCGCGCGCAACGCGGGCGTCGCACTGCTGGTCGTGGTCAACGACCAGGACGGCCGGCTGCGCGAGCCCACCAGCCGTACCGATCTCGTCATCGCGGGCCTGTCGCGCACCGAGGGCGAAGCCCTCATCGCCCGCATCCGGGGCAGCCGTACCGGATCGGTCCCGATGCGGATCGCCGGCCACGCGACGACGGACTACCTGTACGACCTGGTCCACAGCTGGCACGGCACCGTCCCCGACACGCAGCGCTACGCGCCCGGCCCGGACGGCCTCGCCCGCGTCGGCGTCTCCTTCCGCGGCGACCCGGGAACCGAACTCGACGAGTTCCGGTTCGACGTACAGCCCTACCTCGGCGTGAAGGTCGGCCTGTCGCGGCCGGTCCCGGCCGGTGCCGAGCGCACCGACTGGGTCACGCCCGCCGGGGAGGCGGACTGGATGGAGGAGGCCGCGCGGGGCGTCACCTCGATGCAGTACTCCGGACTGGTCGGCTACCCGGCGGGCCGGACCACCCCCGTCCAGTGGTTCGGCCCCGTCGAACACCCCCGGCTGAACGAGTCCCAGCGGCTGCCCCGGCGCACCGGCGACTCCTTCGACATCATCGTTCCGGCCTTCGGCGACGGCGGACGGAACCACGCCGGGGTGGCCGGCCCGGGCACCACGTCCCAGGCGATCGAGCTCTACCGCGACGGCCGTCGGGTGACCCGCGCCGACGGCGCCGGCATCCGTGTGGAGGACCTGCCGGCCGGCCCGGAGCGGTACCGGCTCGTGACGACGACCGAACGGGCGGAGGGATACCCCTACTCGACGGGCACGCGCACCGAATGGGCCTTCGCCTCCGCCGCGCCCCGGTCGGACGACCCGCAGCTGCTCCCGCTCCTGCAGTTCGACTACGGCATCACGACCGACAAGAACGGTGTGGCCGAGCGGGACGCGGAGCTCACGGTGACGGCCACCGCGCTGCCGGGGATCTCGTCCAAGGCGGTGGACACCGACTCGGTCGAGGTGTCGTACGACGACGGCCGCACCTGGCAGCGTCCCGCACGGCGCGGCGCGGCCGAAGACTCCGCCAGGGTCCGTCTGGACCCACCGAAGAAGGCCCGCTACCTGTCCCTGCGGGTCCACGCGACGGACGGACGCGGCGACACGGTCACGCAGACGGTGATCAGGGCCACCGGCCTCGCCTGACCCGCCGTTCCCCGGTGCTGGTGGACCTGCCTCGTGGCCGGGTCCACCAGCATCGTCGTTCACGGGCCGGCCCCGTGTGATTCCGGCTGCGGAGACAGGCCACGGCTCGCTTTCAGCGAGAAGATCGGCAACCCGCATCTGACTTCACCCTCCGCGGCGTCCTTCTGGATGCCGACGGCTCAGTCGCGTGGCGCGACTTTCTCCCTGTCGGCCCGCTGCGGAGCCCCTCTGGTGCTCGCACGAGGATTTCGCCCCCAAGCGCGACCTGCGCTTCCCGCTGCTCGCAGACATCGAACGCAAGATCGTCCAGTCGTAGGGCATCCAGATGCCCGGACTCGGCGTCAAGCGCTCGATGGTCGCCCAAAATTCATGCCGCTCATGTTTCTCCTCGAGGCGGCCACGAAATTCACATCGCAGATGGTGGAGTGGGTAAAGGCTGCCGAGTGAGGGTGAAGGTGCTGCTCAGACCGCATGTGAAGTAGGGCCGTGAATCAATCGGTTAACGGAAGTTGAATCGATGATGAATAATATCGAATGGATCCTGTGTTGCGCGTTCGGGCAATATCGCGGTCGAATTGGGCGGTGAATTGTTTTTGACCGTCGACTGATTTCGCTTACTGTTTTTACCCGTGATGAAAAGACTCCGCGGGTGGCAGGACGTGGCTGCCCTGTCCGGCGTGGACCGCCATTCGCAGAGTGGCCGTCCCCATGGACGGTGATCTGCGGATTCCGGATGGGTTTGCGTGGGTGGCGAATCTGGCGGTGGGTCAGGAGTGGCCGAAGGGGTCGGAGTCGGCGCTGGCGCGGTT
>NZ_JBVHQD010000043.1:0-24763 GCF_055567595.1 Streptomyces sp. NPDC026515
CGAGACATCAGCGAGGAGTTCGAGGAGCTCGGGTTCGTCGTTGGCGACGCGGCGCGACAGCAGCCTCTCGCCTCTCTCATCGATGACGACGCAGTGGTGATGGGTCTTGCCTGCGTCGATGCCGACCCAGATCATGGCCATGTGATGCCTCCGTGCGGTGTGCTGCTGGTGCCTCCCGACGGACGACCTCGCTGTCGATTCCCTACTCAGCGATCATTCGCAATTCCTAGTTGGCAGCCGAGTCGTCCTGGGGCGCCGGGCGGCCAATCAGTGGAAGCCACAAGCGGCAGAGCCTTTTGAACCACACCCGGCACCCTGGGTGGGTGAACCATACGAGGGGCTCACCGCGTCCCGCAGAACAACGTAGGGAGCCTTTTCCAACCTGTCGGTGTGGTCCGGCAGTTGGCGTGACAGACGAGTGAAGCCCCTGGTAGACGGGTTCACAACCAAGATCACCCGCTCTGCCAGAGGCTTCACGTGCTTGTCTACCCGCCCGGACTGGACCTGCCCAGCTCGCACCTTCGTCTCCTCACTGCCCGGATCCGCGAACGCCGTCGTCCGATCGGCAGCCGGTGGCGTCGCCTGAGCGCGGGCCGACAGGCCCTGCTCACCCTCGCCCACCTGCGCAATGCTCACCCTTACACCCAGCTCGCTGCCGGGTTCGGCATCGGCACGACCACGGCCTGCCGCTCCATCGTCGAAGCCGTCGACCTCCTCGCAGCCCTGGCACCTACGCTCGAACAAGCCGTCCGCGAGGCGTCGAGAAAGGCGTTCGTTCTGCTCGACGGCACTCTGCTGCCCATCGACCGGATCGCCGCCGACCGGCCGTTCTACTCGGGCAAACACAAGAAGCACGGCCTGAATGTCCAGGTCCTCGCTGACCCGGCCGGCCGCCTGCTGTGGGCTTCACCCGCCCTGGCCGGTGCCATTCACGACATTCGTGCCGCCCGCGAACACGGCATCCTCGGAGCCCTCGCCTCCGCAGACATCCCGCGCTGGGCGGACAAGGGCTACCAGGGCGCCGGACCGGCTGCCCGCGTGCCGTTCCGAGGCCGATGGGAGAACCTGCCCGTAGGCCGGCAGGCCGTGAACCGCTCGCAGGCCAAGATCCGGGCCCTGGTCGAACCCGCCGTCGCCACCCTCAAGAACTGGCGGCTCCTGCGCAAGCTCCGATGCAGCACCACCCGCATCACCAGCCTCATCCAGGCCGTCCTCACCCTCCACCTCACCTGCTCAAACTGAGGTTGGAAAAGGCTCACTGTGTCACTGTTCAGCTGATCTGTGTCATCGGGCAGCGGTCCGCTGCCGGCACTCCGCGGTGCCCCGGGACCGGGGTCTCTGGGTCCCGGGTCCGGTGTTTTCCCTGGTGGCCACGGAACGGGCCGCAAGCTGGGTCTGCCTGGGTCCTGGGTCCGCGCCCTCGTACGAGCCGGTTCGTCCGGAGTGGTCCCCAGGGCCTGGAGTGGCCGATACCGTGGGAGCAGACGCCAGTTCTGCCCCTGGAGCCCTCCTGCCGGCGGGCAGGCCCCCGGTCAGCAGCAGCGGCCCTGCGGATGGGCCTCCCGATGCAGCGTGCGCAACACCTGGTATTCGCGGCGGGTCGGAAGCGGCGCGAGCGGGTGGTGGCGCCGGTGGCGCTCGCAGTAGCGGTCGTACTCGGCCTCCCCGGTCAGCTCGCGCAGGTACCAGCCGACCGCCCGCATCCACCGTCTGGCGTTCACGACCGGACCTCCACCAGCGGCTCGCTGATCGGCTCGGGCACGTCGATGCGGGACTCGACGTACGGCGCCTCGGTGGTCACCGATGTGCCGGGCGACCGTACGGCCCCTACGCACACCACCGCGGCATTCGCGATCACGACGGCGACCAGCAGCAGGAACAGCGAGATCAGCACGCCGTCGACGGTGGAGTTGGTGACCACGGTGTGCATGTCGTCGAGGGTCTTGGCGGGCGGGAGCACCTGCCCCGCGTCGAGGGCGTCGGCGTACTTGGCGCGCTGGGCGAAGAAGCCGACCTTGGGGTCGCCGGAGAACATCTTCTGCCAGCCCGCGGTGAAGGTGATGGCGGTGACGAAGGCGAGCGGGACGCCGGTGACCCAGGCCCAGCGCAGCTGGCCGGACTTGATCAGGACAGTCGTGCAGACCGCGAGGGCCACGGCGGCCAGGAGCTGGTTGGCGATGCCGAAGAGCGGGAAGAGCTGGTTGATTCCGCCGAGCGGGTCGGTGGTGCCGGAGTAGAGGAAGTAGCCCCAGGCCGCGACGACCAGGCCGCTGCACAGCCAGATCCCCGGCTTCCAGTTGACCCGGCCGATCGGCTTCCACACGTTGCCGAGCATGTCCTGGAGCATGAAGCGTCCGACCCGGGTGCCCGCGTCGACCGTGGTCAGGATGAACAATGCCTCGAACATGATCGCGAAGTGGTACCAGAAGGCCTTCATCGCGGTGCCGCCGAAGACGCCGGAAAAGATCTCCGACATGCCGACCGCGAGGGTCGGGGCACCGCCGGAGCGGGCGATCAGGGTCTGCTCCTCCACCGCGCTCGCCGCGTGGGTGAGCTGGTCAGGAGTGACGGTGAAGCCGAGACCGGCCACGGCGTGGGACGCGGACTCGGCCGTCGTGCCGAGGAGTCCGGCGGGGGCGTTCATCGCGTAGTACAGGCCCGGCTCCAGGGCTGCGGCGGCGATCAGCGCCATCACCGCGACGAACGACTCCATCAGCATGGCGCCGTAGCCGATCATCCGGACCTGGGACTCCTTCTGGATCAGCTTCGGCGTCGTGCCGGAGGAGACCAGGGCGTGGAAGCCGGACAGGGCGCCGCAGGCGATGGTGATGAACAGGAAGGGGAAGAGGGAGCCGGCGAAGACCGGGCCCGTGCCCGAGGTGGCGAATTTACTGACGGCGTCCGCGTGCAGGACCGGAGCGGCCACGACGACGCCGATCGCGAGCAGCGCGATGGTGCCGACCTTCATGAAGGTGGAGAGGTAGTCGCGCGGGGCCAGGAGCATCCACACCGGGAGCACGGAGGCGACGAAGCCGTAGCCGATGAGGCAGAAGACGAGGCTGGTCGGGCTGAGGGTGAAGGCGGATGCGAGCGAGGAGCCCTGGACCCAGCTGCCGCCGACGATCGCCAGCAGGAGCAGCGCCACGCCGATGACGCTGGTCTCGACGACCCGGCCCGGCCGGATCCGGTGCATCCACAAGCCCATAAACAGGGCGATAGGGATGGTCATCGCGACGGAGAAGGTACCCCACGGGGAGTGTGCGAGGGCGTTGACGACGACCAGGGCCAGCACGCCGAGCAGAATGATCATGATCGCGAACACCGCGATCAGGGCCGCGGCGCCGCCCGCCCGGCCGAGTTCCTCCCTTGCCATCTGCCCGAGCGACTTGCCGTCCCTCCGCATGGACAGGAACAGGACCACCATGTCCTGCACCGCTCCCGCGAAGATCACCCCGGCGACGATCCAGAGGGTGCCCGGCAGATATCCCATCTGGGCCGCGAGGACCGGCCCCACCAGCGGTCCGGCTCCGGCGATGGCTGCGAAGTGGTGGCCCAGCAGCACCCGGCGGTCCGTGGGGTGGAAGTCGACGCCGTCCTCCAGTCGCTCGGCAGGAGTCGCCCGGCGGTCATCCGGCTTGAGCACCCGGCGGACGATGAAGCGGGAGTAGAAGCGGTAGGCGATGGCGTACGAGCCCAGGGCGGCGACGACCAGCCAGACCGCGGAGATCCTCTCGCCGCGGGCGAGGGCGAGGACGCCCCAGGCGACGGCGCCGAGCAGAGCGACGGTGGCCCAGAGCAGGATCGATCGTGGGGATATAAGCGACTTTTCGGGCACTTGAGGATCGGCTTCGGGCAGGGCTGTTGCGGGCATGGCGGCTCCTCACCGGAAACGGTGTGACAACAAAAAGGTCAGGAAGAGGAAGAGAGAGTCAGCGGCGATGTCGGTCCGTCAGCGCGTACGCGGCGAGCAGGCAGAGGCCGCACCCCGGCACCCAGGCGAGCTGGTACCAGTAGAAGAACGGCGTGCCCGCCAGCCGTGGCTCGGCTCCGGCGTACCAGGGGACCCACAGCAGGCCTGCGGCGGGCGCGAGGAGCAGTACGGCGATCGCGACGCGCCGTACCCAGTGATGACCGATCCGTGCCATGACCTGCGCTCCTCTCCCGCTCGCTGTCGGTCTGTGCAAGAGTTGCCCATCCCCCGAGACCGGTTGACAGCGAATTTCAGGGAAATTTCCCCCCGGTTCCCTGTCATCCGTTCATGGGGCACGCGCAACTCTTGCGCGAGGGTTCAGACACACCAAGGACGGTGACCATGGCCGACGCCGCCATGACCGCGACGTTCCTCGCCGTGATCGGCGGGGCGTCGCTGCTCGCCGTGACCGCGCGACGCCTGCACGCCAGCGACCGGCTGCCGTCCCTGGAAGGCTGGGCGCTGGCCGACCGTAGCCTGGGCCCGGTGTGGACCTGGTTCCTGCTCGGCGGCACGATCTTCACCGCGTACACCTTCACCGCCGTACCGGGACTGGCGTACGGCAACGGTGCGCCCGCCTTCTTCGCGGTTCCGTACACGGTGATCGTCTGCCCGATCGCCTTCGTGCTGCTGAGCCGGCTGTGGGAGGTCGCCCGCCGGCACGGCTATGTCACCGCTGCCGACTTCGTGCGCGGACGATACGGATCGCCCTCGCTGGCGCTGGTGGTGGCGCTGACCGGAATCCTCGCGACGATGCCCTACCTGGCGCTCCAACTGCTCGGCATACGGGCGGTACTGACAGCCGGGGGCGTCTATCCGCGGGGTGCGACCGGGGACCTGGTGATGGTGGCGCTGTTCGCGGGGCTCGCGGTGGCCACCTACCGGCACGGGCTGCGGGCGCCGACCGTCATCTCCGCACTCAAGGCGGTCGCCGTCTTCGTCTCGCTCACCGCGGTCACCTGGCTGGTCCTGGAGCGGATCGGCGGACCGGGCAGGGTTTTCGACGGAGCCGCCCAGAAGCTCGGTACCCCGGCGCTGCTCCTCTCCCCCGCCCAGCAGCCCGCCTACGCCACCCTCGCCCTCGGCTCCGCGCTCGCCCTGCTGATGTACCCGCACGTGCTCACGGCCGGGTTCGCCACCGACGGACCGCGTACCCTGCGCAAGGTCTCCGTGGCGCTGCCCGCCTGGACCGGGCTCCTCGCGCTGTTCGGGTTCCTCGGTATCGCGGCCCTCGCGACGGGCGTGCGCGCGCCGAAGGGCGGCGCCGAGGCCGCCGTTCCGATGCTGGTCGACCGGTTGATGCCCGGCCCACTGGCCGGGCTGGTGTTCGGCGCGATCACCGTAGGGGCGCTGGTCCCCGCGGCGGTGATGTCCATCGCGGCCGCCACCAGCTTCGTACGCAACGTGTATGTCGAGTACGTGCATCCGACCGCCACGCCCAAGCGGCAGGTGCGCATCGCCAAGGCGGTCTCGCTGACCGCGAAGCTGGGGGCGATGGCGTTCGTGTTCGGGCTGCGCGACCAGGACGCGATCAACCTCCAGTTGCTCGGCGGGGTCTGGATCCTGCAGATCTTCCCGGCCGTGGCCGTCGGCCTGTTCACCGGGCGGCTGCATCCTCGGGCGCTGCTCGCCGGATGGGGCGTGGGCATGGCCGCGGGTACCTACCTGGTCGTGCGCGAGGGCTTCTCGTCCATCGTGCCGCTCGGCTCCGGCCCGCTGAAGATCTACGCGGGCCTGGCCGCACTGCTGCTCAACCTGATCGTGGCGGTAGCCGGCACCGCCGTTGCCGAACGTCTCGGCGCCCCGCGCGGCGCCGACCTGACCGACCTGCCGTCCCGCCTGAGTGTCAGGCGGAGCCCGGAGACGGGAGCGAATCGACCGTGAGACGCAGACAACCGACTTCCGCGCCGGAGCCGCAGGTCGAGCTGCCGGGCGAGACGCTCGCGCCCGCGCTGCCCGATCCGGCCGAACTGGAGCGTGAGGCCACGCTCGCCCAGCTCTTCGAGCTGCACTACTCCTCGATGCTGCGCCTGGCCGTGCTGCTAGGCGCGGACGATCCGGAAAACGTGGTGGCCGAGGCGTACTACCAGATCTACCGCAAGTGGCGGCGCCTGAGGGACGTGGAGGCGGCGGAGGCGTATCTGCGCTCCACGGTCTGCAATCTGACCCGGATGCGGATACGTCACCTCCAGGTCGCCCGCAAGCACGTGGAGAACCCGCCCGTCCTCCCGGACGAGTCCGTCGCCTCCGCCGAGAGTACGGCGCTGCTGCGCGACGACCAGCGGGTACTCATCGACGCACTGCAGCAACTCCCGTCCCGGCAGCGCGAGGCGCTCGTGCTGCGGCACTGGCTCGGGCTGAAGGAGAGCGAGATCGCCGCAGCGATGGAGATCTCCTCCGGGTCGGTGAAGACCCACACCGCACGCGGCATCGCCGCACTGACCCACGCGATGGAGGCCCGGCGATGACGCAGCGAGACGCGACTCCGTCGCGTGACACCGATCCGGACCGCACCGAGCGGGAACTGAGCGAGGCCCTCGCCGCGCTCGCCGACGGAGTGCGGGCCGCCCCCGACGCCTACCGCACGGCACGCGGCGAGTGGCTGCGGCGCGAACGCCGGCGCCGGCTGGTGCTCGCCGTCCTGATCGCCGTCGTCTTCACGCTGGCCACGCTGATTGGCCTGTGGGTGCTCAACCAGACGCCGTCGCACCAGGGCGTGATCTTCTCGACGACCACGGTCAGTCACGCGTCACTTCCCCGGCCCCACCCCTGATCGCAGCGGTGCGCACAGCAGGGCGGTGGAAAATCCTGCGGAACTACGTCCTGAAGGGCAACGGCGTCCATCGCGCCATGCTCAGCATCACCCGACGACACAGCTTGACCCTCACCGCCACCGGCCCCCTCTGCGGTCGACGCCCGACAAACCTCGGCGGTCCGCGACGCTGAGCCCATCGCCGTACGCCTGGCCTGATGGCGGGACTACCCGCACCCCGCCACCCAGACCGCCGCCGAACTGCTCACGGCCCTCTACCGGGGCGACTGACCGGGCGCGCGGTCACCCGGCCCGGCGTTCCACCTCCGACAGAGCCGCCATGGCCGCTCCGTGATGTCCTCGACGGGGCCCACGGCCCGGACCGTGAGCAGGATCGCCGCGTAGTGGGCCAGGAGGGGTGCGGCCTGCTGCGCGTAGACCCGTTGCCGACAGCGGATGACGTCCTCGGTGTCGTCCGGCCGGCCACGGCCCAACAGCCGTGCCACGACGACGTCTTCGGGAGCGGTGAACTCCAGCACCGCGTCCAGTGCTGAGCCCGTGGCGCCCAGGACGGCGGTGAGTTCCCGCGCCTGCGGCACCGTGCGGGGGAATCCGTCGAGGAGGAAACCGTGCCGGGCGTCGGAGTGCGCGAGCCGTTCGCCGCTCCCTCCGGAGCATCGTTCGCTGACGTTGCTGTCAACTACTCCATCAGACACTGCGGTGGCCCCGTCGGAACCGAATCCGGTGACGCCACCGCAGTGTGCAGTGAGCCCCTTCCAACCTGCAGCGCGGGTCCGGCAGTTGGCGTGACAGACGAGTGAAGCCCCTGGTAGATGGGTTCACTACCAAGATCACCCGCGCTGCCAGAGGCTTCACGTGTTTGTTTACCCATCTGAGCTGGACCTGTCCAGCTCGCCTCTTCGCTTCCTCACCGCCCGTCTGCGTGAACGTCGCCGTGCGATAGGCAGCCGGTGGCGCCGGTCGAGCGCTGGCCGACAGGCGCTGATTGCCCTTGCTCACCCCCGCAACGGGCATCCCTACGCCCAGCTCGCAGCCGGGTTCGGCATCGGCACGACAACGGCTTACCGGTACATCACCGAAGCCGTCGACCTCTTGGCCGCTCTGGCACCTACACTCGAACATGCCGTCCGCGAAGCGTCGGCGAAGGCTTTCGTCCTGCTCGACGGCACTCTCCTGCCCATCGATCGGATCGCCGCTGACCAGCCGTTCTACTCGGGCAAACACAAGAAGCACGGCATGAACGTCCAAGTCCTCGCCGACCCAGCCGGACATCTGCTGTGGGCCTCACCCGCGCTGCCCGGAGCCGTCCATGACATCCGCGCCGCACGCGAACACGGCATCCTCGACGCCCTGACCTCAGCAATGATCCAGTACCTCGTAGCTGGTCAGCGGCTGTCCGCGCAGGCTGTGGGTGATCCGGGAGAACAGCCGGTGTTCCACTTTGTTCCATTTTGAAGTACCTGACGGGAAGTGCATGACGGTGATACTCAGTCCGCACTCGTCGGCGAAGTCGGCCAGCCCCATCTTGAACAGGCGGGAGTCGGCCGAGTTGGCACCTCCGGCATCGGCGGTTACCAGCAAGCCGTCCACGCCGGGGTAGTTGAGGCGTCATTGGACCGTCCACCAGCGGCGCAGGGACTCCACCGCGAAGGCGGCGGTGTTGCGGTCGGTGCCCACATTCACCCAGCCGCTGTCGCGTCCCAGGTCATAGATGCCATACGGGATGGCGACCGGGGTCTCGGGGTCGATGAAATCGTGGTCCGGGGCGGTGATCGGCTGGCCCTTGGGGCGGTAGGTGCGGCCGGGCCGGGCGAAGTCGCCGATCGGTTCCTTCTGCTTCGTGTCCACCACCGGCAGGCCCTCAGCCAGGAAGCGTTCGGCGGCGGAGCTGATGTGCCGGAACTGGGCGTCACGGTCGGCACCTGGCTACCGGCCCGGCTCTTGGCCATGCCCTGCAGACTGAAGCCCATCGCACGCAGCAGACCGCCGACCATGGGGGCAGTGACCGGATGACCGGCATCAGTCAACTCCCGGGACAAGTCCCGCAGGGAGGCCGTGGTCCAGCGCAGCGGGGACACCGGATCGCCTACCTCACGCGGCTCGATCAACGACTCGAGAGCCGCCACCAGACCGGGATCGCGCTCGGCGGCGGACTTGCGCCCGCCCCCGGGCCTGCGCACCCGCCCCAACACCTCTGCTCCGCGCGCGAGTTCTTCACGACCTCGGGTAACGGTCGATTCCGAGGCCTCCGCCAGCCTGGCCACGGCCGGCTGCACCAGCCCGAGCTGTGTCAAGGAGTCCGTCGCAAGCCGCACCTGGTCCTCGGTCAGGTCCGTGTCCTGGCCTATATCCGCGACAGCGAGACGCGCCCGTACAACGCCATGTCATTCATCCGGCCCGCGGCGGTGCGTCGTAGACTCCCCCGTTCGTTCTATCAGGTGGTGGCATCATCACGTCGCAACGACCCTAAGAAGCGAGAGTTTCCGTACTGCTTCACTTGATGACCCGAGTATCTCCGACAGTTCCGGCCCACGTCCTGCCAGGCTGTCCAGGATCACTGCCATATCGCCACCGACGTCTGCTCGGCCGCCCGTCTGGACGTAGATGCGGGAATTGTCGTGGCCTATACGGTACGTGCAGTCAGGTGATCCGTATAGCTTGATCGCTGTCTCCACGTAGTCGCCAGACCACGCGGCAGGCGCCGAGGCGGCAAGCAGGGTGTACATCACCATGAGGCGACCTTCCTCGCCATCAAGTGGAACGTCAGATCCTAGGGGAATACATATATCGCGCTCATGCATCCACGCATCCCAGATGGTATGGGTGCTGAACACGGACCAATGCAATTTCCTCCCAAGTGGGCCCTGCTTCACTCGGGTGGACCCTTCCCTTGCGCGCCGGAGAAACAAGTCCCCTTCCCGTTGAATCAATTGCGACAGTTCATCCACCGTCTCCTTTACGGATTCACCCTCCGAGTGCCTCATCCAAGCGGCGGGCGAGGTCTTCGGACTGAATTTCCTGGGGTTTCCGAAAGGGTATTCAGTCTCATCCAACATCGATATATGCACCTTGGCTACGTCACGAACGTGACGTACCACTTCGTGCACCGACCAGTCCGTGCAGCGAGACTGTGTGTTGAACTGAGATTCTTCGATGTTGTTCAAGAGCTCAAGAAGTGCGTGTCGACGGCGGCGCAATATCGCGTAGACCGCCTCCGCACCTTCGCTCCATCCATCCATCTCGGAAATCGTGTAAGTTGTACTAGAGTCCACTGGCTAAACCATTCGCACTTTTCGAAGCGGTAGTGACGGCCCGCACAACTGCCTCTGGGTTGGGTAAGGATCTTCAGCAAAGGGTTTGCACAACCCGAGCTTCAGGCAGCTCGCCGAGATTCCCGTCTCTCTACGGGAACCTGATCAGCCGCCCAGATGGCCGATCTTCTTGGCCAGCCCCTCCAGATCCGACGGGGTTGCAGACCAGATGGTGCGAACATGCTCGGTGATGTCCTCGACAGGCCAGTTCCACCAGGCGATGCGCAGCATGCGGTCGACGTCCTCGTCGGACAGCCGCTTCCTGATCTCTTTCGCGGGGTTGCCTCCGACCACGCTGTAAGGAGCAACATCGCTGGTGACCAGGGAACGGGCTCCGATCACTGCACCATCACCGATGGTGACGCCGGGCATGATGACCGCTTCCCGACCAATCCATACATCGTTGCCTACGACGATGTCGCCCTTGCTAGGGAGATTGGGCAGCAAGTCGGCCGTCTTCTCGAGCCACGATCCGCCGAAGATGAAGAAGGGGTACGAGGTGGTACCGCCAGGCATGTGGTAATCCGTTCCCGGCGACATGATGAACTTCGTCCCCATGGCAAGGCAGCAGAACTTGCCGATGACCAGGCGTTCCGGGCCATACGCATAGAGAACGTTGTTGTCCTCGAAGCCGGCGGCGTCCTCGGTGTCGTTGTAGTAGGTGAATTCACCGACCTCGATCTTGGGAGACTTGATGAGCGGCTTGAGGAACACGGTGACGTCCTCGGCCGCCTCGACCAATCCGGGGCGCCTCTCGCTCTTGATCATGCCAGGGATCCGGGCGTTTGCGGGATCGGGGAAAGTGGTCATGTTCTGTACCATCCTTGGTGACTGTCTCGGTGTGCATCAGTGGGTCATCACGCGGCGGGCGGTGGCATGTAGCGCCTGTTCCCCATTCGGCTAACGTCCGCCGAGCCAGATGGGGCGAAGGCGGAGCGGATCAGGTGCCGTTTTCGGTCAGCAGTGTGATGGGAACGCCCACGAGGGAGCCGTACTCGGCCCACGATCCGTCATAGTTGCGCACGTTCTCGTATCCAAGGATTTCGCTGAGTACGAACCACGTGTGCGCGCTCCTCTCTCCGATACGGCAGTAGACGATGGTCTCTCGTCCGGAATCGAGAATTCCGTACAGCGACGCGAGCTCGTCATCGGAGCGGAAGGTGCCGTCGTCGTTAGCGGCCTTGGACCACGGCACATTCACTGCGGTGGGGATGTGTCCTCGCTGCAGGGCTGCCTCCTGGATCAGGTGGGCGGGGGCACTGAGTTTGCCCGAGAACTCCTCGGGCGAGCGCACGTCCACAAGATTGAGGGAACCGATGGCTGCTAGGACGTCATCTCGCAGGGCGCGCAGAGATGGGTTTGGAGCTGATGCCTTGTACGTGGTGGGCCGGCGGGTAGGTACTTCCTGCACCAGTTCTCGGATGTCGAGTTCCCATTTCTTGCGGCCGCCATCAAGCAGCCGTACGTCCTCGTGCCCGTATACCTTAAAATACCAGTACGCGAATGCCGCGAACCAGTTGTTGTTCCCGCCGTACAGGACCACAGTGTCTTCGCGCTTTACGCCCTTGCGGGACAGAAGCTTCTCGAAACCGTCCTGGTCCACGAAGTCTCGGCGAACAGGATCCTGCAGGTCCAAACGCCAGTCGATTCTGAGCGCCCCGCGGATGTGATTGGTGTCGTATGCGGCCGTATCCTCATCGACCTCAATCAGAACGACGTGGGGATCATCGAGGTGTCTGTGCACCCATTCAGCGTCGACCAGTGTGCGAGCTCGGCTCATATCGTTCTCCATGAAAGTCGTTTTTACTGCGGCTCTATGGGCTCGTAACACGATCACGTGACGTGACTCAGTCAGTAGTCGTGTCGTGGTGAAGTGTGGGAACGTGCCCCTGGATCGCGGGCGAGACCCTGAGTGGGGAAGAGGGGCTGGATGAGCGTGGTGTGGGCGGCGATGTCGAGAGACATTTAAAGGTGCAGGATCTGTCAGACCGCTTAAACTACCTGCGCTCCCGTGGGCGGGGTTACGTCGAGGTTCGGTTGCCGGACAGGGAGTACTCGGTGCTGATCCTGGCCTTCCGAAATGATCACGCGGTTGTCCAACTGATGAGTGACACCGGGTGAGTGGTGTGTTTCGCAGCCAGCGGCTCGTGACGCGATCATGATCGGTGCTTCCTCAGTCGCCTCCAGCAGATGATGCCGCAGGCCAAGAAGACAAAGGCGTCGCGGAGTTCGGTCCGGCGTTCCCAGCGGACGCCGAGGCGTTTGAACCGGTGGAGTACGGCGAAGGCTTGCTCGACTACGAAACGGAGTTTGCCCAGGCCCTTGATGTTCGGTGATCCCTTGCGCGAGATGACCGGCAAGGGCGCCCCGGTGAATCTCGCGCTTCAGGCAGGCACGGAAGCTTTCGCAGGCCTCGTTGTCGGCTGATGCCGACCGGATCACTTCGAGCTCGTCTCAGAGGCCGGCGAGGGCCCGTTACCCGTGTTGTACCGGTCCACCCGTTCGTAGCAACACTCCTGTCGACCAGCGTGGGCGCCGAACGCGGTCTTGCCGACTGCCGTCGTTTTCACCGCGTTGAGAACAGCGTCAACCCAATCGCGGGTGAGCGTGACTGTCGCTGACCCTGCACTGTGTGGCGACCTTTGCTGCGGGTAGCCCGTGCGTCAGCCGCGTGCGTGGACGGAACCCCACCCTCCGTCAACGCTGAGCAGCTGACCGGTCACGTAGGAGCTGGCGGGACTGGCGAAGAAGAGAATGGCCTGCGCGATGTCCTCCGGCTCGCCGAGCCGCCCAAGGACGTATTCCTTCGTCAGCATCTCCTCCAGCGCCGGATTCTCCGTGACGGCGCGAGAGAAGTCCGTTCGGGCCACGGCAGGCCTGACGGCGTTGACCCTCACGTTCGCGGCACCCCATTCTGCAGCCAGAGCGAGCGTGAGGGCGTCCACCGCACCTTTAGTGGTGGCGTACAGGCTTACATTGGCCATGCTCCGGTCGCTCCCCACTGCGGAGGTCACGTTGACGATGCTCCCGCCACCGATCGATGCCATGTGCGCGGCAGCTTTCGCGCCCAACAGCAAAGGTGCGCGCGTATTGAGCGCCCACAGAGCGTCGGCTTCCTCGGCCGTCATATCCTGAGCAGGCGTAAAGCTGCCCAACTGGCCAGCGTTGTTGACGAGTACGTCGACTTGGCCGAGCTGTGCGATAAGAGCCTCCCAGACCTCCTCGGGAGCCTCAGGCCGGGACAGGTCTGCCGGAATCACCACCGTGGCACCGGGCAAACTGTCCGCTAGCGCCTTCATCGACTCTTCGCGGCGACCGACGAGCGCGAGCCGCGCACCAGCACGGGCGAGGAGGAGAGCCGTACTCGCTCCTATTCCCCGCCCGCCGCCGGTGATTACCGCCGTCTTGCCGGCTAGCGGGCGAGTAGGCAGACCATCGAGGGTGTTGTTCGTCATGATTGGTTCCTTTTAGACGTCGAATAAGACATTCAGGGACTTAGAGAATTTTTTGCGTTCGCATCCGTGATACGCCTCACTCGGCAGGCCGGCGGTAGGCGCCGTACCACCAGATCCTGGCGAGCTCACGGGCGAATGCGGCGTCGCCACTTCCGTCGTCGACGCTGATGTGGCGGGCGATCGCCTGCCCGCCTCCCCACACGATGATCCGGCTCGCGGCCACAGCATCGAGATCGTGTGACGTGGATCCTGCATCCTGCTCGGCGAGCAGGGTCTCGAGCACGTGCTCGTCGAACCCTTCGAGGTCGGCTGTGTAGAAGTCGCTCACCTCTGGGTCGTAGGCCGCCACCTCACGGATCGCGGTGATCAGGCTGCGATGGGCACGGTGAATAACGATCACTTCTTCGAAGAACCGGGCAAACCGGTCTGCTCCGTCCTCTCCTGCGGCTGGATCCCACTGGCGGGCCAGCGCCAGTAGCGACTCACGCAGTTGAGCGGACAGGCGCGCTAGGATGTCTGACTTTCCACGGAAGTGTGCATAGAAGGTGGCTCGTGAGACGCCAGCCTCGTCGATGATGCGTTGCACGCTGATCGCCGTGAAGGGCTCGCCTGTATCAATGAGTTTCGTCACCGCCGACAGCAGGCGAGCCTCGGTCGCCTCTACTTGCACCGCATGGTGGGAGGACTTGTGCCGTGTAACGGATCGCAACGGGCACCTTCCGCTCGTCAGTGTGGGATTACGTACGGGGACGGGGAATACGCCGCTCCGCGCCGCTCTCACGCATCCTGCGCCGGCCTTACGTTCGCCGTGTTCGTCGCGATCTTCGTCAGGACCTCTGCGAATTCACGGGGGTGGGAGTAGAAGGGCGCGTGATGACCGGGGACGCGGTACACGGCATCGGCACGTTTCGCCATGTCCTCCTCGACGGCAGCGACGGTAGACACGTCGTTGTCCGGGATCACATAGCTGTTCGGCACAGTTTTCCAGCCAGCCTGCGTCACCGTATCGAAGTCGGCACGCACGGTCTGCGGGACGAGCCTTGCCATCGCCTCGACCGTCTCCGGATTCGAGGCGTCACCGTCATAGAAGCCTGCGGGAAGATTCAGATCGGGATTCTCCGGCGGACGCAGGCCCATCAGTGAGTCGGGGACCGGCACGCCGTGCATCTGGAACATCCCCTCGCCCACGTCGAGCATGTAGGCCGCCACGTACACGGCGTGCACGACATTGGAAGCCACGGCGATCGCCTCAGTGACCGGTACCCCGCCATAGGAGTGCGCTACAACGATCACCGGGCCGGCTATCGCCTCCAGGGCCGCCTTGATCACCTTGGCGTCGTCATGCATGCCCGGCAACGGCTCAACTGCCGACGGGTCCTCCACTGCACTCACGAGGCTCACCGCTCGCGTGGACCAGCCATCGCTCTCCAGAACTTTCTGCAGCCGCTCCCATACCCACGGCCCGTGGTGGCCCCCCGGCACCAACAGGAACGTCGGGCGGCTCGCACTCGCATTCACAGGACATCTCCTCAAATAGGCCTTGCCGCGCACACCCCACGGCGCAGAATCGGTCGGCGAGGCCCCTTACAATATGACCATACAGTATGTTCAGTCATGCTCATCGGTGGGCTGCGTTCGTCCATCGATCGCTTGAAGAGCAAGATCGACAAGGGGCGGCGCGCGGACGGATCGCGTGAAACCATCGGATAGCCACCGACGAGAGCCTGGATACAGCCTGGACCCGCGGCATCCGCGCACGACACCCGCCTGCAAAACCGAAAAAGCGGCTGCGTCACGCCCTCGACATGCTTGTCCCACCGGACCGGAGACCACCGTCACCTCGATCGCGAAGCTCCTCGGCGCCTCCAGGAACGATCTACAACTGCGGGCCTGATCCCAAGAGCGGTCGCCTCGTGCTCGCCAAGGCGACGAGTGCGCCGGACCTGTCCCGACACTCCAGAACGGGGGCTGATCAACTGCCGTTACTGAAACTCGTGATGTCGGGATTCTCGCGGGCTGACGTGTGTTCGATGTGGGCCCTGACTTGGTGCACCGGACGTCCGAGGGGTCTGCTGCGCGATCGGGTGACATCTGAACTGGCTTGCCTGCGGGGTGGGTGGCAAGGATGTCGCTGTGCCCAAGTCCTATCCGGAAGAGTTCCGCCAGGACGTCGTGCGGGTCGCGTGGAACCGTGGCCCCGGTGTGGTCGAGCAGGTGGCCACCGACTTCGGGGTCCACCCGATGACGTTGTGGAAATGGATGCGCCGGGCGGATGTCGACGCCGGGTCGGGGCCGGGGGTGATGAGCCGAGAGAGCGCGGAACTGCGGGAAGCGCGCCGGCGGATCAGGCTGCTGGAGCAGGAGAACGAGGTCCCGCGCCGGGCAGCGGCTTACCTGTCGCAGGCGCATCTGCCGGGAAAGGGATCTACCCGCTCGTGAAGGAGCCGGCCGCGGACGGGACGCCCGTCACGGTGACGTGCCGGGTCCTGAAGCTCGCCAGACAGCCCTACTAGCGCTGGCTCGACAAGCCGGTGACCGACGCCGCGCTGGAGGAGGCTCACCGCGCGAACACACTGTTCGACGCCCACCGCGACGCCCCGGAGTTCGGCTACCGCTTCCTGGCGGACGAAGCCCGCAGCTCGGAAGCCGCGATGGCCGACCGTACCGCATGGCGGATCTGCCGGGACAACCACTGGTGGAGCGTGTTCGGCCAAGAAGCGCGGCAGGATCAAGAAGGCCGGCCCGCAGGTGCACCACGACCTGGTCCGCCGCGATGTCACCGCTGACGTTCCGAACCGCCTGTGGCTCGCCGACATCACCGAACACGCCACCATCGACGGCAAGCTGTACCTCTGCGCGATCAAAGACGCCTTCAGCAACAGGATCGTCGGCTGCTCCATCGACGCGCGGATGAAGTCCCGCCTGGCCGTGACCGCTCTGGACAACGCCGTGGCCAGGCGTCAACAGGTCGAGGGATGCATCCTGCACAGCGATCGCGGATCGCAGTTCCGGTCACGGAGATTCGTCCGGGCACTCAATCGCCACCGGATGGCCGGCTCGACAGGGAGAGTCGGGACAGCTGGCGACAACGCGGCCATGGAGTCCTTCTTCAGCCTGCCGCAGAAGAACGTCCTCGACCGCCGGACCTGGACCACCCGCGAAGAACTCCGGATCTCGATCGTGACCCGGATCGAGCGGGCCTACCACGCCGCCGCAGACAAGCCGCACTCGGCCGCCTGACCCCCATCGAATTCGAGACCGTCATGACCACACCGGCCCTCCAAGCCGCGTGACCGAACTGTCACCCAAACCTGCAGCAGACCCCAGGGGACCACCACGGCAAGGGTTGCGAAGGGCTGTTGGGCTACGCCTCTCGACTGGCAACTGCCAAACCGCATGTGAAGACGCCCTGGGCGTCTGGGTGCGGAGTCCCAGGCCTCACCGCGTCCCCTGCTCGAACTGGACTGCTCGCTTGCTCGTTTATCAGCCGCCCGCATGAGCTGAGGTGAAGCTCTACGCGAAGCGATTTGCCATCACACTGATGTCAAGGTTGGAGGCTAGTCGAGTCGCCGCGTTTGCGGAGGCTCGGTGTGAGCCCGAAGCCACCCCTCCGAGGCTCTGATCATGAAGGACAGTCGTCGTGACCATCACCCAGATGGATATCCCACGGACCTCGTCCGCGGAACGTCTGCCGCTCCTGCCTCTGATCTGATCGCGAAGCCAGTCGACCTAGGACACTGCATGAACATGACTCCGGCAAAGAACGCCGACATCAACTTCTATTTCGACCCCGTCTGCCCGTTCGCTTGGATGACGAGCAAGTGGATCCGGATCGTCCAGGCACAGCGCGACTACACCGTCGACTGGCGGTTCATCTCACTGCGTCTGATCAACTCCCACATCGACTACGACACCCACTTCCCTGAGGAGTACCACGCCCAGCACACCGCGGGCCTGCGGCTTCTGCGAGTGGCGTCCGCGGCACGAGAGAAGCACGGACGCGAGGCGATCGGCCCGCTCTACGCGGCCTACGGCGCGCGCGTCATGGAGGCCGGACCCGACGAGGGCCGGGCCCCCGGCTGGCAGGGCACCCCCGACCTCGCCGCCGACGCCCTCGCCGAAGCCAACTTGCCGACCTCGCTCGTCGACGCACTCGACGACACGACCCGAGATGCCGAGATCCAGGCCGAGTCCGACGAGGCGCTGTCGCTGACGGGCAAGGATGTCGGTACGCCGATTGTGCACTTCGAGCCGCCGGAGGGCATCGCCTTCTTCGGACCGGTGATCAGCCGACTGCCTGACGAGGAGCAGGCAGGGGTGCTGTGGGATCACGTCACCGGCCTCGCCAGTTTCCCCGGCTTCGCCGAACTCAAGCGCAGCCTGCGCGAGCGGCCGCAGCTGCCGTCGTTCGGCGTATCAGCGCAGGAGACGGGCAAGACCGAGGACTGGCACGCTGGAAGCCGCAGACTCAAGAAGTAGCACTGCCAGGGCGCTCCCCCGGCACCGGCGGCTGCTCCCGCCGACATGTCGCAGTCGTGCGATGTGGTCGGAGCAAGCCATCGCATGGTCGGCGCACAAGACGGTCAACCCGATGTCCAGCCATGCGACCAGGTCGGCGAGCACGACAACCACGACCAGCGGGGCTACCGGAAGCCAAGACACCAGCCTGGCGGGGCTGCCGCTTCGCTCCGAGCCGTCGCACTGGTCGCACATGGTCAGCCGTGCCCCTCTGCTGGGCTGCCGGCGCCCTCAACCATGCCCAGCCATCACAATCACATCGAGAAGGAGAGATCATGTCGGACACCAGGCCGCGGCAGGCGGCCATCGAGGTACCGCGAGGACTGGCGGGCGTCGTCGTCACCGATACCGCACTCGGAGACGTACGGGGAACCGAGGGCTTCTACCACTACCGCCAGTACTCCGCGATCGAACTGGCAGCGAGTCGGAGCTTCGAGGACGTCTGGCACCTGATGTTCCACGGGACGCTGCCGGACGCGGAACGCTCGGCCGCCTTCGCCACCCGCGTTGCCGCACTGCGCCACCTGCCGGACGAGGTCGCCGAGGCACTCCCAACGATCGCCCGGGCGACCGCCGCGGCCGGTCCGCTCGCCGGACTGCGCACCGCGCTGTCGCTGTACGGCTCCGCCACGGGCCTGGGCCCGCTGTACGACACCGATCCCGCACGCCGCGCCGAGGACGCGCTCGCCGCCTCTGCCGTCGTGCCGACCATCCTGACGGCGCTGCACCGGATCGGCCGTGGCCAGGAGCCGCTCGCGCCGCGCGACGACCTCGGACATGCGGCCAACTACCTGTACATGATGACCGGTTCGGAGCCGGACCCAGTGCATGCGCAAGCGATCGAGCAGTACCTGGTGGCGACGGTGGACCACGGCTTCAACCCGTCGACGTTCACCGCGCGGGTGATCGCGTCCACCGGCGCAGATCTGGTGGCCTGCCTCGTCGGCGCGATCGGCGCGTTCTCGGGCCCGCTCCACGGCGGCGCGCCGGCCCGCGCGCTCGACACCCTCGACGCGATCGGCACCGTCGACCGGATCGACCCATGGATCAGGGAGCGGGTCCTCGGGGGTGAGCGGATCATGGGCTTCGGACACGCGGTCTACCGCACCGAGGACCCGCGCTCCCGGATGCTGCGCAGCACAGGTCTGGCGTTCGGCGGACCGCTCATCGACTTCGCCGTGCGGGTCGAGGAACGCGTGGAGGCGATCCTCGCCGAACTCAAGCCGGGCCGCGAGTTGCACTCCAACGTCGAGTTCTACGCCGGCGTCGTCATGGAGCAGTGCGGCCTGCCGCGGGACATGTTCACCCCGACGTTCGCGGTCGCCAGGGTCGTCGGCTGGAGCGCCAACATCCTGGAACAGGCCACCGATCCGAAGATCATCCGTCCAGGTGCGCGTTACGTGGGCGAGACGCCGCCGCAGCCCGTACCGGAGGTGTGAGGAGGGAGCGGGGTCGCAACTACGACGTCGGGCGGCGAGCGTCGGCCGCGCAGCACAGGCTGCCGTTGCCACCATCGGCAAGCCGACCTGTCGGCGACCGTCGTGGCCCCGAAGTCCCGGACGCCGATCCTGGTGCCCTGCTCTCCCCCCGGAAGGTGATTAGCCTGGCGGTTTCTCCAGATGATGTAGCGCCGGATCATGCTGCCCTGCTCTTTGTGGTCGGCGTGGTCGGTACCGTCGAGGGTGAAGTAGCGCAGGGCGGTGAACTGGGCCTCGATCCGGTTCAACCAGGAGCTGTTGGCCGGGGTGTAGGCCATCTCGACGTTGTTCGCCGCCGCCCAGGTGCCGACGCTCTGGCACTTTTTCTTGGTCAGGTGCGGGGAAAAGTTGTCACTGACGATCGCGATCCGGACCGCGAGTGGGTAGAGGCTGCGCAGGTAGCGGCAGAACTCCAGGAACTGCGTTCGCCTCTTGACCGGCTTGATGTGGCCGTAGAGCCTGTCCTTGCCCAGGTCAGGGCGGCGAACAGATGCCGCACTCCGCCCTAACGGCTGTATGTCGCCCGCCGCCTGCGGCGTGGTTCCCGGTTGGGGTCCTTGTGCTTGCCTCTGTGTTCGGCCCACGGCCGGCTCGGGTGCGGCATCAGGTTGAGGGGACCGAACTCGTCCAAGCAGAAGATGACTTCGGGTTCGCCGTCCTCGGGTATGACCTCGCCGTCGGCGGTCGGGTAGAGGTGTTCGACGCGGGCCTTCTTGGCGGCATAGTCGGGGTCGCGAGAGGTATTCCAGGTCTTTATGCATTGAAAGGAGACGCCTTCCTCGCGGAGCAGGATGCGCAGGCCCTCGTTGCTGATGTCGTCGACCACCCCTCCGCTACCAGGAAGTCCGCCAGCTTGGGCAGACTCCAGGTCGAGAACGGCCGGTCGTGCTCGGTGGGCTTGCGACGGGGAGACCTCCTACGCTCGCAGGCTCCTGCACCACCTGGGCCCCGGCATGCTGGTCCTGTGGGACAAGGGTTTCGACGCCAACGCTTCCTCGCCGCCGCGCACGACACCGGAGCCAGGTTCCTGGGCCGGCTGCGCGCCAACCGACGCGCCCCGGTCCTGAGCCGACTCACCGATGGCTCCTACCTCTCGGCCATCGGCACCGTCCCGGTACGCGTCGTGGAAGCGCGGATCACCGTGACCTATGACGACTACTCGTTCACCAACTCCTACCGGCTGGTCACGACGCTGACCGATGCCCGTCGTTATCCCGCCCCGGCCCTCGTTGCCCTTTGCCACCAGCAGTGGGAGCACGAGTCGGCGTATTTTGCTCTGCGTCACACGATCACAGACGGCCGGGTCCTGCGCTCAGGCGACCCGGTCGCAGTCGAGCAGGAGATGTGGGCCCTGCTCGCCCTCTGCCAGGCACTTCGGACCGTGATGGCGGAGGCCGCCGAGTACCGGCCGGGCACCGACCCGGATGGCTGCGGCTTCACCACAGCCATCCAGACCGCCCGCGACCTCGTCGTCCAGGCCGCCGACGTCATCAAGCCCGGCGCCCTGGGCACCCGCACCACCGGCGTCATCGGCACCCGGGTCCTGGCCGGGCTCCTCCCGCACCGGCGCCTCCGCATCAGCACCCGAAAAGTCAGGTCACCGGTCTCCCGGTACACCGAACGCCAAGACGACGGCCGCCCCGCCACAAGCCGCCTGGTCGCCGACCTCTACGGCACCATCCTCGAACCCGATCCCGACCTGCCCCCCGTCTCGCACGACGATCGGCACACACCGGCCGCCGACCGGCGCAGACAGCGCGTCCTAAACCTCCTTCACGCAGAACCCGACCGCCAGTGGCACACCCGCGACCTTGCTCGCCACCTCGGCGACATCACCCTCAGCACGATGTACCGACAACTCGACATGGGCCGTAAACGGACTCACCGCCAAGACCGGCCCCGCCACCTACAGCAGCCCGAGAACTCGCTCCACCCTCTTGCCACCAGCGGAAATACGCTAACTACCCGGCCTTGGGGCAAGTCCCGTCCTTCGGCCTGCAAGCCCATTCCATGGCCAAAGGGCAGTACTGGATCCATCCGGCCATGCCTGAGGTCATCGAGAATGTACTGCTCGATCTCCCCCTCGACTAAGGCGGCTTGGAGGCGGCGTGACACTAGGCAACCGATCCCTCTCCCAAGGGAGCGACCGAAACGACCACTGGGCTCACCGACGGAGAGCTGCCTGATTCGGCAGATCATGCACTTTGCCCGAAGGATGCACAGCTCACCACCGAGGCATAACCGATGCGCCGCGTGAGGGCATCAAGGGCAACGCACTGATGCCAATTTCGCAACTGCCCTTGTTAGGCAGGTCACAACGCACCGTCTACTCAATATCAACCATATAGGCTATATGACTGCGGCCACGCTAATTTTGTTGCATGGACGGCGGTTTCGTACGCGATGGGATTGCGGCTGAGGGCTTTCAGAATGCGGGCCATCTCTTCAAAATTATGAGGGCGCGCGCCACCGGGTGCTCATTCACCGCTGGAGGCACGACAAAGCCCGGGCTCATTTTCGGGGTCTCGGAACGGGGCCGGTGCATGGTCAGTGGCCCCCGTCTCGAGTCCTTCTGCCGGTCGGGGCTGACTCCCTGGCGGCCAGGAGCAGTTCGACGGTCTTCCGGGCGGTGCGTGCGCTCGTTTTCGATCGGTCGAGATGAGCGGCTGCGTTAGCGCCGTCATATACCTGCACCAGCGCAGCCACCAGCAGGTCATCCTCCGCCCCAAGAGGATCTAGGAGACGGGAGAAGAGAGCCGGCAGCCAGACGCGGTCATGCGCGACGGCTTCCTGCACCTTCTCATGGTGGGGGTACTCGGCTGCCGCGTTGGCGAATGCGCAGCCCCGGAAGCCGGGCTCCGAGATCACCTCATGGAGCACGTCAAAGACGGACAGGATCCGCCCTTCCACCGGCATCTGTTCCCGAGCCTCCACCTCCCGCGTGACGCGGATGCGCATGGCATCGCTACGGCGGCGCAGGTACTCCGCCACCAGATCCTCTTTGGTGCGAAAGTGGACATACATGGTCGATTTGGACACACCGCTCTCGGCGATCACCCGGTCGATGCCCACCGCATGGATACCCCCTGCATAGAACAGCCGGTCCGCAGTCTCCAGTAGCCGGTCACGCACCGTGCTTGATTTCTTCTCCATGCCACCAGTATCGAACGAACAGATCTGTTTGACACGTCCGGCCGGGCCCTTTACCGTGTGACAACCGAACGGACAGTTCTGTTCGATCCGAGTGGGTGCAAGATCAAGACGCCACCCAGGACCGCTGGATCGATTACATGAGAAGACGACAGGGAGAGATTGATGATCAACGGTGTCGACATGGACGCTTTGAACCAGACCGTGGAAGCGGTCCGGGACAAGCCAGAGTTGGCCCAGGTCACCTTCGGCGTCCAGTCCGAATGGAGTGGGGGGACCCACCAGCGGGGCACCACGACCGCCCCCCTGCAGAACGGTGAAGCCATCGCCAGCCGTACCGCCACGTACTCCTTCGAGTCGGACGAGCCCACCGCGCTGCTCGGCACGGACAAGGCGGCAAACCCTGGCGAGTACATCCTCCAGGGGCTGGCAGGCTGCTACGCGGTGACCTACGCGTCGGTCGCGGCCTCGCGCGGCATCGAGCTGAGCTCTCTGAGCCTGGATCTGCAGGTCGACTTCGACCTCCAGGGCTTCCTCGGCATCGACAAGTCCGTCCGTCCGGGGGCACAGGAGATCCGGGTGGACGTCCACGCACAGTCGCCGAACGCGACGGCAGAGCAGCTCCAGGAGCTGACCGAGCTCGTCCAACAGCGCTCCCCGATCAGGGACACACTGGCCAACCCCGTCAAGGTGACGACGACCCTGGTGACGGACGAGGCTCAGTAGCCCGCAGAGGCATGGCCGGCGCACGGTAGGCCGCCCACCGCGAACGCGGCTGAAAAAGGGCCCTCCCCGACAGTCAGGGAGGGCCCGGCGAAGAAGCGGCACGAAAAGGACTTTTTGTGGTTGACGCGACTGCATCATCTCTCGTATTCGATTCCGTCAATTACGGAGTCTTGATCCCACTGGATGTTCACTTCGACGATCTTGACCCGTACGGGATGCTGCACAACGGTCGTTACACGGTGATGGCTGAACGTGCTTTCAACACGTACGCATTTAGCCTGGGGTTCGGCAGATCCGAAGAGGCGGTGCCTTCCCATTACGTCGTGAAGGCAGTCGCCATCGTGTTCGACCTCCCTTTGATTGGCAATGGGGAAATCGCCGTCCACCTCTGGACCGAGCGGATAGGCCGCACATCGGCAACAATCGGCTTCCGCGTGTGTAGCCGCGATGGCAACACCACATATGCACACGGTACGCGGACCATCGTGAATGTGAGCGGGGAGACGATGCGCCCCACCGAGTGGTCTGAGGGCCATCGAGCGGGGTTCGATCGAATTAATGGCCCTGAAGCCTGAGCTTGTTCTTTTTCTACCAGGATCTACCAGGTCTGCCGATGGCCTTGAGGGTCTCGGGACGTTTGACGGTCTTGCCCACGTCGTAGCGGGGTGCGGGGCGGCGGTTCTTGGTCCCGGGCGGCCGTCCGGGACCAGCGCCACGAGGTTGGGGAACACGGGCCGGGCAGACCAGGTGGGCTCGGATGTTCCTGAACCCCCGGCGGACCCGGGCCGGGGTGAGGCGTTCGGGCCTGGTCGGCTTCTCCCAGGGCCGGCGGAGGTCGGCGGCCAGCGGCCGGGCGAGCCTGAGCTGGGTGTGCGCGACGACCAGGAGCCAGGTCCAGCGGTCTGCTGCCTCGGGTGTACGCAGTTTCGGGGTGGTCCAGCCGAGCGTCTGTTTTCCGAACCTGAAAGTGTGCTCCAGGTCGAATCTCCTCAGAAACCCCTGCCACCAGCGGTCCACGTCCGCCGGGGCGGCTCCGGTCTTCGATGACCACAGCCAGACTGGCGGCGCCTCCCGCTCCTTGGAGAGGTGCTCGACTTTGAGGCGGACCAAGGTGCCCTCGACAATGGGGAGTTCACCGTCGTGCTCCAGCCAGGCCGAGCGGTGGGTCAGCCGCGGGTGGACCCGGTCCCACGCCTGAGCTTCGGCCTTGCCGTAGTTGGCGGTGTCGGTGGCCGTGGTGATCGCCGGTTCGGGCCAGGTCTCGGGTTTGTTGAAGCGGAACTCCGGCCGCACACCCGACCGTCTCCAGCGGCTCCTTAACGGCGCACGCTGGGACGCCGACGAACTCCGCGACGACCTCCAGCACTACGTAGCCGAACGGC
>NZ_JBVHQD010000044.1:0-21584 GCF_055567595.1 Streptomyces sp. NPDC026515
GCCGAGGCTTCTTCTTCCCCATGCTCTCCATGATGGACATCCTCCCGGGGCAGAACCCCTGATCTCGGATGTCCGTCAAAGCGGATCAAGCCCACTTCGTTGTCTGGGTCAGCAGTGTCGAAGCCTCACGCTGACTAGCCTCGCCATTTCAGTTGGGTACGGCTGGCTTTGGGGCGGAAACGCGAAAGTGCCTTCCTGACCTGCGACGATGAACCTTGCTGAGGGGTTCTGTCGGTCCAGGCGGAGGGCACTTTCTACGTGCAGGGTATCGGGTTGCGTCCCAGGGTCCATGTCAGTGCCGATGGGTCGGGGATGGTCGGGCATGCCGGGGCACGGCTGCTGGCGGATCTGGCTGATGCCACGGGGCTGACGGCCGCGTACTCCGCCGCTCTCAGGTCGCTTCGGCCGCGCGGGACCGGACATGACCCGGGCCGGGTCGCCACCGACCTGGCGGTGATGCTCGCCGACGGTGGTGAGGCGATCGCGGATCTGGCTGTGCTGCGGGACCAGGCAGGGGTGTTCGGCACGGTCGCCTCCACGCCCCCCGCTTGGCGGTTGCTCGCCGGCACCGACGAGGCTGCACTCGCTTCGCTGCGAGCGGCCTGCGCCACGGCCCGGGAAGTCGCCTGGATGGAGGCCGCCGAGACCGGCGAGGGCATACCTGCTGCCCGGGCCGGCGGACGAGAACTGCCCGGCCTGATTCTGGACTTCGACGCCACGCTGGTGACCTGCCACTCCGAGAAAGAGCAGGCCGCACCCACCTATTAGGGCGGCTTCGGCTTCCATCCGCTGCTGTGTTTCCTCGCTAACACCGGCGAGGCCGTGTCGGGGCGGCTGCGGCCCGGGAACGCCGGAGCCAACACTGCCGCCGATCACGTTGTGGTGCTCGACCAGGCGCTCGCGCAGATCCCCGACACTCACCGGCACGGCACCGACATCCTTATCCGCGCCGATAGCGCCGGATCCGCGAAAGCCTTCCTCGCCCACGTCCGCGACCTGCGGAAACGAGGAATTCGTACCTTCTTCTCGGTCGGATACGCCATCACCGAGCCCGTCCGCCGCGCGATCCGCTCGGTGCCCGACCGCCTCTGGCATCCCGCCCTGGACCGGGACGGGACGCCGCGTGATGGCGCCGGGGTGGCCGAGCTGACCGGCATGGTTGATCTGGACGGCTATCCGACCGGCACCCGCATCATCGTGCGCCGGGAGCGGCCGCACCCCGGAGCCCAGCTGTCCCTGTTCGATCAGGACGAGGGCCTGCGGCATCAGGTGTTCCTCACCGACACCCCCTACTCCGGTGGCGGATCCGCACAGTTCCTGGAGGTCCGCCACCGCGGGCATGCCACGGTCGAGGACCACATCCGGTGCGGCAAGACCACCGGCTTCGGCCGCTTCCCCTCCCGCGGCTTCGCCGTCAACGCCGTCTGGCTCGAACTCAGCCTCGCGGCGATCGACCTGCTGGCCTGGACGCGCGTCCTGCTGCCGGACGGGGAGCTGGCCACTGCCGAGCCGAAAAAGCTCCGCTACCGGCTGCTGCACGTCGCCGCCCGCCTCACCCGCGGCGGCCGACGCCTGCGCTTGCGGATATCGGCTACCTGGCCCTGGAGAAACGAACTGGCCACGGCCTTCCATCGCCTTGCCGCACTGCCCCGTCCCGCCGGCTGACCGGCAAACCCCTGACCGCCCACGACCCGAAGGACCCTGGAGAACCCGACCACCGCGCCGGGTCTCCACCATGTCCGAGCACCGAAATCGCGTGCGTCACCAGGCAGTTGTCCCTCAGCAACGCCTCATCGCCCCAACCGAAACGGCGAGGCTACTGGCTGGCCGATACCGAAAGAGACTGCACCGGATGCCGTGAGCTGTGGGGCGTGGCAGCGGGTGAGCGGCAGGGACCTGCTGGCGGGGGCCCTGTTCGCGGCGACCGACTCGGCCGGCCGCCTGTGGTCATGCTGCTGGTCGCGGCGCTCACGGTGACGGCCGCGATGGTGGGAGTGCTGGTCTGACGTGCTCGGGCCGGGCCGGGCCGGTCCGGGATCAAACGCATGAACGAGTTGCCGCCGGATCCCTCGCGCCTGCACCCCGTAGCCGATGACTTCGAGGCTGCACTCGTGAACGCCTGCCCGATCCGGCCGTTGAACGTTGACGACGTGTCGTGGACCAGGGACCTCTTCGACCGCAAATTGATTGAGCGATAAGGTCATGCCTATGCCATCCGAGTCGCAGCCCGCAACCGGTCTGTTCCCGCGACGCCTGCCCGCCAGCCGCTTGGGTGTGGCAGTTGTCTCCGAGCTCGTCGACCTCATCGTGACGGGCCAGTTGAAAGAAGGCGAGTTGCTGCCCCCGGAGGGTCCGCTGAGCGAACACTTCGGCGTGAGTCGTACGGTGCTGCGTGAATCGGTGAAGCGGCTCGAGGAGAAGGGCCTGGTGATCGTTTCCCAGGGACGGGGCACCCAGGTGCGAGCGCCGGGGTATTGGAACATGCTCGATCCGGTGGTGCTGTCCGCGTTGATCGACAACGACGCGACGCTCGGTGTCCTTGACGAGCTGACGATCGTGCGGGCGAGCCTCGAGTCGGCGATGGCGGGCGCGGTGGCCGCTTCTCGCAGCGCAGATGGGTTGAGGAGGCTGGAGAACGCGTTGACCACGATGCGTGAAAGCGAGTCTGAGACGGACTCCTTCCGGCAGGCGGACGTGGTGTTCCACTACGCACTCATGGAGATCTCCGGCAACCGGCTGGCGGAGAACATCGCGAAGCATCTGTACAAGCGGGCCGTGGAGTCCAGCCGCTACCAGGGCATCGATCCCCCTGATGCGGTCGCACTGACGCTGGAGGAACACGCGGCGATCGTCGATGCCATCTCGAGGAAGGACGTCGCCGCGGCCCAGAAGGCGATGCACGATCACATCCACGTCTCGTGGGAGCGTCGTCGGCTGCCCGACCACGCGCCGAGGGAGCGTGGTCGGGCCCTCGATCAGGAGAGCGAGTAGACGTCGGCGGCGTTGCCGCCGAACACCCGCGCGCGTTCCGAAGGGGAAAGCCCCTCCAGCAACGTCTCCAGAGCGGACTTCCAGGACGCCGCTCCGCCGCCCAGTTCGGCCAGCGGCCAGTCGGAGCCGTAGAGCAGACGCCCGGGGCCGAAGGATTCCAGGGCGATCGTCACCGGTGCGGTGAGATCCTTCGCGCGCCATGATCCGGGGACGAGGCCCGAGGTGAGTCCCGAGACCTTCGCGACGACGTTCGGCTGCCGCGCGAACTCCCGCAGCCGGGACGCCCACGTGCTCCTTTCCTGCCCGGGCTCGGGCGGACCGCCCAGATGATCGAGCACGAAGCGGAGTCCGCCGTGGCGCGCGGCCAGGCGGGTCGCCTGCGGGAGCTGCCACTCACGCACGACGAGGTCGAAGCAGAGGCCCTCCTGCTCGAGGACGGTGAGGCCCGCACCGATCTCCTCGCGCGTCATCCACTCCGGGTCCGGGTCGATGTGGACCAGATGCCGCGCCCCGACGACGGGGACAGCGGCGTTCTCGCGGATTCGGTCGAGTTGGGGTCCGACCTCCGCCGCGAGGTCGACCCACGCGACGAGGCCGGCGACGGCTGGCGAGTCCAGCCCGGCGAGCCGGATGCTCTCGTCGAGGCTGTTGCTCGACTGCACCACCACGGCACCGTCGAGACCGGTCGAGTCCAGCATCCCGCTCAGATCGGGGACGCCGAAGTCGCGGGCGATCGGCGCCATGGTCTCCGGGTCGATCCAGTCCTGCGGGTCCACGGCCCGGTTCCACAGGTGCACATGGGCGTCGATGCCCGCACTCATGCGAGGTGCCACACTTCCTCGACAGGCTGCCACAGCGCCCCGGGATCACGCTCCTTAGCGATCCTCACCTGGCACGGGTCGGTGTGCGTCCACCATTCCTGCGAAGTGGGGTCGTCGGCGATCCGGCGCATGTCCGTTTCGTGGTCGTCGCCGACGTACTCGTAGTAGGCGAACAGGATGTCGCCGAAGATGAAGATGCTGTAGTTGCGCACGTTGCACTCGGTGAGCTTGCGTTCGACGCTCTGCCAGACGGCGCGGTGCAGCGCCAGGTACTCCTCGCGCTTGTCGGGCCGCACACCTACGACGAAGGCCCTGCGCTCGGGTCGACGGGTCATCGGGTTCGGCCTCGGCGGTGCGTCGGGTCGTCGATCACGTCGGGTTCGGCCACCAGCCGCAGGCCGGCGCGTTCGGGCCGGATGTGCGGGCCGGTCGCCGCGGGCCGGGGTGGAGCGGCGTCGGCCGGTGACATCCGGGACTCGTCGACGACGATACCGATGCCCGGGCGATCGCCCAGGACGATGCCTCCGTCGTCGAACTGCTGGTCGACGTCGAGACCGAGGGGGAAGTGAAGGTCCTGGACTTCGAAGGTCAGCAGGTTCGGTACGGCGGCGGCGGCGTGCGCGACCGGGTTCGCGTTGTAGGCGACGGGGCTCACCGGCAGGTCGTGGGCGTGGGCGAGCGTCGCGACGCGGAGGAAGTGGGTGATTCCCCATACGTTGCCGACCTGCACGATGTCCACCGCGTTGGCGTCGAGCAGAGGGCGGTACTGCTCCAGTCCGGTCAGGTTCTCGCCGCTGGCGATCGCCGCGCGCACCTTTCCGCGTAGCGAGGCCATGCCGGCCGCGTCCCATCGGCGCAGCGGTTCCTCCACCCAGGTGAGGTCCATGCGCTCTTCGATGGCGGCGACATACCGGGCAGCCTGGGCGTGGTTCCACGACTCGTTGGCGTCGAACATGAGCGCCGGCCGGCGGGAGTTGCGGCTGAGGACGTCGCGCATGATCTCCAGCCGGGGCAGGTCGCGGTCGAGGTCGCGGCCGCCCTTCAGCTTGCCGGCCTTGAACCCGCGGTCCGCGAACCGGCCGTAGAGGACCGCGAGGTCCTCGTCGGTCAGGCCGTACTCGAGACCGGACGCGTATCCGGGGACGAAGCGCTCGCGGGCTCCGAGGGTCCGCCAGAGCGGCTCGTCGGCGGCCTTGGCCTTGATGTCCCAGAGGGCCATGTCGACGGCGCCGACGGTGCCGAAGGTGGATCCCGAGTGACCGGTCTTGAACACCCAGTCGAGCATGCGGTCGTAGAGCGCCATGACCGACCGCGGGTCGTCGCCCTCGATCGCGGGGAAGACACGGGCGATGTCGGCATGGGCCCCGAGGCCCACTCCCTCGATTCCGCTGTCGGTCTCGATGATGAGGACGGGGACCGGCGTGGCGTGGCCCGGCTGGACACCGTTGACGTCCCCGGTGATTCTGCCCCAGTCGTGAACGGTGTTCAGACTGCGGTACCCGGTGATCTTCATCGGCGGGGGGTCTCCTTGCAGAGGCGAGTGGTCATTCCTTGGCTCCTCCAGCTGTCATGCCTGCGACCAGGAAGCGCTGGGAGAACAGGAAGACGACCAGGACGGGCAGGATCGACACGATCGTCCCCAGCGCCAAGGTGGGCAGCTGGACGGAGTCGGATCCCGCGGAGCTGGGATTGAAAGCCGGGGTCGACGCCAGGAGCGAGGTGAGCCCGACCTGGATCGGATAGCCGTCGCTCGAAGGCAGCATCACGAACGGGAGGAAGAAGTTGTTCCAGTTCTGTACGAAGCTGAAGAACGCCACCAGGGCGACGACCGGGGCGGCCAGCGGAAGGGCGATCCGGGTGAAGACCTGGAATCCGTTGCAGCCGTCGATGCGCGCGGCGGCGAGGATGTCACGAGGGATGCTGGTCGAGAAGTAGATGTAGGTGAGATACACGCCGAACGGGAAGAACGACATGGGCAGGATCACCGACAGCGGGCTCCCGATCAGGCTGACGCTGTTCAGTTCGAGGAAGATGGGCAGCACCAGTGCGGTGTTGGGGATCAACATGACGACGAGCGTCAGCACCAGCAGCGCCTGCCGAAGTCTGAACTCCGTGAGCGCGAGGGCGTAGCCGGCGGGGATGCTCACGACGAGCGTGATCACCAGAGCGCCGATCGCGTACAGCGCGGAGTTCCCGATCCAGGTGGTCACCGCACCGTCCTGGAAGTCGAACAACTGGTGCCAGTTGGCGACGAGGTCCGGCCACGAGCCGAGCGAGAACGGGTCCGAGACGACGAGGGACTTCGAGGACTTCGTGACCGCGAGCAGCAGCCAGACGATCGGGACGGCGAAGAACAGGACGAAGACGACGAGGAGGACGCCTACGAGGGACCGGCCGCTCCACCCGCTGAGGCTCGGCCGGCGGCGTGCGGCGGAGAGTGCTGCCATGGTCATTCCTTCTCGAACAGGCCGCCGCGGGTCACGAACACCCAGGACAGCAGGAGTGCGATGACCAGCAGGATCAGCGATATCGCGGCCGCGCCGTTGAAGTCGTTCTGCTGGAAGGCGTACTGGTAGGCCAGCTGGTTGAGCGAGTAGTCGTTGGGGACCACCGCATTGCTGGCCTGGCTGAGCAGCTGCGGCTCGACGAACAGCTGGGTGCCTGCCGCGAGCGACATGACCCCCATGTACGCGACCCACTTGCGCAGCATCGGAAGCTGGATCCGCAGCGCGATCTGGACGGCGTTCGCACCGTCGATGCGTGCGGCCTCGATTACTTCGGTGCTGATGTTGTTGAGGGCGCCGTACATGATGAGGATCCATCCGCCGGCTCCGGTCCAGAACGCGATGATCGCGAAGATCGCCGGCAGGTTGCCGGGCTGGATCACCTGCACGAAGCTGTCGAACCCCATCGCCTTGAGCAGACCGCTGACCGGGCTCGCGGTCGGGTCGAGGACGAAGAGCCACAACAGGACGCTGGACGCGCCGGCGAGCGCGCCGGGCAGGTAGTAGACGAAGCGCAGGGTCGTGCTCACCCACCGCACGCCGATGGCGTGGACCACCAGCGCCAGGCCGACGACGAACACGACCAGGCCGAGGAGCCAGATGATGAGATAGGTGGTCACGTGGAACACGGCCGGCCAGAAACGGAAGTCGCTGACGACCGTGGTGAAGTTGTCGATGCCCGCGAATCCGCCGTCGGCGTTCGTGAAGGCGAGGACCACGGCGTAGAGCGACGGCGCGATCCCGAAGACGACGGTGAACAAGGCGTAGGGCGAGACGAAGAGATAGCCGATCGGGCTGCGAGCGGAGGCGCGGCCGGCCGCCCGGCCGCTGCCCCGGCCCGGCCGCCGACGCCCGGAGGCGTCAACGGCCGGCCGACCACCCGGAGGAGCCAGGGTCATTTCAGTTCACCTTGTATCCGTTGACCTTGGCCTGGTTCTCGATGGCCGTCTGCCAGGTCGGCAGCAGGTCCACGATCGACTTGCCGCCGGTGATCCCAGGGGTGATCGTCTTCGCCCAGATCGCCTCCTGGCTGAACATGGGGTAGCCCCAGCCGTCCCAGACCTGCGACGCCGCGGTCACGACCGGCTGCAGCGAGGTGGCGTAGTACTTGCTCGCCTCCTGCTTGGCGACCCACTTCTGCCCGGCGGGCGCGTACGCCGGGTAACCCGGGGCGACATCGACCTGGTAGGCGTCGGCGGTGGTGACGAACTGGACGAACTTCTCGGCAGCCTTGAGGTTCTTCGAATGGCTGGAGACGAACCAGGTTCCGCCACCCACGTTGCCCGTCACCGCCCCGCTCTCGCCCTTCCACGGCAGCGGCGCGGCGACGCCGAGCTGGCCGGCCGGCACGTTGAGCGACTGAGGGTTGTTGAAGATCGCGCCGGCGTACCAGGCCGGACCCGGCATCATCAGCACCTTGCCCGAGTACTTCTTCAGGAACTCGGGGGTGAACACGCTGACCACCGGCACGGTTCCGTTGTCACGGAGGGTGTCGAGCAGCGAGGCCGCCCGCCTGCACTCGGTCGAGTCGGTCTTCACGGTGAGGGACTTGGGGCCGGGCACGTCATTGGCCTGGCACTTGCTTCCCCACATGAACACCTCGGGCGTCCAGGCGTCGCCGGCCGTACCGACGATGAAGCCGGGGTGCTCCTTGGCGACCTTCTCGCCGAGCGCCTGGTACTCCTCCCACGTGGTGGGGACGGCGTAACCGAACTTGTCCAGCAGGGACTTGTTGTACCAGAGCACCGCCTGGGCGAGGTCGTTGCGCAGGCAGTACAGGCGGCCGTCCACCGTGCAGGGGTTGAGCGAGCCTTCGGTGAAGTTGCCGAGCGTGTCCTTGGGGACGAGGCCCTTGTCCAGCACGGCCGCGAACGCCTGCTTGCCGCCGCTCTTCTGGCTGGCCCACGCCGCGTCGTTGTTCTGGCTGGAGAAGACGACGTCGGGCCAGCCGCTGCCGGCGCGGTCGAAGAGCTGCATCTTCGTCCGGAAGGAGTTGGACCCGTTGGCCGACCCGTCATAGGTGACGACCTTGATCTTGATGTCCGGGTTCGCCGCCTGGAACGCCTTCGCCGCAGCTTGTCGGTCCGCGTCCACCCAGACGGTGATCGTCGAGGAGGCCTCCTGCTTGGCCTCGGGAAAGCCATACGCCCCGTTCACCGAGCTTCCTCCGCCCCCGCAACCGGCGAGGGTCAGGAGCGCCGTCGCGACGCACATCACGGCGGCGGCCGACGCTCTGCGGCGCGAACGCACCCCTGTGTGGATTCCGACCATGAGATGTCCCTTGTCCTGTCGACTTCGTTGACGACTCCGCGTCGAGGACTGTAGGGCATACGTATTATGTTTGTCACGAGCTCGATACGTATCACTTTGAGCAGTTGCTGTCGGTGAGATCTTGTGGGGTCCGCAGCGAACGGCGGCCTTGTGATTGCCATAGTCTTCGGGTCTGCAGGCAGGTTCTCTCGGTAACTCGGGCCTGCTGAAGCCGACCGCGATCAGGAGACGCTCAACTCGGCCCCGCCGACGCGCGATTGAGTCGCTCGTGACGGACGGGAGTGGCCGTGTCCGGTCGCTGCCGGCGGCGCCGGCTGCAGGGCCGGGGTGTACAGCCGAATGCGTCCTGTCACCGGGCGAGGCCGGAAGCGCTCCGCCATCTCGTCAGCAGGGGCATCGGTTCTGATGGGCGCCGCCGCCCGGCAAGCGACTACGAACGTCGCCCTACCGGCGGCGAGGCGATGATCTGCTGGCCGACGACCTGGCTCATGAGCCGCCGCCCCTCGAGCGGATGTCCCGGCGGGAAACACCGGCCGGAGCCATCGAATTCGCAGCGCAGCCGCCGCGCGGGACGTACTCCGGCAGTCCGGGACCGTGACGGACAGCAGCGCCGTGGCCGCTTTCGCGCAGACCCCCGTGCCGCAACCCGTCTCGATCCCGCGGCCTCCACCGTTCGGCCCCCGTCCTGCGAAGTCCCCCCTCGCCAGAACGGGTGCCTCGCACACGTCCGAGGCACCGAACTGCGTGAGGCACGCCACGAAGTGGACGCCGTGCCTGCCGGTGCCGTGGCCACAGCCCGGCACGCGCGCCGCACGCCCAGCGCACCGACGTGGTCACGGCCGTCCGTCTCCCCGCGCCCTCCCACCCGTCGGAGCTCGGCGCCCGGCTCACCTCGCTCGGGGCGTCCTCGCGTACGGGGATGGATAGGGAGCGCCTGCGTCGACTGAGCGCCGACGCCCTGCGCGTGCCGGCCGTCGTGACCCGGACGCGGCGCGGGACTATGTCGACGCCTGCCTCGCCGCTGCCGGGAATGCCGAACGGCTGAGGCAGCGGTGGCGGTGGTGATCCGTCGGAGTAGCGGATGAGGGCGGCGGCCAGGCCGTCGTCGGCTCGCGCCGATCCGGCGCACCGGTGGGACCGCACCCTTGTGTCTGGGGGTGCGCCGTTCCCTGAAGAGCGGGCCGGTCGGCGCGTCGGGACCGACGATGCCCCTTGCGCCGACACCTTGCTCTCGCATGTCGCGAACGACCCGCCGGCCGAAGGCGTCGGCTCCGACTCGTCCCACCGAGACCACCACGGTGCCCAGTCGGCTGAGGGCTAGGGGAGAGCCTTATCGACCGAGCCAGCCACCGTCGACCGGCAGGATCGCCCCGGAGACGTAGCGCGCGGCGTCCGACGCCAAGAACACAGCAGCGCCTGCGATGTCCTCCGCTGTTCCCCACCGCCCTGCCGGGATCCGCTCGAGGATCGCGCGGGACCGGTCGGGGTCGTCCTGAAGCGCTTGGGTGTTGTCGGTCGCGATATAGCCCGGGGCGATGCCGTTGACGGTCACGCCGCGTCCCGCCCACTCGTTCGAGAGCGCCCGGATCAGTCCCGCCACGCCGGACTTGGCTGCCGCATACCCCGGCACATTGATACCGCCCTGGAACGAGAGCAGGGAAGCGGTGAAGACGATGCGCCCGTACTGCGCCTCCAGCATCCGCCGTCCGAGAATCTGGCTGAGCACGAAGGTGCTCGTGAGATCGACTTCGAGCACCTCGTCGAACCATTCGAGGGGGTGCTCGGCTGCGGGAGCGCGGCGGATGGTCCCGGCGTTGTTGACCAAGATGTCCACCGGGCGCTCGCCTGCGGCGAGTTCCTCGGCGAGCCGGGTCACCTGCCGGCGGTCCGCGAAGTCCACGCGGTGTCCCGAGAACTCACGGCCGAGCTCGCGCACGCGGTCGCCGACAGCCGACGAGGCCGGATCGAGGGTGGCGGAGAGTCCGACGATGTCGGCGCCCGCGGCGGCCAGAGCCTCGGCGACGGCGAATCCGATCCCACGCCTGGCCCCCGTCACGACGGCTAGGCGCCCGGTCAGGTCGAACAGGTTCATGACGCGCTCACCTCGACGAGCAGCTTCATCGCCTGCCCGGTCTCAAGGAGGCCGAAGGCCGATTCCACCTCTCTCAGGGGGACGGTACCCGTGATGAGCTTCTCGGCCGGGATGGCACACTCGGCCAGGAGCTCGATGGCGCGCTCGAAGTCACGGCGTTGGTAGACCCGTGCACCGAGCAACCTCAGTTCCCGCCAGAACACGCGGTGCAAGTCGATGGGCCGCGGTTGCGGATGGATGGCCACCACCACGAGCGTGCCGCGGACCTTCGCCAGGCTGGTGGCGCCGAGCACGGCGGCGGCCGAGCCGGAGACTTCGAACACGACGTCCGCTCCGGCGCCGTTCGTCCACTCCTCCACCCAGGCGACCTGGTCGACCGACAGGGGGTCCAGCGTCGTCAGCCCCATCTTCTCGGCGGCGGCCCGGCGGGTCGGGTCGATCTCGGCGATGGCGACCTCGGCACCGAACGCGGCGGCGACGATCGCGATCAGAACGCCGATCGGGCCCGCACCGATGACGACCGCCTTGTCGCCTGCGGCGAGTTCGGAACGTCGTACGTCGTGAACGGCCACCGCGAGGGGCTCCACGAGCGCGGCGTCTCGCAGCGAAATCCCCGAGGGCAGCCGCACGAGTGTCGACGCCGGTACATTCCAGTACTCCTGAAGGGCTCCGGGGCTGTCGATGCCTATGAAGTCCAGGTTCTGGCAGATGTGCTCGTTCCCCGCACGGCAGGCCGGACAAGTGCCGTCCCAGGCCAGCGGCATGACGGTCACCGCATCGCCCACCGACCAGCGCTCCACGCCGGCGCCGAGGGCGACGACCGTGCCTGACATCTCGTGTCCGATCGTCGCTGGCTTGCTGACCCGGCCTTCCATGTCCCCGTGGAACACATGGAGGTCCGTGCCGCAGATTCCGACGTACGCCACGGCGATGCGGACCTCCCCCGCACGCGGCTCAGCCGGTTCCTGCTCCTCGACGGTCATCGTGCGGGCACCCACGTAGCTTGCCGCCAACATACCGATCGGCTCCTCCTCGCCATGTCGCAGGCCGCGCCGGCCCCCGGGAGTTGCGCAGCCTAGCATGAAACATCATACGTATGCTGTCATGGTAGAACTCGACCTCGTGACCAGCAAGCAACCGCCACGCGACCACGCATCCACGCAGAAGACGCTGCCCGTCCGGGGCCTGCGTACCGGGCACCAGCTCACGGAACTGGGCCTGGGTACAGCCCAGTTCGGCAATCTGTTCACCGAGACGACCGACGAAGAGTCGTCTCGCGCCGTCGAAGCTGCGGCCGAGGAAGGGATCCGCCACCTCGACACCGCGCCGCACTACGGCCTCGGGCTGTCAGAACGCCGCCTGGGGGACGCCCTGCGTGCGAGCACTCGGCAAGGCATGGTCATCTCCTCGAAGGTCGGGCGCCTGCTCGTGGACAGCCCGGACACGGCTCACCGGCTCGACGACGACGGGTTCGTCGTCCCGGCGACGAAGAGGCGGGTCTGGGACTTCAGCCGCGACGGGATCCTTCGTTCCGTTGAGGAGTCGCTGGGGCGGCTCGGGACGGACCGGCTCGATATCGCCTATCTGCACGATCCGGACGACCACTGGCAGGCGGCATCGTCGAGCGGGATCGCCGCTCTGGCCGAGCTTCGGGACCAGGGCGTCGTCGGTGCCATCGGCGCCGGCATGAACCAGGCGGCGATGCTCGCCGAGTTCGTGAGGCGGACCGACGTCGACGTGGTGATGGTCGCTGGACGGTTGACTCTTCTCGACCAATCGGCACTGGACGACCTGCTGCCTGTCGCCGGCGCCCGCGGCGTGGGCGTCGTCGCCGCGGCGGTCTACAACTCCGGGCTGTTGAGCAATACGGCCGTGAACGGCTCGGCGTACTACGACTACGGGGCAGCGCCGCGGTCCGTCGTCGAACGCGCTGCCGGCATCGCCGCCGTCTGTGAGCGACACGGCGTGGAGCTTCCCGCCGCCGCCATCCAGTACCCGCTGCGGCACCCCGCGGTCGCCTCCGTGGTGACCGGGATGCGCACTGAGGAGCATGTGCGCAGCAATGTCGCGCGGTATCGGGCGGTGATCCCGGGGGCGCTGTGGGAGGAGCTGCACAGCACAGGACTGGTCCCGGACCCCGCTCGCACAAGTTAGCGCCCGGGCCCCAGGTAAACATCGTACGAATCTTGTGGCAAACATCATACGTATGCTAACCCTGTGGCGGGCATCAACGCCCCAGTCACAGGAAGCGATCGAACATGACATCGACGTCAGACTCGACACGCTCGGTGAGCAGACGGTGGAGGCGCAGGGCGGGCACCCTTGCGGCCCTCGGCGTCTGCGCCGTCATCGCATCAGTGCTCGTTCCCCTCCAGGCGCAAGCCGCGCCCCGGACGGTGTACTTCGCGGCGCCGGACGGGAAAGACTCCGGACACTGCAGCCAGTCACAGCCGTGCTCGCTCGAGCGGGCTCAGCATGTTGTCGGCCCGGCTGCCAAGCAGGGTGACGTAAGCGTTCAGCTTGCCGACGGCACCTATCGCCTTTCCGAGCCCCTCCGGTTCGGACCCGGCGATGACGGCGGCGACCACACCATCCACTGGACCGCCGCCCCGGACGCTCACCCCGTCATCACAGGCGCCTCGAGGGTCACCGGCTGGTCCAAGTCCGAGGCAGGCTCAGGCATCTGGGAAGCGTATACACCCAGCGGCCTCGACACCCGCCAGCTCTACGTGAACGGCGTGATCGCGCCTCGCGCCTCCATCCGCCTGGCCAACGCGGACGTCACGCCCACCGCAACGGGTCTCACCATCAAGAACCCGGCCCTGAGCTACCTCGCCACGCTCCCCGACCAGGGGCGCATCGAGTTCGAGTCCCTCGGCGACTTCACGAACCGCTACTCGCCGGTTCAGAGCATCAGTGCCACCGAGATCACGATGGCGCAGCCGGCGTGGAACAACAACACGTGGGGCTGGGACACCGTCCAGAACTCCTTCCTGGCCGGTCCGACCTGGTACCTCGACAACTCGCTGAGCTTCCTCACCCAGGTCGGCCAGTGGTACGTCGATCCGGACGCCGGGAAGCTCTACTACAAGCCGGCGAACGGGGTCGATCCCAACCAGCTCGACATCGAGCTGCCCCGTCTGGAGACACTGATCAGCATCGGCGGGACGTACGACAAGCCCGTGACCGGTCTTGCCTTCGAGGGCATCCAGTTCTCCGGAACCTCCTGGCTCGGCCCCTCGACCGACGGGTACGCGGACCAGCAGAACGGCCTCTTCATCAAGGGCGCCTACGACTACCGCCCCGCCGACGCCTTCACCAGCTGCTCGCGCGGTTGCGAGATGTTCGAACGAGCGCGCACCAGCTGGTACCAGGAGCCCGCCGCCGTGCAGGTCTCCGCTGCCAGCCGCATCTCGTTCACCGGCAACACGTTCACCAACCTCGGCCAGTCGGCGTTGGGTGTCGGAAACGACGCCAATGCCACGACGACCGGCGTCGGGCTGGGCGCCAGCAACATCGACGTGGTCGGCAACCGGTTCATGGAGGACAGTGGGCACGGCGTCGCGGTCGGCGGCGTACTGCCTGACGCGCACCACCCCAGCGACCCGAGGATGACCAACCAGAACATCCTGATCGCCAACAACACGATCAATCGCGTGGGCGTGGACTACAAGGACAACAGCGGCATCCTCAGCACCTACGTCACCAACGCCCGCATCCTGCACAACGAGGTCTCCAACGTCCCCTATGACGGCATCGACACCGGCTACGGCTGGGGCATCAACGACGCCGGGGGGTCGAACGACTACGTCGACCGCGGCTACTACAAGTGGAACCCGCTGTACACGACGCCCACTACGCTCAAGGACAACCGTGTCGAGGGCAACCTCGTGCACAACACGAAGGCCCGCTTCGCCGACGGCGGATCGGTCTACAACCTCTCCGCCAGCCCGGGAACCGTGGTCGACAAGAACTACCTGTTCAACATCTCAGGAGTCGGCCTCTACCTCGACGAGGGCTCGCGCTCGATGACATATGAGAACAACGTGGTCCAGGGCGGTTCCTTCCTCTTCACCAACGCGTCCAGCCTCCGCAACAACACCAGCGACAACCTCATCCAGAACAACTGGTACAACTCGGGCGGAGCCTCGACGCCGAACGCCGCGGCGCACCACAACCAGCTGATCAACAACGTGAAGGTAGCCGGCGCCAACTGGCCCGCGGGCGCACGGGACGTGATCTGCAAGGCGGGTGTCGCGCCGCAGTACCGGACGTCGCTCAACGCGAACCAGTTCGGCTTCACCGGGTGCCCGTCCGGTGGACCGGTCGCGCCCGGCCTCCGTACTGCCGGAGCGTCGGCCGTCAGCTCGTACTTCGGCCAGAGCTTCGGTAGCCTCGGGATCGCGGCGGCGGGCGCCGACGTGTGGGGCGCCGGCGGTCAGCACGACGACCAGTTCGGCTCCATCTACCGGTCCGGTTCGTTCGCGGCCGACTCGAGCGTGTCCACCCGGGTCGTGTCGGTCAACGACGCGAACGCCTGGGCCAAGTCCGGGGTCATGGTCCGCAACGACATGACGAAGGCGGGCAGTTCGGCCGGGTACGCAGTCGTCGCGGTCACCGCCCGCAACGGCGTCGTGTTCGAGTGGGACGCCGACGGCGACGGGTACCTGGACACCGACGCCCGCGCCGGCGTCGACATCTACCGCCCCATCTGGGTGAAGCTCACCCGGTCGGGCACCTCGTTCAGCGCCTCGTACTCCTACGACGGCGCCAACTATGTCGCGATCGGTCAGCCCGTGACGTTGGCCTCGGCGGCAGCGAAGCAGGATGCGGGCATCTTCTCCACGTCCCACGACGTCACGCAGTCAGCGATCAACCAGTTCGACTCCGGCACCGTCACGGCCGTAACGACGCCGTAGGTGCCGCTCACGGCGGGTCGACGACAGGAGCGGCGAGGTGTTCTGGAACGCGCCGGCAGAGTGACGGTTCAGGTTCACGGACTCTGGCGGCGGGCGTATGAGCACCAGAGTGCCAAGTGACCTGTCGTCGACCGTCAGGCCGTGCGGGGCGGGTGTACGCTCGCCCCGCACGGTGTTCTGACCCGGTGCGGAGGGTCGAGTTGCTGGAGTGCCGCAGCAGGCGATTCCTTTGCTGGTGACCTGGCACTCGTCAACGCCGTCCAGGACGAGAAGAAGCGTACGTCCGCCTCGGCATCGGACGAGCCGGCAGCGGGCGCACGTCCTGTGGGGCCAAGTCGGCTGAGTACCGAAACAGGCGCCGGTCAGCGGCACAACCGACGGTGGCCGGCGATACCGGCTTGATGTGTCCATAGGAAACCCGTGGGAGTCGGCAGGGAGGTCCTCTGCCACAGGGGTGCCGAATCTGTCCAGTCGCATACGGCACCCCTTCGGCCAAGGACCCCGAACCTTTCGCCGCAGGACCACGCTTGGCACTCTGCTCACCCGACAGCGAGGAAGTGTCAGGACTTGTGGATGAGGGGTGGCTGGGTGCTGGCAGGCATAAAGGCTTGAGTCTCCAGTAGAGGGAGGCTCAAAGGTGGGAGCATGGACGGCGCACGCTCCACTCGGTCGGCGAGCTCGCCCAGCGGACCGGTCGCACGGTCAAGACCACTCGGTCCTACTCCGATCGCGGAATCGTGATACCGACGGACCACAGCCCGGCCGGCTACCGCCCCTGCGACATCGACGCCGTCGCACGCCCGGACCTCGTGCGGGCGTTGCGCGAGCTGGGACTGGACCTTCCGACGATCCGTATGGTCGTGGACCGCGAGCTCTCCCTTCCCGAGGTCGCGGCAGCGCACGCCGAAGCACTGGCAGTGCAGATCAACGTACTCGCGCAGCAGCTCGCCGACCGGCACGTCCCGACCACGGTCAGGCACCTGCACGCCCACCTTCCCCGCGTCCTGAAGAACTGAGCCACCGACCACAAGGGCCCGGCCCGCATCTGCGGAGGCCGGGCCCCTTTTGCGTTCCGGGGGTCAGGCGTTCGTGAGCCAGTCCTGGTCGAGGCGGTCGGTCAAGTCGGCGGCGGCGAAGGCGGCCTCCAGTTCCTGGCGGCCCTCGGTGTAGTGCGCCCAGCTGTCGTGGTGGACGGGGACGACGCGGCGGGCACCGAGAATCTGGGCGGCCTCGGCGGCCTGGGCGCTGTCCAGGACGACCGGCCGGCCGTCGAAGAGTACGGGGAAGCAGGGCGCGCCGGCGAACAGGATGGCGGTGTCCACCGGGGCGAAGCGCTCGGCGATCTCCCTGACCGCGTCGAGCGAGGCGTTGTCGCCGCTGACGTAGACCGACGGCAGCCCCTTACCTGTCAGCACGAAGCCGACGACCTGGCCGGCGATCGGCTCGACCTCCTCACGCCGCCCGGGGCCGTGGATGGCTGGCACGCCGGTGACGGTGATGGCGCCGCCGCCCGGACGCTGCAGGTCGACCGACTCCCAGTCGGCCAGGCCCGTGGCCTTCGCCCCGAGGCGCTCGCCGCCGCCGGGGGTGGTGAGGGTGAGGGGGACGTCGGCGAGCAGGGCGCGGCCGGAGATGTCGAGGTTGTCGGCGTGCTCGTCGTGCGAGAGCAGGACCACGTCGACGGGGCCGACATCGTCGGGCGTGATGGCGGAGCCGGCGGTCTTGGTCAGGGTCGGGGCGCCGGGGGTGGCGTAGTCGCGGGGGCCGTCGAAGGTCGGGTCGGTCAGAAAGTGCAGGCCGCCGTACTCGAACAAGGCGGTCGGGCCGCCGAAGGTTCGGACCGGGAACTGCTGGGCGTCGTGCTGGTTCATGCCGTCCTCTCGTTTCCGCACGAAAAATTTGCTCCCTTTTCGTGATCCTACGGAGACGACGGCGGCCTGGGCGCCCTGATCGTGCCGCGTCGCTTCTTCGTCCTTGAGCTCATGCAGCTGTGGCGGCGGCCACGGCTCCGGTCAGGTCGATGGCCACCGACGCCTGGCCTACGAATGCCTGGTCTGCCTGTGGCCTCAGCCGCTACCGGAGCCGAGCGGGTAGGTGTCCCGGATCAGCCGGGCGATGTCCTCGCGGACCGACAGGAGGTCTCTCAAGGACTGATCCAACTGGTCCAGCATGACCTGGAGTTGGGCCTCCGAGACATGAGGGTCGCGCAGGGACTCGACGAACTCGCCCCGGTGTTCCAGCACCCACCTCGATCGCTCGGCAACCGCCGTCTCGTACGCATGAAGGATCTCCGGGCAGTAGATCATCATCATGCTGCGCAGGGTGCGGCGCGCTTCGGCCCGGCGCTGCGAACCGCGCCATCTCCGCAGCCACGGGACCATCGGCCGCAGAACCCGGTCGGCGTCCCCCGTGATCCGTTCGATGAAGCCGCGATGCAGGCGCATCCGGTGGTCTGGAGCCATTTGAGGAGGGCCGCCCCGATAGAACCACGGGGAACCCGTCAGGCGAGCGTCGAGGGCATACTCGACAGCTTGGTTGCTCTCCTGGGCCACGCTGCACCACTCGTCCAGCACGGTGAAGAGCTCCATCAGGCCGTCCCGAGTGTTCGGCCACCCCTGGGCGGGCACCGTGGCCTTCCTGATCGCATCGGCGATGCTTGCTCCGGCCTTCGCCATGCTCGCTGCTTCGGCACCCGTGACCACATGTCCCCCTGACCGCTCGCTCCTGCAGCCAGGATGCGTCGGCATCGTGGGAGGTGTCCACAGCCGGGGTCTGTGCAGCGCGCCGTGCCACATCGGCCCACCGCGGCACGAGCTGGTGTCGCTGTCAGAGGCGCGCCGTATTGTCGGTCAGTATGACCCCCTCTCCGGGCGAGATCTGGCTGCTGGAGGTCACGATCCAGTGGGCGCACGCCGAGGACACCCGCCGGCACCAGCAGCGCGCCGCCTTGCGCGCCGTCGTCTCATACCACGGTGACACCCAGATCTGGACCACTTGGATCGGCGCACTGGACCTGCCGAGCGCAGCCAAGCTGCAGACGCTCTTCGACGCAGCCCGCAGGTACGGGACGGGCGTCCGCCTCGAACACGCACCCGCCCCGGCCAGGTGGACGGGCCCGGTCTTCACGGCCGACGCCGAGGTTACTGCGCTCTTGGTGACCAAAGCCGATGATGGCCGTCGGCTTGGCGAGTTGACCGTCGTCTGAATGCAGCCGGGTTCCAGCGCGATACGCCGCATTCAGGGCCATGCCCGGTGAGGAAAGCAATCGGGGACCTGACTGCCGCCCGCTCGTCGGCTGCGCTCAGCGCAGCCGACGGCGGTAGGACGGGAAGAAGCTCCCAGAGGTCCCAGACATATGACGCGCAATGCCCCACCGTCCGGACCGCACGGGCCTGGGGGCGGTGCAATGGCCGGGGCTTACTCGTGCGTCGTCAGGCGGGAGTGATGTTCTCCGCCTGCGGGCCCTTCTGGCCCTGCGTGATGTCGAAGTTCACCTTCTGGCCTTCCTGGAGCTCACGGAAGCCCTGGGCGGCGATGTTCGAGTAGTGGGCGAAGACGTCGGGGCCGCCGCCGTCCTGCTCGATGAAGCCGAAGCCCTTTTCCGAGTTGAACCACTTCACAGTGCCTGTAGCCATGTGCTGTCTCCTTCGAGGGAACTCGTATCGGGCCCCGCACCGTGCGGGATCCGGAGGTGATCGCCTGGTCCGGAGAGGCCTTGAACAGCAAAAACGCCCGTGATTGCGATCACGGGCGAACGGGACTTCGGAACCACGACTGCTGATGACGACGCTACACCGGCTGGTGGGCCTCGGCCACTGGAACACGGAGTTGCCCTCACAGACTGCGTTCGTCACCACTCAAATCCCGAGGCCGGCGATGGTGGGAGCACACGCGCCGTCGACCTCGAGTTGCCCGCCTGACTGGCCGTTCTCTATCCGGCCGTGTGCTCGGTCTGGTTCGAACGGGGGTCCTGGATCAGGTGACTTGTGGGCTGGTGGGGCATAGAGGAAGGGCCTCTTGGTAGTCATCCTGGGCCCTGTCGGTCCCGCCCCGTGGCCGGGAAAATCGGGGCTGGTGCCCGTCCGGAGGACGTCGATAGAGCTTGGTGCCGAACGTTGAGCCCGTTTGGAAGTCGGATGCGGGGGCCGAGCGCAGGAGTCCAGTGATGTTGCCGCGAGCACGCAAGAGAGCTTCTTTGAACCCTGTGGTCCCTGATGGGCGGGCACCGCTACTGGTGCACGCGAGGAAGGGCGGGGTGGGGCATGGATGTGATCGAGGAGCGGTGCGGGGGCGCCGACTTGGGCAAGGCGGATGTCAAGGTATGCATCCGGGTTCCGGGCACCGGCAGGCGCGCCCGTTATGAGATCCGTACGTTCTCCACGATGAACGACGGCCTGGTGGAGCTGCGGGACTGGCTAGTGGAGAACAGGATCGCCCGGATCGGCACGGAGGAGACGGCGTCGTACTGGAAACCGCTGTTCTACCTGCTCGAGGCCACTGAGGGGATCGAGCCGTGGCTGCTCAACGCTCGGCACATCAAGACTGTTCCCGGCCGCAAGACCGACGTGAAGGGCTGCCAGTGGACCTGCAAGCTGGTCGGACACGGCCTGGCCGCCCCTCTTTCGTTCCCCCGCGTGACATCCGTCAGCTGCGGGACCTCACCCGGTATCGCACCGAGACGGTCCGGGACCGGGCCCGCGACGTGAACCGCCTTGCGATGTTCCTGGAGGACACCGCAATCAAGCTGTCCTCGGTCGTCACCGACATCACTGGCCGCTCGGCGCGGGCCGTCTCCCGGTCCACACCGGCCTGTACGTCGGCGACGCCCTCGCACGAGGCGCGGTGGCCGCTGGACAACAGGTCGTGCAGCGTGCCCGGGTCGCTCACACGGTGGGCCTGGGCGACGAGGTCGAGCAGCAGGGCTGTGGGGTTCATCTCCATGGTCATCTCCTCCTCCACTGTAGGGGGCCTGCCGCGCCACGGGCTTCGGCCGGCGCGGCAGGCGGTGGTCATCAGCTGTGAACGGTGCAGCCGTCGCACAGGGCGCGGCCGCGGATGCGGGCCAGTTCGGGTTCCTTGCGGGGCTCCTTCTGCAGGGCTGCTCGTACCTGCTTCATGAGGGCGGTGAACTCGGGACCGTCGTCCTGGCAGACGACGCCGGAGTCGGGCGCCCCGCACTGCTTGGCGTGCCGGATCAGGTCGGCGATGCGCCAGTCCGCTCGGAAGCTGTCGCCCCGCGCCCGCTCGACCTCGGCGTACAGGTCGGCCAGCCGCGGCCGGCGGCCGGCGGAGAGCAATACATCACGCTTGGAAGCGAAGACGCACAACGAGCAGGGACATGTTGACCGGACTAGCGGGAGCGACACGCGTGTGTCGTGCACGGTCCGTCGTGCTGCATCGGTAGGAAGTCATGCGACCCGAATGGAGGGATGCGCGTGGCACTACCGAACGATGTGGAGCGCGATGTCGATGCGATCCGGCTGCCACGGTGGGGACGAGTGGTTGAGACGGGCGGCGTCGTGCCCTACGAGGTACAGGACGCCGACGGACAGCCGATCGAGCCCGTACGCCGGTACCTGCGTGACTTCGTCGCCCAGGGACGCCGTGTCGGAAGCGTACGGAGCTACGCCTACGACCTGTTGCGGTGGTGGCGGTGGCTTCTGGTCGTCGAGGTTGAGTGGGACAAGGTGACGTCGGCAGAGGTGCGGGAGTTCGTGCTGTGGCTGCAACGCACCTCGAAACCGCGTCCTACCCCCAGGAAGAAGTCGGCCGCCACCGCCGGCACCATCAACCCGATCACGCGCAAGCAGCACCCAGGAGATCAGTACGCCGTCCGCACGATCCGTCACAGCAACGCGGTGATCCGCAGTTTCTACGAGTTCTGGATCGAGCGGGGGGTGCCTCTATGTCTTTCGTCAAGCGAGGCGTGGGGTTCGGGGTTCGTAGAAGGCGCCGTCGCGGAGCATCGCGAAGAGCACGCTGATGC
>NZ_JBVHQD010000045.1:0-19829 GCF_055567595.1 Streptomyces sp. NPDC026515
GGCATGAAAGCCATGAGCCTCGCCGTGAAGGGCCTGGGCAAGAACGCCCGCGGCATGCTGGCCGAAGGCGCGGAGGGCGCGTTCAACCGGCTGAAAAGCGTGGTGCGTTCCAAGGGCAGCGACCCGGTCGACATGGCCACCGGCGCGATGTATCTCCCGCAGAGCGACGTGGAGCTGCCCGGCCTGCTGCCGCTGTCCTTCACCCGCCGGGTCGCCTCCGACTACCGCTGCGGCTGGTGGTTCGGACCTGGTTGGGCGTCGACGTTCGACGAGCGTCTGGAGGTCGACGAGCACGGCGTCGTCCACGTCACCGAGGACGGCCTGCTCCTCGCCTACCCGCACCCCGCCGCACCACATGCCGCCGTCTGGCCGGAGGCCGGCCCCCGCCGCCCCCTGACCCGCCACGACGACGGCGGCTATCGCGTCACCGACCCCCTCACCGGCCACACCCGCCACTTCGCCCGCCCGGCCGCCGACGGCACAGCCCTGCTCATCCGGATAACCGACCGCAACGAGCACACCATCACCTTCGACTACGACGAGCAGGGCGCCCCGGTCGCGATCCGGCATTCCGGCGGCTACCACCTGCGTGTCACCACCGACGAGGGCCGCATCACCACCCTCGCCCTGGCCGGCGCCGCGGCCGACGGCTCCGATGCCGTGGTCAAGCGCTACGGCTACACCGACGGCAACCTCACCGAGACCGTCAACTCCTCCGGCCTGCCCCTGCGCCTCACCTACGACGAGCGGCTGCGCGTCACCTCCTGGACCGACACCAACAACAGCCGCTACGCCTACGTCTACGACCGCCACGACCGCTGCGTCGCCGAGGGCGGCGACGCCGGTCACATCACCATCACCCTGGCCTACGACGGCACCGACCCCGCCTGGCCCGACTGCCGCATCACCACCCTCTCCACCGCCGAAGGCGCCACCACACGCTTCGTCATCAACGCCACCAGCGACGTCATCGCCGAGACCGACCCCCTCGGCAACACCACTCGCACCTCCTACGACCGGCACCACCACCTGCTGTCTCACACCGACGAACTCGGCCACACCACCGGCTACACGAACGACGAACACGGCCGACCGCTGACCGTGACGTATCCGGACGGAACCCGTTCGACGACGGCGTACAGCGACATCGGACTGCCCACCGAGATCGTCACCAGGGACGGCGGGTCCTGGAGGCGCACCTACGACGCACGCGGCAACGGCCTCACCCTCACCGATCCGACGGGAGCCACCAGCCACTTCCGCTATGACGAACGGGGATGTCTGACCGAGTTCGTCGATCCACTCGGCCGTACGACGCGGCTCGTGTGCGACGACACGGGTCTCGTGGCCGAGGCGATCGACCCGCTCGGCGGCCGCACCGTCGTGGAGCGGGACGGTTTCGGCCGGACGGTTTCCGAGACGGACCCCCTGGGCGAGGCCACCCGATGGTCGTGGAGCACGGAGGGCCACCTGCTGGGCGCCGTCCATCCGGACGGCGGTACGGAGTCGTGGACCTACGACGCCGAAGGCAACTGCCTCAGTCACACGGACACCGCCGGAGCGGTGACGTCCTACGAGTACACCCACTTCGACCTGCTCAGCGCTCGCACCGTACCCGGGGGTGCCCGCCACCGGTTCGAGTACGACGCCTCCCTCCGGCTGACCCGCGTCGTGGACACGGCGGGCAGTACCTGGGACTACGCCTACGACGCGGCCGGGCGGCTCACCGCCGAGTCGGACTTCGACGACCGCGCGTTCCGCTACGCGTACGACGCGGCCGGGAGACTCACCGCCCGGACGACACCCCTCGGGCAGGTCGTCCGGTACACACGTGACGCCATGGGACGGCCGGTGCGCATCGACGCCGACGGCGCGAGCACCGATCTCGCCTACGACGCGGAGGGCAGACTGGCGGGCGCCGTCTGGCCCGGCGGACAGCTCTCCCGCACCTACGACGCCGCGGGGCAGTTGACCTCGGAGACCGTTGACGGACGCGTGCTTCGTCTCACCTACGACGCGGCCGGCCAGCTGGTGGGCCGCAGGACGCCCTCCGGGACGGACACCGTCTACTCCTTCGACGCCGCCGGCCGGCGGATCGCGCTGGCCACAGGCGGGCGCACCGTCGTCTCCGCCCACGACGCGGCCGGCCGGGAGACGGACCGTGCCTGGGAGGGCATGGCGCACCTGGCCCTGACCTGGAACAGCTCGGGCAGGCTGGTCGCCCAGCGGGTCACCGGCGCCAGCGGCGCGCTGCTCGCTCCGCAGGAGTACACATGGCGGCCCGACGGCGCGCTGCTCGCCGCCGGCGAGCGGCGCCACACCTACGACGCGGCCGGAAGGATCGTGCGGGTGCGGGCGGCCGAGTGGACCGAGACGTACGCCTACGACGCCTCCGGGAACCAGACCGAGGCGGCCTGGCCCACGTCCCACCCGGGCGCGGACGCCGCCGGACCTCGTGAGTACGCGGGAAGCCGTCTCGTCTCGGCCGGACGAACACGCTACGAACACGACGGCGCGGGGCGTCTGGTCGTGCGGCGACGCACCCGGCTGTCACGGAAGCCCGATGTGTGGCGCTACACGTGGGACGCCCAGGACCGGCTGACCGGGGTCGCCGGCCCGGACGGGAGCGGGTGGCGCTACGCCTACGACCCGCTCGGGCGTCGCATCGCCAAGCAGCGCCTGGCTCCCGACGGCGGAGTCCTGGAGGAGACCCGTTTCAGCTGGCACGAGGGCATCCTGGTCGAAGAGTCCACCACCTCGGCCGACATGCCCGAGGAGCGGACCACGACCTGGGAGTTCGACGAAAGCGGCATGGACCCGCTGACACAGACGGACCGCCGGGTGGCCGCCGCCACGATGTCGCAGGAGGAGGTCGACAGCCGTTTCTACGCCATCGTCACCGATTCCATCGGATCGCCCACGGAGCTTCTCGACGAGCGGGGCACGGTCGTCTGGCGCCGGACCTCCACCCTGTGGGGGTCGACCACGTGGAACGCCGATGCCTCCGCGTACACGCCGCTGCGTTTCCCGGGTCAGTACCACGATGCGGAGACGGGTCACCACTACAACCTGCACCGCCACTACGATCCCGAGACCGGCCGGTATCTCAGCCCGGACCCGCTGGGCCTGAGCGCCGCACCCAATCCGAACACGTACGTCCACAACCCGTTGACGTGGTCCGATCCCTACGGCCTCTCGCCCTACCAGCCCATCCGGGTGCGGGCGGGGCAGCAGGTGAAGAAGGGCACCCCGTTCGAGATGAGTCCGCCCGAGCGCGAGTTCGTCCAGAAGCTCCTGGAGAAGCGGACGAACCTGCGTGTCTACCGGACGCACGGCAAGCAGGCCGAAGGCGACTTCGTGATCGTCGACATGACCAACAAGAAGAACCGGGTCGGGTGGGTCGTGGACCACAAGATGAACGCGGAGAAGGTCACCAAGGGAAACCAGTTCACGAATGCCGCCCGGGCCGCGGAGGCCGTCGGAATCCCACGGGGCAGCTTCGAGATCGCGACGGGTGACACGGAGAAACTGCTGGACATCCTGAGCCGCCGGCGCAGTGAGTGGTAGGAGTTGAGAGTGATCGTTCTGCCCAGGCTGCTCGATGAACTGCTCGGCCAGGTCGACGAGAGACGTGCGGCACACCTGGCACTGGACTTCGCCCGTCACGCGCTCGAAGTCCAGGAGGCGGAGATCGAGCCGGGGGTGATGGCCGCGTGCCAGGAGTGCCTCGCGGCGGCGCACGAGGCGATCGATCTCGGCGAGGCGGGCCCACGGCTGCTCCGGGCGCACGAACGGCTCTACGAGGCCGCCGAGCGGTGGGAGGGCAACCGCAACCGGCTCGCTCCGGGCGCGGGGCTGACCGTGCAGGCCGTTCGTGTGGGCTGCCAGCGGATGATGGAGAAGGCGCGCGGGTGCGGCACGCCCAGCTCCCTGATCACCGTGCGGGACGTCGCGCACGAGATCCAGGCGGACCTCGGCCGCGGAGCCGCGAGCCGGTTCCCGGACCACGGCGACGACCCCCGGCAGGCCGGACGTCTCGCCCGCTGGGAGGAGGCACGCTGGCAGGTACGGCACGTCATCGCCACCGAGCCCGCTCCGGGCGGGAGCGCGCCGCGGCCGCCGTCGTAACGGGGGATCCGCCTCGCGGGAGGCCGCCCGGCGAGCGGTGCGAGCGGGGTCCGGTCGGCCGGGTGTTTGACCTACGTCACCCTGGGGGTATTCTCTCCGGCTCGATTGGCCAGCCCCCTGTCCCGTATGGCAGACTAGCGGGGTTGCTCGGTCGAGTGTTGATGCTGCGCGCCTCCCGCCGGGGGGACCGGAAGCGAGTCCCACAGTACTCGTCGTCCTAACTGCCACTACGGCAGCACTGGGACGGACGTACGGGAATCTTTCGGGAAGCAAGGTGCGGCACCGGCCAGGCGCCCGGTGGGCCTTTCGCCCTCGGCTTGCGGTTCCGGAAGGGCCGTGTGCATTCCCCGCAGGGATGTTCGAACAAGGGGCATCTGTGTCAGCGGGAGCGCGACACGCCCGACCGCGTGGGTCGGAGGAACGAAGGCAGCAGAAGGAATCCGCCGGGTTCCAGAGCGTTGACAGAGACAGGACTACTGAGTAGCCATGGCGGGACAGAAGATCCGCATCCGGCTCAAGGCCTACGACCACGAGGTCATCGACTCCTCGGCGAAGAAGATCGTCGAGACGGTGACCCGCACTGGTGCGTCGGTCGCGGGCCCGGTGCCGCTGCCCACTGAGAAGAACGTGTACTGCGTCATCAAGTCGCCGCACAAGTACAAGGACTCGCGCGAGCACTTCGAGATGCGCACGCACAAGCGCCTGATCGACATTCTCGACCCGACCCCCAAGACCGTTGACTCTCTGATGCGACTCGACCTCCCGGCCGGTGTCGACATCGAGATCAAGCTCTGAGGGCCGGTGATCTGAGAATGGCTAAGCAGATCAAGGGCATCCTGGGCGAGAAGCTCGGCATGACGCAGGTGTGGGACGAGAACAACCGTGTCGTCCCGGTCACCGTCGTCAAGGCCGGCCCCAACATCGTCACCCAGGTCCGTACGAACGACGTCGACGGCTACGAGTCCGTCCAGCTCGCCTTCGGCGAGATCGACCCGCGCAAGGTGAACAAGCCCCTCAAGGGTCACTTCGCGAAGGCCGACGTCACCCCCCGTCGTCACCTCGTCGAGATCCGGACGGCCGACGCCACCGAGTACACCCTCGGTCAGGAAGTCACCGCCGAGGTCTTCGAGGCCGGCGTGAAGGTCGACGTCACCGGCAAGAGCAAGGGCAAGGGCTTCGCCGGTGTCATGAAGCGTCACAACTTCAAGGGCCTCGGCGCCGGTCACGGCACCCAGCGCAAGCACCGCTCTCCCGGTTCCATCGGTGGCTGCGCCACCCCGGGCCGCGTGTTCAAGGGCCTCCGCATGGCGGGTCGCATGGGCAACGAGCGGGTCACCACCCAGAACCTGACCGTCCACGCCGTTGACGCGGAGAAGGGTCTGCTGCTCATCAAGGGCGCGGTTCCCGGTCCGAACGGCGGCCTCGTCCTGGTCCGCACCGCGGCCAAGGGGGCCTGAGGTACCGATGAGCACTGTTGACATCCTTTCGCCTGCCGGCGAGAAGACCGGTAGCGTCGAGCTCCCCGCGGAGATCTTCGGCGTGGAGAAGGTCAGCATCCCGCTGATCCACCAGGTCGTCGTCGCGCAGAACGCGGCTGCCCGCCAGGGCACGCACAAGACCAAGACCCGTGGCGAAGTCCGTGGTGGCGGCAAGAAGCCGTACCGCCAGAAGGGCACCGGCCGCGCCCGTCAGGGCTCGACCCGCGCCCCGCAGTTCGCCGGCGGTGGCGTCGTCCACGGCCCGCAGCCGCGTGACTACTCGCAGCGCACCCCGAAGAAGATGAAGGCTGCCGCTCTGCGTCACGCCCTCACCGACCGGGCGCGCCACAACCGCATCCACGTCGTCACCGGCGTGGTCGAGGGCGAGAACCCCAGCACCAAGGCCGCTCGCACGCTGTTCGGCAAGATCTCGGAGCGCAAGAACCTGCTCCTGGTCGTCGACCGCGCCGACGAGGCCGCGTGGCTGTCCGCCCGCAACCTGCCCCAGGTCCACATCCTGGAGCCGGGCCAGCTGAACACGTACGACGTGATCGTCTCGGACGACGTGGTCTTCACCCAGGCCGCTCTCGAGTCCTTCGTCGCCGGCCCGAAGGCCAACGACACCGAAGGGACCGAGGTCTGATGGCTATCCGTCACCCGAGCATCGCCTCGAAGGCCGCCAAGGCCGCCAAGGCCGCGCGCGTCGCCAAGGCGCGCCGCCACGAGGCCGAGGGCAAGAACACCGTCGAGACCCCGCTGAGCAAGTCCTTCACGGACCACCGTGACGTGCTGCTCAAGCCGGTCGTCTCGGAGAAGAGCTACGCGCTTCTGGACGAGGGCAAGTACACGTTCATCGTCGCCCCCGGCGCCAACAAGACCCAGATCAAGCAGGCCGTCCAGGCGGTCTTCGACGTCAAGGTCACCGGGGTCAACACCCTCAACCGCCAGGGCAAGCGCAAGCGCACCAAGACCGGTTTCGGTCAGCGCGCGGGCTCCAAGCGCGCGATCGTGACCCTCGCCGAGGGCGACCGTATCGACATCTTCGGCGGTCCGACCGCGTAAGCGGGTCGGATCGTCCGATATCGGACGAGGACTGAGAAATGGGAATCCGCAAGTACAAGCCGACTACGCCGGGCCGTCGTGGCGCCAGCGTCGCCGACTTCGTCGAGGTCACGCGGTCCACGCCGGAGAAGTCGCTGGTCCGCCCGCTGCACAGCAAGGGCGGCCGTAACAACGCCGGTCGTGTGACCGTTCGCCACCAGGGTGGCGGACACAAGCGCGCCTTCCGAGTGATCGACTTCCGTCGTCACGACAAGGACGGCGTGCCGGCGAAGGTCGCGCACATCGAGTACGACCCCAACCGCACCGCGCGCATCGCGCTGCTGCACTACGCGGACGGCGAGAAGCGCTACATCCTCGCCCCGCGCAACCTGCAGCAGGGCGACACCGTGGAGAACGGTCCCGGGGCCGACATCAAGCCGGGCAACAACCTGGCCCTCCGCAACATCCCGGTCGGTACCACGATCCACGCGATCGAGCTCCGTCCCGGCGGTGGCGCCAAGTTCGCCCGTTCCGCGGGTGCCTCGGTGCAGCTGCTCGCCCGTGAGGGCGCCATGGCGACCCTCCGTATGCCGTCCGGCGAGATCCGCATGGTGGACGCGCGCTGCCGCGCCACCGTCGGTGAGGTCGGCAACGCCGAGCAGTCGAACATCAACTGGGGCAAGGCCGGCCGCAAGCGGTGGCTGGGCGTTCGCCCGACCGTCCGTGGTGTCGTCATGAACCCGGTCGACCACCCGCACGGTGGTGGTGAGGGCCGGACGTCCGGTGGTCGTCACCCCGTCTCCCCGTGGGGCAAGAAGGAAGGTCGTACTCGTTCGCCCAAGAAGGCGTCGAACAAGTACATCGTCCGCCGCCGCAAGACGAACAAGAAGCGTTAAGGACTGGTTGAGATGCCTCGTAGCTTGAAGAAGGGGCCCTTCGTCGACGACCACCTGATCAAGAAGGTGGACGCCCAGAACGAAGCCGGCACCAAGAACGTCATCAAGACCTGGTCCCGCCGCTCGATGATCGTCCCGGCCATGCTGGGTCACACCCTCGCGGTGCACAACGGCAAGACCCACATCCCGGTGTTCGTCACCGAGTCGATGGTCGGCCACAAGCTCGGCGAGTTCTCGCCGACCCGCACCTTCCGGGGCCACGTCAAGGACGACCGGAAGTCGAAGCGCCGCTAGTAGCGGATCGCATTCAGACACGTAAGTAACTGAGAGGGACAACCATGGAAGCCAGGGCCCAGGCGCGGTACATCCGCGTTACGCCCATGAAGGCCCGCCGCGTGGTGGACCTTATCCGTGGCATGGATGCCACGGAGGCTCAGGCTGTTCTGCGATTCGCTCCGCAGGCAGCCTCCGTGCCGGTCGGCAAGGTGCTCGACAGCGCCATCGCCAACGCCGCGCACAACTACGACCACACCGACGCCGACAGCCTCTTCATCTCCGAGGCGTACGTCGACGAGGGCCCGACCCTGAAGCGGTTCCGGCCGCGTGCCCAGGGCCGTGCCTACCGGATCCGCAAGCGGACCAGCCACATCACCGTGGTCGTCAGCAGCAAGGAAGGAACCCGGTAATGGGCCAGAAGGTTAACCCGCATGGGTTCCGGCTCGGTGTCACCACGGACTTCAAGTCCCGGTGGTACGCCGACAAGCTGTACAAGGACTACGTCAAGGAAGACGTCGCCATCCGTCGGATGATGACGTCCGGCATGGAGCGCGCCGGCATCTCGAAGGTCGAGATCGAGCGCACCCGTGACCGCGTCCGCGTGGACATCCACACCGCGCGTCCGGGCATCGTCATCGGCCGCCGCGGCGCCGAGGCCGACCGCATCCGCGGTGACCTGGAGAAGCTGACCGGCAAGCAGGTCCAGCTGAACATCCTCGAGGTCAAGAACCCGGAGACGGACGCTCAGCTGGTGGCCCAGGCCGTCGCCGAGCAGCTCTCCTCCCGCGTCTCCTTCCGCCGTGCCATGCGCAAGAGCATGCAGTCGGCGATGAAGGCCGGCGCCAAGGGCATCAAGATCCAGTGCGGTGGCCGCCTCGGCGGCGCCGAGATGTCCCGCTCGGAGTTCTACCGCGAGGGCCGCGTGCCCCTGCACACGCTCCGCGCGAACGTTGACTACGGCTTCTTCGAGGCCAAGACGACCTTCGGCCGCATCGGTGTGAAGGTCTGGATCTACAAGGGCGACGTCAAGAACATCGCCGAGGTCCGCGCCGAGAACGCCGCAGCCCGCGCCGGCAACCGCCCGGCCCGTGGCGGTGGCGCTGGTGACCGCCCGGCCCGTGGTGGCCGTGGTGGCGAGCGGCGCGGTCGCAAGCCGCAGCAGGCTCCCGCTGCCGAGGCCCCCCAGGCCGAGGCCGCTGCCGCTCCGGCTGCTGAGAGCACCGGAACGGAGGCCTGACCGACATGCTGATCCCCCGTAGGGTCAAGCACCGCAAGCAGCATCACCCGAAGCGTCGTGGTGAGGCCAAGGGCGGTACCACGGTCGCGTTCGGCGAGTACGGCATCCAGGCCCTCACGCCGGCGTACGTGACCAACCGCCAGATCGAGGCGGCTCGTATCGCGATGACCCGCCACATCAAGCGTGGCGGCAAGGTCTGGATCAACATCTACCCGGACCGCCCGCTCACGAAGAAGCCTGCCGAGACCCGCATGGGTTCCGGTAAGGGTTCTCCCGAGTGGTGGATCGCGAACGTGCACCCGGGCCGGGTCATGTTCGAGCTGTCCTACCCCAACGAGAAGATCGCCCGTGAGGCCCTGACTCGCGCAGCCCACAAGCTGCCGATGAAGTGCCGGATCGTCAAGCGCGAGGCAGGTGAAGCGTGATGTCGGCCGGTACCAAGGCGTCCGAGCTGCGCGAGCTGGGCAACGAGGAGCTGCTGAACAAGCTCCGCGAGGCCAAGGAAGAGCTGTTCAACCTCCGCTTCCAGGCGGCGACGGGTCAGCTCGAAAACCACGGTCGGCTCAAGGCCGTCCGCAAGGACATCGCGCGGATCTACACCCTGATGCGTGAGCGCGAGCTGGGCATCGAGACGGTGGAGAGCGCCTGATGAGCGAGAGCAACGTGACTGAGAACACTGAGGCGCGCGGCAGCTTCCGCAAGACCCGTGAGGGTCTCGTCGTCAGCGACAAGATGGACAAGACCGTCGTCGTCGCCGTCGAGGACCGCGTCAAGCACGCGCTGTACGGCAAGGTCATCCGCCGTACCAACAAGCTCAAGGCGCACGACGAGCAGAACGCCGCGGGTGTCGGCGACCGTGTCCTCCTCATGGAGACCCGGCCGCTGTCCGCCACGAAGCGGTGGCGCATCGTCGAGATCCTCGAGAAGGCCAAGTAATTCTCCTGCGGGGCATCCCTCGCAGGACAGTTCCGCCAGGCTCCGGGGGCCGTTCTCCTGAACGGCCCCCGGGGAACCGGCAGACACACAGGAGATAGACGTGATCCAGCAGGAGTCGCGACTGCGCGTCGCCGACAACACTGGTGCGAAGGAAATCCTTTGCATCCGTGTGCTCGGTGGCTCCGGTCGCCGCTACGCGGGCATCGGTGACGTCATCGTCGCCACCGTCAAGGACGCGATCCCCGGCGGCAACGTGAAGAAGGGTGACGTCATCAAGGCGGTCATCGTTCGCACCGTCAAGGAGCGCCGCCGTCCGGACGGCTCGTACATCCGCTTCGACGAGAACGCCGCCGTCATTCTCAAGAACGACGGTGACCCTCGCGGCACCCGCATCTTCGGCCCGGTCGGGCGTGAGCTGCGCGAGAAGAAGTTCATGAAGATCATCTCGCTGGCTCCGGAGGTGCTGTAAGCATGAAGATCAAGAAGGGCGACCTGGTCCAGGTCATCACCGGTAAGGACAAGGGCAAGCAGGGCAAGGTCATCGCGGCCTACCCCCGCGAGGACCGTGTCCTGGTCGAGGGTGTCAACCGGGTCAAGAAGCACACCAAGGCCGGTCCGACCGCTCGCGGTTCGCAGGCCGGCGGCATCGTCACGACCGAGGCGCCCGTCCACGTCTCCAACGTCCAGCTGGTCGTTGAGAAGGACGGCAACAAGGTTGTCACGCGTGTCGGTTACCGCTTCGACGACGAAGGCAACAAGATCCGCGTTGCCAAGCGGACGGGTGAGGACATCTGATGACTACCACCACTGCTCCGCGTCTGAAGCTGAAGTACCGCGAGGAGATCGCGGGCAAGCTGCGTGACGAGTTCAGCTACGAGAACGTCATGCAGATCCCCGGCCTCGTCAAGATCGTGGTCAACATGGGTGTCGGCGACGCCGCCCGTGACTCGAAGCTGATCGAGGGCGCGATCCGCGACCTGACCACCATCACCGGTCAGAAGCCGGCCGTCACCAAGGCCCGCAAGTCCATCGCGCAGTTCAAGCTGCGTGAGGGCCAGCCGATCGGTGCCCACGTCACGCTCCGTGGCGACCGCATGTGGGAGTTCCTGGACCGCACCCTGTCGCTCGCGCTGCCGCGCATCCGCGACTTCCGTGGTCTGTCCCCCAAGCAGTTCGACGGCCGTGGCAACTACACCTTCGGTCTCACGGAGCAGGTCATGTTCCACGAGATCGACCAGGACAAGATCGACCGCACCCGGGGTATGGACATCACCGTGGTGACCACGGCGACCAACGACGCTGAGGGCCGCGCGCTCCTTCGTCACCTCGGCTTCCCGTTCAAGGAGGCGTGAGCGAGATGGCGAAGAAGGCTCTGATTGCCAAGGCTGCTCGCAAGCCGAAGTTCGGTGTGCGTGGCTACACCCGCTGCCAGCGTTGTGGCCGCCCGCACTCCGTGTACCGCAAGTTCGGCCTGTGCCGCGTGTGCCTTCGTGAGATGGCTCACCGTGGCGAGCTGCCGGGCGTGACCAAGAGCTCCTGGTAATCCGCCCTTTAGGGATTCCAGAGGCTCTCGGTAAGCAATGGGCGTGTCAGGTGCCCACCCCTTCATGGCTTAGGCTTGGAGGGTTGGGCGCCTGACAGTCGCCCGTACGACTTACTACGCCGTAGGTCCACCGCGCCGCACCCGCCCCGTCTCGGATCGGGGAGAGGGATGGCGCACCAGGAAACCCCGGCGAGAGAGGCCACAGGCCAATTCATGACCATGACTGATCCGATCGCAGACATGCTGACGCGTCTGCGGAACGCGAACTCGGCGTACCACGACTCCGTGACGATGCCGGCGTCCAAGATCAAGTCTCACATCGCGGAGATCCTCCAGCAGGAGGGCTTCATCACGGGCTGGAAGGTCGAGGACGCCGAGGTCGGCAAGAACCTCGTCCTGGACCTGAAGTTCGGTCCCAACCGTGAGCGCTCCATCGCGGGCATCAAGCGGATCTCCAAGCCCGGTCTCCGGGTGTACGCGAAGTCCACCTCCCTGCCCAAGGTGCTGGGCGGCCTCGGCGTGGCGATCATCTCCACGTCTCACGGGCTCCTCACCGACAAGCAGGCCGGCAAGAAGGGCGTAGGCGGGGAAGTCCTCGCCTACGTCTGGTAGCAGAAGGGAACGGAGGAAACAGCTATGTCGCGTATCGGCAAGCTCCCCATCGCGGTTCCCGCCGGCGTGGACGTCACCATCGACGGTCGCACGGTGAAGGTCAAGGGCCCCAAGGGCGAGCTGACCCACACCATCGTGGCTCCGATCGACATCGCCAAGGGCGAGGACGGCACTCTCGCGGTGACCCGCCCCAACGACGAGCGTCAGAGCAAGGCCTTGCACGGCCTGTCCCGCACGCTGGTGGCGAACATGATCACCGGCGTGACCCAGGGTTACGTGAAGAAGCTCGAAATCAGCGGCGTCGGTTACCGCGTGACCGCCAAGGGTGCGAACCTCGAGTTCGCGCTCGGTTACAGCCACCCGATCGTGGTCGAGGCCCCCGAGGGCATCTCCTTCAAGGTGGAGAACCCGACCCGCTTCCAGGTCGAGGGCATCGACAAGCAGAAGGTCGGCGAGGTTGCGGCCAACATCCGCAAGCTGCGCAAGCCTGACCCGTACAAGGCCAAGGGCGTCAAGTACGAGGGCGAAGTCATCCGCCGCAAGGTCGGAAAGGCGGGTAAGTAAGCCATGGCATACGGACAGAAGATCCTCAAGGGCGACGCCTACAAGCGCGCCGCGATCAAGCGCCGTCACATCCGGATCCGTAAGAACATTTCCGGTACGGCGGAGCGTCCCCGTCTGGTGGTTACCCGCTCGAACCGCCACATCGTGGCCCAGGTGATCGACGACATCAAGGGTCACACCCTGGCGTCGGCGTCCACGCTGGACACCTCGGTCCGTGGTGGCGAGGGTGACAAGTCCGCGCAGGCCAAGCAGGTCGGCGCCCTGGTCGCCGAGCGTGCCAAGGCCGCCGGTGTCGAGGCCGTGGTGTTCGACCGTGGTGGTAACCAGTACGCCGGGCGCATCGCCGCCCTGGCGGACGCCGCCCGCGAGGCCGGGCTCAAGTTCTGAGCCGCTTGTAGCTAGCGGAAAGAGAGAGGTAATCCAATGGCTGGACCCCAGCGCCGCGGTGGCGGTGCCGGTGGCGGCGAGCGGCGGGACCGGAAGGGCCGTGACGGCGGCGCTGCTGCCGCCGAGAAGACCGCGTACGTTGAGCGCGTTGTCGCGATCAACCGCGTCGCCAAGGTTGTGAAGGGTGGTCGTCGCTTCAGCTTCACCGCGCTGGTCGTGGTGGGCGACGGTGACGGCACCGTGGGTGTCGGTTACGGCAAGGCCAAGGAGGTGCCGGCCGCCATCGCCAAGGGTGTTGAGGAGGCCAAGAAGCACTTCTTCAAGGTCCCCCGTATCCAGGGCACCATCCCGCACCCCATCCAGGGTGAGAAGGCTGCCGGCGTCGTCCTGCTCAAGCCCGCGTCGCCCGGTACCGGTGTTATCGCCGGTGGCCCGGTGCGTGCCGTGCTCGAGTGCGCCGGCGTTCACGACATCCTGTCGAAGTCCCTGGGCTCCGACAACGCGATCAACATCGTGCACGCGACCGTGGCGGCCCTCAAGGGCCTGCAGCGTCCCGAGGAGATCGCGGCCCGCCGCGGTCTGCCCCTCGAGGACGTCGCTCCCGCGGCTCTGCTGCGTGCGCGTGCCGGGGCGGGTGCGTAATCATGGCGCAGCTCAAGATTACGCAGGTCAAGTCCTACATCGGCAGCAAGCAGAACCACCGTGACACCCTGCGTTCCCTTGGTCTCAAGGGCATCAACACGCAGGTCGTCAAGGAGGACCGCCCCGAGTTCCGCGGCATGGTGCACACCGTCCGCCACCTCGTGACGGTCGAGGAGGTCGACTGATCATGGCGGAGAACAACCCGCTCAAGATCCACAACCTCCGTCCCGCCCCGGGCGCCAAGACCGCCAAGACCCGTGTGGGTCGTGGTGAGGCGTCGAAGGGTAAGACGGCTGGTCGTGGTACCAAGGGTACGAAGGCCCGTTACCAGGTGCCGGAGCGCTTCGAGGGTGGCCAGATGCCCCTCCACATGCGTCTTCCGAAGCTGAAGGGCTTCAAGAACCCGTTCAAGACCGAGTTCCAGGTCGTGAACCTCGACAAGCTGGCGGCGCTGTACCCGGAGGGTGGCGAGGTCACCGTCGAGGGGCTCGTCGCCAAGGGTGCCGTTCGCAAGAACAGCCTCGTCAAGGTGCTCGGCCAGGGTGAGGTCTCCGTGGCGCTCCAGGTGACGGTCGACGCCGTCTCCGGCTCCGCCAAGGAGAAGATCACCGCCGCCGGCGGCACCGTCACCGAGCTCGTCTGAGCCCGGTGACCGTCTGACCCAGGTCAGCGGAGACGGCCGGGGACGGCCCTCGCAAGAGGGCGTCCCCGGCCGTTCTCATGCCACGGGTTGTCGATCAGCCGTTCGACCCGGACGGTTGTGGCATGCCCGTGCGAGCGGTAAGCGGTTTTTATACGCACGTGTTCGAGACATTGCCCTGGAAGAGCCATGCGGATCGGTGTCCCGTAAGGACCTCGATATGGGTAGGCTGGGCCGCTGGTATCCAGCGCCGTCTTGGCGTGCCGTAATCTCGTTCCACAGGCCATCAAACCCTTAGTCATCCACCTCACGCGCGCACACGCGGGGGTCGCAGGAGGCACCGTGCTCACCGCGTTCGCCCGGGCGTTCAGGACGCCCGACCTGCGCAAGAAACTGCTCTTCACGCTGGCCATCATCGTGGTCTACCGGGTCGGTACCCACATCCCGATCCCCGGCGTCAACTACAAAGCCGTTCAGACGTGTGTGAACGAGGCCTCCGGCAACCAGGGCCTGTTCGGTCTCGTCAACATGTTCAGCGGTGGCGCGCTGCTCCAGATCACGATCTTCGCGCTCGGCATCATGCCGTACATCACCGCCAGCATCATCCTTCAGCTGCTGACCGTGGTCATCCCGCGTCTGGAAGCCCTGAAGAAGGAGGGCCAGGCGGGCACGACGAAGATCACCCAGTACACCCGCTACCTGACGGTGGCGCTCGCCATCCTGCAGGGCACCGGCCTGGTGGCCACCGCCCGCAGCGGCGCGCTCTTCTCCGGCTGCACCGTCGCCTCCAGCATCGTTCCGGACCAGGCGATCTTCACCACCATCACGATGGTGATCTGCATGACCTCCGGTACGGCCGTCGTCATGTGGCTCGGTGAGCTGATCACCGACCGCGGCATCGGCAACGGCATGTCGATCCTGATGTTCATCTCGATCGCCGCGACCTTCCCGTCCGCGCTGTGGGCCATCAAGAAGCAGGGCACGCTGGCCGACGGCTGGATCGAGTTCGGCACCGTCATCGCGGTCGGCCTGGTCATGGTCGCCCTGGTGGTCTTCGTCGAGCAGGCCCAGCGCCGGGTCCCGGTCCAGTACGCGAAGCGCATGATCGGCCGCCGGTCCTACGGCGGTACGTCGACGTACATCCCGCTCAAGGTGAACCAGGCCGGTGTGATCCCGGTCATCTTCGCCTCGTCGCTGCTGTACATCCCGGCACTCGTGGCGCAGTTCGCCGGCGGCAACTCGGGCTGGAAACAGTGGATCAGCACGAACCTCACCAAGGGTGACCACCCGATCTACATCACCCTGTACTTCCTGCTGATCGTCTTCTTCGCGTTCTTCTACGTCGCTATCTCCTTCAACCCCGAGGAAGTAGCCGACAACATGAAGAAGTATGGTGGCTTCATCCCGGGTATCCGGGCTGGCCGACCGACCGCTGAGTACCTGTCGTACGTGCTCAACCGGATCACCTGGCCGGGTTCGCTGTATCTGGGGCTGATCGCTCTCGTACCGACGATGGCGTTGGTTGGCTTTGGGGCAAGCCAGAACTTCCCGTTCGGTGGCACCAGCATCCTCATCATCGTGGGTGTGGGCCTCGAAACGGTGAAGCAGATCGAGAGCCAGCTTCAGCAGCGCAATTACGAAGGGTTCCTCCGCTGATGCGAATCGTCCTCGTCGGGCCGCCCGGTGCCGGTAAGGGAACGCAAGCCGTTCGCCTCGCCGAGAAGCTGAAGATCCCGCACATCTCCACGGGCGACCTGTTCCGGGCCAACATCAGCCAGCAGACGGACCTCGGGAAGCTCGCGAAGTCCTACATGGACGCCGGCAACCTCGTCCCGGACGAGGTCACCATCGCCATGGCCAAGGACCGCATGGAGCAGCCGGACGCGACCGGCGGTTTCCTGCTGGACGGGTTCCCGCGGAACGTCTCGCAGGCCCAGTCTCTCGACGAGCTGCTGAAGAACGAGAGCATCAAGCTCGACGCGGTACTGGACCTGGAGGTCCCGGAGGACGAGGTCGTCAAGCGGATCGCGGGTCGCCGCATCTGCCGCAAGGACAACGGCCACGTCTTCCACGTGACGTACAGCCCGCCGAAGACCGAAGGTGTCTGCGACATCTGCGGCGGCGAGCTCTACCAGCGTGACGACGACTCCGAGGACACCGTCCGTACGCGGCTGGAGGTCTACCACACGCAGACCGAGCCCATCATCGACTACTACAAGTCGCAGGGCCTGGTCCGTACGATCTCCTCGCTGGGCCCCGTGGAGGAGATCACGCAGCGGGCGCTGGAAGCGCTCGGACGGGACGAGGACGACAAGAAGTAGTTCTGCGGCGGTTCCGGCCGCGGTGCCCCCTCGGGTGCCGCGGCCGTACTGTTGTACAGATATCCGGTTGACGTTGACGTGAGTGACGGAGAGCGCAGGCCACCCATGGTGCAGATCAAGACCCCCGAGCAGATCGCCAAGATGCGGGCGGCGGGCCTGGTCGTAGCGGCCATCCACGCGGCCACCCGCGAGGCGGCGGTCCCCGGTGCCAGCACCAAGGACCTGGACGAGGTCGCCCGCAAGGTGCTCGCCGAGCACGGCGCCAAGTCGAACTTCCTCGGGTACGGCGGCTTCCCGGCCACCATCTGCACGTCCGTCAACGACGTGGTCGTCCACGGCATCCCCGCGGAGGACGTCGTTCTCAAGGACGGCGACATCATCTCCATCGACTGCGGTGCGATCGTCGACGGCTGGCACGGTGACGCGGCCTACACGGCCTTCGTGGGCTCCGGCCACGCTCCGGAGCTGATCGAGCTCTCCCGGGTGACCGAGGAGTCGATGTGGGCCGGCATCGCGGCGATGAAGCAGGGGAACCGGCTGGTGGACGTGTCCCGGGCCGTCGAGACGTACATCCGCCGCCAGCCGAAGCCGGGCGGCGGCCGGTACGGGATCATCGAGGACTACGGCGGCCACGGCATCGGCACCGAGATGCACATGGACCCGCACCTGCTGAACTACGTCGACCGGCGCCGGGGCAAGGGTCCGAAGCTGGTCCCCGGGTTCTGCCTGGCCATCGAGCCGATGGTGTCGCTGGGCACGCCGCGGACCGAGGTGCTGGAGGACGACTGGACGGTCATCACGACCGACGGGACGTGGTCCTCGCACTGGGAGCACAGCGTGGCACTGACCGAGGAGGGTCCGCTGGTGCTGACGTCTCCCGACGGGGGCAGGGCGAAGCTCGCCGAGCACGGGATCGCGGCCGCGCCGGATCCGCTGGGCTGAGCATCATTTCTTCGGCACCGGGGGCCGTCAGGGTCGCTCGCGCGGTTCCCCGCGCCCCTGACGGGGTGCTCCACATGAGCGTGCTTAATGATCTGCTCCGCGGGGCAATCTCTCTCGATTCGTCTTTCCGGGTGCACTGACGTAGACTGACTCGTCGGCTCTCGTGCACCCGCATGCCCGCATGCGCCCGAAAGGGAAAGTGCGAGAGTCGATCAAGGTAGTCGATTCGAAGGGCGAAGCGTGGCCAAGAAGCAAGGTGCCATCGAGATCGAGGGCACTGTCGTCGAGTCTCTTCCGAACGCGATGTTCAAGGTCGAGCTCCAGAACGGCCACCAGGTCCTGGCACACATCAGCGGCAAGATGCGTATGCACTACATCCGCATCCTCCCTGACGACCGGGTCGTGGTGGAGCTGTCTCCGTACGACCTGACGCGTGGCCGGATCGTCTACCGATACAAGTAGATCTTGCCCAGGTCCCGTGTGAGCGGGGCTGCCGGCAACTGACCCGGAGAACCTCAATCCCATGAAGGTCAAGCCGAGCGTCAAGAAGATCTGCGACAAGTGCAGGGTGATCCGCCGTCACGGTCGGGTCATGGTCATTTGCGAGAACCCGCGCCACAAGCAGCGCCAGGGCTGACGCACGACCGATCCCTCTGCATTCATCGCAGAGTTTCGCGCGACGCAAGCTGAATTTGTTCATACGCAGGGCCCGAGCCGACACGGCTCGACACCCCCGGCTCGGAGGCCGGGGACCCAGGCCGTACCTACTCTTCGACACAGAAGAGGCCGGCGGCCGGGATCCGGTCCTGCGGAAGACCTCCGATGATCACCAGGAGCCATTGAAGTGGCACGCGTTTCCGGTGTTGACATCCCGCGCGAAAAGCGCGTGGAAGTCGCCCTCACCTACGTGTTCGGCATCGGCCGCACGCTCTCCCAGCTGACGCTGGCCGAGACCGGCATCGACCCGAACACCCGCGTCCGTGACCTGACCGAAGAGCAGCTGGTCGCGATTCGTGAGTACGTCGACAACAACATCAAGACCGAGGGTGACCTCCGTCGCGAGATCCAGGCCGACATCCGCCGCAAGGTCGAGATCGGCTGCTACCAGGGTCTGCGTCACCGCCGCGGCCTGCCCGTCCGCGGTCAGCGCACCAGCACCAACGCCCGCACCCGCAAGGGCCCGCGTCGCGCCATCGCCGGCAAGAAGAAGCCGGGCAAGAAGTAGTCCTCAGCGGACAACGCTTCATCAGCGGTCTTCGCTGTAGGACCGACCACCTCCCCGTAGGAGTTACTAGATGCCCCCCAAGGGTCGTCAGGGCGCTGCCAAGAAGGTGCGCCGCAAGGAAAAGAAGAACGTCGCTCACGGCCACGCGCACATTAAGAGCACGTTCAACAACACGATCGTCTCCATCACGGACCCGTCCGGCAACGTGATCTCCTGGGCCTCCGCCGGCCACGTCGGCTTCAAGGGCTCCCGGAAGTCCACGCCGTTCGCCGCGCAGATGGCCGCCGAGTCGGCTGCCCGCCGCGCCCAGGAGCACGGCATGCGCAAGGTCGACGTGTTCGTGAAGGGCCCGGGTTCCGGTCGTGAGACCGCGATCCGCTCCCTGCAGGCCACGGGCCTCGAGGTCGGCTCCATCCAGGACGTCACCCCGACCCCGCACAACGGCTGCCGTCCGCCGAAGCGCCGCCGCGTCTGACGCGACGCCTTCGGGCCTGAGGTCTCCGGGCGGTACGGCTCCGTGAAAGGGCCGTACCGCCCGTACCCTTGCAGTACCAGCAGGGCGTCAAATAGCGGGCGCCCGCGACTGAAGGATCCACACCATGCTGATCGCTCAGCGACCCTCGTTGACCGAAGAGGTCGTCGACGAGTTCCGCTCCCGGTTCGTGATCGAGCCGCTGGAGCCGGGCTTCGGCTACACCCTCGGCAACTCCCTGCGCCGCACCCTCCTGTCGTCGATCCCCGGCGCTGCCGTCACCAGCATCCGTATCGACGGTGTCCTGCACGAGTTCACCACCGTGCCGGGCGTCAAGGAGGACGTCACCGACCTGATCCTCAACATCAAGCAGCTGGTCGTCTCCTCGGAGCACGACGAGCCGGTCGTGATGTACCTGCGCAAGCAGGGCCCGGGTCTGGTCACCGCCGCCGACATCGCGCCCCCGGCCGGTGTCGAGGTGCACAACCC
>NZ_JBVHQD010000046.1:0-14031 GCF_055567595.1 Streptomyces sp. NPDC026515
TGCCAGTTGACCGAGGTGACAGTCCTGCCGTCGCGTCCGATCAGCAGCTGGTCTTCGAGGGCGTCGAGAAGACGTGACACGTACGGGAGACTCAGGTCCGAGTAGTTGGCCAGCTCGGTCGCCCGGTAGGGGGCTTGGCGTCGGCCAGCACACGGATGAGGCGGCCTGCCCGGGGACCTGTCAGCAGGGGCTTGCCGCTGGATGGTGGCCGGTGGCTGGCAGGAGCACGTCCCGCTCCCTTTGTGTGGATGACGACGGTCGGCCGGCTGGTCCTGAGCGAGACGTTGCCCGTCAGGTCGAGGAAACCGATCTCGCGCCGCCGGAGCTCTTCCTGCGTCTTCGGGCTGATCCACGGCGCGAACACCATCAGGGCCGCGTTGCTGTTGAGCCGCCGCACCAGAGCCGCCGTCGAACCGAGCTGCACCACTCCCTTAGGGGTCAGGTGATCACGGACATCGACCAGCAGCTCCGTGAAGTAGTTGTCGCCGTGCGGCGCGATCCGCACGACCGCATCCCAGCCCTCGTCACCATGCAGAGAGAGTGGCGGCTGGGGCTCGATGAAAACTTCCCATGCCTCGCCGAGCAGCTTCTGGAGGGCTTCGATGCCCTGAGCGAGCACGTCATCAGGAGTCTCAGCGGGTAGGTCCATGGCTGCGATGATCGCACGACAAGTCTGCCAGAACTGAAAAACTTGCCGATTCTGCCAAATTTCCCAGGCTTGGCAAGTTGGCAGAATCGGCAAGTTTTTTGAAGGTCGGCGCTTGCCGAACTCAGGAAACAGGAGACATTCAGCAAGTTCACTGACTGAGAGTGACAGCGTCGGGCATGGCAGCACGCAGGCACGGGAGCCGGGGCACGGCCGCAGACCGTCGGCGGCTTCTGCTCCGGGGCCGGGACCTGCTGTGAGTTCACCGGCCACCACGACCCATGGCCCCCTATGTCGGGTGACATCAATGCAGTTAACACCTATATCGGGTAGCGACAGTGGGGTGTACGGTTGCGCCATGGATTTCAAACTCACGCCTGCTGTCGTGAGGCTGCTTCAGGTGTTCCTCACCGACCCTGACGCTCCCCGGTACGGTATGCAGCTCATGAAAGAGGCCCGCGTCTCCAGCGGCACCCTCTATCCGGCGCTGACCCGGCTGGAACGGGCAGGCTGGATCACCGGCGAGACCGAAGACATCAACCCCGCCAAAGAAGGCCGGCCGGCCCGCCGCTACTACACGATGACCGGGGACGGCGCGCGAGCCGCTCACCTCGAACTCACCGAGCTGAGCGAACGGTCCCGGCCCCCTGTGCAGGCTCCGGGGTGGCTGCCCGGCGCGGGCGCCGAGGGGGCCTGACCCACCGTGAACATCCCACAGGACGTGACCCTCCTGGCTTCCGGGACCGAGGCTAGCCCGACATTTCTCGGCGAGGACTTCGTCGCCTGGCGCACGGCACTCATCGCAGCTGTGGTCGCAGCCGTGATCTACGAACTGGCCATGGCCGCCACACGCAAGATCACGCTGCGTCTGCCGTTTCTGATCCTCTACCTGGCCCGCATCACCATCAGCCGGGCCCAATGGCAGCGCCTGCACGGCGAGTGGGTCGCCGAACTCCATCACACCCTCGGCGACGAAAGCACCCCCCGGATCGGCCGCCTCGCTAACGGCTTCCGCTACGCGGTCTCCCTCGCCCTCGGAGGCGCCCGCAGTACCGCGAAGGCGGGCAGCGACCGGCCTGGCCTCATCCGGCAGGCGATCAAGGAAAGCCGGATCCCGCTCGTGGGCGCCTGGGGCATGTCAGCAATGGCGGTCCAGTCGTTCCTGGACTTTCAAGCGGGCTGGATCCAAGTCCTATGCGTCGCCATTGCCCTCTACTACCTCGCCTACGCGACGGTCACCGTAGTCCGTGACTACCGGCGGCTTCGTGCAGCCTGGCCCGGGGTGGACCGTGACCAGTGACATCACGTTATGGGCCGGCGGGGCAATAGGCGTTGCTCTCATCGGTGCGATCGCGTACGAGTGGGCGATGGATGCGAAGGGCCAGACGGCCCTCCGGCTGCCTTTCCTAGTCCTACGTCTCGCCCTTGTCGGCACGCGGCACAGATCTCGGCATCTACGTGACGAGTGTTCAGCTGAACTTCACTACATCCTGCGCAGCGACGCTACGCCCTGGTTTAACCGTCTCATCAACGGCTTCCGCTACGCAGTGCCTCTCGCCTCCAGTGGGTCCTGCTACGCCGTGCGGACCGCCGGCAAACATCTGTCACGAGCACGCGCAGTCTGGCTCCAGGGGATTCCGGATGAACTCGGCGCTCCCTCCGGCATGGTCTCCGGCGGCGCCTTCTGCCTCGTTGTACAGCTCTCGCCACTCTCACAAACCGCAAAAACCATGGCCTTCTTCGCCCCTCCGATCATCATTGCGATCGGATACACAGTCGCCCGCGTTCTCCGGACTCCTCTGGACGAAAGAATTCAGACGGCAACAGCACCGAAAGGCTGGAGCCGACCCTGACGGGACTGTCACGCAAGAACAAGGGCGTGCCCGCACAGGGCGGCGACAGTCTCACCCTTTGGTTATGTCGTAATCGACACCGGATGTGACGCGTGCTCGCTGACCAGTTCGGTTGGGTCTGTGGTCGGGGTACGAGTGAGGCCTGGGCCATTGGTCCGGGCCTTGGTCGGACTTGGGATTCGACGCGGCGGCGACCTCCAGCTCATACACAAGACGGCCGTAGCTGCGGGCGTCCTGCCCGACGGCCTCGCTGTGCGGTCTCGTTGCTCAGCTGGCACGGCTAAATGGCCTTCTGTCTACGGTCCGAACCCAGCAATTCAATACAATCAGTAGCGCTGCCAGGGCCCTCGAGGAGGCGATGAGTCGGCCCTGCAGACGGTCGTCTCGGCAGTGAGACGGCCGTCTGGCGCTGTGATACGCAACGACCCGCCCGCACGCGGCCAGTTCAGACAGATGTCATCCACGCAGGTGCGTTCGTGAGGCGCATGCTCCGCATGCACCCGTACGGCTGCTGCTCGCCACCCACCCGGGCGATGTCACCGGAGTCGGCCACCGCGTCGGCTACGACAACCCGTCGCAGTTCAGCCGCGAGTACAGGCGCCAGTTCGGCGCACCCCCGAGCCGGGACGCGGCCCGCCTGCGGAACACACCGCAGGCACTCCCGCGGGCGTTCTGCCCTGAGCGGGGTTGCATCTTGGAGGAGGATCGTGCAAGAGGAAGCGAGGATAGTTCTACTACTTGTGCAGGTCAGAGCGATTCAATGGGATCACGAGTTCTTCCGCGGAGCAGGAAAATGCCTGTCCATCCGCGGATCCCACCACATCGCAAGGAGCACAGCATGAAGACAGTCCTGATCACTGGTGCCTCATCCGGATACGGGCGGGAGACCGCCCTGTACTTCCACGCGCAGGGGTGGAACGTCATCGCCACGATGCGCACGCCGCGTGCGGGCGTCCTGCCCGCGTCGGACCGGCTCCGCGTCGTCGACCTCGACGTGACCAAGCCCGAGTCCATCACCGCTGCGTTCGAGGCGGCCGGGCCCATCGACGTCCTGGTCAACAACGCGGGCGTCCCATCGATCAGCGTGTTCGAGGGCACCCCCATGGCCCGAGTGCGGGAAGTCTTCGAAACCAACACGTTCGGCGTGATGGCGACGACGCAGGCGGTGCTGCCCCAGTTCCGCGAGCGCGGCTCCGGCGTGGTGGTCAACGTGACCTCCAGTGTGGTGCTGGGCCACATGCCACTCTCGACCGTTTACAAGGCAAGCAAGATGGCCATCGAGGGGTTCACCGCATCCCTCGCGCTTGAGCTCGCGCCCTTCGGCGTGCAGGCCAAGACGGTCGAGCCGGGCGCCTGCCTGACGACGAACTTCGCGGCCAACGCGACGAAGGGCGCCTCGCTGGACGAGCTGGTCCCGGCGCCCTACGCACCGTGGGCGAAGAAGGCCATGGGCGACTTCACGAGCCAGGACCTGTTCACCAAGGAGAGCGACGTCGCCGAGACAGTGTGGCGTGCCGTGCACGACATGACCGGCCAGCTGCGATTCCCGGCCGGTCCCGACGCGGTCCGGCTCGCTCAGGCGAAGTGACCACCAGCAGGCATGATGACGCCGCACTGATGCCACGAGTCGGCCACGCACACAGGCAGGTGGCCGGCTCGCCGTCCAGCACCCACCCAAGCGAACGGGAACCCGACCAACGACAAGAAGCCGGACTGCAGTACGGCAGACGGACACCCCTGGTCGAAAGCCCGGTGCGGAGGGGCGCCAGGCACTGGCGGCTGTGGACGTTCGCGCTATTCCCCAGGGACAGACCGAACAAATGAGATGACGTCTCAGTCGAGGCCGAGGGTGCTGAGTGCCGTGGTCCAGTCGGTGACGATGGCTTTCTGCGCAGCCGTCAGAGAGACCTTCCCGGCGCGGACCGCGGTGTCCAGCTTCGTCTCCACCGGGTCCTTGCGGTTGTTCACCCCGGAGCCCTTCTTGTGGCCGGGGTCGGTCGGCTCCACCCACAGATTGCGGTAGTCGTTGGGGTCGCCGCCGAGCTGAAGGCTGATCAAGTGACATCCGGGGTCGTCGATGAGTACCGCTGATGTCGCTGACGGACGGCAAAGTACCGGCTTCGGGCTCGCTGGGATTCGGTATCCGGGGTTATTCGCTCATGACGGTGACGCTGCCGACGATCGGCTCTCGGCAGTTGCGGACAGGCGCCTACGGTTCCGGGCATGGCAGTCCGGCAGCGTGTCACGGTCGGTGACGAGGTCATCTACGTCGTAAGGCGTCATCCCGCGGCTCTTCGGTATGTCCTCAACCAGAATCGGGGCGATCTTCATCGCGACACGGCGCAGAACCGGGAAGGTTGACAGGGGGAGTCTGTGTCGTTCACCTGCTGCGGAACAGCTTCCGCTATGCCGCCCGGCAGGACTGGGAGAAGATCGCGAAGGCGCTCAGGACCGTCTACACCGCGCCGAACGAGAACGCGGCGGCCGCACGCTTCGGAGAGTTCCAGGACGCCTGGGGACAGAAGGAGCCGGCGATCATCCACCTGTGGGAGAGCGCTGGGCGGAGTTCGTGTCCTTCCTCCAGTTCGACGTCGAGATCCGCAAGATCGTCTGCACCACCAACCCGGTCGAGAGCATCAACCCGCGGATCCGCAAGGCCGTCCGGGCCCGGGGGCACTTCCCCACCGACCAGGCCGCCCTCAAATGCGTCTACCTGGCCGTCATGAGCCTGGACCCTACCGGCACCGGACGCAAACGCTGGACCATGCGCTGGAAGGCCGCACTCCAAGCCTTCGACATCACCTTCGACGGCCGGCTCACCGCCGGACGCCGCTGAACAAAACCGACCGAGTTCCACCATTCGCTACACAGGCCCTGCCTCAGCGGTTACGCCTACGGACAGGACCGTAGTGAGCGGCACCGGTCGGGGCGTCGAGCAAATCGCCGGCAAAACCCACGGGTGCCGCCGCTGCAATATCAAATGGAGCATCTCGGCCACTGCGCGTGTCGTGATTTCACGACGGGAGCGCAGCAAGGCTACGGCTCACCTGGCAGCCGCTCATGCGACAGGCGGTTCGATGACAGGTTGGCGTGGTGCACGATGCGTGCGCAGCGTGCGGGCTGGTGTCGCTCGACGCCGTCGCGATGCGGCCCGGAGATGGAAGAGGTCCGCCGCGAGCGGACCAGGTACAGCGGAGTAGATCCTCTGCGCCGCGGTGGCGCCCCCCGACGGCAGCACCACCCCGCCACCGACCTGGGCAACCGTCGACCTGCTGACCGACGCCATACGCGAGGCCTCCTCGCGGACGAGCGTGAACGGTCCCGAACTCAACCGCCTGCGGGGCGAGTTCGCGTTCGGCGAGCAGCTCGACGTCCGCCCGGTCCATACCGCCGACTTCGACAACAGCGGCCGGATCACGGAGAAGGCCGTGGTCGTGAGTTTGGTGCATCAGGATGTCCTGCGGGATGCGTTCGCGGAAGTGTCACACTTCCGGTCGGAGCTGTACGCGTGTCTGACCGCGCGGGGCGACGCCCTGTTCGAGTTATGCGACGCGCTGTTATGCACGGACGGGCCGGTGCGGACGCTGGTCGATCTCGCGCTCGCGCCCCAACACCGGCGCGGGCACGGGGCTCTGTACGGTGGACTCAACAAGGGACGGGTCGACGTTGCACGGCTGCGTCGGGCCCTGGCCGGGGTGCCATTGCCGAGGGCGGCGGACGGCCGGCTCGTGCTGGCGGTGGATGTCTCGCCGTGGCTGCGGCCGGACGCCAACACCCGTGCTGGCCGGGCCTTTTGCCACACCTTCGGACCGGGTGAGGGCAAGCATCAGATGGTGCCCGGCTGGCCGTACTCGGTGGTGGCCGCGCTGTAGACCGGCATGTTCGGTACGTCAGCGTGACTCCGTTCGCGGGCCGGGACGGTCGCGGTGGGAGGACCTTCAGGCCGTGCTCCTGGCTGCTGTAGCGGCGGGGTGGACCGGGAACAGGGCCCATACCTGTCGGCCGTCGGCGGTCATCTCGGTGCCGCAGCTGTCCGCGCCCAGGGCGCGGAGTTCGGTCAGCAGTTCCGTTGCCTCACCTGCCTGGGTCTGCTGGTGTCCCAGGCAGAGCACGAGCGCAGTGTGGGCCTGCTCGGAGAGGTGGATGCTGATACGGCGGCCGCCGTCCTCGACGACGGTGGCGGCCAGGAGCCGCACTAGCTGATCCATCGTGGCGGGAGGGGCGAGATGCCAGCGGGACAGCTGGGCGCTCACGCATCGGGAGGCTTTGCCCGGCGCCCACGGGGCCGCCTCCAGCGTCCACGACGCACCGCGTCGGTTCTTCATGACCGGGAACCCGGTCCGTGAGACGTTCTGCGGAACGGGAAGGCCCGCAAGGAGATCCTCGCGGGATGGGTCGGGTGTCGGCGGGCTCGGCGGCTTCTTCGGAGGGGGCGGCGTCTTCGGCGGGTAGTCGGGCCGTGGCTTGACTGCGTCAGGCCCGGACTGCGACGTCTCCTCCATGGCTGCCTCCCGTTCAAGGCGTCCAGTGTAGGCCTTGGAACGCGTCCGGTTCAGGGCTTTCGCGCACATACTCCCGTGCAGTGGTGGGACGGGCTGCACAGCGGCTCGGGCGGGTTCCGCCGGCCCCGGCAGCGTCCCGCAATACCGGATCGGCGGTGACGGCCTGCGCCCGCTCGGCCGAACAACCGACGCGTGCCATGAGAGCAAGAGGCTCTCGCCACGATGGCGGGCCCTCGGCCGTCTTGGAGGCTGCGAACACGCCCTCGGTATCGCGCGGAGACGACCGGCTACCTCCCGGATGACATTCCCGAACGCATCTGAGCCCGGTGTGAGGGCGCTCGAGTTGAGCGCGACGGACGGCTCGCGGATGTATCGGGTGGGTGAGGGCAGGGCGGTCCGGCCCCAGTCCGTTGCGATGACCAGCACGCGGGCGCGATGGGCGGGCTCGTTTCCCGTCCGGCATGGCGCGACGTCCTGCTGGGAGATGCGGCCGTCGCGCCTCTCGATCACGCACGAGAGGATGGCCACACCGACCGCGGACGGCCCGGCCGGTGACCGTCGTCCAGCAGGACTCGACATCCCGAGACTGCTGGGGCGGGTGTCAATACCTTCTGGAAGGGCGGCCGGTCCCGCCTTGTGTGCCGGTGGGCAGTACGCACGCAAGACGGGACCGGGGTCGCACGGAGTGCTCAGGCGCAGGTGCCCGCCGGGCGGTTCCTGGTCACCAGGTCGGTGTCGGTCGTCGTGGTGTCCATCCACAGCACCTCATTGCCGGTGCCGGCCACCGCGTTGGACTGCTGGCCGACGCTGCAGGAGACACGACCGAGCGGGGCACCGTCCGGGGTGAACCGGTACAGCTTGGCGAGGGAGTCGTTGGGGTCGTCGAAGACTTGGCCCCATGAGGGGTAGACGGTCAGAGTGACCGCGGAATCCGTGGCGGCGAGGCCGTAGGCCGGTGTGGCACGGTCGCTCTTCTCCGGGATGACATCGGTGATCACCGCACCGTCGGGGCCGCCGAGGCGGGCCCGGCGCAATGTGGTCTGGTCCTGGTCGGTGTAGTCGGTGTCGATGAGCCAGTACACATCCGACGAGGTCATGACCGGGTTACTGATCCACTCCGGCTGCGAGGGCGTGCCCAGGGCCGCGGTCGTGCCCTTCGCGATGTCATACATCTCGATCCGGACCCCGTACGCCCCGTCGAACAGGCCGTCCTCGATGTAGGCGATCCGCCCGTTCTTCAGCGCCGGTCGGGAAGCCTGGTTGTAGTCACGGGCCATCGGCACCTGCTGCGGGACGGTGGCGCCGCTCTTGAGGTAGTAGACCCGCAGCAGCCCGCTGGCCGGGTCCCGGAAGGACCACGTCACGGTTCCGGCGTCGACGCTCACCCCCGTGACCTCGGAGGGGGCGCGGAACAGAGTCTTCGGCTTACCGCCCTGCACCGGCGCCGACATGATGTCGTACGTGTGAGACCACGGGTCGTCGGGGACGTCGCCGACCGCCACCCAGACGACGTGCTCGCCGTCGGTGACCGCACTCATGTGGCTGCGGCCGTCGTCCGGGGAGACCCGGTGAGGCCGGGCCTTGCCGTCGATGCGGCCCACCCACACCGAGTAGGGGTCGACTCCGTCGGGGCTTGACTTCGGCACGGCCCACCAACCGCCGCCGGCGCCGGGCGCGTTGCCGGTGCCCACGTACTGCGGCAGCGTGCCGAGCCTGCCGAGCAGCACATGGCTGTCCAGGCCGAGATTCTTCTCCCAGCCCGGGACGATGCCGTGGGCGTCGAAGGCGCCCTTCACGGCGGTCAGCCTGCCGCCCTTCACACCGAGCGACCTGGCCGCGGCGACGACCGCGTCCCGGCCTTCGTCGAAGCCGTCGAGCGGGGTGATGTAGGAGGTCAGCGCCCGGTAGACGATCTTGTCGGCCAGTGCGCCGCCGAGGCTCTCGCGGATGTCCCACAACGCGCCGCTGAAGATGGTGGAGTTGAGGTGCACGCCGCCGTTGTCCCCGGCCGCGCCGAGGGGCAGGCCGAGGAAGTGGGCCGTCGTGGCACCGTCGTTGAGGTTGCGGAAGGCGCACTCCTCGGGCGTCCGGGTGCGGCACAGGTCGCCGCCGATCAGCCCGGCGTCCGGATCACTCATGGCGGTGTGGTTGACGGTGATGTCGATGACGTTTCCGAAGTAGTCGGCCAACGCCTCGTTCATGGCGCCCGACTGGCCCGAGTAGACGAGGTTCGCGGTGTGCTCGACCACTCCGTGGGTCATCTCGTGGCCTACTACATCGAGATCGGAGGCCAGCGAGCGGTATTCGTCGTCGCCGGTTCCGTAGACCATCTTGGTGTGGTCCCAGAAGGCGTTGACGAACGGGCTGCCGAAGTCGGTCACGCCGACCAGTGAGTTGATCGTCATGCCCTGGCCGTCGAGGCTGTCGCGGTGAAAGGTGTCACGGTAGAACTCGTAAACCTTCCCGGCCGCCCAGTGTGCGTCGACTGCCCCGGCGGAGGTCAGCTCCGGTCCGGCCTTGGGGGTCGGCGACGCGAACGGCACGACGCCGTCCGGCCATACCCCGGAGACATCCTGATACCAGAGGCTGGAGGCGTCCCAGGTCTGGATGACGTTGTGCTCCTTGGTGTCTGCCATGTGCGCGGTGTCGCGCAGCAGGTAGGCACCGGTGGCTGCGTCCTTCGTCAGGTACAGCGGCACAGTGGAGCCGTTGAGCAGGGTGCCGCTACCGGTGGTGCTCGCCGACCCGGAGCCGGCCGCGGATCGGTCGGGCCTGCTCTGCTTCACCGGCGTGCCGCTCGAATGGACGCCCGCGATCTGTCCTGGCGCGGTGAAGGTGGGCAACCCGCCGGACTCGAACAGCGCCGTTCCCGTGGTCGCGTCGACGTACACCTCCTGCACCAGCGGTGTGCCGGTGACGGGGTCGGAGCCGCGCACGGTGACATGGCGGGCCAGGACGCCCTTGCCCGTGGGCAGGACCGTCAGTCCCCGGTCGTCGGCCGACAGGGCGGCCGTGCCGCTCTTGGCCTGGGCGGGACGGTAGCCGCCCCGGTCCAGCTCGCTCCGCACGTGCCGTACCGCGTCGTCCACGGCGGTCTTCGTGGGGAGGATCTCCTGGTCGGTGTCGACATCAAGGCCGGTGAAGTAGGAGCCGGACGTGCCGGTGACCGTCCGCTTCCCGCTCTTGTGGGTCATGCGCACCACGTACTGGGCGCCCAGGACCGGCACACCGCGGTATTTCTGGTCCAGACGCACCGTTTCGACGCCGTCGGCGTCCGCGGTCACGGCGTCGGCGGCCAGGTCCCGGTCGGGTGAGGGAATGTGGTAGCGATCCTTGTGACCCGCCAAGTGTGTACGGGCGGCGGTCGCAGCAGGCACGGACGCATCCACCGCGTCGGCCAATCCGTCCACCAGCGCGGGAGTGTCCGTCGTCGGTCCCGCGGCGTCTCCACCCGCGATCGGTGGCTGGTCCGCATGCGCGGGCGAAGTCACGCCGAGGGACAGCAGGACCGTCGCAGCGACCAGCGCGATCGGACCGGCGTGGCCGGGTCTACGGCGAAGGCGATGACCTATATGTGAGGGCATGGACAAGTGCCTCCGACGGCCCGGCGCAGCCCGGGCCCGGTAGTGGGGCGTCAGTTGAGTGGCGCACCAGCGCGCCCGCGGCTCGCCCTGCATCCTCACTGCCACATGTGCACCATGACAAGGAGAAGCCGGGGGGGTAAAACGCGCAGTTGCGCAGGTGTGAAACCGGCGCCCACGGTCAGGACCCTCCTGTCGGACACGTGTCGGCTGCTGCCGCGCCCCGGCGGCGTATGCGCACTGGAGACCCCCGAACAGAGAGGCCGCTGAGGTGCTTCCGGGGTGGCCCGACATCCTGACGACTCCTGTCATGACACGAGCATCTCGCCCCTGACCAGCAATTACGGGGCGGACCTTGAGACGGCTCGTGCATGGCTCGGAGGAATCGGCTGTTCGAGCCGCCACCCGACGGACAGGACGTCAGACAGGGCTGACATGACATCTGAAACCGATCGAAAATGACCAAAGTCCGCTAGGTAAAGATCTGTTCATGATCCATACGAATCTCTTGCAGAGGCAGTTCCTGCTGTCACGATCACTCCCGCTGCAACCACAGTCGGAGGCACCGTGGCCTCCGGCCTCCTTGTACCAACGGCCGTCGACATCGACAGACGGCCGAACGGAAGGACCCGGGATTGAATTCCTCCAGCAACAGGGCTGCGTCCCTACAGGGTTCGCACCGACGCAGACAGCGTCTGGCCGCGACCGTGGTGATCACGACCGCTGCACTCGCGTTCTCAGCCCTGCCCGCCTCGGCGGGCGCCGAGTCCACTCCCGACGCATCCGGGAACACCCGAATTGTGGGAGCGCTCCCGCAGATCAAAGCGACAACCAGGCCTGAAGCCAGGACCGTTCACCTGTCGCCCGAACAGCGTCGGCAGCTGCTCGACCAGGCGGCCAACACGGCACCGGACACCGCCCGTTCACTGAATCTCGGCCCCCACGAGAAACTGATCCCGAAGGACGTGATCCGGGACGCCGACGGGACGGTTCACACCCGCTACGAGCGAACCTACGCCGGCCTGCCCGTGATCGGCGGTGACCTGGTGGTCCATCAGCGGCAAGGGACCCACACCGTCACCTACGCAACCAAGACGAAGCTGACTCTCCCGACGACCACGGCCAAGGTGCCGGCCGCCACGGCAAAGAAGTCGGCCCTGAACAAGGCCACTTCGAAGGGCACCCGCAGAGCGGGTTCGCACACGGCCCCCAGACAGGTCGTCTGGATGATGGACGGCCGGCCGAAGCTGGCCTGGGAGACCGTCGTCACCGGCGTGCAGCAGGACGGATCCCCGAGCGAACGTCACGTCGTGACCGACGCCGCGAGCGGAACCACCCTTGAGAACTCCGAACACGTCGAGTCCGCACAGGGCAACAGTCTCTACAGCGGGCAGGTCACGATCGGCTCCACTCGCCAGGATGACGGCACCTACGCCCTGATCGACCCGGAGCACGGTGGCCACCGGACACTCGACTCGAGCATCAACTCCAACGGGGTGCTGTTCACTGCTGACAACGATGTCTGGGGCGACGGGACGGTGGCGAATCCCCAGACCGCGGCGGTGGACGCGGCATACGGCGCGCAAACGACGTGGGACTTCTACAACGACCGCTTCGGCCGCAACGGCATAGCCGACGACGGCCGCGGCAGCTCCTCCCGAGTCCACTACGAATCGCAGCAAGGGGTCCCTCTCGCCAACGCCAACTGGCAGGACGGCTGCTTCTGCATGAGCTACGGTGACGGCGCGGACGGCCAGCATCCGGTGACGTCCCTCGACATCGCCGCGCACGAGATGACGCACGGAGTCACCTCCTCCACAGCCGGTCTGGGCGACTTCGGTGAATCTCCGGGCCTCAACGAGGCGATCAGCGACATGATGGCCGCCGCCGTCGAGTTCTACGCCGACAACCCGAACGACGTGCCCGACTACACGATGGCCGAGCTCGACAACCTGCACGGCGACGGCAAGCCCATCCGCTACATGGACCGTCCCTCCAAGGCCGGCATCAGCTCCGTCGGCTACGCGCCCCTGGACTACTGGACGCCGAAGGCGAAGTCGCAAGAACCACACATGGTGGCCGGGGTGGGCGACCACTTCTTCTACCTGCTTGCCGAGGGCAGCGGGCAGAAGACCATCAACGGCGTGGACTACGACAGCCCCACATACGACAAGCTGCCGGTGGCGGGCATCGGACGGACCGCCGCAGCCGACGTGGTGTACCGCGCTCTCACCGTCTACATGACCAGCACCAGCGACTACGCGGGCGCCCGGACCGCGACGCTCCAGGCCGCCGCCGACCTCTACGGCTCGCAAAGCAACGCCTACGAGGCCGTTGCCAACGCCTGGGCGGCCGTCAACGTCGGAAACCGTTTCGTCAACCACATCGCCGTGGAGCCACCGCCGACCGAGCCGGTGGCTGTCGGCCAGCCGGTCAGCCGCCAGTTCAGCGCCTCCAGCACCCGGCCGGGGCCGCTGACCTACTCCGCCAAGAAGCTCCCCCTCGGCCTGTCGATCAACCACACCACCGGCCTGATCACCGGCACGCCCAAGAAGGCCGGCGACTACAAGACGGTCATCCTCATCAGGAACGCGGTCGGGGACACCCGAAAGCTCTCGTTCACCTGGACCTCTCTTGAATCCGGCGGGCGCTTCTTCGTCAACCCCAGCACATATCTGATCCCCTTCGAGAGCAAGGCAGAGTCCCCGCTGATCGTCCAGGGGAAGCCAGGCCATGCCCCGAGCGACCTCAAGGTCGCGGTCGACCTCGACCACCAGTTCAGCAACTTCATGATCATCGACCTGATCGGCCCGGACGGCACCGTCATTCCCGTCAAGCCCTGGGGACCGAGTTGGGAGCCCGTGCCCGAGCTGCACGAGACCTACACGGTCGACGCCTCGGCGGTCACGAAGGTCGGCACCTGGAAGCTGCGCGTCACCGACGGCACCCCGGGCATCTACAACTCCTGGGACCCGGGCCATCTCCAGCGCTGGAGCCTCACCTTCTGAGGATCCGACCCAATAGGTCGTAGCCGAAGCCAGGCAGGCAGGCAGATAGCGTAACGGCCACCGCTTGGTCGCCGAGGGCTGTGCCCCGGGAGATCATGCGGTGGCCGTGAGTCCTGACCTGGCACCTCGCATTGCCGTGAGCCTCCGTCGATTCTCCGGGCGAGACGGGGCGCAGCCGTCGACGGGCGCACTACGGGTCGCCGTGAGCGTCCACAGCCGATCTTCCCTCATCGCCCGGCACCTTAGTCGTTCCAGCGATTGGGTGAGCACAGGGCAACGGTGGTCGGACGTGAAAAGTCGCGGCATGCCGACAAGAGCTCGCACCTCCTGCTGAATGGCGGCGATCGGCTCCCCCGTTATGTTTTCCGCGGTCCTGCAAGAGGGCCGCTGGCCTCCGGGCCCGGCATGGCTGTTCCCCCCTGTCGAACAGATGACCTGGGG
>NZ_JBVHQD010000047.1:0-12464 GCF_055567595.1 Streptomyces sp. NPDC026515
TGACCCAGAGCAGGATCGCCGAGTCCCTGGGCATCTCCCAGATGCACGTCTCCCGGCTCATCAGCCGCAGCTGCGCCCGCGTCCGGGCCGAAGCCCTCGACAGGCAGTGACCTCCGCTCAGGCGGCGCGCGCCCGGACCGGCACCTTCAGGGGCCGGGCCAGGCCCGCCACCGCCTCGTCGAGGCGCTGCAGATGCCGCAGCACACGGTCGGTCACCCGGCCGTAGCGGGGGGCGCGCAGGGTGCCCGGCTCCAGCATCGCCGCGATGCTGGGGCCGGTCTCGATCTCGCCGCCGGGCCGCCGGCCGTCGACGTGGGCGGCGATCGCCTCGATGTTGTGCACGATCCGCTGCCCCGCCCCGCGCAGCCGCGGATCCGCCGCGATGGCCGGATGGGTGGGCAGCAACTCGGCTGTCGCCGCGAGGGAGCGCGCGTGATAGGCGCACGTCTCCAGGAGCGCCACCACATAGCGCGCGGTGTCCCGGCGGGACCGCAGCGGGGTGATCGGATGCGTCAACGGCTGCACGGCCGCCCGCAGATCGGCCAGCGCCTGGTCCAGTTCACGGGCCTTCTCCACCAGGTCGGCCGGCGGCGCCCCGCTCAACTGGTCGGCGGCGGCCCGGGTCACGTCGGCCAGCCGGTCCAGCGTGGTGACCAGCAGCTCGTCGGTACGTCGGTCGGTGTGCACCGGCAGCACCACCGCCGCCGCGATCACCCCGCACACCGCGCCGAGTGCCGTCTCCCCGATCCGCAGCACCAGGACGTCCAGGCTGTAGGTGTTGAGCAGGGTGTACAGCAGGCCCAGCATCGCCGTCACGAAGAACGACATCAGGGTGTACGACAGCGGCGCCGAGTAGAACATCGCGAAGATGAACACCAGCACCAGCCCGAACGCCGTCCAGGTGTGGTGTCCGACCAGTCCCGCCAGCCCGATGCCGGCCACCACGCCGAGGACCGTGCCCAGTAGCCGCCGGTAGCCCTTCACCAGGATCTCGCCGGTGGACGCCGTGTTCAGGAACACGATCCAGCAGGTCAGCACGGCCCAGTACCAGCGCTGGGCGGACAGGAACTCGCCACCGACGATGGCCAGCGACGAACCGACGGCCACCTGCACCGCCGCCCGCGTGGTGGGCCGGCGCAGGCCGGAGGCCTCCTCGGTCTGGCTCTTCTCCTCCTCGGCCACCTCGATCGCCGCGTCCTCGGCGTCCAGTTCCTCACGGGACCGGGACGTGGCCGGGGTGTCGTCGGACTCGTCCTGCGGCCCGTCCAGCGCGATCCGCAGCCCCATGACCGCCCGGGCGGCCTCGCCGATCCCCCGGAAGACGTCCTGCACGGCGGGGTCGGCGGGCGGCAGGTTCTCCTCCTCGCGGTAGCCGAGCAGCCGGTTGCGCAGCCGGGACACCGCGGTCCCCGGCCGTGGGGCGACCGACCGCAGCACCAGCAGCCGTAGCGCCTCCAGGTCCAGGCGCAGCTGCTCCAGCGCCTCGTCCCGGGCCGGCAGCGGGGCCACGGAGGTCAGGTGGACACCGGGCAGATGCAGGGTGAGGGTGTCGGCCCGCCGGGCGCTGCGCGCGGTGAGCAGCATCAGCCCGAGCCGTTCGGCGGCGATCTCGGCGTCCGCGATCCGGCGCTGCACCAGCCGGGCCACCGCCTCGTCGGAGGTGCCGTCCGGGAGCCGGCCCTGGATCAGCAGCGCCGTCTCGTGCAGCCGGGCGGTCCTGACCCGGACCTCCTCCACCGCCTTGTCCAGCTCCTGCGGCCCGGCGTCGAGCAACTCGGCCTGCGCGGCGACCAGCTGGGCGAACCGGCCCCGGAAGGCGCGCCGCAGCCGGCCGAGGATGCCCGCCGGTGTCTGCGGCACGAGCACGAAGCGTGCCAGGGCCGCGCCGCCGAAGGCGACGGTGATCACGACGTACAGGCCCGGCAGCGCGGGCCGGGTCGCGTGCACGAACAGCGAGGCGAAGTAGATCTGGAAGCCGATCAGCCCCAGTGCGGTGCCCCGGTCGCCGAACCGCCGGCTGTAGACCGCGCAGAAGATGAGCGCCACGAAGAACAGGTCGCCGATGACGACCCGCTGGTCGAGCAGCGCGCCCAGGGACATCGAGACCAGCGCCACCGGCAGGCCCAGGGCGAGCGTGACCGCTTGCTGGGACCGTGCCTTCTCGCGGATCGCGAAGGTGGCGACCATCGCCGCGATGGCCCCCGCCACCAGGTGGGACACGTCGAGCCGCAGCGCCGAGAGGACCGCGAGCGTGAGCGCGATGGCGAGGACCGTCCGCAGGCCGGCGGTGAAACGGAGCAGCCCGGGGTCGGCCGCCGCGAGCCGCCCGCGGACCTCCGCCCACGCCGACCGCCCCGATGTGCTCATCCGGCCGCGCCCGGCGTCAGACCGCGGCTTCGCCGGGGCCCTCGGCACGGGCCCGGACCTGCTCCGGGGTCAGATACGAGTTCGTGTACTCGAAGTCCTTGAGCGTGGCGGCCTTGCGGGACTGGAAGCCGGTGCGTACGAAATCGTCGCCGGCCACCGCGTTCAGCAGCCAGTTGGTCGCCACCCGGGTCTTGGCCACGTTGGTGCGCAGCGCCGACCAGTGGTAGCCGCGGGCCACCGCCTGGGCGGGCAGCCCGCGCAGTTCGATGCCCAGCGGCTTGGAGACCGCGTCCTTGCCGCCGAGGTCCACCACGAGCCCAAGGTCCTTGTGCACGTACGGCTGGAGCGCCTGGCCCCGCAGTGTCGCGATGACGTTGTCGGCGACCACCTTGCCCTGCCGCATGGCGTGCTGCGCGGTCGGCGGGCAGACCGCGCCGGGCTCGTCCTTCGCCTTGTCCGGTACGGCGGCCGCGTCGCCGAGCGCGAAGACCCCGTCGTGGCCCGGCAGGGTCATCTCGGCGTCGACCGCGAGCCGGCCCCGGACCGTCTCCGCGCCCAGGGTGGCGATCAGCGGGCTGGCGACCACACCCGCCGTCCAGATCAGGGTGTGGGTGGGGACCACCCGGCCGTCGGTGAAGGTGACCTCCTCGGGACCCGCCTTCTCGATCGACACCCCGAGGGAGATCTCGATGCCCCGGCGGCTCAGGATCTCCTGGGCGCTGCGGCCCAGTTTGTCTCCCAGCTCGGGCATCAGCTTCGGCGCGATGTCGATCAGATGCCACCTGATCAGCTTCGGGTCCAGGTTCGGGTAGCGGTGCAGCGCCGCGTGGGTGAGCCGCTGCAGGCAGGCCGCGGTCTCGGTGCCCGCGTATCCGCCGCCGACCACCACGAACTGCAGCCGTGCGGCCCGCTCCACGGGGTCGTCGCTGGCGTCCGCCAGGTCGAGCTGGGAGATGACGTGGTCGCGCACATAGGCGGCCTCGGCCAGGGTCTTCATGCCGAAGGCGTGCTCGGTCAGACCCGGGATGTCGAAGGTCCGGGTGACGCTGCCCGGGGCCAGCACGATGTAGTCGTACCGCTCGTTCACCAGTTGGTCGGTGATGGTGCGGACCACGCACACCTTGGACCTGAGGTCCACACCGATCGCCCCGCCCGGGATGATCCTGGTGCGGTACTTCTTGCTGCGCCGCAGCGAGACGGCGATCGACTGGGGCGTCAGGACCCCGGAGGCGACCTGCGGCAGCAGCGGCAGATACAGCTGGTAGGCGAAGGGCGCCACCAGGGTGACGTCCGCCTCGTCGGGGGCGAGTTTCCGTTCCAGGCGGCGGACGCACCCCACTCCGGCGAAGCCTGCGCCCACCACCAGGATCCTGGGTCGTGTCACGGTGTCCATCCCTTTCCGTTGCTCCAGGGGCCCGGGTCACGCCGTTCGCCTGCCCTGGAACGCCTGCCTCGCACCAGTTCGATCCCACCGTGCCCGACGCCGTCGCGCCAGCCGGGCGGAGCAGGCAGACGAACGCGTGGGCTCCAGCATGCCCTCGATCAAGAGGAGTAACCGGCTGTCGCACGGATATGCGCCGGACCGCTGTCCGGTACAAGGTCGTCCACGGCGATCACGTACGCCAGTAGAGTGCCCGCCATGGCGCAGACCCAGCCCGGAACGGGCTTCCAGCAGCGGCACATCGACCCCGACCGCGTGGCCCCGCTGGTCGGCGCCCTGGACTCCCAGGACGCCAATCCCGGCGTACGGCGGCTGCGTGCCTGGGCCGAGGAGGCGCTGGCGGTACGGCCCGGTGAACGGCTCCTCGACGTCGGCTCCGGCACCGGCTCGCAGACCCGGACCCTGGCCGTCGCGCTGGGCCCGCAAGGCGTCGCGATCGGCGTCGAGCCCAACCCGAGTCTGCGTGCGGTCGCCGAGGAGCGGTCCCCGGGCAGCCGGGTCCGTTTCGTGCACGGCGAGGCGGCCGCACTGCCGGTGCCGGACGGCTCGATGGACCTGGTGTGGTGCGAGCGGGTGCTCCAGCACATCTCCGACCCCGACCGGGCCGTCGCCGAGATCGCCCGGGTGCTGCGTCCCGGCGGCCGGGTGGCCCTGCTGGACACCGACTGGGGCACCACCCTGCTGCACCCCGGCGATCCGGTGGTCGTGCACGCGTTGACCGGGGCCGCCCTGCAGGGCGCCAACCCCTACTCCGGGCGCCGTCTGGTCGGTCAGCTCAGCGCGGCCGGTTTCGTGGTCGACGACCGCGGTTCGCAGGCCCTGCTCCAGGACCACCGCACGGTCGCCTGGCCGCTGATCCGCATGCTCGGCGAGTCCGCCGTGCGGACCGGCGCCCTCACCGAGCAGCAGCGGGACACCCTGTACGCCGACCTCGCCGAGGCGGCCGAGCGGGGGGCGCTGCACATGTCGGTGACGATGTTCGGGGTGGTCGCGCACCGTCCGGGGTGACGGTGCCCGCCGCTCACCAGGGCAGGAAGACGTGGATGTCCTTGCCGCTCTCCGTGACGACCACGCTGACCTGGTCGCACAGGGTGTGCAGCAGGTGCCAGCCGACACCGCCGCCGCCGTGCCGGGGATGGAAGGGCCGCGGCTCGGGCTGGACCTGGCTGGTGTCGTGCATGGTGAAGTGCACACCGTCGTAGGTGCGCTGCATCCGCAGCTCGAAGGGCCCCGGCGCGTACTGGACGACATTGGCGGCCAGCTCCGTCACCACCAGCAGGATGTCGTCCCAGTACTCGGGGGCGGTGGGCGGCGATGTCCGGGAGAGGGCGGCCAGGTAGCCGTCCGCGGCCAGCCGGGCACCGGTGACATTGCGCAGCTCGCCCGGGAAGGAGACCGTCCGTTCGAGGGTCTCCTCCGCGGAACGTCCGCGGTCGCGGTGTGGCCCGGTCGCCATGTCGTCTCTCCCGGCCCTCGGGGATCAGGGCCGTCTTCTGTGTCGGGTCTCCCCTCGCGGCGAGTTCCCACTGCCGCTCCGGATACGCGTGCCCGGCTCAGCGGAACACGTCGTCCGGGTCGTCCCAGTCGGCCGGCTCCGTGGAACCCGGCCGGCGAACGGCGCGCGACCGGGCCTGGTACATGGCGTCGATCTCGGCCGCGTAGTGGCGCGCTATGGCGTCCCGGCGCAGCTTCATCGACGGCGTGAGCATGCCGTTGCCCGGGGCGAACGGTTCCTGGAGCACCCGGTAGACCCGGATCGACTCGGAGCGGGACACCGTGCTGTTGGCGGACGCGATGGCCCGGGCGATCTCCTCGCGCAGCGCGTTCTCCTCGCGCGACTCCCGGCCGGGCGGGTCGCCCGGCAGCGCCAGCGCGCCGCGCCAGTGCGTCAGGAAGTCCGGGTCCAGGGTGATCAGCGCACCCACGCAGGGCCGGTCGTCGCCGACGACCACGGCCTGGTGCACCAGCGGATGCATCCGCAGCCGCTGCTCCAGCGGGGCCGGGGCCACGCTCTTGCCGCTGCTGGTGATGATGATGTCCTTCTTGCGGCCGGTGATGGTCAGATAGCCCTCGGGGTCGAGCCGTCCGATGTCGCCGGTGGCGAGCCAGCCCCCGCGCAGCGCGGCCCGGGTCGTGTAGTCGTCACCCACGTACCCCTGGAACACGGACGGGCCGCGCACCAGGATCTCGCCGTCGTCGGCGACCTGGATCTGGGTGCCGGGCAGTGCCTGGCCCACCGTGCCGGACTTCTCGCGGCCCAGCGGCTGCATGGTGATCCCGCCGCTGGACTCGGTCAGCCCGTAGCCGTCGTGCACGGGAATGCCGATGCCTTCGTAGAACAGGGTGAGTTCACGGCTGAGCGACGACCCGCCGGAGGTGGCCCGCAGCACCCGCCCACCCAACACGGACCGCAGCTTGCGGTACACCGTCCGTTCGTACAGGGCGTGTTGGAGCCGCAGGTCGAACCCCGGGCCCGCGCCGGTTGCCAGCCGCTGCCGTTCCTGGGCGGTGGCGAAGTCCCGCGCGGTGTCCACGGCGCGCTCGAACAGGGCGCCCCTGCCGTGCTGGTGGGCGGTGCGCAGGAAGGTCTTGTAGAGCTTCTCCAGGACCGAGGGGACGGCGTACAGATAGGTCGGCCGGAAGCTGCGCAGCGCCGACGCCAGCGCGTTCTCCGTCATCTCCGGCTCGTGGCCCATCAGGAACCCGCCGCGCAGGCACATCACCATCACCATCAGGCCGTACACGTGCGAGAACGGCAGGTAGGCGAGAACGGAGGCCTGTTCGCCCGGGAGGGCGGCGGTGTGCCCCCAGCCCGCGAGCAGGATGTCGGGCGGGTACGCCAGACCGCGGTGGCTCAGCGCGCAGCCCAGCGGACGGCCCGAGGTGCCGGAGGTGTAGGTGATCGCCGCCGTGGAGTCCGGCATCACGATCCGCCGCAGCGACTCCACCGTGGTCAGCGGGACGAACACGCCCCGCTGCACCAGGTCGGGCACCGCCCCCGCGTCCAGCTGCCAGACGTGCTTGAGACCGGGCAGGCCCTGGCACACCGTGCCGACGGTCATCACCGCCAGCTCGTCCTCGACCACCACGGCCACACACCGGGCGTCCCGCAGGATCCACTCGACCTGGTCCCGGGCGGAGGTCGGATGGATCGGCACCACCTCCGCGCCCACCGACCACAGCGCCAGACAGAACACCGTCCACTCGTAGCGGGTCCGCGCCATCACGGCCACCCGGTGACCGGGCGAGATGCCCGACGCGATCAATCCCTTGGCGAGATCGACCACTTCGTCACGGAGTTCGACCGCGGTGATCTCCTCCCAACCCGCGGCGGCGGCATCGGGCCGGCGCGCCAGCACCGGCAGGGTCGGGTTCCGGTCCGCCGTCTCGAAGATGCTGTCGGCGAGCCCGCCGGTCAGGGTCGAAGCGGTAGTCGGAGCGAGGGCGTAGTCGCGCATGCGCTGCTCCAGGTTGTACGGAGGGTGACCCTCCCGATCGGTACTGTTGTCGAGCGGGTCGAATCTAGCCCAGGGGAGGGCGGCCCGTGTCAGGAACGGTCAACTCGTTTCCCACCGATGACAGAAGGGATGACCAGAGGTCAGCCCTGGGTACGGCGCACGCACTCGACGACGACGTCCCGCAGGCTCCCCGTGCGCTCCAGCAGCGATCGCTGCTCACCGGCTCCGGTACCCCTGGAGAGCAGCTGTGCCACGGCCTCCTCGACACCGCTCGTGTCACCGCTGCCGGCGAGCGCGTCCGCGGTGTACGCCAACAGCGTGCCCACCACCTCGGCGGCCGGCCGGGGCCGCATGGTCGCCGGATCGAGCAGCTCCTGGTCCAGGCCGGAGCGGGCGGCCTGCCAGGAAGCCAGCCGCAGCATGCTCACACTGTGGTCGAGCGGTGGCCGGCCGGCCCGCCAGTCGCGGGCGGCCGTCTCGACCAGGGCCCGGGCCAGGGTCGCCACGAGGACGGTGGTGTCCGCCCGCAGGCACACGTCCGCCACCCGGATCTCCACCGTCGGGTAGTGCACGGCGAGCCGGGCGTCGAAGTACACCATCCCCGCGTCGAGGATGACCCCGCTGGCCACCATGTCCGCGACCCGGCGCCGGTACCCGTCCGCAGAGCCGAACAGCTCGGTGGGCCCCGCTGACGGACCGCGCGCCCAGAGCCGGCCGCGGAAACTGGCGTAACCGGAGTCCCGGCCCTGCCAGAACGGCGAGTTGGCGCTCAGCGCGCGCAGCACCGGGAGCCACGGCCGCAGCCGGTCCAGGACGGCGACACCCTCCTCGTCGGACTCCACCGACACGTGCACATGGCAGCCGCACACGAACTGGTCGAGCGTGGCGCTGCCGTACCGCCCGGCCATCCACCGGTACCGCTCATGCGCGCTGAGCGCGGGCGTGACCGGCAGCGGGCAGGTGGCGAGCGCCGCCACCGCGCAGCCGATCTCCCCGGCGAGCCGGGCCGCCTCCTTGCGGCAGCGGGCGATCTCGGCGCCGAGGTCCGCCATGTGCCGCTGCGGACTGGTGGCCAGCTCCAGCATCTGGCCGAACAGTTCCTTCTGGAAGACGGCCTGTCCGGGATCGTCCAGCGCGGCACGGTCCAGGACGGCCGCCGACTGGGGCATCGGCTCCCCGCTGTCCGGGTGCACCAGCAGAAGTTCTTCCTCCACTCCGACGGTACGCAGCACCGAGGACCGCCCTCCGGCCGGGCCGCGACCGGGCGCGGCGGGGTCTTTCACCCCGAACTGCCCCGGCCCGGCCGCCCGGACACGTGCCGGCGTCCTCGGCGGCCTACGGGACGACAGGCTCCAGCCACACCGTGCCGAGCGGCGGCAGCGTGAGCCGCACAGCGCCCTCGTCGGCCAGCAGCGGTCCCCGGCTGACGACGTCCCCGCCGCCGTACCGCGCGCTGTCGGTGTTGAGGATCTCGCGCCAGACGACGGCGCTCCCGGGCACGCTCAGCCGGTAGTCGGGACGGACCACCGGGGAGAGGTTGGACACCGCCAGCAGCGGCCGGGCCTCGGCGTCGAACCTCAGGAAGGCGAAGACGTTCTCCTCGGCGGCGTCCCCCACGACCCACTGGAAGCCCGCCGGATCGGTGTCCCGCTGCCACAGCGCGGGGTGCGTGCGGTACACGGAATTGAGATCGCGGACCAGATCCCGGACACCCCGGTGATCGGCCTCGGCGCCGTACTCCGGGTCCAGCAGCCACCAGTCGGGGCCGTCGGCCTCCGACCACTCGCCGCCCTGGGCGAACTCCTGCCCCATGAAGAGCAGCTGTTTGCCGGGATGGGCCCACATGAAGCCCAGATAGGCGCGGTGATTGGCGCGTTGCTGCCACCAGTCCCCGGGCATCTTGGACACCAGGGCCTGCTTCCCGTGCACGACTTCGTCGTGCGAGATGGGCAGCACGTAGTTCTCGCTGTACGCGTACACCATCGAGAAGGTCATCTCGTCGTGGTGGTATTTGCGGTGGACCGGCTCGTGCTGGATGTACTCCAGCGAGTCGTGCATCCAGCCCATGTTCCACTTCAGCCCGAACCCCAGCCCGCCGCTGTCGGTCGGCCGGGTCACCCCGTCCCACGCGGTGGACTCCTCGGCGATGGTCACCACACCCGGCGCCCGCCGGTACACGGTCGCGTTCATCTCCTGGAGGAAGGCCACCGCGGCCAGGTCCTCACGCCCGCCGAACACGTTCGGCGTCCACTGCCCGGAGTCCCGCGAGTAGTCGAGGTAGAGCATCGAGGCGACCGCGTCCACCCGCAGCCCGTCGATGTGGAACTCCTCGCACCAGTACACCGCGTTGGCGACCAGGAAGTTGCGGACCTCCACCCGGCCCAGGTCGAACTCGTAGGTCCCCCAGTCCGGATGCTCGGCCCGCCGCTCGTCCCCGGGCTCGTACAGCGGGTCCCCGTCGAAGCGGGCCAGCGCCCAGTCGTCCTTCGGGAAGTGGGCCGGTACCCAGTCCATGATCACGCCGATCCCGGCCCGGTGCAGGGCGTCGATCAGGTGCTTGAAGTCGTCGGGGGTGCCGAGCCGCGAGGTCGGCGCGTAGAAGCCGGTGACCTGGTAGCCCCAGGATCCGCCGAAGGGGTGCTCGGCGACCGGCATGAACTCGACGTGGGTGAAACCCAGGTCACCCACGTACGCGGGGAGTTGCTCGGCCAGGTCACGGTAGGTCAGGCCCGGGCGCCAGGACGGCAGGTGCACCTCGTACACCGAGAACGGAGCCTCGTGCACCGGCGTGTCGCCCCGGTGCGCCATCCACTGGGCGTCGCTCCACTCGTGGCGGGAGACGGCCACGACCGACGCGGTCGCCGGCGGCACCTCGGTACGGCGCGCCATCGGGTCGGACTTGAGGAACCGGCCGCCGTACCGGGAGGTGATCTCGAACTTGTACCGCGCGCCCTCGCCGACGCCCGGCAGGAACAGCTCCCAGACCCCGGCCGCGCCCAGCGAACGCATCGGGTACTGCGTGCCGTCCCAGCACGTGAAGTCCCCGGTCACCCGCACGCCCTGGGCGTTCGGAGCCCACACCGTGAACCGGGTGCCGGTCACCCCCTGATGGGTCATCGGCTCGGCACCGAGCGCCTTCCACAGCTGCTCGTGCCGCCCCTCACGGATCAGATGCAGGTCGAACTCACCGAGCGCGGGCGGGAAGCGGTACGGGTCGTCCACCTCCAGCTCGTCGCCGTCGCCGTATGTGACGAGCAGCGTGTACGCGGGGAGTTCGGCGCAGTGGAGTACGGCCGCGAAGAACCCGTCGTCCTCCGGCGCCAGGGGGCTGCGCACCCCGTCGACGAGCACGCTCACCGACCGGGCGTGCGGGCGCAGCGCGCGGACGAGGATGCCGCCGCCGTCCACCGGGTGGGCGCCGAGCAGAGCGTGCGGATCATGGTGGGCGCCCGCCAGCAGGCGCCCCCGGTCGGCGGCGTCCAGCGGCGGCGCCGACGCACGGGACGGGCCGGAGGGCTCGGGCAGCAAGGAGTCGCGCAGGGCCATGAGGTCAGCCTCCCCAGCGGGCGAGCCGCTCGATCGCGGCCATCGGAACCGGAAGCCAGGCCGGCCGGTGCCGGGCTTCGTACACCACTTCGTACACCGCGCGGTCCGTCTCGTGGGCGCGCAGCAACGCGTGCTTCTTCCGCGGGTCCCAGCCGGCCCGGGCAGCGTAGCCCGCGCAGTAGGCCTCCCGGCAGCGGCGGGCCCACTCCGGGCGCCAGGGCCTTCGCTGCCGGGCCGCGTAGTCGAAGGACCGCAGCATGCCGGCCACGTCCCGCACCGGCGACTGAGTGCTGCGCCGCTCCGCGAGCGGCCGGGACGGCTCGCCCTCGAAGTCGATGACGAACCACTCGCGGTCCGCCCGCAGCACCTGCCCGAGATGCAGGTCGCCGTGGATCCGCTGCGTGTGCGGTCCCGCGTCGCAGCTGGCGAGCGCGTCGAAGGCGCCCCGCAGCCCCGGCACGTAGGGCCGCAGCGCCGGCACCGCGTGCGCGGCCTCCTGAAGCCGCACCGACATGGCCTGCGCGGTCGGTCCGTGTTCGTCGTGGACGGCGGACGGGAAGGCGGCGGCAAGCGCGAGATGCACGTCCGCGGTGGCCCGGCCCAGTTCGTGCGCCTCGGTGGCGAAGTCGTCCCCGGCCGCGAGCGCGCGCAGGGCGAGGGTCCAGCCGTCGGCCGCGTCCGGCAGGAAGGGCTGCAGTACCCCGAGGGTCGCCGGGCTCGGCTCGCTGGTGCCGAACCAGGCCACCGGCGCGGGCACCCGGGCACAGCCCTGTGCGGCCAGCGCCCCGGGCACCTCCAGATCCGGGTTGATGCCGGGCTGGATCCGCCGGAACACCTTGAGAATGTAGGAATCGCCGTACACGAGTGAGGAGTTGGACTGCTCAGCGGCCAGCAGCCTGGGCGTGAGTCCACCAGGTATTCGGGTCCGCGGGGCGGTCTCGAAACGCAGTGGGCCGACCGTGCCGGGCATCCGCAGCCGCTCCAGCAGCAGTTCGGCGGCGCGGGGGTCGTGCAGGGCGTCGTACACGGCGAGTCCGGCCAGCGGCCCCTCCTCGGCGCGGCCGATGTACGCCCGCTCCAGCCGGGGCGTGCGGTGTTCGCGCACGCCGAGCAGGAGCTGGTAGCAGTCGCCGGAAGGGGCGCCGTCCCCGCCGGGGGAGTGGTCGGCGTGCACGAGCAGATGCAGACAGCCCGGGAAGAGTTCGGTCAGGGAGAGTACGGAGAGATCCGTGACGGGCCGGTCCTTGCCCGCGAACCAGCGCTGCCGGGGCAGCCAGTCGCGCAGCAGCCCGCCCAGCGAGGCCAGCGGCAGATCGAGGCCGGTGGCCGCCGTGTCCCGGGGGAGGTCAACGGTCTTCGTCATGGTGACGCGTCCTTTCCTCGGCTCCGCACGCTCAGCGCCGACGGCCGACGGAGGAGGCGACTCGGGGGAGCCGGAACCAGTAGAAGCCGTGCCCGGCCAGGGTCAGCAGGTACGGCAGCTCGCCGATGGCCGGGAACCGCACCCCGCCGATCAGCTCCACCGGGTGCCGGCCGTCGTAGGCCCGCAGATCGAGTTCGGTGGGCTGGGCGAACCGGGAGAAGTTGTGCACACACAGGACGAGGTCGTCCTCGTACTCCCGCAGGAAGGCGATCACCGCCGCGTTCGACGA
>NZ_JBVHQD010000048.1:0-11758 GCF_055567595.1 Streptomyces sp. NPDC026515
CATCAGCGTGCTCTTCGCGATGCTCCGCGACGGCGCCTTCTACGAACCCCGAACCCCACGCCTCGCTTGACGAAAGACATAGAGGCACCCCCCGCGGCTGCGGCCGCTGCGCTCGCTGAGGACAAGGTGTTCGCCGAATGCCGCGGTGGTGTCCTCGGCGAAGGTCTCCACGAACCGCAGGGACCAGGCCTGCAGCGCCGACACGCACGAGTCACGGAGGGGGTCCGCACCTCAATACAACGATAGAAATTGGCGCCGGTTGGCCGGACAGCACGCCCACACCGACCTGTCCAGGGGTGGCGGGCCACGGGAATTGGGCTGAGGTGCCGCGGGGAGGCGGTGGCGCGTCCGGCGAGGGCGGCGTGGACAGGGCCCGCTGCCGACGGCTCAGAGGCCGCGGGCCAGCAGGAGTGTCACGTCGTCCCCCGGAACCTTGCCCGGCAGCGTGCCGATCACCGCCCGGGCCACGTCCTCCAGCGAGTCCCCGGGGCGTCCGAGGGCCGCGCTGACCCGCCGCATCCCCACGTCGATGTCCTCGTGGCGCTCCTCGACCAGCCCGTCGCTGTACAGCGCCACCGTGCTTCCCGCGGGCAGCTCCAACTCCGCGGTCTCGTAGGGGGAGATGCCGAGTCCGAGCGGGGTGCCGTGCGGCAGTTCCGGGAACGTGACGGTGCCCTCGGGGCCGACGACGGCGGGCGGCGGGTGCCCCGCCAGTGCCACTGAACAGGACCGGGTGGCGGGGTCGTAGACCGCGTACACGCACGTGGCCCCCATGGACGGGACCGGCCCGCCGCTCTCCTCGTCGTCCTCCATGAGACGGATGAACGTACGGTCGAGCCTAGTCAGCAACTCGCCGGGGGCGAGGTCGAAATCGGCGAGCGTACGCACGGCCGTGCGTAGCCGCCCCATGGTGGCGGCGGCGTTGATGCCGTGCCCCACCACGTCACCGACGACGAGCGCCAGACGGCCCCGCGGCAGATGGATCACGTCGAACCAGTCGCCGCCGACGCTGTCCGGACCGTCCGCGGGAAGGTAGCGCGCCACCACGTCCATGGCGGTGCCGCCGCAGACGCGGCGGGGCAGCAGACTGTTCTGGAGGGCCAGGGCGGTCCGGCGCTCACGGGTGTACCGACGGGCGTTGTCCAGGCTCAGGGCGGCGCGGGCCACGAGTTCTTCGGCCAGCATCCGGTCGCTCTCGTCGAACGGCGCCGGATTCTCCGTCCGCACGAAGACCGCCACCCCCAGCAGGACCCCGCGCGCCAGGACGGGCACGATCAGCAGGGAGTGCATCCCGAATTCGCGGATCTTCTCGGCCCGCGCGGGATCGTTCTCCAGCCACACGTCGTGGGAGGGGTCGAGGACCGGTTCCAGCACCGAGCGGCCCGAGGAGAGGACACGGAGGAACGGGGACGGGCGGGGCACGTAGACCACCTCGCCGGGCACCCACAGGGACTCCGGGGCGCCGGTGCGGACGGAGGCCTGGCCGGCGCGGCGGAAGGTGGGGACACGCCCCTGCGACAGGCCGTACCGCTCCAGCGGCTCCTCGCCGAGCCGCACCGCCTCCGTGAGGTCGATCGTCACGTAGTCGGCGAACATCGGCACCGTGAAGTCCGCCAGCTCCTGAGCGGTGCGCATGACGTCCAACGTGGTGCCGATCCTGGAGGCCGCCGCGCTCACCACGGCCAGTCGGTCTCCGGCCCGGGGCGGACCGTCCGCGCTGCCGAGGACGACCAGGCAGACCCCCAGCGTGCGGCCGTCCCCGTCGTCCAGCCGGACGAGGGACGCCGAGCGCCTTCCGGCGAGCTGCTCCGCGCCGGCTCCGGAAGGGTAGTTGAGGCCGGTCACGCAGTCGCCCGTGGCCAGGACCCGCCGCATGATCGTCGCGAGACCGGCGGTGTCGCCCGCCAGGGCCTCCTGCGGTGGGCGCCCCAGTCGGTGCCGCCGCGGTATGCCGTCGTAGCGTGCGAGGGCGTCGTTCACCCAGGTGCACCGCAGATCCGTGTCCCATACGGCGATCGCGGCGGCCGAATTCTCCAGGAGGGACCGCAGCGCCTCGGCGGTACCTTCCACGCCCTCCGCTGCGATGGCTGCTTCGGCTGCTGCGCGCGCGGTTTGACCCCGGTACCTCATACGACATCCCTCCCCTGCTTCTCGGCGCGATTCACAGAAGGCGGTGTGATCCGTATAAGGAACGAAGTGAGTGAGGGCTCTCGGTATTCCCTTCCGCGATTCCCCTGCCGTGCTTCCGCCATTCCCTGCCGTGCCTCCCACGCGGTGATTCGATCAACGCTCAACGCTCTTTGCACACCCGACGGCGGCCCGCGAGGGGTGTCGGAGATCTGCGGAGTCCGAGTGCAAAGGAGTGCCGCGCCGCCTACGGCTGCCCCCATCGAGGTGATCCGCCAGCCATTCGAGCACAGCTTCACCTCGGCCGAGTGGATCTTGCTATTAGATTTCATTCCCGGGCGGATGGGATGACGGGCCTTCCGTCGCACGCAGGGAACACCTGACGCGTCCGGGCGTCCCGACTGAGGATCAGGCGCGGTCGTGCGAATTGGTGAGTGGCTGAAGCACTCAGTGCCAAGGGGGAGCCGGCAGCCGGGCGGTCGTCGGAGGTGCCCATCGCCGACCCAGGGCAGGAAGGCTCGCCGACGCCGCCCCGGTCGTCGGCCTCCCGCGGCAGACCGGCCCCCTTCGCGGCCGGGCCCTGGGGCCTTCGCGTCGCGGCGGAGGTCGGATGGCGGCTGCTCGTCCTTGCGGCGGCCATCTGGGTGCTGGTCCAGGTCATCAGATCGGTGAAGGTGTTGGTGCTCGCCTTCGTCGCCTCCCTGCTCATCACGGCCCTCCTGCAGCCCACCGTGGGCCCGGATGCACCGGCACGGGGTGCCAAGGGGCCTGGCCACGGCCCTGACGGCCCTGTTCGGCTTCGTGTTCCTGGGGCTGGTGGGGTGGTTCGTCGGCTGGCAGGTCTTGGACAACCTCGAGGACCTGTCCGGTCGCCTCCAGGACGGTGTCGACGAACTCAAGCGCTGGCTTTTGCGAAGCCCCCTGCACATCACGGAAAAGCAGATCAACGACCTCGCCGAGAAGCTCCGGGACGGCATCAGCTCAGGCAGCGACCAGCTGACCGACGCCGGCATTCGCGGCGTCAGAGTAATCGTGGAATTCCTGTGCCCAGCTTCTCGGCCGCGGCCGCGGGATCGTGCCCGGCCTCCTTGGCCATCTGCTCGTCCAAGATCCGTCCCCGGAAAGCACGGGCCGACGCCTCGGTGCCCTCCAGGGCCTCGGTGAGGATCTTCTGGCCCAGTCCCGGATGGACGGGTCGTTGCGCAGATAGTGCAGGAACGATACATCCGGCGTGTTTGTCCGTGACGCGGACGGCAGGTGCCCACCGACCGCCCGCGTGGTGCGGACTTCGGCCGTCTTCTTCGGTCGGTTCATCGTCAGCACCCGCGACTGGGGCTCCGCCTCCTCGTCGGGGGCATTCGCTGTCAGCCCGTGCCGGGAGACCCAGTTGTTCCACTCGAACTGACGTCCGAGCGTCTGGCTGAACGGGTCGATGTGACCCTTGGCAGCGCAGCGAGCGGCCTTGAAGTCCTCCGGACCGCCGGCAGTGTCGCCGGTCCAAATCGACCACACCCGCTCCGACCTGCTGAACGCGCGGCCGGGCTCGGCAAGCTCGTTGAGCAGCGGAAACCAGCCGCCGGGAGTATGCACGCGGGAGCTCCCCCTCCCGACATCCCAGTGGATCGTCTGGCGGGTGCGGGCCTTGTTCCGGCGCCCCTTGAGCAGATTGACCACGACCGCCCGCCCGTCGAGGACGCGGAGGTCGGCAGCCAGTTCCTTGACCGTCTCGCCGTTCCGGCCCGAGAGACCCCCCATCACCATGAGCGCGGCCAGATCGGGAAGGTGTCCGCCTTTGCCCTTGGCCTTCATCGGCGGGGAACCTCGCCGGTCCACAGCATCTGCGTGAGTTCCTTAGAGGTCCTAACAGAAGTTGTTGATCATGTGACTTTCGGCTTGGGTGGTCGTTGGTCTGATCGTGGGGAAGAGGGAGTCGCGGCCGTGGGTCGTGTCGGATGAACTGTGGTTGCCATCGAGCCGTTGCTGCCTGAGCCGGCACCGAAGGTGGTCGAGGACCGGCCACGGGTCCCGGACCGGCAGGCGTTGTGCGGGGTTCTGTTCGTGCTGCACACCGGCATCCAGTGGGAAGTACCTGCCCCAGGAGCTGGGCTTCGGTTCGGGGATGACGTGCTGGCGGCGTCTGGCCTCCTGGAACGAGGCCGGTGTGTGGGACGCACTGCATCTGGTGCTGCCGAAGGAGCTGCGGGCCGCGAGGAAGCTGGACTGGTCGCGGGCGGTGATCGGCTCCTCCCACGTGCGGGCCGCTCGACGTGGCCCAAAAGCGGACCCAGCCCCGTCGACCGCGCACGGCCGGGCAGCAAGCACCACGTCGTCACCGACGCCCAGGGCATCCCGCTCGCGGTGTCGCTGACCGGCGGAAACCGCAACGACGTCACCCAGCTCCTGCCCCTGATCGACAACATCCCGGCCGTTGCCGGTGTCGTCGGCCGGCCCAGACACCGGCCCGACGCGCTCCTTGCCGACCGCGGCTACGACCACGACGAGTACCGGCGCCTGCTGTGACAGCGCGGCATCCGCCCGGTCATCGCCGAGCGAGGCGTCGAACACGGCTCCGGCCTGGGCATCTACGGTGGGTGGTCGAGCGCGCCATCGCCTGGTTGCACGGCTTTCGCCGCCTGCGCATCCGATGGGAACGACGCGACGACATCCATGAGACATTCCTCGGCCTCGCCACCTGCCTGATCACCCTCAGACACGTCCGGCGCCTTTGTTAGGACCTCTTAGCCTGTGCCCGCTCGACCTCGCTGAGGGTGTGCGGGGCCGTCTCGAACCGCTCGATCAGCGTGCGGAAGACCCGCAGACGCTGGCGGATCGCGACCGCGTCCCTGCGAGTGGCGCCCGTGATCGCCGCGAACTTGCGGTCCGAGTAACCGGGCGGCGGCTCCTTGGAATGGACCTCCCGCCAGCGGCCGCAGAGCTGTCCGGGCCGGTCCAGATACTTCCTTACGTCCTCTCGCAGCAGACCGGCCGGCTCGACCTCCCTCAGGAGGGCTCTGACCTGGGCCATTTCCAGCACGGTGCTGGTGGCCCGGATCGTCATGCGTCGGTGCTGGTCGAAACGCCGCAGGTGAGACAGAGCCGGTCCGCGCAACGTCCGTGGCGGGCGAGCGGGCGCTCGCCCGGCCATCTCATCAGCCGTCCGATCACCGCCCAGGCGTACTCGGCGGGTCCGCAGGCCGTCGCCCGTCGGGCTGGTCCTGCGGGCCCAGGCCGCGGCAAGATCGGCATGGAGCCCGGGATACGGCAGTTCCGCGAACGAGTAGGTGGCCCGTCGGCCGTCCTCGCCGAAGTGAACTCGGCGATCGGGCCGGCCTCCTCGCGGCGGATGCGGTTGCCGGTCAGCTCGCTAAAGGCGATTCCTTGCTCTGGGGACGGGGGATGAAGGGGCCGGGTGCCGGTGAGTTCGTCATAGACCGACAGCGGCCGGCGGCCGACCTCGATCCGGGTGGCCGCGGCCCTGTTGAGCAGGGCCAGGAGCGGTCCGGTGCCCTGCCCGGAGGCGGCGTCCCGCTGCGGCGGGGAGAAGGACACCTCGGTTGTGGTCCGCCGGTTGTTCCCCTCGGGCAGCCCACTCCGGTGGCTCTCCTCGACGACGCGGACACCACGGCCAACAGCCGGGTCATGAAGTGCCAGCAGACTCTCGCCGTCGGTGCCGGGAGTGGTCGCGTGCAGGCTGATCTGCGATTTGGTGGCCCGGGTCTCCACCAGCTGACGGGGGCGGACCTTGCGGGCCGGGACCGAGTAGAGGTTGCCGTCGAAGGCGACGAGGCAGTCCTTGCCGATATGCCGCAGCTGCCGTTCGGCCAACAGATTGGGGGTGGGTGGCAGCGGCTTGAGGGCCGCGTGGTCGCGGGCGGCCCGGTCTCCGATGACCTCGTGGTGGGTGGCATGGGTGCGGGCGCGTCGCTGCGGCACCCAGGCCATGAACGCCGCGTCCATCTCCTCGACGGAGGAGAAGGCGCGCCCGGCGAGCACGTGGTCGGACGATCAGAACCCTGGCGTTCGACCCGGCCCTTGCCGGTGGGCCGGTAGGCGGCCAGTACGTCGATGTCGAAGTCGTAGTGGCCGGCGAAGCCCACCGCCTCCGGATGCAGCGGGACCGCCTCGCCCGGTGCGACATGCCGGCGCACGACGGTCTTGGTCCGGTCGTAGACGATCGGCACCGGCACCCCTCCGTAGTGGGCGAACGCCCGCCTGTGGCAGTCGAAGAAGGTCTGCAGATCCTGGCTGGTGGTGAAGCAGCAGAACGGGTCGCGGGAGTACGACAGGGTCATGTGGAACGAATAGACCTTCGGGATGCCCAGGTGGGCGAGGACGCTTCCTTCGTCACCCCAGTCGGCCTGGGCCTGGGCCCCGGGCACCACCTCAAAGCGACGGTGCATGCCCGCCAACTCCCCAGGCGCGATGCCCAGTTCCTCCGCAATCCACGGACGGGCCTCCTGCAGATAGAGCTTGACGCGCTGGTAGTTGATGGTGGAGCCTTAGCCCTTCACCAGGCGCTCGTGCACCACCGCACCCTTGATGAGGATCTCCGCCCACAGCATCGCGTCGATCAGTGGCGCGACCTCGTCCACGGCCTTCTTGCGCGGCCGGCCGTCCGACACCCTCCGCGGCGGCTCGGCCGGAGCCTGCCCGGACAGATACTTGCGGACCGTCTTCCTGTTCAGGCCCGTGTCCTTGGCGATCTCCGTCAAAGTCACCGCACCGGACTCGAACAGGGCAAGGAACCGCCGGAGTTCCAACCAGCGTTGCGGGTCCAAGACCATCGTCAACTGCCCTCCGCCGCCCCTTGCCAACCAGCAGCAGAGTGCCGAGCAACAGGACTCACCGCATCAACGAGCGGCCCCTTTCGCTCGTACGTGACTGGCCGCGTTCACGCGTACGGCGACAACAGCCCAAGATCCACTTTCGATACACGGTCTAGATACGTGCATCCGTGAGCTCGTTGTCGCCGCGCTGGCGTGGCGCCCGGCACGCCCCCTCCGGACGCCTTCGGCCATAGAACTCCCCGCAGAGGGCTGCAACTCGCCTTGGAATGTTGCCGTCAGATCCCCGAAGGCTTGTGCCGGTAGCGGGGCTGCGACTCCCGGCCGTTGCCCGACCGTGTTGGGGCGGTGGCTGAGCGTCGGAGAAACACCTGACGGGGTACTACTGACACCACTGCGCCCAGTCGTAGAGTCTGTGGGCGCTGTCACCGAGGCGCGTGGCGTAGAGCGTGGGGGTCTGCCCGCCCGCGAGTTCCTCGTTGGTGGTGGTAACGCCCACGACGGTGCCGATGCCGGTGCGGGTATCGAAGTGGGCCAGGTGAGGGCCACCGCTCGACCCGGCAGACATGTCGCAGGTCTCACCCCAGAGCAGGGGAACCTTGGGACCGGGATGGCTCGTGCCCGCGCAGTGGATCATGCGGGATCCGACGTACTTGTCCCCGGGGTCGTTGAGTCCGTAGGCCGGGTATCCGAAGGCGTGGACGAACTCGCCCTCGACGGGCTCACCGAACCCGATGTGCTGGCTTCCGGTGACGTCCTCGATCGGGTGCCCTCCGGCATTGGAGTTCGCCACGAGGAGTCCCGCGTCGTAGCCGGCGGCAGCGACATCCGACGACTCCGTGGTGTCCGGATCAGTGTCCCAGCGGGAAGAGGTGGCCATGGTCCTGACGCTGAAGCCGCCGAGCGGTTTCGTTCCGTTGCGATAGCCAGGCACGAAGTAGAAGTTGTGGTTCCAGGTGTCGTCGACGGAAGGCGATCCGACGCCTCTCAGACAGTGTGCTGCGGTGATGACAGTACTGCGATTCACGCTGGTGACGACCGTCGCGGTGCAACTGCCGTCGTAGCCGTCGGAGAAGGTGAAGAACAGGCGGCCGACGTTCTTCTCCACCGCCCCGCCATGTGTCCACACGGCCCCGGAGTCCGGCGTGTTCGCGGGAAGCGGATGCGGGTCGTCGGGCGTGTTGTCGTCCTCGGGCACAGGGGTGATCTCGGGGACCAGGGCGCCTGCAAGCTTCATCCGCTCGGGGGTCCAGTAGCGGTTGACCCGGTCCTGCTCTTGTGCGGTCGTGGCACCGGTGTGGGTGGTGACGGTGTCCTGTCCCGCCGCGCCGCCGCTGGGCGACGGGTTGTGCGGTGCGGCGTTGGCGGCCGCGGTCGGCGTGACCAGTGCGATGACGGCCGCCGACACCGCGACGGTGGCACCGATCGCGTGCCGGAGGGTCCAAAGGGTGCCGTCCTGGTGACCGCGTGGACGGTGGGGAGATGTGCGCATGCGCGGGACAGTAGGCGCGCGATGTCAGGAAGCAGTCAGAAGAGTGTTCAGATGATGTCCGCAGGGCCGGTCGGCGGGGGCTTGACCCACTACCGTGGCTCTGACATGAAAAGTCGGGTGAGTGTGCTGGTCTGGCTGTTGCTGCGATGGGCTCGAAGCGGACGGTGAGGCCGAGGCCACTGGCTTCCTTCGTCATGCGGCACATGGCTGGCTCCAGGCCGTGGAGCGTTTCGAGGGCGGGCAGAAGGACGCGGAGATTGCCGCTGTCCTGCGGATCAGCGTGCGGCCGGTCGAGCGGTGGCGTCGGGCCTGGCGCAAGAGTGGAGAAGCGGGAGTCCTGTCGAAGGGGTCGCCGGGAAGGCCTAGGGGCTTCAGCCTTGATCGTGGACACCGGTTGTTATGCAGGTGGTCAGTGTAACGAGCTCGTGCACGGTAGGCGCTTAGGCGTCGAGCGGCCCGGTGGGGCTGGGTTTTCACCGCTATCGGGCAGGGATCAGGTCCTCGGCTCGCTGATGGCTGAGTAGGGCGGCAACGGCTTGAACGGTGTCGCTCATGCGTTCGCGGCGGCCGAGGTGGCGGGCCAGGGCCCGCCAGTTCTTCAAGTGGGCGATGCCGTGCTCGACCCGGATGCGTCGCGAGGAGTGTGCCTTGCGCTGTCTCTCGTGCATTTCTTCGTACCAGTCCGGGGCGTTCTTCTTGAACTTGCGGTGCGGTGGTGTCACCACCCGGCCGCCGGTCTGAGCCCCGAGGCCCTGGTAGCCGGCATCGGCGAGGATCTCCACTGCCGGGCCGTCGGCCAGGAGCTTGACCAGCCCTAACTGGCGGGCGTGAGTGATGTCCGCGCAGCTTCCGGGGCTTGCCGGGCTGCAGAAGAGCACCCGTCCGTCCCCGGCCGTGAGGACCATGGACTTGACGGCGTTCTGCTTGTTCTTGCCGGAGATGAACTTGTCCCGGTCCTTGCGTCCGGCGGCTGGCCGGCGGGCCCGGATCTCGGTGCCGTCGATGATGCCGTTCATTTTGCTGGCGCCGAGGTGGTCGACAACCTCGGCGAGCGATCTGAGTCGCACGCCGGGGCTGATCGTGCACCCCCGCTCGGCGAGCAGCTGCCGTATCTCGCCGATGGCCCGGGTGATGGTGGAGCGGTCCACGCCGAACCAGCAGGCCAGCACGTCGCGGGTGGTTGCGTGGCGAAGATGGACGTGCGTCGCCAGAAGCCGGGCGACGAACACGAGCCGGTGCTTCGCACCGGCACCGACCGCACGCTTCCGCGGTCGACACGAGCACGGCCTGGTGCCGGTCGTGCCACAACGGACCTACCTCGGCTACGAGTTCAGCGATAACTGCGGCCGACAAGCCCGTGACCCTCCGGTCGCCGATGATTGCTTCACGCGTCGCGTTCCTGAAATCGAGGATGCCAAGGCCGTAGTGCACGCCGGCGTGGATGGGCTCGCCCACACGGTCCGCGAGCCAGGTCCGGACAAAGAGCCCATCGACATGATCTTGGAACGCGATGTGTTTGTGTTCACATCGATGAGCATCCCGACGGGATTTTCTGGGGAGTTCTCATGGCTGGACGACAAGGCACTCGCAGAAACGGTCTCACCGGCCGACCGGGCCGCTGCCCGTACCAATTGAGAGAGTTCTCAACTTCTGTTGACACTGACCGGGCGAGAGCTTACGAAGCCCTGGAAAGCGGGTTGCGCCTGCTGTTCAAAAATTGGCGTCCGGACCCTACTGTCAGCCGATACAGGTATAGACGCAGAATTCCCGGGATTTTCCGAGCATCGTGAGTTGGATTCAAATGTCCGGGCAGGTATTCCCGCACTGGCCGCCATTCCCGCCGCCACCCTCCTGCCAGCCGAAGTCTCGGCCTGAGCGACCGCGGTATCATCATCCCGGGTACGCGCGCAGACCTGCTGGTGCTCGATGCCGACCCACTCGATGACATCGCCAACAGTCGCAGGAGCGCGCAAGTGATCATCGGCGGTTTGCCGATCGATCGTCCGGCACTGCGCTCAGCCTGGAATATATAGGCCCCTGGCTCCGAAGAGGCGGTACGGCAGACCAACAGCCTTCGCCCTCCGAAGCCCACACCCGGCGCACAACGTCGAGCGGTTCATCAACCGAGTGTCCAGTCAGTCGCTCTCCGCAGAAGAGGAATACATGGCCAATTCGCCCACTCTCGTTCTGGTACACGGAGCCTGGCACGGCCCATGGTGCTGGAAACAATTGATCGACCACCTGCCTGATGTCGAGGTGAGAGCTGTGACACTACCCAGTAGTGGACATGACACAGAGACACTGGGGACCCTCTACGAGGATGCGGAAGCACTCTCCGAGGAACTGGCGGCCATCGACGGCCCCACCGTGGTGGTAGGCCATTCCTACGGTGGATGCCCGGTCAGCCAGGCAGCCGGGAAGATGAGCAACGTTCAGCGTGTCATCTACCTCAGCGCCATAATGCATGATGTCGGCGAATCGCTCCTTTCCCTGGTCAACGGGATATATCCGTCCGCCTGGGATGTACACAAACAGCATGTCGACAACGTGGAACGGGACTACTTCGATGTGTCCGATCCGGTGGAGGTCCTGTACGGCGACGTGGATCCGGACCTGGCCCGGGAATGCTCCGCCCGGCTCGGCCATCAGTCCCTGGCGTCGGTGAGCCAGCCTCTCACCGAGGCGGCGTGGCGCACGGTGCCCAGTACCTACATTATCTGCGAGCAAGACCAAGCCATGCCGGTGCCGTTCCAGGAAGCAATGGCCGGGCGAGCTCAGCGAATCCGACGAATACGTTCGTCGCACTCCCCCTTTCTCAGCAAGCCGGCGGAGTTGGCCCGCGTCATCCGGGACGAGTTCGAGGACCAGTGACCACGCCGCGGCCGTTCCACGTTCGGCCAGATCTTCTTCACCCCTCCGACCGTCGCCTCATCGTCCCGCTCGACGGTGCTGCTCAAACGGCACGTGGCAGGTGGCCGGTGCCGCTTGAGCAGCACCGCAACGCCGGGAATTGAACCTCTCATGGAACCGGCGTCCGATCGGCGACTTGATACGCGACAGAGTCCAGGTCCGGTCCGGCCAGTCGTGCGCCACCGGTCCCCTGTCCGCCGCAGCCTCCAGGACGGCGAAGATTTCATCAATGAGCGCTTGCAGCGTTGACGCTCTGTGCGAGGACGGCGACGGAGAATTACGACAAGCGAGTTCGGCCAGCTGCGGGCCCTGCGGAAGATCCTCCAGGACTTCAGGTTTGCGGTGTGGGTCAGGATGCTCATCGTCACCCGCGAGGGTGACCGGCGGCGCAAACTCCCACCGCACCAGCGTGCGCTCGCCGCTCTCGTGCACCTGCACCGCCACC
>NZ_JBVHQD010000049.1:0-9689 GCF_055567595.1 Streptomyces sp. NPDC026515
TACGACGGGGTCAAACTCCTGGACGTCGTCGGCCCCGCGGAGGTGTTCGGGGAAGCGAACCGGCTCGGTGCCGACTACACGATCGTGCTGGTGTCACCGACCGGTGCCGATGTCACCTCGTCCATCGGGATCCGGATCGCAGTCGACACCGCCGCTACGGAGCCTGCTCCTGACACCTTCCTGGTGGCCGGCGCAGACCTCTTTCCGCGCACACCTGTGCCCCGTGATCTGATCGAGGCCACGCGAACGCTGGCGGGCAGGGCCGCCCGGGTCGCGTCCATCTGCACCGGAGCGTTCATCCTCGGCGCCGCCGGCCTCCTGGACGGCAAGCGCGCGACCACGCACTGGAAGGTCGCGCACGAACTCGCCGCCCGCTGCCGGGCCAGCCGCGTCGAACCCGACGCGATCTACGTCCGCGACGGCACCACCTACACCTCGGCAGGCGTGACCGCAGGCATCGACCTGGCACTGGCACTCGTCGAGGAGGATCACGGCCCTGATCTGACCCGCGACGTAGCCCGCGCCCTGGTGGTCTATTTGCAACGTTCTGGCGGCCAATCACAGTTCTCCGCCCCACTGCAAGGATCGCCGCCCCGGTCTCCGGCCCTCCGCAGAATCACCGACGTGATCACGGCGAATCCCGGGGGAAACCACTCACTCGGCGAACTCGCCAAGCACCTCAATGTGAGCCCTCGGCATCTGACGCGGCTCTTTCGCGAAGAGCTGTCCACCACGCCGGCCCGGTACGTGGAGATGATCCGGTTCGACATGGCGAAAGCTCTACTCGACCAGGGGCATACCGCGACGCAGACGGCATCCCTTGCCGGATTCCCGAATTATGAGAGTATGCGCAGAGTTTTCGTGAAGGAATTGTCCCTCAGCCCCGCCGCCTATCAGCGCCGCTTCAGCACAGCGCGCCGAGCCGACGAGGGACAGCAGTAGGACGAAGCTGTCACTGCACGGACACCGATGTGTCACAGACGGTTGCGGTGCCCGGTGCGAACCTTTCCACACACGCCGGGTTCGGCCACCACATCCGCGACACCTTGCGACAGCACAGCCTTCCCAGGCGGGCTGGCCTGCTCTTCAGAGCCCGTTCCGCGAGCCGACCTCGACCTGCCCGACCTCCCTGGTCACCAGCCTCTGCGCCATCGGAGCCATGGCATCGGACCGCATCCCACAACGCACTCAGCCGTCCCGATCCCCAGCTTGGCGGCGACCGCCTTCATCGCGGACCACTCGGTGTCGTACTCGGGCCGCACCTCGGCGACCATGCGGACCGCACGTTTGCGCAGCTCAAGGGGATAGGGAGAAGGGCGTGCGATGACTCGATCCTCTCAAATGATCGAGTCCCTATCGAACCCGGAACGGTTCACGGACTCCGTGAAACTCGGGGTCACCACTCGGAGTATTGACCCGGGTCCGAGAAACCGAAGCTGAGGCGACCACGGCGGTCAGGTCCCGGCAGGCTCCAGAAGCGCCGGCACGATCACCGGGAGGCACCACGAGGGAGATCCAGCCGTGTTGGCCGGGTTCCCTCGGACATCGGAGCGTGCGCGGTCAGGCGATCACGATCAGCATGACCGCCATGCCCAGTGCCATGAGATCGTGGTAGGACAGGCCGTGTGGCAAGGCTGGCATCGGCGTATGCGGCGTCCTCGCCGCTGGTTTGTTCCGGGCGAGATCGAACCCTGGGGTGAGCCAGGGCAGTGCGAGGGCGAGGGCGACCATGGCCAGAATGATCGTGAAGCTGGAGTCCGAGCCGGTGAGCGTCGCGGCGGCTGCACTTCCCCGGGCACTCATCTGCATGCCGGGCATATCCACCATGCTGGAGCCGCTTTCGCCACCGCCGACGGAAGAGCCGGCGCGCATCATATGAGCCATCCATGCGGTTGCGGCCATGGTGAGGGCGTGCGGAGCGGCGTGGAGGAGCCGGTATGACAGCGGCGCGGTCGAGGATCGAACGAAGCACGCCACAGCCAGGAACCAGATGGCCGCGAGGGAGAAGAAGACCACCTGCGGTGTGACGGGGACGCTCATGCCCCACGGCCAGGTCATCACTGCCATCGCCACGGCCATCAGGGCGTGCAGCGCATGTGCGACACGATCGAGGGCAGGATCCCCGGCAGCCGCTCCACCGTCGGGGGCCGCGCCCGCACGCCACGCCGCACGCCCCGCAACGGCGGCGAAGCAGATCGTCAGCAACCAGTGCAGAGCAGTCACCGCGATGTCCCTACGTTTCTCCTGCGCCGGACGGTGTTGATCGAGCAGGTCGGGTCACAGCACCGGGCGACGGCCTCGTCCGGTGCCGATGCCGATGCGCGAGGGCCTCGAAGATGTCGTCGTCTTCGTCGAGGGCCTGCCACGGGTACGTGCCCATCCCGCTGACCGCGACGAACACCTCAGATGCCCTTCACTCCAGCCCGGCGTCGGCCGCGATGCAGTCCGTCGTCGTAGGCCTGCGCAGACGCGGTGCACGATCGCCGGACCGTCTCCTGGGAGGCCATCACCCGCGGTGGAGGACAAGCGCCTCACCTTGCGTCGGCCGAGGGCAAATACAACGGAAAATCATTTCAACTGAACACCGGGCCGCTGTGTGACGGCGGGTGCTTCCCGCGGACGATCCCCCCCATCTTGATCAAACGTGAACCTTTCATGCCATCCGCCAGTGTGACGGCGCCAGGGAAAGGGTCGGCAGCAATCCGACAAGTACTCGCGAAGGATTGCAGCCGAACATCAAGTCAGGGTTCGTCGCAGCTGTTTCACTGAGTGAACCGGCCGCTGTGACCTGATGGACCCCGAGTGCCACGGAGCGGCCAAGGTCAGGCCGTCGAGCACAGGACCCGTTTGCACACCGCCGCCCCGGACAGTATCTTCGCCGAGTCGCGGGAAACCCTTTAGGACGACGGCACCGGAGGCATTCGGCGAGAATACTCCTCTATCTCCACATTCGGGTAGCGAAGCTGAGAACGCTCCGCGATCTCAGCTTCGTCAAGGAATGTGGTCATCGGTACCCCCGGAGCGCAGAGCATGAATACCACGAATCGACTCGTGATGTCGTCTCGCAGATTGGATGCCCGATAGTGAACGACATCAGCGGGCTCCCAGAATCCCTCCCCGGCTTTGATCGCGTAGGGCTTTCCACCTTCCAGCTCGAAAAGCATCTCCCCTTCGAGCATGTACCCGAACAAGGGGCCGGAGTGACGGTGCGGTTCCGGGCCAGGATCGCCCGGCGGAAGTTCCACGACCTGCACCATCCCATGTGTCCCCTCCGGGAGAGGCGGGATCCCCTTCGCGCAGATATCAAATTTCTGCATCTTCGACTCTGAATCCGGTTTGGCTTCCATTTTTCACCTCAAATTCAAGTTTCGGTCATGTCGGCTGGAACGCACTGCTTATACGTGCCGGTGTATGCGGCCTATGTCATTCCGCACGATCGATGCCACCTTCCGGCACCTGTTCTGCTCGTCGCGCCTTCCCGCGCTCTCATTAGGGAGACGAGGTAGCCCTTCCGAGTGTGACAGCTCAGACGCGCACGAATTTGTCAGGACTGAAACGCTTGGCCGATGCTGGTCCCAGCGGTCAGCCTGCGCCCGCCCCCCACCCAGCATTAGGCCGCGGTCGGGTCCTCCTCGGTGCCCGCGTCCAGGAGAAGCAAGTGCTGAACCTCTCGACACCGAAGCCCACGATCGGGCGATGTCCAGCATCCCCGCCCCAAAGTGAGGCCGGCCCACCCCTGCCCCAGTGGAGCACACCCGAACCTCCGCCCGTCCTGCCCGCCGTGCCCCCAGCGCCGACGCCGGACGACGCCGTCGGTCGGGCTGCACAAAGCACAGGCGGAGCACCTGCCGCACCTGACGCCTGCTGCGCCGCGCTGGGCTCGCGCCAACGACCCGGACTGGTCGGACTCGGTCGACAAGCGGGGCGCTGAACTCCTCTAACGAGTCGGCGACCTCAATCGCTGGGGTCGCAACCGTACCCGCTCAGATGTTCGCGGTAGTCGGCGAGACCGCACGAGGGCCGGCGCGCCTGACCGCCCGGCTCTGATCCGACGGCAACCCGTACGGACCTTCCCGCATCGACATGGACGAGCGGCTCGGCCCGGCTCTCCTGGCCGTTCCCCGTACACGTACGCCGTCGAACGCCTCGGCTTGTGTGAGCCGGGCAGCTGGCGCAAGCCGCCCGGCTGATTCCACCCTCACCTACACGACGGAGCTTCGGCAGCCGCTATCACCGTCGAGGTCAGTTGCCGACGGGGTACCGGCTGGTGATCGCGACGCGGTTGAAGGCGTTCATCACGGTGGCCAGCCAGGCGACTGCCGAGATCTGGTCCGGGGTGAGTACGGCCGCGGCGGCGTTGAAGTCCTCGTCGCTGACGTGCCCGTCCGGAACGAGTGTGATCGCCTCGGTCAGGCGGAGGGCGGCGCGGTCGGTCTCGGAGAAGTAGCCGGTCTCCGCCCATGCGGGCAGCACCGCGATCCGGTCGGGGTTCTCGCCCTTCTTGAGGGCGTCGCGGGTGTGCATGCGCAGGCAGAACGCGCAGCCGTTGATCTGCGAGGTGCGGATCCTCAGCAGCTCGACCAGAAGCGGGTCGAGGCCAGCTGCGGCGGCGGCCTTCTCCACCTCCGACGACAGGGCAATGAGGGTCTTGTAGGCGGCAGGGTGCTGCTCGCCGATGTTGACACGCTGGGAGTCGGTCATGGTTCCTTTGCTTCCTTCGTGTGGCCTGCGCCACGCTCTTCGGGCGCGCGCCGTTGTGCGCTCTCATCAGAGATGACGAGGTAGCCCCTCCGGGTGTGACAGCCCAGTCGTACGAGATTGTCGGGGTTGATGGTCGCCGCCGACCTCGGCGAGAGAGGCTTTCTCCGCCTTGACGGGCGTATCGCGCTGCTTCATCGAGTCCTTTTCAACCTGCCGTGGCGGCGTAACCGGGGCCCGTGGCGCGAGGCCCCGACCCTCGCGTCCTCTCGGATAGTCCCCGGGCAGCAGCACACACCTGGTTGCAGCAGCTCACCCCGGGCGGCTGGCTCCTCGTCCCCCAGCGGTTCAAAGGCACGGTGTCCCGCTCCATCGCCTACGAGCAGCAGCCCGGCCGCCTGTCGGCTGCCGGGCTGCTCTGCTGCAAACCGTGCCTGCCCGCGAGCCTGTGCTATCGGCTGCGCCGGCACGCGCGTTGCAGGGGCGGGCGCCGCGCTCGCCGTGAGCGAATACATCCCGCCTGCTGGACGACGCCCACTATCTGCTGAGGGCCCTGATCGTGGTGTGGGAGCGACTGAGCACTCACTGTGCTGCGTGGCCTGGCGTCTGTGCCGGGATCGCCCGCGATGCGGCAGCTGACCGTCCAGGGCGACGACCGCCCGCTGCGGGGCACACCCGCTCCGCTTCCCCGAGGCGCTGGCCGTTCTGGCCGAGTGTGCCGCCCGTCGGCACCGGAACGTGCTCGCCGCGGCGGCGCCCGGTTGTTCTGAGCGGTCGAGTGGACCCTGAATCGCTGCGAGCCCGCCGACGGCCCCCTTGACCGCCAACCACGGCGTCTGGTCCCCAACATCCACGTCGACGACACCGCAGTCCCGGTGGCGGTCTTGGAATTCGGCTTCTTCCTCACAGCCGGTGCCCCTGCGTTCGAAGCGGCAGTGACGGCGGCGATCTGGGACATGTACGGACCCGAGCCGGGGCACCACGCGGCCGACCTGACCAACCTCCTTTACCGCGGCCGCCTCTTATGGTCGTCGACCACGCTGCCGGAGGAGTTCCGCCCGGTGGGATCCGAGTCAAGGCGGTGTCTCTCGGACCGGTCCGCGCGCCGGGCGGACAGACGACGGCCGACTGGCAGACGGCGTGGTCGCCGCGTTCGGTGTCACAGAGGAGCGAGCAGGTACTCCCCGAGGGCGTGCCGAAAGCATGGGTGTCGTGCTCGGAGGGGCGGGCGAGGCCGACGAGATCGCCGGAGCCGTCGCATTTCTGCTCGAACCTGATGCCCGGTGGATCAACGGAAAAGCGTATTCAGATGAGTTCGAGGCCTCCGTCGATCGTGAGAACCTGGCCCGTCAGCCACGTTGCGGTGGGATCTGCGAAGCGGACGATCCAGGACGCGACTTCCTCCGGTTCTCCCCTCCTTCCCAGAGGGATCCGGGATGCCTGCTCCTTCTTGACCTTCATCACCTCCTCCTCCGTTAGCCCGCTGAGGGACAGAGCCTCGCTCTCGGTCGGACCGGGGGCAATGGCATTCACTCTGATCCCGTCCTCGGCCAGCTCGACCGCCCAGGTCCGCGTCAGCTGTTCCAGGGCGGCCTTGGTCGCCCCGTAGTGGGCACCGCCCGGGTGGGGGCGATGGCCGTAGGTGCTGGAGATGTTGATGATCGAACCCTTGCTGCGGCGCAGGTGAGGCAACGCCGCCTGGGCGAGCATGGTGGGTGCGATGACGTTGAGGTCGAACAGGTCGGCGATGCGCGAGCGGGTCACCTCGTCGAACGAGACACGTGCGGTGGCGCCAGCATTGTTCACCACCACGTCAAGCTGGTTCCATCGGTCGATCGCCGTACCGATGATCAGCTCAGGGGCATGCTCCAAGCGCAGGTCCGTGGCCAGAGTCACGATGCTGGGGTGCATGGCGGCAGTCTCCTCCAGGGCCACCTGGCGTCGTCCGACACCAAGGACGTGCGCCCCCGCTTCGGCCATCGCGACCGCCGTTGCCCGGCCGATCCCCGTACCGGCTCCGGTGACGATGACGACGCGGTCATGAAGGGGTCGGGCGTGCTGGTGTTCCATCATGCGTCTTCCTCTTGCTGTACGACTGGCTTCAGGACACGGCCGCCGGCAAACGTCAGCACAGTCGGGTGTCTACGCGAGGGACACTATATCGAAAATCGTCGATAATCGATGTATGCTTCCGGCTGTGCCCAAGGAAGTAAGCCACCCCGACCTCGAAGAGGTCACCCTCGCCGCGGTGCTCTCGGCTTTGGGTGACCCTGTCCGCCTGCACGTCATGGGCGTCCTGGCGGACGGCAAGGAACATGTGCGCACAGACTTCACCGTTCGAGTCGCACAGTCGACGTTCAGTCACCACATGAAGACCCTTCGTGAGGCGGGACTCACTTGGCAACGGATGGAGGGCACACGCTGCTACGTGACCATGAGAAAAGAGGCTCTGCGACGATTCCCCGCTGTGCTGGAAAGCGTCCTCGCTGCGGAACGAGGCGAGCGCAACAGATCCTCCCTCACCGCGCCAGCTCTGGATCCAGTTCGAACAGTTCCTCCGTACGCTGACGTCCACTCCCAGCGCCTAGTAGTGCTTGGTCAGCTTCACTCGTGAGTGGCGTGTCTGCTTGCTCGTCGGTGTCGTTGAGCTGGTGTGACACCTGAAGCTTCCCCGTGATCTCGGACACGTAATGGTTATGCCGCGAGGGTGTGTTGATGCCGCTGCCTGGTCTCAGCCGGGGTGAGGTATCCGAAGACCTTGTGCTTGCGCAGGCGGCGGCGGTTGTAGAAGGTCTCGATGAAGTTGAAGACCTCGGCGCGGGCGGTGGCCCGGTCGGGCCAGATCCGGGTGCCGATTTCCTCCTTGAGCAGGGCCCAGAAACTCTCCGCGGCGGCATTGTCGAAACATGATCCTGTGCGCCCGCAGCTCTGCCGAAGCCCCAACTCCCGCATTCGAGCGCGGAATTGGATCGACGTGTACTCGCTGCCGCGATCGCTGTGGATCACACAGCCCGGCTCCAGCCCACCCCGGCCATGGGCCATGTCCAGGGCGTCCACGACGAGTTCGGCGCGATGGTGATCGGCCATGGCATAGCCGACGACCTCGCGGGTGGCCAGGTCCAGCCAGCAGGCGAGGTAGAGCCAGCCCTCCGCGGTGGGCAGATAGGTGATGTCGCCGACCAGCTTGGTGCCGGGAGTATCGGCATGGAAATCGCGGCCGATCAGGTCCGGGGCCGGCGTCGCCTTCTTGTCCGGCCGGGTCAGCGAGCGGTGCTTGCGCCGGGTGACGCCCCGGATGTCGCGCTCGCGCATCACGCGGGCGATGCGCTTGCGGTTCACCTGCCGCTCCAGGCGCCGCAGCTCGGCGTGGATGCGCGGAACGCCGTAGGTGCGGCGGGAAGCGAGGTGCAGCACCGTGATCTCGTGCGCGAGCGCGTCGTCGGCGGACTGCCGGGCACGACGGGCGGCCTCGCCCTCGCGCCAGGCGTAGTAGGAGGAGCGGGCCACATGCAGCACCCGGCACAGCAGAACGATCGGGTAGTTGGCCTTCTCCGCATGGATGAACCGGTACAACTCGCTCACCGGTCGTTCTCCTTCACGAAGAAGGCGGTCGCTTTTTTCAGGATCTCGATCGTCTGCTGCTGTTCGCGGTTCTCCTTGCGCAGCCGCTTGAGCTCCTCGCGCTCGGCACTGGTCAACTCGCCGGAGGTGCCCTCGCCCCGGTCCGTCTTGGCCTTGCGGTACCAGCCGCGCAAGGATTCGGAGCCGATGCCGAGCTCCCTCGCAACCGCAGTGACCGTCTTGCCCGAGGAGTCGACGAGCGCGATCGCGTCCCGCTTGAACTCCTCGGTGTACCGCTTCGTGTACTTGCTTCCCACCTGGTGCTATTTCCTCTGGAACCTCAGGTCCGAGTCTCCAGGTGTCCACGATCAAGGGGAAGGTTCAATCGCCCCTTCCACCTACTACGCCCACAAGAAACGACTGGCCGCCCCGTCCGTACGTCGGTGCGGGACGCTCAGCTAAGGGAGCTGATCAGTCAGATCCACACCGCCAACAACCGTGTCTACGGGGCGAGCACCGTCGAACGCCTGATGCGTGAGATGGGCATTCAGGGGGCGGTCCGCGGCAAACGTGTGATCACCACGCTTCCCGGCGGGCAGGTCGAGTGAGCTCCCGACCGTCTCGACAGCGACTTCGTCGCCGCGGCCCCCAAACCGGTGCTGGGTGGCAGAAGGACATGGTCGGTCACCCTCTACATCGCGTTCGTCGTGGACACGGTCTCCCGCCGGATCGTCGGCTGGTCGACGGCCACCGCCAAGAAGACTGTCTTCGTTCTGGACGCCCTGCGAGATGGCGATCTGGCAACGCGACCGCGACCAAAAACCCATCCAGCCACGCGAGTTGACAACTAAAGGAGCGTCAACGCCCTGATGGAACCGGCGATCGGACTGTACAAGACCGAGTTGATCAAACCCCACCGGCCCTGGAAGACGCTCGCCCAGGTGACACCGCCGAACGGGTCGACTGGTACAACGACCACCGACTCCACGGTGAGATAGCCATATCCCGCCCGTGGAGTACGAAGCCAACTATGACACGGAACTCACGAAACCCCAGGTCACAGCCACGATCTGAGATCTCTACCGAACTCGGACCAGTTCAGTCATGGACAGAGGTGGTCGCTGAGCGATCCGAGCGTCAGCAACGCGCCCGAGCAGACCGACGACGTACACCGCGAAGACCACCGTCAGCATCGTGACCGTGAGACCCCAGCGCTCCCGGTACAGCGGGTAGAGCGGTGACGGTGCGCTCACCGTGGCCGTCATCACCACATTGGGCCAGACCAGCACGGCGAAGGACGCACATCGCCCGAGACGACCGACGACCAGGGCCACCCGGGCGCGAGGCAACGGGATCACATCGAACCAGTCGCCTTAGACACCGGCGTCCATGTCGGGAGTCGGGGACGTCCAGGACTTTCACCCGCCATG
>NZ_JBVHQD010000050.1:0-8927 GCF_055567595.1 Streptomyces sp. NPDC026515
CGAGACATCAGCGAGGAGTTCGAGGAGCTCGGGTTCGTCGTTGGCGACGCGGCGCGACAGCAGCCTCTCGCCTCTCTCATCGATGACGACGCAGTCGTGATGGGTCTTGCCTGCGTCGATGCCGGCCCAGATCATGGCCATGTGATGCCTCCGCGCGGTGTGCTGCTGGCGCCTCCCGACGGACGACCTCGCTGTCGATTCCCTACTCAGCGATCATTCGCAATTCCTAATTGGCAGCCGAGTCGTCCTGGGGCGCCGGGCGGCCAATCAGTGGAAGCCACAAGCGGCAGAGCCTTTTGAACCACACCCGGCACCCCTGGGTGGGTGAACCATACGAGGGGCTCACCGCGTCCCGCAGAACAACGTAGGGAGCCTTTTTCATCTTGATCAGCTGGCGAATTCAAGAGCGTCGACAGCTCGGACGATGCCGGTGACCCGGGTGGTGCTACAGCGAAGTTTCCGCAGAAGTCGCCAGGACTTGGGGATCGCCATGGCGCGTTCGCCCAGGCTGCGGTGTTGACGTGGTCCCGGTTGTGACGCCGGCGCCAGCCGCGCAGGCGCTTGCCCCGGAACGGGACGCGGATGGCGGAGCCTGCACCCCGATACGCCTTGTCCGCCTAGCACTTGATGCCGTTGGTTGCCAGAGCGGCGGGGATCCCGTGGGTCCGGGCTGCGGTCAGGTCGTGCGTGGCTTCCGGCAGCGGGTCCGATTCTCAGATCAGGCGTCCGGCTGGATCGGCGAGGACCTGCGCGTTCTTCCCGTGATGCTTCTTCTTCCTTGAGTAGTGCGGCCGGCCGGTGGGCGATGTGGTCGATCGGCGGGAGCGTGCCGTCGAGGATCACGTATGCCTTCTTCCGTACGGTCTGCATGGTCTGCTCAAGCGTGGACGCCAGGGCGGTCAAGAGGTCGCCGGCCTCGCGTATGTAGCGGCAGACCGTGGCGATCCCGACGCGGAAACCCGCCGCGAGGCGGCGTAGGTGTCGCCGCGGCGCAGGTGGGCCAGGACCGGCAAGGTCTGTCGGTCGGGTCGGGTCTGCTGGCCGCCCGTTGGATCACGGAACGCCCCGCTCGCTGACCGCCCTCGTGAGGGAACCAGCCGCCCCACGACGATGTCCGGTAAGGCGTGGAAGCCATTCTCTTCTTGATCCTGGCGTTCTCGCCCCTCGTGTGTCCATGGGTGGTCGTGGGCACGGCCGTTCAGCTGGTGTGGCGCGCGCGTCACGGTCAGCCTCCAAAGGGGTGGACGTCGCCGGACGTCATGTCGTGTGCGCTGGTCGTGCAATTGGCGGGCGCTGCGGCTGTGGGCGCGTATGCCTGGGGCGTGATGTCGGGGTTCTACATCCTGGACCCGGACCAGATGTGTGCGGCTTCCGGCGCCGACGGCGACCACGTGGTGACGCGTATGACGCTGCCGGTGAGCGTGCAGTGCGTCACGGACCAGGGTGTGGGGACCGAGCTGGTGCCGGTCTGGGTGAACCCGGTCGTCTTCGCCGGCCTGGCGGTCTGCGTGCTCGCCGTCTGGGCGGGAGTCTTTGCCGCGATACGCCGACGCGCCGACCGGGCGCGCGGTGAGGTCGAGGTGGAAGGCGTCGAACTCGGTAGCGGCGGGGTCGGCTGACCGTTCCGACACCCCTTGCCCGAGCCGTAGCCCGGGGAGCGCCCGGGAGCGTGGCCGATCGGGTGCAAAGAACGCGCCATGAGGCGCGAGGGGGGGGCGTGCCGGGGAGTCCGGTCGGCGTGGCTGGAGCATGTGTGCCCGTACGTTGATGCCGTGGAGGTGTCCGGATGCGTGCCGGCCGTTGCGAGCGTTCCGTCTCTCCGGTGCGCTCCAGTACCACCCCAGGGGCCACAGAAAGCCAGCGGATTGCCTCGGCAGCAACTACGGCGCCGAACACGGCCGGGGGATTGTCTCGATCCCAATTGGAGGCAGTGACCCTTTCCAACTTGAAGCGTTGGCCTGGCAGTTGGGCTGACAACATGATGAAGCCCCTGGTCGATGGGTTTTCGACCGAGAGAACCGTCTCCTCCAGAGGCTTCACGTGCTTGCTTACCCGTCGGGCGTCGACGTCTCCGGCTCTGCCCTCTGCTTCCTCACGCAGCAGTTGCGGCGGCACCGCCGTACGATCGGCTCCCGCTGGCGGCGCCTGAGCGTCGCCGCCAGGCTCTGCTCACACTCGCTCATCTGCGAGTGGGGCACACGTATGCCCAACTCGCGGCAGGTTCGGCGTCGGCACCACGACGGCCTACCTTTATGTCACCGAGGCTGTCGAACCCCTGGCCGCTCTTGTCCCCAGTCTGGCCGACGCGGCGAGGACCGCCTCGGCGAAGGCGTTCGTGATCCTGGACGGCACGCTCCAGCCGATCGACCGCATTGCCGCGGACCGCCCGTTCTACTCCGGCAAACACAAGAAGCACCGGATGAACGTGCAGGTCATCGCAGACCCCTTCGGCCGACTGCTGTGGGTCTCACCAACGCTGCCCGGAGCGGTCCACGACATCAAGGCCGCGCGAACCCAGGGCATCATCGACGCCCTGGAGGAAGCCGACGCGGAGTGCTGGCCCGACAAGGGCTACCGGGGCGCCAACGGCACCATCCGGGTGCCCTACCGGGGTCGCTGGGAGACGCTGTCCGCAGGTCAGCAAGCCGTCAACCGCTTACACGCGAAGATCCGCGCGCTCGCCGAGCAGGCCATGGCCACTCTCAAACCTGGCGGCTCCTGCGCAAGCTGCGATGCTGCACAACCCGCATCATCACCCTCGTCCAAACCGTCTTCACGCTGCACTTGACCTGCTCAAACTGAGGTTAGAAACAGCTCAATGCCTTCGCATGGCGGGCGTTCCAGTTGCTCGCGGTGTCGAACAGGGCCGAGTGGCCGGATCCAGGTGGCTGCTTTTCCATGGCGCTTTTCTCATACGGTAACAGCTGTTACCATGCTGGTATGGCGAAGACACAACTGGGCGCGCGGGTGGACGAGGACGTTGCGGAACTCGCAAGGAAACGCGCCGCCGACCTGGGACTGAGCATCGGCGACTACCTCGCCCGGCTCGTCCACGACGACACCAGCGGTCTGCGCGCCCACGCGGTGGACGCGGCCGCCCGCTTCCTCGCCGAACACCAGAGCGTCTTTGACGACGCCGAACAAGCCCAGCAGGCACCACGGGGAGCGCACGCGGCGTGATGGACCTGGCCATCGACGTCCCCTGGATCCTGCAGGTCGCCGAGGCCGCCGGAGCCGACGATCCGGCCCCTGACGACTACGGGGTCCCCGTAGCGGCCGTCGCCCGCCACCGGGCCGATCTGTTCGAACACCCCGTCTACGACGGCCCCTACGCCAAAGCGGCCGCGCTGGTGCACACGCTGGGACGGTGCCGGTGGCTGGAGCGCTCCAACCTCGCCGTCGCCGCGGCCACCGGCGTCATGTACCTGGAAGCCGCCGGGATCGGAGTCAAACCTGCACGCGAGGACGCCGTCGCCCTCAAGAATCTGCTCCTCGACCCCGCCTGCACTGCCGCGAAGATCGCCGCCCTGCTGCGGAGCTGGCCCACCGCCTCCTGACACCCGTGCCCCGGGCACCGCCTCGCCGGGATTTTCACCGGCTGTACAGAGCGGCTTGGCCATCATCGTGACAAGGGCCGGCCCGCGAGCCGAAGCACACTCCCGAGAAGCCGTGCACGCCGCCCAGCTGGGCGACGATCCGTTCGGCGGTCATGGTCGTCATGCCGAGACCCTTGTCCGCCCAGACTCGACCTGGTCAAGTAGACGGGCGAGTACGTCCCACACGCCCTCGGGATCTCGCGTTTCCAGGATCATCCCTGCCGCCGTGTCCAGCGCGCGGTCGAGGGCGTCGGGTCTGTACGGTGAGCGGTGTAACTCCCGGGCTGGAAGCGACAGTTGATGACTGACGTGACGAGTGGCAGCGAGGCCGTGGAGGCCGCTGTGAGTGGGACGAACGCGGTGGATGACGGGCTGGTGGCCGAGCTGGTTGCCCGGGCCCAGGCTGGTGGCGTGAAGCTCACCGGGGAGGGTGGCCTGCTGCAGCAGCTGACCAAGCGGGTGCTGGCGGCAGCCCTGGAGGGCGAGCTCACCGATCACCTGGGACATGAGCCCGGTGAGCGGGCCGAGGGCGGCCGGGAGAACTACCGCAACGGACACCGCTCCAAGTCGGTGATCACCGAGTCGGGGCCGGTCGAGATCGCGGTGCCGCGGGATAGGGCCGGGTCCTTCGAGCCCCAGATCTCCACGATCACCGACAGCATGGAGTCAGGCTGGCTCTCGCCAGAGGCCCGGGCGGACATTGGGCGAGAGGATTTCAGTCAACGTTGCCGCATGACGCCGCTTTCCTTACGTCTGGCACAGCATCAATATTAAAGACCGATTTCCCGCCCTCATCGGGAAAATCGAATTCATCCAGCGAGCGAACGAGATGCCCGTTGCTCAAACGCCACCATTGCATTCCATCACGGTCCGTGAAGGTGAAGCCGTAAAGCTGACTTATCCATACCGTTTTTTCAGCAGCTCCTCCATCCGTCCCATCCGTCCCTTCACGATCCCAATGCGTGACGCTTTTCCGCGAGAAGACAAGTTCCGTGCAGGGCGACAGTCGTGACGTATTCAGATACAGATCGGCGCCAATGCTCACATCGGAGCCTTTGAAGCGCATTGATCCCTTCAACGCTACGCGCGCCGATGGCACTGGATCCGGAGATCGATTCAAGATATGCAATTCCCAATCGCTTCCGTTTTCGTCGCGGTCTTCAACCCAAGCGGAGACAGTCACCGCCTGGGCGCTTATCTCTCTCCTGCTCTCCTCTTGGGATTGCTGGAGCTGGTCCTTCGCAGTCTGCTGACTCCAGTAGGTCGTGACGGCCTGAGCCCAGAGGCCGCCGATTGCGGCAAGGGCAGCGAGCGCCGTAGCGGTCACCGTGATCATGTGCGACCACCTCGCGTGCTGGACGCGGTTCCAGATTCGCCGTGTTCGGGACGTTGCCTGGCCCGGCTCCGGGTCCGGCCCAGGGCTTGGCTCGGGCTGCGGAGTCGGCTCCGCGGGCGAGTCGGGCGGCTCTTCACGAGTACGAGCCCACACCCGGGCGGGTGCGGTGCGCCGCCTGGCTAGCCGTAGACGTACGTGCCTCTGCGGCTCCTCTGCCATCTGCCCCCCAGACGTAGCTTCTGGGGGCATAGACGCCAGCACAAGCCATTCGGCTCCAGTCACTCCGGCTACTGGCTGATCGGCGGGGTCACCGGCACTGTGGAAGCTCCTGCTTCACTGAGTGGTGTGCATCGTGAAGTTGCAGGTCACGGGTCTGGTGTGCGCGGTGCACGGGATGCTCGTGCTGGTCGTGGGCGGGTGACTTCAGTGAAGATCATCGGTGCCGAACTGCTGATGGCCGAGCGCGAGGACCTCGACCGCCGCCGGGCCGAACGCCGTATCCGGGCCGCGCAGTTCCCCCGGCGAAGACCCTGAGGTTGTCTGGGGTTGGAGTTCAACGACTGGCGTATGCCCTGGTGGGAACGTTCTGACGCGTCGGTGACGTGCTGGGCGAGGGCAGCTTGAGGGCCAGGCGGAAACCTCGTGGCTGCGCGAGATCGAGCCTGCTTGGATCACTGTATGAGCAACGAAGACGTGCGGCAGATCGGGATCCTGTTGTTCCCCGACGTGGAGGAGTTGGATGCGGTCGGCCCCTGGGAGGTCCTGGCCTACTGGACGCGGGTCTTCCCCGAGGACAAGTGGGCGGTGTTCTGCTTCTCCGCCGACGGCAAGCCCGTGAGCTGCTCGAAGGGACTCACGGTCGGATCGCACTACTCGATGGACGACCTGCCCGCGCTGGACGTCCTGCTGCATCCCGGCGGCCGGGGAACCCGGCCTCAGCTCAACGACAGCCAGCACCTGGAGTGGGTACGACGCCAGCGCCGGTCGGTTCCGCTCATGACGAGCGTGTGCACCGGCTCGCTGGTCTTCGCCGCAGCCGGCCTGCTGACCGGGCGTCCGGCCACCACCCATTGGGGCGCCTTGGAACGGCTCAAGGAACTCGACCCGACCATCGACGTGCGGGCCGACGAGAGGTTCGTCGATGACGGTGACGTGGTCACTTCCGCGGGGGTCTCGGCCGGCATCGACATGGCTCTCCACCTCGTCGCCCGGCTGTCATCTCCGGAACGCGCGCGCCAGGTGCGCCGCGGTATTCAGTATGATCCGCAGCCACCGGTGTGACCTGGCCACCTCGGCGACGATCAGTCGGGCAGGCCGCGCTCGCTGAGCCGCCGTTGCAGGCGGAGGAACTCGCCGTGTGCGGCGATCTGTTCGAGTTCCTGGACCTGTTCGCGGTCAGCGGGAGACTTCGCGGTTCGTCAGGACCAGCAGGGCCCTGACCAGGGCGGTCGCCCACGTCGGGTCGGTGCGGACCTTGCCGAGGACCCGCCAGTTCTTCAGGTGGGCGAAGCCGTGCTCGACCGGCGCCCGGACGGCGGCCAGTTTCTGCCCTCGGGTCAGGGGCCGGTTGACGGAGCGGTCCGGGAGCAGTTGGAGCCCGCGGCCACCGACGCGGTCCGCGCCTACGCAGCCCCCACCCGCGAGCAGGCCGACCAGTTCGCCGCCGTCCTGGAGGACATCGCCGAGAACGGGCTGCCCTCACCCATGGACTGCACTCCGTGGGAAGACTTGCGGGAGGCGCACCTCGCCCGTCTTGCCGCGCAGCGGTCGGCCGTCGCCTGATGGCTCAGGGACACGGGCCGCGCCGCGCTCGGATCGCGTTCTCCGACGCCGCTGTGAAGCAGTTGGGGAACATCACCAGCGAGGCGGACATCCACGTCCTGTACCGCGCGGCCTGCCCACCCAACCCGCCGCCTCAGCCTGTTTCCACGACCGCGTCCGGCGTTCTGCCCTGCTGGCCCTGTTTGGCGCGCTGGATACACATCCGGGTGAAGGCGAAGACCTCGTCGACGTGATCAGCGGGGCGGGCAGTGTCGGTCGCCGCCAACTGGCATGTGACGGTGCCGATCCGGGCCGCAGTGACCATCCCGGCCACGTGGCCGGAGGGGGTGTAGTCGATGAAAGCCATGGTGTCGTCACCGATCTTCGGCACGGCTAGTACTCCAGCCGGACTTCTGTATTTCTCCTGGTCAACGGCTTGGTGGTGGGGAGTGTAGCGAGGGTTTGGCATGGGCGGGGCGGCCTTGGGTCGCCCCGCCCACCAACGGGTGCCCGCGCCGCATGTAATGACAGCGTCGGGCACGTGCTTGGTGGCGGCGTCTCCATCGGGACCACTTCACCGCGTGGTCGCGGTGTGCAGGATGGCGGCGGGGTTGAGCTGCCAGCAGACGACGGATTTCGGCTGGTGTGAGGTCCACGAGGTCGGGTGTGTCGGCCTGGTCACCCCCTTTTCGCGTTCCTGCACGGCCACCACTGCCAGGAACGCGTGGGCGAGTATGGCGAGTGTGGTGTGCCGGTACCAGCCCACGTAGCGGCGGACTTCGTACTGGTCCAGGCCGCACTCGTTCTTCGCGTTCTGGAAACACTCCTCGATCTTCCAGCGGCATCCGGCGATGCGGACCAGGTCGGCGACGGTGGCCTCCAGCGGGGCGCAGGCGAGGTAGTAGGCGACCTCGTCGGGCTTGCTGATGCTGCGGCGGGCCAGCATCCACCGCTGCCGGGTCGGCTCGTCGCCGTCGAACTCCCACACAGCGGGCAGCCGGGCGCCGGCCCAGTCGTAGAACCGCTCGCCCTTGGCTCCCGGACCGGCCGACAGGCGCTGCCATGCCCCGGGCGGGGCCTGGGCGATGAGATGGTCGATGCGCAGGCCGCTGACCTGCTGTGACTTGGGGACGGCGACAACGTAGGAGAGCGCGGCGTCTTCCAGGAAACTCCGGAAGTGCGAGTCCTGTACGTAGGCGGAATCCGCGGTCACCCAGGCGATGGGGAGGGGGGAGGCCAGAGCGCGCACGATCATGTCGCTGGCCAGTTCGCCCTTGGTGGCGAAACTGCGCTCGTCGGGGATGCGGGCCGCTCGGCAGCGTTCCCGGTCCTCCGTCCAGGACTTGGGCAGGTAGAGCTCACGGTCGACCAGGGCGCGGCCGCGGGTGGTGGCGTAGGCGGCGAACACGCCGATCTGGCAATTCTCGGTCCGTCCGGCCGTGCCGGAGTACCGGCGCTGCACCCCTGCGGAGGTGCTGCCCTTCTTCACGAAGCCGGTGTCGTCGAGGATCAACACGCCCTCCGGCGTGCCGAGTTGTTGGGCCACGTATGCCTGGAGGTCGTCGCGCAGGCCGTCGGTGTCCCAGCGGCTGTGGGAGAGCAGGTGCTGCAGGCCGTGTGGGGTGGGGTGGGGTGGCCGGCGTATTCGGCGAGCTGCCAGCTGTTCTTGCGGCCGACCGGGCCGAGCAGCCCGCCGACGTAGTCCCGCATCCGCCGCCGGGCCTCCACGCGGGAGAAGCGGGCTCCGGTTTGCAGGAAGAGTTCTTCGAGTTCCAGGTCCCAAGCGTTCGTCGGTACGTCGTGGATCACGAGAACGGACTGCTCGTCGCGCTGTCACTACATGCGGCGCGGGCACACGTCGGTGGGACGACCTGTCCAAGACCGCCCCACGCATGCCCAATCCCCGCTACACTCCCCACCGCCAGGCCGTTGACCAGGAGAAATACAGAAGTCCGGCTGGAGTACTAGTTGTCTCGGACCGGGAGGGCCTGCGCCGGCACAGGCGAGACAGGCTGCCCACCGACAGGCAGGACAGTGAACTGCAGGGTTCCGCCGACAAAACACCTCGGCGGACGGCCGGGCACGCCACAAGAGACGTCGACCGGGCTTCGACGACAACCGCTACAAGATCGTCGGCGGCAGCGCAGCCGCTTTGCCCGAGCGGCTGCCGGATCGCGGCGGGCCAGGGCCGATGACGGCTACTGGCCGGGGTGGACCGCCTGCACGCCGGTGCC
>NZ_JBVHQD010000051.1:1704-3368 GCF_055567595.1 Streptomyces sp. NPDC026515
GGTCGGGCACGCTGTTGGGTGTCTGAGGGAATGAGTTCCCTCTGATGCCGGCCCCAGTGAACTCGCCCGTGAGGGTGGGGTGATGGGTGGCTGGTCGTTGTTTGAGAACTGCACAGTGGACGCGAGCATCTGTGGCCAAGTTTTTAAGGGCGCACGGTGGATGCCTTGGCACCAGGAACCGATGAAGGACGTGGGAGGCCGCGATAGTCCCCGGGGAGTCGTCAACCAGGCTTTGATCCGGGGGTTTCCGAATGGGGAAACCCGGCAGTCGTCATGGGCTGTCACCCGCTGCTGAACACATAGGCAGTGTGGAGGGAACGAGGGGAAGTGAAACATCTCAGTACCCTCAGGAAGAGAAAACAACCGTGATTCCGGGAGTAGTGGCGAGCGAAACCGGATGAGGCCAAACCGTATGCGTGTGAGACCCGGCAGGGGTTGCGTATACGGGGTTGTGGGATCTCTCTTTTGCGGTCTGCCGGCCGTGAGACGAGTCAGAAACCGTTGATGTAGGCGAAGGACATGCGAAAGGTCCGGCGTAGAGGGTAAGACCCCCGTAGCTGAAACATTGACGGCTCGTTTGAGAGACACCCAAGTAGCACGGGGCCCGAGAAATCCCGTGTGAATCTGGCGGGACCACCCGCTAAGCCTAAATATTCCCTGGTGACCGATAGCGGATAGTACCGTGAGGGAATGGTGAAAAGTACCCCGGGAGGGGAGTGAAATAGTACCTGAAACCGTGTGCCTACAAGCCGTGGGAGCATCCTTGTGGTGTGACTGCGTGCCTTTTGAAGAATGAGCCTGCGAGTTTGCGGTGTGTTGCGAGGTTAACCCGTGTGGGGTAGCCGTAGCGAAAGCGAGTCCGAATAGGGCGTTTCAGTAGCACGCTCAAGACCCGAAGCGGAGTGATCTAGCCATGGGCAGGTTGAAGCGGAGGTAAGACTTCGTGGAGGACCGAACCCACCAGGGTTGAAAACCTGGGGGATGACCTGTGGTTAGGGGTGAAAGGCCAATCAAACTCCGTGATAGCTGGTTCTCCCCGAAATGCATTTAGGTGCAGCGTCGTGTGTTTCTTGCCGGAGGTAGAGCACTGGATAGGCGATGGGCCCTACCGGGTTACTGACCTTAGCCAAACTCCGAATGCCGGTAAGTGAGAGCGCGGCAGTGAGACTGTGGGGGATAAGCTCCATGGTCGAGAGGGAAACAGCCCAGAGCATCGACTAAGGCCCCTAAGCGTACGCTAAGTGGGAAAGGATGTGGAGTCGCACAGACAACCAGGAGGTTGGCTTAGAAGCAGCCACCCTTGAAAGAGTGCGTAATAGCTCACTGGTCTAGTGATTCCGCGCCGACAATGTAGCGGGGCTCAAGCGTACCGCCGAAGTCGTGTCATTGCAGCAATACTCCCAACGGAGGCTGTGATGGGTAGGGGAGCGTCGTCTGCCGGGTGAAGCAGCCGCGTAAGCGAGTTGTGGACGGTTGACGAGTGAGAATGCAGGCATGAGTAGCGATTCACACGTGGGAAACGTGTGCGCCGATTGACTAAGGGTTCCTGGGTCAAGCTGATCTGCCCAGGGTAAGTCGGGACCTAAGGCGAGGCCGACAGGCGTAGTCGATGGATAACCGGTTGATATTCCGGTACCCGCTGTGAAGCGTCAAACATCGAACCT
>NZ_JBVHQD010000051.1:3464-5166 GCF_055567595.1 Streptomyces sp. NPDC026515
CAGTAGGTGAGTGATGGGGTGACGCAGGAAGGTAGTCCATCCCGGGCGGTGGTTGTCCCGGGGTAAGGGTGTAGGACGTCAGGTAGGTAAATCCGCCTGGCAATAGTCTGAGACCTGATGCCGAGCCGATTGTGGTGAAGTGGATGATCCTATGCTGTCGAGAAAAGCCTCTAGCGAGTTTCATGGCGGCCCGTACCCTAAACCGACTCAGGTGGTCAGGTAGAGAATACCGAGGCGTTCGGGTGAACTATGGTTAAGGAACTCGGCAAAATGCCCCCGTAACTTCGGGAGAAGGGGGGCCAGTCCTGGTGACGGAATTTACTTCCTGAGCTGGGGGTGGCCGCAGAGACCAGCGAGAAGCGACTGTTTACTAAAAACACAGGTCCGTGCGAAGCCGTAAGGCGATGTATACGGACTGACGCCTGCCCGGTGCTGGAACGTTAAGGGGACCGGTTAGCTCAGATTCGTCTGGGCGAAGCTGAGAACTTAAGCGCCAGTAAACGGCGGTGGTAACTATAACCATCCTAAGGTAGCGAAATTCCTTGTCGGGTAAGTTCCGACCTGCACGAATGGCGTAACGACTTCTCGACTGTCTCAACCATAGGCCCGGTGAAATTGCACTACGAGTAAAGATGCTCGTTTCGCGCAGCAGGACGGAAAGACCCCGGGACCTTTACTACAGTTTGATATTGGTGTTCGGTTCGGCTTGTGTAGGATAGCTGGGAGACTTTGAACTCTGGACGCCAGTTCAGGGGGAGTCGTCGTTGAAATACCAGTCTGGTCGTGCTGGATGTCTAACCCGCGCCCGTGATCCGGGTGGGGGACAGTGTCTGATGGGTAGTTTAACTGGGGCGGTTGCCTCCTAAAGAGTAACGGAGGCGCCCAAAGGTTCCCTCAGCCTGGTTGGCAATCAGGTGTTGAGTGTAAGTGCACAAGGGAGCTTGACTGTGAGACCGACGGGTCGAGCAGGGACGAAAGTCGGGACTAGTGATCCGGCGGTGGCTTGTGGAAGCGCCGTCGCTCAACGGATAAAAGGTACCCCGGGGATAACAGGCTGATCTTCCCCAAGAGTCCATATCGACGGGATGGTTTGGCACCTCGATGTCGGCTCGTCGCATCCTGGGGCTGGAGTCGGTCCCAAGGGTTGGGCTGTTCGCCCATTAAAGCGGTACGCGAGCTGGGTTTAGAACGTCGTGAGACAGTTCGGTCCCTATCCGCTGCGCGCGTAGGAGTCTTGAGAAGGGCTGTCCCTAGTACGAGAGGACCGGGACGGACGAACCTCTGGTGTGCCAGTTGTTCTGCCAAGGGCATGGCTGGTTGGCTACGTTCGGGAGGGATAACCGCTGAAAGCATCTAAGCGGGAAGCCTGCTTCGAGATGAGGACTCCCACCCACTTGATGGGGTAAGGCTCCCAGTAGACGACTGGGTTGATAGGCCGGATCTGGAAGCACCGTGAGGTGTGGAGGTGACCGGTACTAATAGGCCGAGGGCTTGTCCTCAGTTGCTCGCGTCCACTGTGTTGGTTCTGAAACCACGAACGGCCCCATGTCCTGGGTTACAGGGTGTGGTGCGGCTGAAACAGTTTCATAGTGTTTCGGTGGTCATAGCGTGAGGGAAACGCCCGGTTACATTCCGAACCCGGAAGCTAAGCCTCACAGCGCCGATGGTACTGCAGGGGGGACCCTGTGGGAGAGTAGGACAC
>NZ_JBVHQD010000052.1:0-4851 GCF_055567595.1 Streptomyces sp. NPDC026515
CGAGGAGACGACCAGCTGCTTGATGTTGAGGATCAGGTCGGTGACGTCCTCCTTGACGCCCGGCACGGTGGTGAACTCGTGCAGGACACCGTCGACGCGGATGCTGGTGACAGCGGCGCCGGGGATCGACGACAGGAGGGTGCGGCGCAGCGAGTTGCCGAGGGTGTAGCCGAAGCCCGGCTCCAGCGGCTCGATCACGAACCGGGAGCGGAACTCGTCGACGACCTCTTCGGTCAACGAGGGACGCTGAGCGATCAGCATGGTGTGGATCCTTCAGTCGCGGGCGCCCGCCATTTGACGCCCTACTGGTAGTTCAAGGGTACGGGCGATACGTCCCGTCGGTTCGTAATCCCGCCCTGCGGAACGTGTAGCCGCAGCACACCATTATGACCTGTGAACCCGGTCCGCCTTGCACGCCGACGAAGTTCCGGGCCCGGAGCGTCCGTCGGACCCCTCGCGAAAGGCTGTTTCTCCCCGGCGCGAAGTTTCCGGCGGGCCGCACTCCAGGCGTGTCGCCGCCGACGTGATGCCGTGGCCCGCGCTCGCCCCCGAGTCCTGTCGCCTGCCGGTGCGGATCTCCGGTCCCCGGTGGGGGATGGCCACCCGACGTCATTCCTGCTTGGCAGTGGCTTGAGGTCTGGGCGAGAGGCCGTGCAGTGACCCGTGTGGTCACCGTGAGCGACGGCATCGTCATCGACGTCTCGCCCGACGCCGTCCACAGAGCTGTGCCCCGCTTCGCCATCCGCGTCCACGCGATCGGGCGTCTCCGTCCCCGTCTGCGCGGGCCGGTCGCCACCTGGGGGTACCGCTTCGACCGGCGGGCATGGCCGACCCTCGTGGCCGACGCCTTCGACCGGCTTGTCACCCCCGGCAGGACGTTCGCCGCCTTCCAGGCCCGCAACATCGGGACGACCCTGCGCACCCTCAAGCGGGAACTGGAGCGGGAACCCGCCGCGTGAACGCCTGCCGCCCAGGCGTCCGGGGCGGCGGACGAGGAGGACGGCGGCCACGGTCCGCGGCTCAGTCGGCCGGGTGGCCCGGGGTGATGTCGTGGGTGTCGTTCAGTGTCAGCAGCCGGGTTCCGTCGCCTGTGCGTCTGTCCGCCGCTTCCGGAGCGAGCAGGAAGCCGACGTGGTCGCCGCCGTCGATCTGGTTCTCCACGCGCCCGACGAACCAGGCGGGGGCCTCGTCGAGGATCAGCGATCCGCCCGGTCCCCGGTGCCACGGGACGGCTGCGAACTTGTCGGTGCGGTCGCCGGTCTCGCCGCCGAAGAGCCGTGCCAGCCGGTCCTGGTCGTGGCGGAGGAGATGGACCGCGAGCCGTTCGGCACCCTCGGCGACCCGGAACGTCCGGTTGGCCTTGGACAGCCAGACCACGAACCGGGCGGGTCGGATCGAGCACTGTGAGGCGAAGCCGACCAGGCAGCCGGCTCTTTCCCCGCCGGCCTCCGCGGTCACGACGCACATCGGACAGTCGAGCAGGTCGGTGAAGGGATCAAGTTCGGTCACAGAAGTCGGCTCCAGTCTGAGGAGATGGGATCTCGGGACATCACTCGGACTCCTACCCCGCACGAGGCCGCCGCCTGGCGGCCGGCTCCTCGCGACGGCTGATCCGGGGGCATCCGCGCGGCGTCGCGACACCACGGTCCGCCGGCTTTCCGAGCGGGCGGTTCAGAGCCGTTGTGCGCGGTGGAGGAAGGCGGTCGGCCGGCAGGGCCGGAGCGCTGCTCGGGCGGCGTTCGCTCCGGGAGCTCCGTGGACTGCGCCGCCGGGATGGGTGGCCGCGGAGGCGCGGTAGAGGCCCTTGACGGGGGTTTCGGGCCGGCCGGTGCCGGGGACGGGAGGGGAGACGGCCTGCTGGTGCGGCGCGGTGGTGCCGTTGTCGATGGCGCCGTTGTGGAGGTTCTCGTCCAGCGCCTGGAGAGTGGTGGGGGCCAGGATCCGGCGGGCGAGGATCCGGGTGCGGAAGCCGGGCGCGAACCGCTCCACCTGGGCCTCGACCCGGTCCGCCACGGCCTGCTGCTCGCGGACGTCCCAGCGCCCGGTGACGCGGTCGGGGCCGGCGTCGGAGGTGATGTGCTGCGGGACGTGGGTGCAGGCCCACGCCGATTCGGTGCCGGCGGGTGAGCGGCTGGGATCTGCCGTGGTCATCTGTCCCGGCAGGGCGAACGGCTCATCGGGTACCTGTCCCATGGCGATCTGTGAGGCGAACCGGGTCCCTGAGCGGGTGGGCCGGCACGCGCGGGGCGTGGTTCCCCCGCAGTCCCTCCGCCGCGAGATCCAGCCGGGCGAGGACCGGGACGCGGCGGCCGGCGGGGAGAAGGCGCTGAAGAGATCGGAGACCGTAGTCGGGGTGGACACCGCGGTCGCCGCGTACGGCGCCCCCGGGCTCCTGCTGGGCCTCCAGGACTTCCACGCTCCAGCCGGCATCCGTCAGCGGATCGGCCGCGACCAGCCCGTTGGGGCCGGCGCCGATCACCACCGCGTCAGGCATGGCCGGCCCCGGCGTGAGCCTCCTCGGCGCGACCCTCTTCCACGAACCTGGCCAGTCGGGCCAGCATGCCCCGGTGCCGCAGCAGCAACAGCGCTTCACTCGCGGCGTTGTGGAGGATGCCGCCCAGGCCGCGCAGCGGGTGCTCGTCGCAGATGACGAGTGTTTCCTCCTCGCCCCAGGGCCTGAGCTGGAGGAAGATCCTCGCCGTGCCCAGCGGCTTGAACGAGGCCCCAAGCTCCAGCTCGCTCCCGGATTCCTGGTGGCGGACCGTCGTGATCCCCTGGGCCGACCAGGGACCCAGCCGCACGGTGTAGCAGAGCCTGGAACCGACGGCGGGCCAGGTCCGGTCGAGCGGCACGGACCCGGCGGGCCCCACCACCCACTCCCCGTAGCACGCGGGATCGGCCAGCACCGCCCATACGACGTGCGGAGGACGCCGGATCAACTGATGGTGGACGGCCACGGAGGAGCCCCCTCTGCGGGAACGGACGATGTCGCACACAGCCGCCCCACGCGGCACCGGTAGCGCCTACCTGCGATCGCACCGGCACACAGCGCTCGCACAGGGCCGGAACGCTCGGCCCCGACGTCTTCGTCCGCCGAGCGGTGTCACCGCCATGGTGCGCGCACTCGCACGCTCTCGCATCTCACCTTGCCGGACGATGCCGGGCGAGGCCTGCCTCCGTGGCCTCCTCGACGGAGAACCCGTGGCACCTGTCAGGCCACGAGCAGGCGGAGACCGAGTTCTGCCGTGTCGAGGCCGGTGAGGTGGCCGTTGCGTTCGGACCACCGGCCGGAGTCGAGGTCGTCGCTGAGATTGCGTACCGCCCGCCGCTCGGCCTCCGGCCCGACCCGCGTCCACACCGACATCGCACGGCGCACACGATCCTCCAGGTACGCCCCCGGCCGGCGCCAGTACGCCTCGAACAGGCCGTCAGCGCAGTCCCACGGGACGGGTACCGGTTCGGCGCGGGCGCCGATCGCGTCGGCCATCCCCCCGAGTGAGGGGAATTCCGCGAGGACGGCGGCGAACTCAGGCAGGTAGTCGCGGGTGAGCCAGAACCGGTCCTGCCATCCGGGCGCGTCGGTGTCGTACGTGAGCACCACCACGTGGCGGGCCACGCGCCGCATCTCGCGCAGCCCCGCCATCGGGTCCCGCCAGTGGTGCACGGTGGAGACGGCCATCGCGACGTCGAAGGACCGGTCCTCGAACGGCAGACTCTCCGCGGCGGCGGCCACGCACGGCGCCGAGCCGGCAGGCCGCTGATTCCGCATGACCGCCGACGGCTCCACCGCGGTCACGTCACGATCAGCGGGTTCGTAGGAGCCGGTGCCGGCCCCGACGTTGAGTACGGTCCGCGCGTCCTCGAGCGCGTTCCAGATCCGCGCGGCGATCCGCGGGTCGGTACGCCGTGTCACGGGGTAAGCGCCGCCGATGGTGTCGTACAGCCGTGCGCCGAGCGTCTCCAGCTGCTCTTCCGGTGTCACCCGCGGTCCTTTCCCCCGTGACTGGAGTTCCTTGTCGATGGCCGCCAGCATGGCGTCGGCGTGATCACGTCGCTCCAGCATCAGACCGCGCAGTCGGCGCAGGTGTGCGACCGTGTCGGCGGACGGGTCGCCGACCAGCTCCGCGATCTCCCGCAGTCCGAAGCCCAGCCGTCGATAGGCCAGTACCCCGCGCAGCCGCTCCACGTCGTCCGACGAGTAGGCCCGGTATCCGGACGCGGTCCGCGCCGACGGTCGCACGAGCCCGATCTCGTCATAGTGATGCAGCGTGCGCACGCTCACGTCGGTCAACTCGGCCACGCGTCCCACGGTCCAGTGATCCTCCACGGCACCGAGTGTCCGGCCTGACGCCACGTGAGGGTCAAGAGCGCGAGACCTTGTCGCCGTCCGCTCGCCGCAGCCGCTGCGGCTGCCGGCGGGCACCATGCGTATCACGCACGCGGTTTGCGGGACATGATCGGGGGCAGGCGGAGGTCAGTGCTTCGGACCGGAGGCGCATGCCCAGCGGGGATTCCCCCGAGCTGCCGGCCCTCTGGCGCCGGACCCCCTCGTTGCGGCACCCCTGACCAAGCGTTCAGAACAGCCCGCAATCCGAATTCCGGGCGTTCTGAGAATACGTCCAGGAGTCCTTCCGCATGCCGAGCAACGCAGCCTCCAGCCCGTCCAGCACGCCCACGCACGCCGTTCGTCCGGCGTCCCGGCACGGCCACGACGACGCGCCCGACACGGCGTCCCTCTTCGCCCGGCTCGCCGCTCTGGAAGACGGTCCCGAACGGGACGCCCTGCGCGACGAACTGGTGGCCGCCTGGCTGCCCATGGCGCATCGCATCGCCGGCCGTTTCCGGGACCGC
>NZ_JBVHQD010000053.1:0-2955 GCF_055567595.1 Streptomyces sp. NPDC026515
CATCAACAGCCTCGCCAGCTACTACGGCGACCGCGTCACCGACCGCTAATCACGAACAACCACACCAGGCCACCCACAAACGATCAGACACTCCCAGCAGCACACGCAACGTGAACGGAGACGCCCGAAGTCTCGTCAACTCCGTTCTCAGGGCGCGGTGTTCAGGCCCCCGCGGTGCCGTCGTTCCGCCGCTGCCAGGGTTTAGACGTCGTCTCATTTGGTGAGTCTGCGGTAGCAGATGAGGCTGCAGGCGATGGCGGTGAAGGCCAGGAAGTGTTCGGCCTTGCGCTCGTAGCGGCGGTGCAGGCGACGGCAGCCGGCCAGCCAGGACATCGTGCGCTCGATCGTCCAGCGGTGCCGGCCGAGCCGGGTGGATGACTCGATGCCCTTGCGGGCGATGCGGTGACGGATGCCTCGCTTGCGTAGCCATCGGCGCAGGTGGTCGTAGTCGTAGCCCTTGTCCGCGTGCAGCTTGGCGGGCCGTCGTCTGCGCGGGCCGCGGCGGGAGCGGATCGGCGGGATGCCGCGCACGAGCGGTTCGAGTGCCTGGCTGTCGTGGAGGTTCGCGCCGGAGATTCCGATGGAGAGGGGTAAACCGGTCCGCTCGGTGATCAAGTGGATCTTCGAGCCCTTCTTGCCCCTGTCCACAGGATTCGGACCTGTCAGGTCCCCCCTTTCAAGGCCCGCATGTTCACCGAGTCGATGGCGCAGCGCGACCAGTCCAGGTCTCCGCGCGAGCCGAGTTCGTCAAGGATGACGCGGTGTAGCTTTGCCCAGACCCGGGCGGCGGTCCATTCGGTGAAGCGCCGGTGCGCCGTCGGTCCCGACGGGCCGAAGACCGGCGGCAGCTGCCGCCAGGTGCAGCCGGTCGTGGCCACGAAGATGATCGCCGCGAGGACCTCGCGGTCCCCGTACCGGCGCCGGGCTCCGCCCTGCGGCCGTGTTGGAGCAGGTGGGACCACCCGCTGGAACAGCTCCCACAACTCGTCCGGCACCATTCGCTCGACCATCACCACACGGTGAAGATTACCGAGCACTCCAAATGAGACGACGTCTTATTCGGCGTGGGTGAGGTTACGGATGAGCTGCGTGAGGACCGCGTTGGCCGTCACGATGTCCTGGCCGGGGAGGTTGAAGGCTTCGTCTAGGGCCGGGGGGATGGCGAGGGCGAGACGGCGGAGGTCGAGGCCGTCCTGGGTCGGGGTGATGTCGACCACCCGCTCGTCCTCGGCGCGGCGTCGGCGTTCGAGAAGTCCTGCCGTCTCCAGGCGCTTGAGCAGGGGCGTGAGCGTGCCGTAGTCGAGGTTGAGAGTGAGGACGAGGTCCTTCACGGTGATCGTGCCGTGCTGCCACAGGACGAGCATGACGAGGTACTGCGGGTAGGTCAGGCCCAGCCGGTCGAGCAGGGGGCGGTACGCCGCGGTGACGGCGCGCGAGGCGCTGTAGAGGGTGAAGCAGAACTGATCCTCCAGGTACAGCGAAGGCTCGTCGCCCGCCGGGCTGTCAGCCGGCGCGGACGGGGCGGGTCCGGTGGTACGGGGCGTCATTGCGGTACGCCTTTCGGGAGTCTCGTGGTCTGACCTGGCGGCCTGCCGAGTGTGAGGGACAAGCACTTCCCTGCCCTCTATTGCACCACACCCGATTAACTTGCACACGAGGGAATCGTGGGCTAGGTTCTGGAATCGGCCCGACCGGGCCGTGAACACCACCTGACAAGGGATTGATCATGAGCAAGTCGATCGTGCGCCGTTCGCTGCTGGCCACCGCCGCCATGGGGGCCGCCACGGTCCTGGGCGCGGCAGGACTGGCCGCCGCCAACGCGGGTCCGGCGACCGACACGGACACCGCGCAGAACCACAAGCATCAGCAGAAGCCGACGGTGGTGCTGGTACACGGTGCCTTCGCGGAGTCGGCGAGCTGGAACGGGGTCATCGACCGCCTTGAGCGCCACGGCTACCACGTGATCGCTCCGGCGAACCCCCTGCGTGGACTCCACAGCGACGCCGCATACCTCGCCAGCGTCCTGCACAGCGTCAAGGGCCCCGTCGTCCTGGCCGGCCACTCCTACGGCGGCTCGGTCATCAGCGAGGCCGCCGCCAACAACAAGAACGTCAAGGCCCTCGTCTACATCGCCGCATTCACACCCGACCGGGGCGAGAGCGCGAGCGAGCTGTCGGGCAAGTTCCCCGGGAGCACCCTCGGCGCCACCCTGAACAAGGTGCCCTTCCCGCAGCCCGACGGCAGCACCGGCACCGATCTCTACATCCGGCCCGACAAGTTCCGGGGCCAGTTCGCCGCCGACGTCTCCGCCAAGGAAGCCGCCCGCATGGCCGTCACCCAGCACCCCATCGCGGCGAACGCCCTGGATGAGACCGCGACCGCCACCGCCTGGAAGTCCATCCCTTCCTGGAACCTGATCACCCGCCAGGACAAGAACATCCCCGTGGCCGCACAGCGCTGGATGGCCCACCGCGCCCACTCCCACACCACCGAGATCGACGCCTCGCACGCCGTCACGGTCTCCCAGCCCGGCGCGGTCACCCGCATCATCGAACAGGCCGCGACCACCAACTCCCGCTGACGGAACACTCCGCCCTCTCGCGCTACACACACCACCTACGCCACCGGCCGCCTCACGACCGACCCAAACATCCTCCCGCACCACCCGGTACTCAAAGACCCGCTCAACAGGCGGGCAGGGAGACCGTCCCGTCCAAGGCGGTGAAAGATCCGGCCGGTCGACTGCCGCTGTGTCTACCGGACAAACAGACGATCGCCAGCCGACCGGCCCGACCCGCGTGAGCGGCCCGCTAAGGGAAGTTGCACCCCCGGGCCTTGACCCCTGATCTTGGACACACGAGACACTGATTCCTAATGCGGTCTGTCAAGCCGCTTGGGCAGTGGGTGGTACGGACTCATAGGGCCGTCTGTCTCGTAGGAGGGCCCAGAGGACGT
>NZ_JBVHQD010000054.1:0-2873 GCF_055567595.1 Streptomyces sp. NPDC026515
CAGGGGGTCGTCGAGGTCGCCGAAGAGCGCGTCGACGCGCTGGCCGTCCCGGAACCAGGCCTCTTGGATCTGGGCGGGGGTGAGCCGGGAACCGTTCCCGGGCAGTTCCTGGCCACCGGAGTGCGCGGTGTCCTGGTGCGGCGCCGGCGTGGTCTCCGCAGTGCCGCGGACCGGGCTCGGTGCCTGCGCGTTGGCGTCGAGACCGTGCGGGGCCGGGGAGTGGGTGTTCAGGTCGTGCGGCGCGGGGGAGTGGGTGCTGAGGTCGTGCGGGGCCGGTGAGCCGGTGTCCAGGGCGTGCGGGGCCGGGGAGGGGGTGTCCGGGGTGTGGGACGGCAGGCCGTCCGCGGTGAGTGCGGGGGTCTTCGTCTCGGAGCCCGGCGGCAGGAACAGCCGGCGGCCCTCCGGGGTGAAGCGGAGGCCCTCGGAGTCGCCCACCACCAGGCCCGCCCGGTGCAGGTGCTTGTACGCCTTGTCGAAGCCGGTCCTGCCCAGGTCCACGGCCTGCGTGGTCTGCGTGCCGACCCTGGAGTCCGGCAGCGACCGGAAGCCGTCCGAGTTGCCCAGCGCCCGGACCATCTTCTTCATCTGTTCGGTGATCCCCGGTACGGCACCCAGCGCGTCCTCGGCCGCCCGTGGAAGCTCGCTGAGGTTGGGGCCGTCCGCCACGGCGGCCGACGAGGAGGTCCCCGCGCCCTGGTTCCTGACCGGCCTGGGCTGCGCAGCGCTGCCCTCGGGCCTGTTCTGCGGCTTCAGCGCGTCGAGGCGGCCGTTGATGTCCTTCAGGAGCTGCTCACGCTGGTCGAGCAGGGTCTGCGCCATGGCCTTGCGTTCGCCGACGGAGGCCGCGTGGAACTCCTGGGTCAGCTTGACCGCCTGCTCGGCGTGCGGCTGCGCCTTGTTGAGGTTGTAACGCTGCGCCTTGGCGTTGCCGCTCTTGAAGGCGTTGTCGGCCTGCCGCACCCGGTCCGACGCCTCGTCGAAGGCCTTGCCGGCGGCCCGTGCGGCGGGATCGACCGAGCCGTCGGCGAGATAGCGTCCGTCGCCGTCCGCGTCATGGACCGCCAGCGGTGACGGCCACTCGCTCGTGACATGGCTCCCGTGCGGATTGATCGGCAGCCCGGAGCCGAACTTCGCCTCGGGCCGGTACAGCTTGGAGATGACCGAGCCCAGCTCCTCCGGAGTCGTGGTGTCGGCGAGCAGCCGGAAGACGTCGTCCCTGAAGGCACCGCCGATCAGGTGGACCTCGCGCACCACCGACAGGGCGAGCGCCTCCTGCACGTGCTCGCCGTGGAAGACCTCCTGCTCGAAGGAGACCTGCCGGGTCCGCCCACCGGGGTACTCGTACGTCCAGCGGCCCCGCTTGCCCACCTCGTCGAAGCCCTCGTCGTACTTGGCGCCGCGGACGGTGTCGTCGCCGAACTTCAGCTGGTTCATCGTGTCGCGGTCCAGCGGGTGCAGCTGGTCGTGGAGCGAGACCCAGCCGCCCTTCTCCTCCAGGACCTTGGCGTCGAAGACGAGGGTGGTCGGCCCGTACCGGGTCGCCATCGGCTTGTCCCCGACCTCCATGCGGAAGAAGACGAAGTCGTCGTTGCCGAGGTTGGAGGTGTTCTTCGCCGAACTCTTGCCGGAGGCCAGGAACCTGACGCCCCGTCGGGCCAGGTCGCCCTGCGAGGACATCACTCCGCTGTTGGCGATGGCATGGTAGGCCGGGGTCGCGTGCTTGATCCGGTACGGCAGCGCCTCCAGCTTCTCCCGCAGCTGCTGGAACTTCAGGCGGTCCGCCTCCGGCAGGTCCTTCAGCAGGCCCTGGACGTCCGTACGCAGGTCCGCGATGTTCTTCTCGGACAGCTTGCGCACGAAGTCGTGCTGCTGGGACCGGGACAGCTTGTCGAAGCCGTCGAAGTCGTCGAAGACCTTCTGCCACTGGGCCTCGGTCCCGGGCAGGACCGCCTTCCACTGTTCGCCGGAGTGCACGTCGCCGAACGCCTGGTTCTCGCGGTAGCGGCGCAGCAGGTCCGGGATGCCGCGCTGGACCCGTGCCACTGAGGCGTCGGTGCCGAGGAAGCCCTTGAGGACGAGGTCGTCGCCCGGCTTCGCCGCCTTGACGGCGTCGTCGACCAGCTCCGCGAGATGGTGGGCCACGGCGGCGACGGGAGCGTGCTGGTTGCGCAGGGTGTAGGTGCCCCCGAAACGGGCGGCGTCCGTGACATGGCCCTGGAGGGCCGCGTCCAGGTCCTTGGCGGCCTTCTCCAGTCCCTCGGCCAGGCCCTTGAGTTCACTGTGGGGAGTCGCGCCCGCCGTGACCAGGCTCTCCAGTTCGTTGGCGAGCCGCCGGACGGTCACGGACTGGGAGTGGATCTCCTCGCCGGTCCTGATGAACTGGTCCGAGCGCACGGGGCCGTCGCCCGCGCCGCGGGAGGCGGCGTTCAGGTCCTGTGCGTGGGCCTGCAGCTTCCGGGCCCGTTCGATGTCCCCGGCACCCGCGAACTGGTCGACGAGCTGGTTCAGTTCACGCTGGGAGAGCAGACGGTTGTCGAGTTCGTGCTGGAGCGCCTCGTCGAGTTCGCGGGTGGTGCCCTTGAGCTTCGTGTCCGCCTCGGCCAGGTTGGTCCTGGCTTCCGCGATCTTGCCGGCGTCCTTGCCGGTCTGCGTCTGCTTGATCTCCGCCTGCTGCAGTTCCTGGTGGGCCTTGGTCTGGTCGGCCAGGATCTCGTTCAGCCGCCTGGGCGGCGTCACGGAGGCCGCGCCGCTCTCGCCGTGGGCGCCGTGGGCGGCGCTCGCGGGCGGCGGTGTCGCGCCGTCGGCGGGCAGGGACGTGCCGCCGAGCAGCCGGGGCCGTTCCTTGAGGCTGAGCCGGCGCAGGTCGGTGAGGT
>NZ_JBVHQD010000055.1:0-2275 GCF_055567595.1 Streptomyces sp. NPDC026515
CTCCGTCGATGCAGGTGGCGGCTGCTGGGGCCGGTGGTTTGACGATCGGGTTTGGTTCTTCCTCGGTCATTGGGTGACCTCCTGTTTCTTCTCGGCGAGCTGGCGCAGGATGTCGGCGAACGTTGCTGGGTCCTGTGCTCCGGCGACTCCATAGGCATTCTCGAACACGTAGAAGGGAACACTTGAGATGCCGAGCTGTCGTGCTCTGGCTTCGTCCGCCCGCACATCGTCGGCATACCGGTCTTCCTCGAGTGCGCTGAGTGCTTTCTCGCGGTCGAGGCCGATTTCGGTGGCGAGGTCGGCGAGATCTTCGTTCCGGCCGACGTGACGTCCTTCCTCGAAGTGAGCGGCGAGAATCCGCTCGACCATGTCGAGTTGGCGTCCCTCTGCCTTGGCCCACCGGATCAGCTGGTGTCCCTTGAGCATGTTCGTGTGCCGGAGGATGTCGTAGTCGAAGTCCAGTCCGACAGCCTTTGCCGCGGCGACGATCCTGGCGAGCAGCGGCTGGACCTGGTCGGCTGTGAATCCGCGGATCTCCAGGTAGTCCTGTTCGCTTCCCTCGAACTCCTCAGGGAGATCGGGCGCGAGTTCGTATGCGTGGTACTCGATCTCCACCGGGATGCCGGTTACGGTCACAGCCTTTTCAAACTTTCGCTTACCGATGTAGCACCAGGGGCAGGCGATGTCCGACCACACATCGACCCGGATCGGTTCGATCCCTGCCGAGGACGTGGATGTGGGTGTGGGTGTGGGGTCAGTGTTCTGATCAGTGGTCATGGCCTCTTCTTTCTCGCAGCCGTGGGGCCGGCACCGGTGCTCTCCCGTGAGATCACGAGCCGGAGCACCGGTGAAGGGACGAGGCGGGGCGGTGGTGTCCCGCTTTCTCTGGTGTTCACATCGATACGTCGATGCCCTCAAGACTTTGCGCTGGGCCCGGGGAATGCGTGAGTGCGTGCGAGGATCACGACGACGACCGTGAGGATGACGAGGACCGCGACGGCGATCATGAGTGACGCCGATCCGAGGCCGGCGAGGAGGATGCCGCCGATCAGACCGCCGAGGCCGATTCCGCCGTTCCACATCGTGACCATCAGCGGCTGGGCGGCGTCGGCGTGTTCACGCGACGCTGACATCAGCGCGCCCTGGAACAGGGTCGCTGCCCCGCCGAACGCGAGTCCCCACGCCGTCACGGCGACGTAGTCCACGGCCACGTTCTTTGACCACAGCGTCAGCGCGACCGCCGCCACGGCGAAGAACACAGTGCTCAGGATGACGAGGCGACGGTGATGCCGGTCGACGAACAAACCGGTGAGCCAGATGCTCAGGATCGAGGCGACACCGAAGGCCAGCAGAATCCACTGGACCTGGTCCTCGAGCCCCACGCCCGCCAGCACGGGTGCGATGTACGTGTAGAGGATGGTGTGAGCGAGCACGTACACACCGGTGACGATCAGGATGGTGCGAAGACCTCGGATACGAAGGAGGTGACGAAGGGGCAGCCGCTCAGCGGCCTTCTGGCCGGGGACGTTCGGCAGCTTCCACATGGTCCAGGCGATGAGCAGCGCGGCGAGCACCGACATGAGACCGAAGGTCACCTGCCAGCCCATAATCTGACCGAGGAAGGCTCCGACGGGAACACCCAGGGCGAGCGCGACGGGCGTGCCCGCGAATGCGAAGGCCATGGCCCTGCCCTTGAGGGCGTCCGGGGTGATGCGCTGCGCATAGCCACCCAGGATGCTCCACGTCACACCGGACGCTGCGCCGGCAACGAACCTCGCCGCCATCGTGAGCGTGTAGTTGACGGAGACCGCTGTGACGAGGTTGGCGACGAGGAATCCGACGAGCGCAACGACGAGAAGGTGTCGTCTGGGCCAGTTCGTGGTGGCGACGGACACAGGGATCGCTGTGAGCAGCGTGGCAACGGCGTAGATGGTCACCGTCTGTCCGGCCACCGACTCGGAAACGCCGAGCGCATGGCTCATCTGGGGAAGCACCCCCGCGGGCAGAGCCTCAGTGAGCGTGGTGATGAAGCCTGCCGTGAAGAGCGCGATGAGAGCTGCGATGGGGAGGCGGTCTTGTCCCGGCGCCCTCAATATCGGGTCCTGAACCTGAACCTTGGTCATTTCTACTTCCCTCTCTGGCACGCGAAGCCGCAGCTCGCCGGCCTGTCACGTCTCACTGCACCGCTCCTGCGGCGCGCATCCGATACTGCAACCTTGACATCAGTGTGAATGCAAATACGGCCCGCGAACGGCTCCCACAGAGGCGCTCACCG
>NZ_JBVHQD010000056.1:0-2258 GCF_055567595.1 Streptomyces sp. NPDC026515
CAGCGCACCGCCAACCGGCCCCCGGCCGCAGCACGAGCACCGGTCGAACACGGCATGGCACGACTGAAGTCATGGCAGATCTTCCACAAACCCCGGTTGCGTCCACGGAAGTGGTGTACGGGTTCGACCTGATCCGGGGGTTTGCTCCGGCGTTGGCATGAGGCCCGCATAGTTGAACGGCCACCGGCTGATCTTCGAGGTGTCGAAGCCCGAAGGAGACCAGCACGATGACCGCACCCGACAGTCTGCCCCTGCACGCCCTCGCCGAGGACAACCTCGCCCGGCAAGTCCCGATCTGCTGCGCGCGATGGTCAAATGGTTCGCCGACGCGCACATGTCCGCGGAGGCCGATGCCCTCTGCAACGCCGAATACGGGCAGGTCAGCGACGAGAGAGTCAACCAACGTAACGGATATCGCCCGCGCGAGTGGGACACGAGGGCGGGCACGATCGAGCCGGCTATTCCCAAGCTCAGGTCCGGGAGGTACTTCCCGCACTGGCTGCTTGAACGGCGCCGCCGGGCCGAGCAGGCCCTGATCTCGGTGGTCGCCACCGCCTACCTGCTCGGCGTCTCCACCCGCAGAGTCGAGAAGCTCGCCGAGTCCCTCGGCGTGACCCAGCTGTCGAAGTCCCAGGTCAGCGCGATGGCCAAGCACCTGGACGAGCAGGTCGCCGCGTTCCGCAACCCGCCCCTGGACGCCGGCCCCTACGCCTTCGTCTGGGTCGATGCCCTGACTCAGAAGGTCCGCGAGGGCGCTCGCATCATCAACGTGCACGCCCTGATCGCGGTCGGCGTGAACGCCGACGGGCACCGCGAGATCCTCGGGCTGGACGTGGCCGCCGCAGAGGACGGCGCCGGCTGGCTGGCCTTCCTGCGCTCGCTGATCGCCCGCGGCCTGTCCGGCGTCCAACTGGTCATCTCCGATGCGCACATGGGTCTGGTCAACGCGATCGGCGCCACCCTGCCCGGGGCGAGCCGGCAGCGCTGCCGCACCCACTACGCCCGCGCACTGCTGAGCCAGGTCCCCAAGTCTGCCCAGCCGTGGGTGGCCACACTGCTGCGGACCGTCTTTGAACAGCCCGACTCCGACGCCGTCCAGGCCCAGATGCGCCACGTCCTCGATGCCCTGGAGGCCAAGTTCCCCAGGGCCGCAGCCCACTTGGACGCCGCTCAGGGCGACGTACTGGCGTTCACCGCGTTCCCGCGGGAGATCTGGCGGCAGATCTGGTCGAACAACCCGCAGGAACGGCTCAACAAGGAGATCCGCCGCCGCACCGACGTGGTCGGCATCTTCCCCGACCGCACCACCCTGATCCGCCTGGTCAGAGCGGTCCTGGCCGAACAGAACGACGAATGGACCGAGGCCCGCCGCTACATGGGCCGCGAGCTCCTCGCCAAGGCCCGCCTCCACCCGATCGAGTCAGAAAACGACGAGACCGTCCTGCCCACGGAACTCACCGCATAGCCTCAAAACGAGATCACCGAGTGGCCGTCGATACACCACTCCAGTGGACGTGACCCAAACCCCGCATCAGCCCCACCCGCATGACCCTCACCGCCAAAGCCGTTCTCACCCTGAAGCCGCAACGCTGAAAACGCTCAGTGAGTGGCATTCTTCGGCAACTTTTCCAGCGTGGTGCGACCACCGCCTCCACCTGATCCACGCTGATGGTGAGCGGCCGGCCCGGCCGCGGCTCGTCGGCCAGCCCGTCCAGCCGCTCGGCGAGGAAGCACCGCCGCCCCTTGCGGACCGTGTCCGCACTCACCTGCAGATCCCGGGCAACCGCGACAATCGGCGACACCTCCGGCCCCGCACACGCCAGCACAATCCGAGCCCCTCATCCGCTGCCCCTTTAACGGCTCCCCCCATACCTGCTCAGCACATAACTTCCCAGGCATCCACCGGAAGTTCTCAGCACACAGCGTTCTGCAGCACCCCGTGTACACATACGCCTAACCTGACCAGTGCTGACCGCAAGCAGGCGGCAGGAGACACCGGTGCCGCCTGTGGGGGCCCCACAGGCGGCAGCCATCAGCTCGCTGGCTGATCCTCCGAGTGATCAGTGACGTCAGGTATCGTGCACACACCGTCGATGCAGGTAGCGGCCACCGGAACCGTCAGCCTGACGAGCGGGCTCGAGGCTTCCTCTGGCACCGTGCAGACTCCGTCGATGCAGGTGGCGGCTGCTGGGGCCGGTGGTTTGACGATCGGGTTTGGTTCTTCCTCGGTCATTGGGTGACCTCCTGTTTCTTCTCGG
>NZ_JBVHQD010000057.1:0-1838 GCF_055567595.1 Streptomyces sp. NPDC026515
CGCCCGGTTACATTCCGAACCCGGAAGCTAAGCCTCACAGCGCCGATGGTACTGCAGGGGGGACCCTGTGGGAGAGTAGGACACCGCCGAACAATCATTCAAAGGGCTGGACCCGGAACTTCCGTTCCGGGTCCAGCCCTTTTTTGGTATGCGTAACGCAAAGTTCACGTTGCGCGCCGAGCATCGCAGCATGGGTACTGCTGCAATGCTCAGGGCCGCCGGCGTCGGAGTCGGCGACGAGGTCATCGTGCCGGCCTTCGGGAACGTGGAAGTCGCCGAGGCCGTGACCCTCGCCGGTGCGCTTCCGGTGTTCGCCGACATAGATCCCGTGACCTACTGCCTCGACCCCTCAGCGGTGGAAGCGGCGGTAACTCCCCGGTCCGCGGCCGTCGTTGTCGTGCACCGCTTCGGACGGTGGGCCGACATCGGGGGATTGCACGCGCTGGGGCAGCGCCACGGACTGCTGGTCCTGGAGCAGGGCGAGTCCGAGGCGCCGTACGACGAGATCGCCCAGCGGCGGCAGCGCGCCGCCTACCTCGATGCCAAGCTGCGAGGCGTGCGGACGCCGGACGGTGGCGACGGGCACACCTACCAGCAGTACGTCGTGCGGGTGCCGGGGAACGGCCGCCCCGACCGGGACGCCTTCGCGCGGGCGCTGCGGGGCAAGGGAGTTGACTGCCGGGTACCGGTGAAGACGCCGGTGCACCGCTTGCCGGAATTCCGGCGTTGCGTCTCGCTGCCGGAGACCGAGCTGGCGGCGGACGGCACGCTGTCGCTGCCCGTGGACGCCGCATTGACGAAGCGGGAGATGCAGCGGATCGTCTCCGCCTGCAACGCACTCGGTGGACTGCTCCAGCCCGCCTTCTGAACGGGTTTGGGAACCCGGGTCTGTTCGGGGTATGATCTATTCCGTTGCCGAGGGGGAATCTCCGAAAAGGCAACAGGCCCCTATAGCTCAGTCGGCAGAGCGTCTCCATGGTAAGGAGAAGGTCAACGGTTCGATTCCGTTTGGGGGCTCCGACAGGAAAAGCCCCGCCCTTTCGGGCGGGGCTTCTCTTGTTTTCAGGGCACGGTGACCAGATGGGTGACTCCGCGCACCAGGACCGCGCAGGCGGTCCGGGCGTCGCCGAGGTAGCCGGCCACCATCGCACCGTCGCGCAACGCCACCATCGAGTCGGCCGATTGCCCGGGGTCGGCCGCACCGAGGCGCTGGAAGGCGTCCCGCAGGACGTCACGGAACCAGGCGCGGTGCTCAAGTACGGCTTGATGGACCGTGCTCGCGGAATCCGGGTACTCGGCCGCGGCATTGATGAACGGACAGCCCCGGAATCCCGGCCCGCACACCTCGGTGCCGATGCCGGACGCCACCGCGAGGAGGAAGTCCGCGGGAGAGGTGATCTCCTGGGCCGCCGCGGTGACGCGCTCCCGGATCTGGTGGTCGGTCGCCTCCAGGTAGGCGCGCACAAGGTCGTCCTTGCCGTCGAAATGCCGGTAGAAGGTGCCGCGCGCCACGTCGGCCTCCGCCATGACACGATCCACCCCGACCCCGCGGATGCCCTCGCCGTAGAAGAGCCGGCTCGCGGTGCGCAGAAGTCGCTCACGTGCCGGGGAGGGGCGAATCGGTACGGACGCGTCTTGTGCCTTCGACATGTCGTCAGCATAGAACGGTCTGTCTCTTCGCTGGTCGACGGCGCCGGAGCGGCATTCCGGGCCGCCTACCTGGCGGCGGGCCCGAGCGCTGCTACTTGGTGGCGTAGACGGCGGTGTAGCCGCCGATGAGGGGGCGGGCCTCGACCTTGGCGAAGCCGGTGTCCTGGAGCCACTGGGTGGCGTCGGCG
>NZ_JBVHQD010000058.1:0-1799 GCF_055567595.1 Streptomyces sp. NPDC026515
GGATGCTGTTGGTTAATCCGGGGCCTTACGCCTTCTTCGCCCCGCCGATCGTCTGGTCGGCGGGGCGAAGTCGTGCGAAGTGGCTGGTACGGGTGTGGGCTCGTGGTTGGCCGGTGAGGTGGGCGTCGATGCGGGCGAGATTGATCGCGGCGCTGGTCAGCTGGTGCTGGAGACTGGTCTTCGCGAGGCCTCGGTAGCGGGATCTGCGCAGGCCGCAGCGCCCGACGGCCTGGGAGATGGTGCCCTCGACGCCGGCACGGATCTTGTACCGCTCTTTCCAGGCATCGGTTCGCTGCTCGGCTCGGGCCGTGCGGACGATTTCGTGTTCGGCGCGGCCCTGCCGGAGGTTGAGCTCGCGGCGGCGTGGCGAGGGTGAGTTGACGCAGTTGCGCAGCTGAGGGCAGGGACGGCAGTCGGCCGGGCTGAAGCGGACCCGGATCACGGGCAGGCCCTGCTGGGAACGCCGCTCGGCCCACTGCGTACTGACGACGCCGTTCGGGCAGGTCACCCGCTCACGGTCCCAGTCGATGGTGAAGGCGTCCTGCCCGAAAGGGCCGTCGGCCGACGCGGCGGTGTTGGCGGCCATCGGCCCGTGCAGGACGACGCCGTGCTCCCGTCGGGCGGTCACGACCTGGCCGGCGGTGGGATATCCGGCATCGACCCAGTGCTCACCGGGCAGGCAGTCCCGTTCGGCCAGCGCGCCATGGATCCCGGGGACCGCCACGCTGTCGTGGACGGTGGCGAGGGTGGTGGCCACGTTCGTGATCAGATTCGGGGCATCCGGCTCGCAGGTCTCGGTCAGATGGACCTTGTATCCATCCCACGCGATGTCCCGTTTGACGCTGCCCCGGGCCTCGGTGTCATAGGGGGTGACCAGGCGCAACGCGCCCGGCGGGCGGTCTTTTGGGTCCCGCCGCCTCACCTCGCCCTCCACCAGGTGGAAGTGCTGGACCCACATCTGCCGTAAGGTCTCCACCTCCGTCAGGGTCCCCAGGCCGTGCGGCGCGTCAGAGGCGAAGACCGCCTCAAGCAGAAGCATCCCGTCACGACCGACCCGCAAGCCCACCTCATCACGCTTGGCACGGGCCTTGGGGAAGCGGGAGTCCTCGGCCCTGGTGGCGTAGTGCCTGAACCAGTCCGGCTCCGCGACACCCACCAGCCAGTTGGGGGCAGCCTGGGCAAGTGCGTTGAGCGCCGAGCGCAGGGTCTCGGCCACCATCTCCAGCCAGGACAGCTCCCGCACCGACGACAGCACATGCGTGGCGTCGGTGCGGGCCCGGCCCGCCGTCTTGAGCAGGCCCTTCTCCCGGGCCGCGACCAGGATGCCGTCCAGCACCCGCCGCCCGGCATCCGCCTCCACCAAACGGTCCCGGAACTCCGACAGCACCGAGAAGTCGAACCCCGGATCCTCCAGCCGAAGACCGAGTGCGTACTTGAAGTCGATCCTGGCCCGGACCGCCTCCGCGGCCTGCCGATCGGTAAGTCCTTCGAGGAACTGCAACACCAGGACCAGCCCGAGCCGGGCCGGTGACCAGGCAGGCCTGCCCCGTTGCGGGAACAAGTCCGCGAACTCCTCGTCCGTGAACAACGGCCCCAGCTCGTCCCGCACCCGGATCGCCAGGCCCCCCTTCGGGAACGCGGCCCGCGCCACCCGCACCGTCTCCGCCGGGATCTCCCCAGACCCCTTCGGCTGCATCGACATCCGCACCCACCCCATACGACAACGTCGGCCTTCAAGACCACAACCAGGTCTTGAAGGCCGACGTCACGCCAGGCCCCGGATTAACCAACAGCATCCG
>NZ_JBVHQD010000059.1:0-1719 GCF_055567595.1 Streptomyces sp. NPDC026515
CTAGAAGGCTGATGAAGATCTTGGGGTTCTGGCCCTGCCGCGTGAGCGGCAGGGCCAGACTCGTGTTGTGGCGATGGGTGAGTGGGTCGGCGAGATGGTCGGGCCGGACGTGTGGGAGACGTGCCGGGATCTGATCCCGGCCGGGAGTGTGTTCGCGTTCCTGGCCGGGCACCGCGGTGAGCTGTTCCGGGCTGAGATGTTCGCGGACATGTATCCGTCGGCGAACGGACGGCCGAGCATGCCGCCGCAGATCCTGGCCGCCGCGATCACCTTGCAGGCCCTGCACGGGCTGTCGGACTTCGAGACGGTCCAGGAACTGCGGTGCGATTTGCGGTGGAAGGCCGCATGCGGGCTCGGCCTCAACGACATGGCCTTCGACCCGTCGCTGCTGGCCTACTTCCGCCGCCGGCTGGCCCGTTCCGCCCGCCCGAACCGCGTCTTCGACGCCGTGCGCGAGGTCGTGCAGGCCACCGGCGTACTCAAGGGCAAGCACCGCCGGGCGCTGGACTCCACCGTGCTGGACGACGCGGTCGCCACCCAGGACACCGTCACCCAGATCATCGCCGCCGTCCGGGCGGTGATCCGCGAGGTCCCCGGCGCCGACGCGGTCGTCGCTGCCCAGTGCAGCGCGCACGACTACACCGACCCGGGCAAGCCCCGCATCGCCTGGAACGACGAGCAGGCCCGCGCCGGACTGGTCGACGCGCTGGTCACAGACGCCCTGCGGCTGCTGGGCCACCTGCCCGACCAGCAACTCGGTGAGAAAGCCGCGAACGCGGTGGGCATCCTGGCCCTGGTCGCCGGCCAGGACGTCGAGCCCGCCGAGGACTCCGACGGGCGTGACGGACGCTGGCGCATCACCCGGGGCACCGCTCCGAACCGGATGGTCTCCACCGTCGATCCCGAAGCACGCCACGTCCACAAGACCCGCAGCCACCAGCAGGACGGCTTCAAGGCGCACCTGGCCGTCGAGCCCGAGACCGGCTTATACACCGCCGTTGCTCTGCGGCCCGGCGCCGGGCCCGAGCACCACGAGGCCGCCGTGGGTCTTGAGCTGCTCGCCGACGAGGACAACCAGCTGGACGTCTTCGGTGACACCGCCTACTCCGCCGGCGATGTCCGCCAGGCCCTCCACGAGGCCGGGCACCGGCTGTTCATCAAGGCCGCCCCGCTGCGGCCTGCGGTCCCCGGCGGCTTCACCCTCGACGACTTCGCCATCGACACCACAGCGGCCGTCGTGACCTGCCCGGCCGGACACACCGTGGCCCTGTCCGACCCCGGCGGGCAATACCACCAGCGCAAAGCCGTTTTCGGGAGCTTGTGCACCGGATGCCGCCTGCGTGAGCGGTGCACCAAAGCAAGGGCCGGACGCGTCCTGACCATCCGCCCGCACCACGACCTCCACACAGCCGCCCGCGACCAGGCCGCCACCGACCCCGGCTGGCAGGCCGACTACCGCCGCTGGCGGCCACCGGTCGAACGCGCCGTCGCCTGGCTCGTCCAGCACGGCAACCGGCGCCTGCGCTACCGCGGCACCATCAAGAACAACACCTGGCTCCACACCCGAGCCGCCGCCCTCAACCTCCGCCGGCTGATCAACCTCGGGCTCACCCACACCAGGGGCACCTGGCACATCGCCCCGACCGGTGCATGACCGCAGGGGGTATCCGGCCTGACGGCCGGACAACCCCTCACCAAGATCTTCATCGACCTTCTAGG
>NZ_JBVHQD010000060.1:0-1469 GCF_055567595.1 Streptomyces sp. NPDC026515
GGGGGGTGCCTCTATGTCTTTCGTCAAGCGAGGCGTGGGGTTCGGGGTTCGTAGAAGGCGCCGTCGCGGAGCATCGCGAAGAGCACGCTGATGCGGTGGCGTGCGAGGCGGAGAAGGGCCTGGGTGTGGGTCTTCCCGCGCGCCCGGCATTTGTCGTAGTAAGTGCGGGAGGCGGGGTCGTGCAGGGCGGCGAATGCGGACAGGAACATCGCGCGTTTCAGGACGCGGTTGCCGCCGCGTGGTGCGTGTTCGCCGTGGATCGAGGTCCCGGATGACCTCGTGGTCGGCGCGAGGCCGGCGTAGGAGGCGAGGTGGGCGGCGGTGGGGAAGCCGGTGCCGTCGCCAACGGTGACCAGGAGGGTGGCGGCGGTCCTGACGCCGACGCCGGGCAGCGACGTCAGGACCTTGGAAAGAGGGTGTGCCTCCAGCAGGGCGCTGATCTGGGCTTCTGTGGCCCGGCGTTGTTCGTGGACGGCGCCGAGCGAGCGGGCCAGGGAGGGGATGACGATGTCGAGGGTGCCGGTGCCCGGGACGACGACGGTCTGCTCGTCGAGTGCCTCGAAGACGTCGTCGATCAGCCGTGTGGCCATGCGCGGGGCCTTGGGCCGGATCACCTCGACGAGTTTGCGGCGTCCGGCTTTTCGCAGGGCGGCCGGGGATCCGTAGCGTTCGAGGAGCCAGGTGACGGCCTGGTGGTCGAGCCGGGGGCCGAGGACGCGTTCCAGGGACGGGTGGAACTGGGTGAGCAGGCCGCGGATCCGGTTGCTGGTGCGGGTGGCCTCGGCGGCCAGGTCCTGGTCGAAGCCGACGAGGACGGTGAGCTCAGCGGTGATCTCGTCGGTGAGTTCCAGCGAGCGCAGGGTGTGCGGCATGGTGCGGGCCGCGTCGGCGATCACGGCCGCGTCGCGGGCGTCGGTCTTCGCCTCGCCCGGGTAGAGGTCGGCGATCCGCCGCATGGACAGGCCGGGCAGGTAGGCGACGGTGCAGCCGGTGTCGCGGGCCACCGCCAGCGGGAGGGCGCCGATCGAGGCGGGCTGGTCCACGATCACCAGGACGGTGCCGAACTTGGACTTCAGCTTCTCGAAGATGTCGCGCAGTTTCGGCTCGGTGTTGGGCAGCTGCTTGTCGAGGACTTTCTTGCCCGCCGGGGTGAGTCCGTGGCCGTGGTGGTGGCTCTTGCCGACGTCCAGGCCCAGGAAGACGCCTATCTCGTCGTTGTCGTTCACGCCGTCCTCCCGAACGGGGTTGTGCGGTGCTGGCCGGGGCGTTGGCGTCGTGCGCGCATCCACGTTATGCAGACCTGCCGCCCACCAGGTGCCGGGCATTGCGCTCGGCGGGGCGGTAGTCGGACCTCTCATCAGCGTCTCCAACGGCGCCTCTCGGGCCCGGTGGCACCACCCCCCAGGTCATCTGTTCGACAGGGGGGAACAGCCATGCCGGGCCCGGAGGCCAGCGGCCCTCTTGCAGGA
>NZ_JBVHQD010000061.1:0-1354 GCF_055567595.1 Streptomyces sp. NPDC026515
AGGATCTCCGAGACCGGGTAGCGGGACTCACGGCGTACCGCCATGAAGATCCGCGGCATCACCGGGAAGTGGAACGCCATGTGGCACTCGTCGCCCCCCTTTTCGTAGTCGCCGAAGTAGTCGACCACGTCCTCGGGCCACTGGTTCGCCTCGGCCAGCAGCACGGTGTCCGGGTACATCGCGTCGATCTCGCGCCTGACCCGCTTCAGGAACTCGTGGGAGGCCGGCAGGTTCTCGCAGTTGGTTCCCTCTTCCGCGTACAGGTAGGGCACCGCGTCCAGCCGGAAGCCGTCGATGCCCAGATCCAGCCAGAACCTCAGCGCGGCCAGGACCTCCTCCTGGACGGCGGGGTTCTCGTAGTTGAGGTCGGGCTGGTGGGAGAAGAAGCGGTGGAAGAAGTACTGACCGCGCACCGGATCGAAGGTCCAGTTGGAGACTTCGGTGTCGACGAAGATGATCCGCGCGTCCTGGTACTGCTTGTCGTCGTCGGCCCACATGTAGTAGTCGCCGTAGGGTCCGTCGGGGTCCTTGCGCGACTCCTGGAACCACGGGTGCTGGTCGCTGGTGTGGTTGACGACGAAGTCGATGATCACGCGCATACCGCGCTGGTGTGCGGCGTCGACGAACTCGACGAAGTCGGCGAGGTCACCGAATTCGGGGAGTACGGCGGTGTAGTCCGAGACGTCGTAACCGCCGTCCCGCAGCGGGGACTTGAAGAACGGGGGGAGCCAGAGACAGTCGACACCGAGCCACTGGAGGTAGTCGAGCTTCGCGGTCAGACCCTTCAGGTCGCCGATGCCGTCACCGTTGCTGTCCTGGAAGGAGCGCACCAGGACCTCGTAGAAGACGGCGCGTTTGAACCAGTCCGGGTCCCGGTCCTTTGCGGGAGTGTCCTCGAAGGTGTCCGGGACGGGGTCGTTGACAGTCATGACGCGCTGGGCCCTCCGTTCGCAGGTGTGGGTCGCCCTACCTGGAGCACATGTGCCGGCGCCTGGCCGGGTGTCAGACGCACGTAGTTGGTCCTGCCCCATGAGTAGGTCTCGCCTGTCAGTTCGTCCCGCACGGACAGGGCGGAGCTGCTGTCCAGGCCGAGTTGCGGCATGTCCAACGAGACCGTGGCCTCCTGGGTGTGGTGGGGGTCGAGGTTGACGACCACCAGGACCGTGTCAGCCCCGGCGCGCTTGCTGTACGCGATGACGGAGTCGTTGTCCGTGGAGTGGAAGCTGAGGCTGCGCAGCTGCTGGAGCGCGGGATGCCGGCGCCGGACGGTGTTGAGGCGGGTGATGAGGGGGGCGATGCCCTCGGTGTCGGCGCGTGTCCAGTCGCGGGGTTTGAGCTGGTACTTCTCGGAGTC
>NZ_JBVHQD010000062.1:0-1201 GCF_055567595.1 Streptomyces sp. NPDC026515
CCGCACACCCGACCGTCTCCAGCGGCTCCTTAACGGCGCACGCTGGGACGCCGACGAACTCCGCGACGACCTCCAGCACTACGTAGCCGAACGGCTCGGCGAGCCCGACGGAATCCTCATCCTCGACGACACCGGCTTCCTCAAGAAGGGCACCACCTCGGCCGGTGTGCAGCGCCAATACTCCGGCACCGCCGGCCGCACCGAGAACTGCCAGATCGGCGTGTTCGCCGCCTACGCCACCACCCGCGGACGCGCCCTGGTCGACCGCGAGTTGTACCTGCCCAAGTCCTGGACCGACGACCGCGACCGATGCCGCGCCGCGCACATCCCCAACGAGCGGACCTTCGCCACCAAACCCGACCTGGCCAAGGCCATGGTGCTGCGGGCGATCGCCTCGCCGCTGCCGATCGCCTGGGTGACCGCGGACGCCGCCTACGGCCAGGAGTGGCGGCTGCGCCGCATGCTGGAGGAGACCGGCCTGGGCTATGTGCTCGCGGTCCCCAAGTCTCAGCAGGTGCCCCACTTCGGACGCATCGACCACCTCTTCTCCCAGGCACCCGAGGAAGCGTGGGAGCAACGTTCGTGCGGTGACGGCGCCAAGGGCCCGCGCTTCTACCACTGGGCCGCCCTGCAGATCACCTCCATCGAGGACTTCGACGGCGAGATGCCCACCCACCAGCGGTGGGCACTGGCCCGCCGCAGCATCAGCAAGCCCGAGGAGATCGCCTACTACCTCTGTTACGCACCGCTCGGCACCACGGTCGAGCGTCTGGTCCGCGTCGCCGGGACGCGCTGGGCCATCGAGGAAGCCTTCCAGGCCGCGAAGAACGAGTGCGGCCTCGACCAGTACGAAGTCCGCCGCTATACCGGCTGGATGCGGCACATCACGCTGGCCATACTGGCGCATGCGTTCCTGGCCGCCATGGCCGCCGACGCCGCGGCAAAAGGGGCAGCAGAAACGGTTCCTGCCTTGCGCCTCTCACCGTGGCAGAAGTTCGGCGGCTCCTGGCAACTGGCCACTCACCCCTCGCCGCTCACCAGCCCCTCATCAGTGCACGCGCACTGAGATGGTCACACTGGCGCAGACGACGCCAAGCGGTCGCTCGCCGCTGCCACTATCAGCGGCGGCTGCACACGATCGAGGGGCGGCCCGGGAAAGAGATCACAGGCCGGTCATCAGCCCTCTACACTCACCCAGACC
>NZ_JBVHQD010000063.1:0-1060 GCF_055567595.1 Streptomyces sp. NPDC026515
CCCTCGTACCGCTCCCAGAGAGAGGCGTACACGAGCCGGAGCGGTGCCCCGCGCAGGGCGGCCTCGTCGGCCGCCCAGTCGACGGCCCGCAGACTGGACTCGGAGCCGTCGACACCGACGACGAGAGGAAGGTCCACCGTGCTCACCGCCCCGCGCTCATGTCGAAGACGATCCGGGCCTTGACCTCGCCGCGCAACACCTCGTCCATGGACTCGTTCACGGACATCAGCGGCCGGGTCTCGCAGATCACCCGGGTCCGTCCGGCCGCGTGCAGCTGGAACACCTCGGCGAGGTCCTGGCGAGTGCCGACGATGGAACCGATCACGCTCGTGCCGTTCAGAACGGTGTCGAAGATCGGAACCCGGACCGTGCCACGCGCGGGCAGCGCGACCATCACCAGCCTGCCACCGCGCCGCAAACCCGAATTGACGGCCTCGAAAGCGGCGTCGTTCACCGCGAGAGCGATCGCCGCGTGCGCGCCGCCGTGCCGCCTGAGAACCTCGCCGACGTCGTCCTTGCGGGCGTCGATGACAAGATCGGCCCCGAGTTCCGCGGCGAGTTCGAGCTTCTCGTCGGTGACGTCGACGGCCGCCACCGCAGCACCGGCGATCTTCGCGTACTGCACCGCCAGATGACCCAGCCCGCCGATCCCGGAGATCGCGACGAGCTGCGTGGGCCGGACCCCGGCGACCTTGAGCGCCTTGTACGTCGTCACACCGGCGCAGGTCAGCGGGGCGGCATCGACCGCGCAGACGCCATCGGGCACGGGCTGGGCGAAATCAGCCCAGGCAAGCATCTTCTCGGCGTACCCGCCGTCGCAGCCGTACCCGGTGTTGACCTGCTGCTCGCACAGGGTCTCCCAGCCGGACAGGCAGTGCTCGCACCGCCCGCAGGCCCGGCCCAGCCACGGCACGGCAACCCGCTGCCCCACCGCCAGGTGGGTGACGCCCGCGCCGAGTTCCTCCACGACACCCACGCCCTCGTGCCCCGGCACGAACGGCGGGTTCGGCTTGACGGGCCAGTCCCCGCGCGCGGCATGGATGTCGGTGTGACACAGCCC
>NZ_JBVHQD010000064.1:0-1058 GCF_055567595.1 Streptomyces sp. NPDC026515
AGTCTGCGGGCCGTCGACTGGGCGGCCGACGAGGCCGCCCTGCGCGGGGCACCGCTCCGGCTCGTGTACGCCTCTCTCTGGGAGCGGTACGAGGGCGAGTCGCTCGCCGAGGACCTCGTCACCAAGCCGTCCGACCGTTTGACCGCCGAGGATGTCGTCGACATCGCCGCCCGGCGGGCACACCACCGGCAGCCCGGTCTGAAGGTCACCACCGACGTCGTACCGGAGGAGCCCGAGTACGCGCTGGTGCGGGAGAGCCGGGAGGCCGCCGCGGTGGTGCTGGGCTCCCGGGGACGCAGCGGATTCGTCGAGATGCTGCTCGGATCGGTGGGCCTGGCCGTCGCCGCCCGCGCCCTCTGCCCGGTGATCGTGCTTCGGGGCAGCCACGACAACCAGGTCCGTGCCGGGTCCGGCGGCCGCATCGTGATCGGCGTCGGGGGCAAGGAGGTCGTGGGCTTCGCCCTCCGGGAAGCCGGCTTGCGCGGCGTCGAGGTGGACGCCGTACGGGCCTGGCGGGCTCCGGCACACGAGAGCACCGACCACCTACCCCCGGACTTCGCCCGAGGGAACCCCCAGCTGTCCGGGAAACCCGCGCGGCCGCACGAGCGGGAGGCCTTGGACACCCTGGAGGAGGCGCTGCGCGACGTACCGGAGCAGCAGCAGGCGCGCGTGCACCGGCGGACCGTCGAGGGCCCCGCCCGCCAGGTGCTGCTGGCCGCCTCCTACACCGCCGACCTGCTGGTCGTCGGCGCCCGGCGCGACACCGGGCACCTCGGTCTGCAGCTCGGCCGGGTGGCCCACGGACTCCTGCACCACGCGGCGTGCCCGGTCGCCGTCGTACCCGAACGGACGTGACCGGCTGATCGGAGGCCGGCCTGCGGCCGCCCCCTGATCGTGCTTTCGCCGCCTTTCCACGACCGTGCCGCATCCACCGCCCGACGACCTACCCATGGAGCCATCCCGATGTCCAAGGCCGAACACCAGGACGCCGCCGTACTGTCCGACGACGAGCTGCGCACCCTGGACGCGCACTGGCGGGCCGCCAACTACCTGGCGGC
>NZ_JBVHQD010000065.1:0-1049 GCF_055567595.1 Streptomyces sp. NPDC026515
GCCGCCAGGTAGTTGGCGGCCCGCCAGTGCGCGTCCAGGGTGCGCAGCTCGTCGTCGGACAGTACGGCGGCGTCCTGGTGTTCGGCCTTGGACATGGATGACACTCCGGAAGTCGTCGTTGCGTAAGCCGCCAAGGGGCCCTGGCGGAGGAGGAGTTCAGCGGGTGGCCGAAGCAGCACGGTCGGCGAGAGGACGGCAGGGCCGCCCGGTCATGGCGCTCAGGCCTGTTCGGGTACGACGGCCACCGGGCAGGCGGAGTGGTGCAGCACCGCGTGTGCGACGCGCCCCAGTTGGAGTCCGAGGTGTTCCGGGTTGCGCCGGGCACCCACCACCAGCAGGTCGGCCTCGTCGGAAGCGGCCAGGAGCACTCGGCGGGCCGGACTCTCGACCGTACGCGAACGCACCTTCACATCGGCGGGTGCGTCCTTCAAGGCCTCCGCCAGGACCTCGGCGGCATGCTGTTCGTGCAGCCGCGCGGGTTCACCGGCGAGCAGGGGGTGGTCGGTGGTCTCGTAGGCGGGGCACCGCCAGGCCCGTACGGCCTCCAGGGTCGCGCCGCGCAGCCTCGCCTCCTGGACGGCGAAGCGCAGGGCGGCGGAATCCGTCCCGTGCTCACCGACGCCCAGGACGACGCGGCCGCGGTCTTCTGCGCGGACCTGGTTGTCGTGACTGCCGCGCAGCACGATCACCGGGCAGGCCGCCTGGGCGGCGACGGCCAGGCTGACCGAGCCGAGCAGCATCTCGACGAAACCACCGCGCCCACGGGTGCCGAGCACCAGGGCGGAGGCGGTGCGGCTCTCGTGCACCAGCGCGTACTCGGGTTCCTCGGGCAACACCTCGGTGGAGATCTTGACACCGGTCTGGCGCAGGTGCGCCCGCCGTGCGGCGGTCCGGACGATGTCCTCGGCCATGACCTGCTCCGACGGCTTGCCCAGGTCCTTGGCCAGTGAGGAACCCTCGTACCGCTCCCAGAGAGAGGCGTACACGAGCCGGAGCGGTGCCCCGCGCAGGGCGGCCTCGTCGGCCGCCCAGTCGACGGCCCGCAGACT
>NZ_JBVHQD010000066.1:0-1023 GCF_055567595.1 Streptomyces sp. NPDC026515
ACTTGGTGGCGTAGACGGCGGTGTAGCCGCCGATGAGGGGGCGGGCCTCGACCTTGGCGAAGCCGGTGTCCTGGAGCCACTGGGTGGCGTCGGCGACGGTGTACTCGGATCCGCCCTCGGTGTCGATGAGCATGTTGAGCGAGAGCATCAGGCCGTAGGTGTTGCGGCGGCGCTCGTCGTCGATCATGGCGTCGTAGACGATGAGGGTGCCGCCCTCGGGCAGGCTGTCGTAGGCCTTCTTGAGCAGGAGCCGGCGCTGTTCCAGGTTCCAGTCGTGGAGGATCTGTCCCATGACGTAGACGTCGGCGGCGGGCAGCGGGTCGGCGAAGAAGTCCCCGCCGTGGAAGGCGAGGCGGTCGGTCAGGCCGTGGGCGGCGGCGAACTCCTCGAACACCGGCTGCACGGGGGGCAGTTCGAAGACGGCGCCGGTGATGTCCGGGTTGGCGCGCAGGACGGCTGCGGGTACGGCGCCGAGGGCGCCGCCCAGGTCGACGACGTGGCGGCGGCCGGTCCAGTCGAAGTCGGCGGCGAGGGCGGCGGCCAGCGGGGTGCTGACGCCGTTCATGCCGTTGAGGAAGTTCCGCCAGGCGGCCGGGTCCTGGCTGAGGGTGGCGAAGAACGGGGCGCCGCTGTGCGCGACTTCGTTCTGGAGGGTGCCGGTGCGCAGCGCGTCGGTGAGGTTGTTCCAGAAGCCGAAGAGCCGGGTGTTGGCCATCTCCAGGATGCCGCCCACGTACGACGGCTTGGCGCGGTCCAGGAACAGGTCCGCGGCGGGGGTGTTGGCGTAGACGCCGGTCTCGTCACGGGTCAGCACCCCGAGCGAGACCAGGGCGTCGAGGAAGTCCGCGGCGGACCGGGAGTGCAGACCCACCTCGGAGGCGAGCGACTCCCGGTCGCGGCCGCCGTCGGCCAGCACGGTGAAGACTCCCAGCTCCACCGCGCTGAGAAGGGTCTTGGAAGCCATGAAGCCGAGGCCCAGCTGAAGGAACGGCTCAGGGGTGATCGGGTCGTTGACCGACATGT
>NZ_JBVHQD010000067.1:0-1022 GCF_055567595.1 Streptomyces sp. NPDC026515
AGCTCCTCGGGCCGGTAGGAGCGCAGCCATGCCTCCAGCTGCCGCAGGTGGGCGGGGTTCTCCCGGACGCCGGCCAGCGGCACCTGGTGGGCGCGCCAGGTGCCCTCCACGGGTACCCCGTCCACCATGGCCGGACCGGTCCACCCCTTCGGCGTGCGCAGCACGATCACCGGCCAGTGCACACGCTCGGTGACACCGTCCTCGCGTGCCGAGCGCTGCATGATCGCGATCCGGTCCAGCGCGTCGTCCAGCGCCGCCGCCATGGCCCGGTGCACCTGCATCGGGTCGTCACCCGTGACGTGGATCGGGTCGTGCCCGTAGCCGCGCAGCAGCGAGTCGAGCTCGGCCTCGGGCAGGCGGGCCAGGACCGTCGGATTGGCGATCTTGTAGCCGTTGAGATGCAGGATCGGCAGGACCGCGCCGTCGTTGACCGGGTCGAGGAACTTGTTCGAGTGCCACGCGGCGGCCAGCGGCCCGGTCTCCGCCTCACCGTCACCGACCACACAGGCGACCAGCAGACCCGGGTTGTCGAAGGCGGCGCCATAGGCGTGGGACAGCGAATATCCCAGCTCGCCGCCCTCGTGGATCGAGCCCGGCGTCTCCGGCGCCACATGGCTGGGCACCCCGCCGGGGAACGAGAACTGCCGGAACAGCCGCCCCATCCCCGCCCCGTCCCGCGAGACGTCCGGGTAGGTCTCGCTGTAACTGCCCTCCAGCCAGGAGTTGGCCAGCACGGACGGGCCGCCGTGCCCCGGCCCCCACACGCACAGCGCGTCCAGCCCGCGGGCTTTGATCACCCGGTTCAGGTGGGTGTACACAAGGTTCAGACCAGGTGAGGTACCCCAGTGGCCCAGCAGCCTCGGCTTGATGTGCTCCGGCCGCAGCGGCTCGGTCAGCAGCGGGTTGGCCATCAGGTAGATCTGGCCCGCCGCCAGGTAGTTGGCGGCCCGCCAGTGCGCGTCCAGGGTGCGCAGCTCGTCGTCGGACAGTACGGCGGCGTCCTGGTGTTCGGCCTTGGACAT